>JAIPGN010000006.1 GCA_021735685.1 Patescibacteria group bacterium
GTTTTTGCTCAAAATCTAAAATCTCAAATAAAAGGACTGGAGGAAAAATTGGATACTTTGCTTGACGCTCATTTGGACGGCACAATTACAAAAGAAGAATACACCGCCAAAAAACAAAAAATCCTCAACCAAAAGATTGGGATTTCTGAAAAATTGAAGGATTTTGAGCAAAACGGCAATCATTGGCTCGAACCTGCCAAAAAATTCATTTTAGACAGTAAACAAGCCGAAATTATCGCTTTTCAGGAAAATCTTTTTGAGAAAAAAGATTTTCTAAAAAAGATTGGCTCGAACCGAATTTTGCGGGAACGGGAATTGGTTTTTGAGCCACGCGGAGCGTGGCAAATCCTTTTAAAATCAGACCTTAGCACCCGCAGGGCGCGTGCCGAGGCGCTTTGCGCCGAGGCAACAAACGCCGAACATACAATTTGGCTCCGGAGGTGGGATTCGAACCCACGACAAACTGGTTAACAGCCAGTTGCTCTGACCCCTGAGCTACTCCGGATCATTAATTTAAGATTGATGATTTTTGATTGATGATTTATTTTTTATATATTCACGACCAGAACCTGATTTGAGATATTTTTCGCGTTCACGAGCGATAATTCTATTTTCCAATTTTTCAAAATAAATCAATTTAAATGGACCTCTATTCTTTGTTGAAGGCGTAGAGGCAACACCATTATTGTGTTCTTTAACCCTTCTTTCTATATTATTAGTCATCCCGACATAAAACTTACCGTCTTTCTCGCTTTTCAAAACATAGACGAAATACATAGTTAATTATTAACAGCCAGTTGCCCCTCCTTCAGCGAGTGAACTCGCTTACGGCGGGTAAATCTGACCCCTGTCCTCCTGTGAGGCGGATCAGCCTTTGGCTGAAGCTACTCCGAAACAGTAATTTATGATTTACGATTTAAGAATTATGATTGATTATTTTTAATTGACGATTTGCGTGAAGAAACCATAATCGCCACAATCTCGTTAGTTTCTTTCAATAAAGCATTCAAAAAATCGCTTTTTATTATAGCATTCTTTTTAATAATTTCAAGCCAAAAGGCTGATTCATCAGCTTCTTCAATAACAACGCCAAGCTTTGATATAAACTCCGCTTTTGATCGAGAACGACAAACGGCTCTATAGTTAGCTCCAACCGAAGTTCCGCTTCTAATTAATTGATTTCCTATCACTCGCCCCTCCATTGTATTTGGCAACATTTTCACTAATTTAATTATACTCAAGGCATATTCTTTTGTTCTCTCCTTCAAAATTTCCGAGTTCATAATTAAATCTTAAATTTTAAATCTTAAATTTTAAATTAATAATAGTCTTGAATCTTTTTAATGCCTTTTAATTGCCGTATTCTCTCCAACGCCCTGGCTTCAATCTGCCTAATCCTTTCCCTGGTTACTCCAAAAACCTGCCCCACCTCTTCTAAAGTGTGAGCCACTCCATCTGATAAACCAAACCTGATATCTAAAATTTTCTGCTCCCGCGGAGAAAGATCAACAATAATCTCCTTAATATATTTACGCAATAAAACTAAAGCTGCAGCTCGATCTGGGGCCATAGTCTTGATATCCTCAATGAAATCAACTAATTCCGACTCTTTGCCGTCATCATCGCCTCCAATAGTAGTCTCTAAAGAAATAACATCTTGAGAAATTTTCATTAAATAACGAGCTTCACTGGTTTCAATCTCTAGCTCAGCAGCTATCTCTTCTGGCGTCGGCTTTCTTCCTAATTGTTGTAATAAATAGCGGTCAGCGCGATGAAATTTTCCTAAAATTTCAACTACATGTACTGGGATTCGAACAGTTCGTGATTGGTCAGCCAAAGATCTAATAATGGCCTGCCGAATCCACCAAGTGGCATAAGTAGAAAATTTATAACCCCTTTTCCAATCATATTTTTCTACAGCACGAAATAAACCAATATTGCCTTCTTGAATTAAATCTAAAAAAGTTAAACCATAACCAGCAAACTTTTTGGCAATGCTAACCACTAACCTCAAATTAGCTTCAATTAATTTTTGGGCCGCCTTTTTGTCCCCAGCATCTTTTTTTTGAGCCAATTCTACCTCTTCCTCAGAATCAATTAAAGGCACGTGACCAATTTCTTTAAGATACATTTGAATAGAGTCAGCCGAAAGCTTAGTGAGGTCAAAAAAGAGCTCTCCTTTCTTTTCTTTTTTTTCCGAAGAAAGGCTTAAAAGATCATTATCAGATTCCATCACTTGAATACCAGCTTTCTTTACCTCCTCTAGAAAGGCCTCGTAATCGGGCAAATATTTTTCTACTCGTGGAAAAGCATAAAGAATTTCATTTTGAGTGATAAATCCCCTTTGTTTTCCTTTAGCCATCAACTCTTGGGCTGCTTCTTGGGGCCACTGAAAACGAGAAGCTCTTTTCTTTTTTGGAGAAGTCTTTTTTGCTTTCTTTTTTTGAGGTTTCTTAATAACCTTCTTACTTGTTTTTTTGCTTTTTGAGCCAGCTTTCTTTTTTAAAGAAACACTAGCCTTGGTTTTCTTGCGAGAAGAAACCTTTCTAGCTTTTTTTCTCTTAGAAGAAGAGAACTTCTTATTTTTTTTACTCTTAGAAGAAGAGGTTTTCTTTTTCATAATTTTAATCTGCTAAATCTTGAGATATTTTTGTTATCCTTTTACTAGCTTTTTCAATTAATTTTTTTTGACCAGCTTTCTCCGCTTCCCTTAATTCATTCATAGCTTCATCCATTCTTGCCCGCAAATATTTCTTTTTCAAAGCCAAGAAAAAGGAAGAAATGGCTTGGCTAATTTCAATATCATTACTCTCGGTAAAATTCTTTTCGGCTAGAAATAATAAGAAATCATAATAATTCTCTAATTTGCGATCCTTTATCTTATTCTTGATCTTAAGTTGATCAATTTTTTTATATTTTTGATAATAATCTCTAATCAATCCTGCTATTTTTTGAGATTCCAAAGAGGGAAAAATATCCAATAATAAATTTTGCTTTTTAAAAAATTCAGCTCCCAATTTAGGGTTTTTTAAAACTAAACCCAAAAATCCCTTAGCAGATTGCTCTTCCATAGACTCCTTTTCTTTTGTTGGCTTCTTGACCTCTCGAGAATTAGAATAAGAATAAGGAGTTTTCATCTTTTGTAAAGCATCTCGCAAAAAAACCTCTGAGACTGACAATTCTTCGGCCAATTTCCTTAACCATAAACCCTGTTCCACTGAATCTCCAAGCTTAGCAATAACTGGTAGAAGTTTTTTGGTAATTTCTTTTTTGTCTTCGATTTTTAATAATTGCTTGCCTTTACTTTGGTAGGGCTGGAAGGCTGAAGAAAAATAATATTCCATAATTGGCAAAGATTCGATCAAAGCCTTTTTCCACCCTTTGCCATCCTTTTGAATAAATTCATCCGGATCCTTGTGCTTGCCTAAATTAACAATTTTAACATTTAATCCTTGGCCTAAAAGAACATCAATGCCTCTCTTAGTAGCGTTCTGGCCCGCCATATCCATATCAAAGGCCAAAAGGATATTAGGGGCATAACGTTTCAAAAGCTGAGCTTGTTCTGTGGTCAAAGCAGTTCCTGAAGAGCAAATCGTGTTTTTGTAACCAGCCTGATGACAAGCCAAAACATCCATATTGCCTTCAACTAAAATAAAATATTTTTTCTTTTTGGCTTCTAATTTAGCTTTATCCAAGCCATAAAGAACCCGACTCTTGTTGTAAATCTCTGTTTCCGGAGTATTGATATATTTAGCTATTTCTCTTTCCTCTTTTTTCTTTTTGCTCGGCAAAACCCTACCAGTAAAACCAACCACCTGACCGTGAGCATCATTGATTGGAAACATAAGCCGACAACGAAAACGATCATAATAACCAGAACCCTTTTGTTTAGAAACCACTAATCCCGCCGCTTCTATTTCTGAGCCTTGATATTTTCTTTTGCTCAAAAACTTAAATAAAGTATCCCATTGGTCAGGAACAAAACCTAATTGAAATGCAGCAATAGTTTGAGAAGAAACTCCTCGTTTTTCTAAATATTTTCGTGCTTCTTCTGCGGAAGATGATTCTAGTAAAATCTTGTGATAAAATTTAGCGCTTAGTTCACAAATATCCAATAATTTTGTTCTCTGACTAGTATTATGAGAATCGTATTGCTTGATTTCCACCCCAGCTTTCTCAGCTAAAATTCTCAAAGCTTCGGGAAAATCAACTCCTTCAATTTTTTGAATAAAACTAAACATATCTCCTCCCTCCCCACAACCAAAGCAGTGATAAATTTGTCGGTCTGGAGAAACAAAAAAGGAGGGGGTCTTTTCTTGATGAAAAGGGCATAAGCCACGAAAATTACTCCCGCTTTGTTTTAATTGCACATACTCAGAAACAACATCCAAAATATCTAATTTGGACTTTATCTCTTCAACGTGATCAGCCATAAAATATTAAATAAATAATTATTCTTGATTGGGATTCATCACCCGACCTAAGAACAAAATATTACCTGAATCTTTTTGTTGAATCATGAAGATAAAAGGATGATCAGCTCGGAAAACTGGAATTTTTGAACCTGGTCCAGCGCTAAGCAATTCCATTACCACCGCAGTAGCGGCGGCGGCCTCTGTCCCCTCTTCATTGACATCAACAAAGGCCTGATGAATTACTTCACTGATGAACAAATCTTTTTCTCCAGTCATGCCAGAAAAATCAGCTAAATTAGAAAAAGCAGAAGACATGCCCAAATCTGATAAATCTTTCTTCATAAAATATTTAGTCTCAAATTTAAACTTAGGTAAATAAACCTTCACTCTCTGTTCTCTTAACTCTTCTTTCCATTCTTCTATTTTCTCTACGATCAAAGTGTCTCCTAAGGCGTCAATATCATTCCCTTGTGGCAAAAAAATCAACATTGACAATTCTTCTCCCTGATAAGGTAATTCCAAAATTTGTAACTGCTCATTTTCGAGATAATTAAACTCGGCCTCTTCGTCTGTACGTTGCATCATTTCTGCCCTAACAACTTCACTTTCAGAAACCTTGAAATCCCTTTCCGTAGTTTGATCTTGATCAAACTCTTGTAACCAATTTCCCTTAAAATAAATAGCGTTAGTTAAAATTAGCCTAGTTAAGGGATTAATAGCACCAGCAGGGATTAAATCTTTAATTTTATCCTCGGTTTGTTCCCCTACCCAATCGTTAATAGTAAGACGTGATTCCTCGGCATTATTCTTAAAATCAAGATTAGTTATCTCAGCACCATAATATCTGTTAACTAAATTAAAATACTCAGTCAAAAATTCAAAATCTTCTTCAGCCCACAAAGCATTAGCTACCCTTAACTGATAATCCTTATCTTCTTGATTAATCACCTGATTGAGACTCTGGTAACCGCTTCTTAAATATTCTTCGCTCTCCGGAAAATGAAAAACAGATCTCATTTCTTCGGCAGTTTCTCCCCGAGCTCCTTCGTAAGTCATGGCTAAGGCACTAGAAATGCTATAGGGAGAGAAAAATATATTACCCTCTTCCTGTGCTTGATACCTCTGATAAAGATCAAGAGCAAATTCATTGTTAGCGATCACCACTTCTATTAGAGCTTCTTCTTGACTGGCTGTTCCTAATTCTTCCTCTGGAGGAACCAACTCCATTTCTTTGGGAACGCAAGCCGTTACAAAAATACCTAAAAAAGCAAACATTAATAACAAGCTTGTAGTTTTGAAAAAACTTTTCTTTTTAATCATGATAATATTTAATTAATTTTATTTTTTAAAATTTTAATTGCTGGATACATCACAAAATGACATTTTTTCTGACCAATCTCTTCCAAGGGAACCCATTCTACTCTTTCCACTTCATTGGGCTCTAAAGAATTAATTACCTCTTTGTCCTGCTTTAAAGAAGTAAGGTTAGCTTCATAAATCAAATTAATGGAATGACAAAATTTTTGCATACAGTAAAAATTCGTTTCTCCCACATAAAATGGTTTTGTCCCTTTAATCTTAACACGATAGCCGGTTTCTTCATAACATTCTCTAATAATTCCCTCTTCAACAGATTCATCTAAATTAATTTCTCCGCCCGGTAGAATCCAAATATCTTTATTGTACTGAGGAACTACTAAAAGAATTTTTTTCTGTGGAGACCTGATTAAACCGTAAGCAGAAATCCTCCAAAAAACCTGATCTCCTTTTTTTCTTTTAATTAATTGCTGATTAACGTCGAAAAAATCATTATTCATGGAAAAAATTATAAACAAACCCTTGGTAAAAATTCAATGGCGGAGAGGGAGGGATTCGAACCCTCGGAACCCTCTCGGGTTCAACAGTTTTCAAGACTGTCCCGTTCGGCCGCTCCGGCACCTCTCCTTGATAAACTTATTTTTGATAAAAATGTCTTCTTAATTGCCCGCAACCAGCTTTAATATCAGTTCCCTTGGAAATGAAACGGCAAGTTTCTATTTCGTGCGAATGTAAGATTTTCTCAAAAAGATCAAATTTACTTATTTTAGATGGCTCTAAACCACTACAATTACCATTAAGACTACTTAATTTAACAATAAAAGGATAGGGTTTTATTAATTTCGCCAGCTCAAGAGCGTTTTCCGAAGAATCGTTTAAATCTTTAATCAAAATATAATTAACTTTCATTGGGGCTTTCTTGATCTCAGCAAAACTCTTTAAAGCCTCTAACCCCAACTTAATCGGTTGAGCAGAAGGAAGTATTTTCTTTCGTAATTTATCATTAGGGGCGTGTAAAGAAAAATGCAACTTCAAAGCAAGGTTAATGTCTTCTTCAGATAACTTTTTCATTAAGTCTGGCC
The DNA here is from genome assembly GCA_021735685.1 of Patescibacteria group bacterium. Classification (GTDB taxonomy): domain Bacteria; phylum Patescibacteriota; class Patescibacteriia; order UBA2591; family UBA6264; genus JAIPGN01. The sequence goes on from JAIPGN010000006.1 coordinate 6,815, forward strand.
TAGTCCCCAAGGTGGAAATAGTTGCCCGAGAATTAGGAAAAATTTTAGCTAAATTTTTAATACTCTCTACCACATTCTCGTAATTCAAAAGAGGTTCTCCCATTCCCATATATGATAATAGAATTTTCTTACCTTTTAACCGACCTTCTTTTTTTAAAAAAGAGAAAACATTCTTGATCTGATCTTCTATTTCTTGGGCAGTTAAATTACGAAAAAAAGCTTGATCAGCTTGCAAAGAGTCAATTGACTCTGCAGTGACGCAAAAAATACAACCCATAGAACAACCAATCTGACAAGAAATGCAAATTATCTCTTCGTCTAAATCATAATAACCCGTTTCAATAATATGATTATCTTTGGTTTGTTGTAAAAACTTAATACTTTTCTGATCTTTTGATTCTAAAAATTTTAATAATTCCATTTTTTGTCAAAAATTAAACTAAGAACATTAAATAAATTTAAATTTTCATTCCTCGCAAAGCTCGAATTCTCTCCCCAACTTCTGGATGAGTCATAAATAATTTAGCAAACCAATTTTTATTCTCTGGCCCCCGCAAAGGAGAATGAATAAAAAGATGGGCATTGGCTTTGGAGGCGGTTCGCAAAGGGGCTTGATCTTTTGATATTTTTTCCAAAGCTTGAGCTAATCCCTCTGGATATCTAGTTAAAAGCGCTCCGGAAGCGTCTGCCAAAAATTCTCTTTTGCGCGAAACCGCCATTCTGATTAAACTAGCCGCTAAAGGAGCTAAAATTGCAGCCAATAGCCCTAAAATTAAAATTAGAACCCCTAATTTTCCTTCATTCCGACGATTCCCGCCTCTTCTAAAAAAACTAATCCTTAAGAAAAAGTTAGAAAGCAAGGCAATGGTTCCCGCCAGAATAACAATCATGGTTTGAAGGAGCATGTCTTTATTACCAATATGAGAAAGCTCATGAGCAATTACTCCCTCCAGCTCCACTCTTTCTAGCTTGTCTAGAAGTCCCTGCGTTACCGCCACTACCGCATGCTTAGCATTGCGGCCGGTGGCAAAAGCATTAGGTTGGCTTTCTGGTAAAATAAAAATTTTAGGAAGAGGTAAACCGGCAGTTAAGCAAAGATTTTCTACAATTCGATAAAGCTCTGGATGGTCTTTTTTTTCAATAGGATGAGCCTTAGTTGTTCTTAAAACAAGTTTATCTGAAAACCAATAACTAGAAAAACTCATCAAAACACTAAAAACTACAGCAATGACTAGAATTAAAGAGCTTTCTAAAATATAACTAAAGAGCCATCCTAAACCAATAACTAATACCAAGAAAAAAGTAACCAAAAGCCAAGTTTTGCGAACATTAGAATCCGCTTGCTGATAAAGGGTCATTTTCTAAATTTAATTAAAATTTAACTGCTGGCGCTTGTCGAGCTGCTTCATCTTTAAGCTCAAAAAGATTCCTTTTACTAAAATTAAAAATTTTGGCCACTAAGTTTGATGGAAAACTTTCAATCTTAATATTCAAGTCACGAACATTAGAATTGTAAAAACGTCGCGCTGCTTGAATTTTATCTTCTGTATCTCTTAACTCTCTCTGTAGTTCTAAAAAATTCTGAGAAGCCTTCAGATCTGGATAATTTTCCGAAACCGCAAAAAGAGATTTCAGGGTTTCAGTTAATTCATTCTCTGCCTTAGTTTTTTCTTCAACGCTCTTTGCTCCCATAGCTCTTGTCCTTGCTTCTGTTACTTTCTCTAAAACTCCTTTTTCGTGCTGAGCATAACCCTTAACACTTTCAATTAAATTGGGGATTAAATCATATCTCCTCTTTAATTGAACATCAATATCTGCCCAAGCTTCCTGAGTTCGATTCCTCTTCTTGATTAAACCATTGTAGATCGCTATTAGCCAAAGGAAAATTAAAACCAATAAAGCAATTAGATAATAAATTGACATAAAATTTAAATTAAAATTAGTTATTTATTTTTTAAGATAAAATTTTCTTTTAACCGGATTAAATTTTTCTATAGAATAACGCAACATGGTTCGTGGCATTTTCTGATAATGCTTTTGTAAGAATTTTTCTTCTTGAGCTTGATCCCTTTTACCCACCTCTCTAAGCATCCATCCTGTAGCCTTGTGAATTAAATCATGCTGATCATTTAAAAACAAGGTGGCTATTTTTAAAGTATCAGTAAATTGATTATTTTTAATAAAAGCGTATGTAGCCACAATAGCTATCCTTCTTGACCAAAGATGTCTAGAGCGAGCCAGTTGATAAAGTACTTTTTTATCTTTTTCCAACAAAAAATCACCAACAATCTTAGAGGCAGACAAATCTACTAAATCCCAATTATTTATATATTCCACCTGCTTTAAATAAAAATAAAAAATTTCTTTTCTTTTTTTATCACCGGCTTTTTGATATTGATCAACTAAAATAAAAAGAGCAATTTGGCGATATTCGTGAAACCTGCTTTGGGTTAATTTCTCTAAATCAGTCAAAGACAAATCTCTATATTTTTTTCCTATTTTTCTCAACAAAGGTACTCTGGCTCCCAAAAAAATATCACCTTCTCCATATCCTCCTTTGTTTGTTTTAAAAAAAATCTGTAAAATTTTCGCTTTCTGAGGATTGGCTATTTCTAGAATTTCTTTTTTGAGAGAAATTAAGTTATTATCCATAAAAACTTGATAAAAATATCTTTTTGTCTTTCTTGGAAGTGATTATTTACAACAATCAAATATCATAAATGACTATCTTGATAGAAAAAAACTACTCTTTTTCTTCATCTTCTTGGTCTTCTTCTGGAGCAGGAGTCATACTTTCAATTAGCTCTCTTAAAATCTTTTTATCTTCTGAACTAAGGTCTTCTTTCTTCAGGTAATCTCCTAAAAACTCTCTGCCAATTTCGTTCATTACTTCTTCTTCTCTCCCTTTAGTAAGGCGAAACAATCTTTTTTCGTACTTCAGTCTTTGACGAAAATCATATTCCGGAACCTGAAGATGCTCTGGCAAAGAATCATTCAAAATTCTAATTTTCCCCTGCACACAAGAATCAATTTTATCTTTTAGAAAAACATCTTCCCTTTTTTCTTCAGAAAAATTATTTCCTTTTTTTTCAAAATTCATAATTAAAAAATATTAAACTAATTAAATCTAATAACTCCATAAAAATTTTACGAAGTCTCATAGAGGCCGGACCTCCATAAATCAATTGGCGGAGAGGGCGGGATTCGAACCCGCAAGTCCTAAGGGACGCCAGTTCTCCAAACTGGTGGAATAACCGTTATCCGACCTCTCCATTATTTTCAAAATTTTATAATTTTTTCTTTAAATTTAAAAAATTTTTCAACCTTTTGGAATGATATGAGTTACTAAAGCCAATCTCTTGATAATATCGCAGAACTTCATGTTTCCTGTATAGACGAACGCTACTACCTCCCTGCTTTTTCGGAGAAAAATTATATATTTCTAATGTATTGTAAACAAAATCTAACAAGGGAATAGATTTATTGGTAAAAGCCAAACCAATATTATAATGATTATATCCATGACTATTGTGTCTGTGCCCGTAGACACAACCGTCAGTATCTATTAATCCCCGAAGGCAACTTTTAGAAAATTTTTTATTTTTTTTAATCCAGATAGGAACACCTACCTGATTTTTGACCTTATTCCCTTTTTTTAAGCCTCTTGCTAACAAAAAATCTACTAAGTTGCTGCTGGAAATTGTTATTCTAACCACTTTTTTACTTTTTGGTGATTGAAGACAATAAACAGCTGGAGTTAATTTGAATAAATTTTTAATCAAAGAACAAATAAAACCAATATATTGACGACCATTTTCTTTATGCACGGTAACAACTACTTGATAATCGCTACCTATTCCTCCATCCCCTAAAATAATTCCTATGAATTCTGCTAATTCTGTGCTATTACCAGGCCTAGATATATCCTTTTTTAAATTACATTTTCTGTAAAATTCAGGATATTTTTTTCTTCTCTGTTGAGAAATCAATCCTCCCCTTACTCTCCCTTTTGGCGTCCCGGGGTTACCATGCCTTTCGACAACTTTTAGACCTCCTTTGCGTGCCGCCCTTGATGCGCTCCAAAAGTCTGGCAACATTTTATATTCAGGAATCTTAGTCTCTTTATTTTTCAACCCTAAACATATCCCAAATGCCCTATTAGACATTGTAAATTTTTCCCTGCGCCAATCAAACAACGTTCTTCTATGAATATTTAGTTCATTGGCTAATTGTGACCAGGTAAAGTTAGAGTGTCTGTAAACATTATTTAAAAATTTAGATTGACGCCCTTTTTTAAACTTAACTCTAGGCATATACACATATTATAATACAAACCTCTAGCTAAAATTTCTCTAATTTCTTACTCAGCCACCTCTCCTTTAAAATTTAAAAACGATAAATATGAATTGGTTTTTCTCCTTTTCTATTAGGTTGATGTACTTTTTCTGGAGTTAATCCTTTAATGGGAAAGCCATAAGCAATCACTCGAGCGCCTTTTTTTAATTCTTTCTCTAATTTAAATCTTAATCTCTTTTCTAAAACCTTGGGCATACCATAAACATAAATAGCGTCTGCTTGAGATAAATCTTCGAAAAATAAATTTTTCATTTTAAAAATTATCCCCTGACTTTCGCTGACAAAAAGTTTTTTTATCCAAGAGTAAAGAAAAAACAAAAAACTCATTTCAATGCCAATAGCTTTAACTGGAAAATGTTCTCCGGCGTAAAAAACAACCCGACCATCTCCTGAACCCAAGTCATAGAAAACTTCCCCCTCTTTTAATTGAATAGCTTCAAAAATACGAGGTAGCTCTCTGCGAGAACAAGGAACAAAAGGAGCAAAAGATTTACTAGAGTTATGAAAAGTAATTCCGACCAACAAAAGAAAAATGGCTAAAACAGAATAAACAAAAAACGAAAAAGTTACCATAAAGAAAATTATTTTTTCTTAAGATTAGCTATCCTCATCGTGGTTTCAATAATAGTGTCTGGAAGTAAAGAAATAGAATCAATCCCCTCTTTAACTAAAAATTCTGCAAAATCGGGAAAATCGCTCGGTCCCTGACCACAAATTCCCACCTTACAATTATTTTGATGAGCAACTTTAATTAACTCTTGAATCAATTTCTTTACCGCTTCATTTCTCTCGTCAAAAAGATGAGCCACTAAACTGGAATCCCTGTCTAAACCTAGAGTTAATTGCGTTAAATCATTAGAACCAATAGAAAATCCATCAAAAAGTTGAGCAAATTCCTTGGCTAAAACAATATTAGAAGGAATCTCAGCCATAACATAAATTTGTAAAGGCTTTTGTTTTTGATATTTCTTTCTTAAACCACTTTCTTCAATAATTTTCAAGACTGAACGGGCCTCGCCAATAGTTCGACAAAAAGGCACCATCACGATCACATTATCTAAACCAAATTCTTCTCTCACTTTCTTGATGGCTTCACATTCTAATTGAAAAGCTTTTTTAAATTTAGGATCATTGTAACGACTCGCCCCTCGCCAACCAATCATCGGATTAGCTTCTTCGGGTTCATAAATAGAACCACCAACCAGATTAGCATATTCATTGCTTTTAAAATCAGAAAAACGGACAATCACATCTTTAGGGTAAAAGGCAGCAGCAATTGTGCCAATTCCTTCAGCTAATTTATGAATATAAAAATCAACTTTGTTTTGATATCCTGCTGTAATTTCGTTAATTTTTTTCTTTATCTTTTGATCTTTAATTTTTTTAAAATTAATTAAGGCCAAAGGATGAATTTTGATATGATTATTGATAATAAATTCTTCACGAGCTAAACCCACTCCATCATTAGGAAGAAAAGAAAGACCAAAAGCTTGACTCGGCTCCGCTAAATTAAGCATCACTTTGGTTTCAGGTTTTTTGAAATTCTTTAAACGAGTCTTCTTTACTTGAAAAGGAAGTAATCCCTGATAAACACGCCCCACTTCACCCTCAGCACAAGAGACTGTTACTTTTTGCCCACTTTTAATTTTCTGAGTAGCATCACCAGTTCCCACCACACAAGGAACTCCCATCTCTCTGCTAACAATTGCAGCGTGACAAACTCTTCCTCCATCATCAGTAATAATTGCCGAAGCAATTTTCATAATCGGCACCCAGTCTGGATCAGTCATTTTGGTCACCAAAACTTGACCCGGTTTAAACTTAACAATATCTTTAGCACTTTTGATAACATTAACTTCGCCTTGACCAATTTTTGAACCCACAGCCACACCGGTAATTAAAACCTTTTTTTCTTCCTTTTGAGGCTTAAAAACAAATCTTTCTAAAACATCTACCGATTTCAAAGACTGGACTGTTTCCGGTCGAGCCTGAAGAATATATAATTTTTTATCTTTTCCGTCTTTACCCCACTCCATATCCATGGGTCGGCCGTAGTGTTTTTCAATTAAAACCGAATAACGAGCTAACTCTAGAACTTCCTGATCAGAAAGAGTAAACTTACTTCTTTCTTGAGGGGTGGTCTTAATATTTTTAACCGCAGTCTTGCCTTTCTCGCCATAAGTCATTCTCCACTCTTTTCCGCCCAGCCTCTTATTAACAATTGGTCGATACCCTTGGTCTAACAGTGGTTCAAAAACCATAAATTCATCCGGACTAACCTTGCCCTGAACTACATTTTCTCCCAACCCCCAAGAAGAATTAATTACAGTTACATCTGCAAATCCAGACTCAGTGTCACAAGAAAACATTACTCCGGAACAAGCCAAATCTGAACGAACCATTTTTTGAACTCCAATGGAAAGAGCCACTTCGCTATGTTTAAAACCTTTAGACTGGCGATAAACAATAGCTCGATTAGTAAAAAGAGAAGCCAGGCATTTATGAGCAGCTTTTAAAAGATTTTCTGGACCCTGAACGTTAAGGTAAGTTTCCATTTGGCCAGCAAAACTAGCATCTGGCAAATCTTCGGCTGTAGCCGAGCTTCGTACAGCGACGTCCACTGCTTTAGTTTTGTATTCTTGGGATAATCTTTGGTAAGCTTTTTTTAATTCATCAGCAAGTTCTTGACTTAAGGGAGTTTTTAAAATTAACTTGCGAACTTTCTCGCCTCGCAAAGCTAATTCTTTAACATCTTGCACGTCTAACCCCTCTAAGATTTTTTCAATCTTTTCGCCCAAAGCATCTTGTTGCATAAATCGCCAATAAGCTTCAGCTGTAGTAGCAAAACCATTCGGAATTCGCACCCCTTGCTTGCCTAATTTTTGATACATTTCTCCCAAAGAAGCATTCTTGCCACCTACTTGAGGGACATTTTTTAGAGTTAATTCCCTAAACCAAAGTATTGTTTGCATAAAAAATTAATTTTATCTTCTAATTAATTTATTCTTATTTTCCCTTATCTTTTTTCCTTATCTTTTTTCATGTTTCTCAAAAACGTCAGTTTTTTAACATTTTTTCCCGGGGTCTGACCCCAAAAACAGCTTCTCTAAAACCCTTTCCTGGAAAAGACATTAAGGACGATTTTCTAAAAACGTCAGTTTTTTAACATTTTTTCCCGGGGTCTGGCCCCAATTAAATTTTGATTTCTTGGGAAATTTTTTTAATAACAGGGATAGACCATTCTTGACCCTGAACTGCTTTTAAGACTCCTCGCAAAGAAAGCAAAATGCACAAAATCCAACCCAATAAACCGATTAACCAGCCCACAAAAGGAACGACCATAATTAAAGTAAAAACGATTTCTAAGCCAAATAAAACTAAACCTTGCCGCAAATGACAAGAAGCGGGTTTTTCTTTATCTCGCCAAATAAAAACAAGTAAAGATAAAACTCCTAAATAAGATAAAATGTCTTTAAACCTGTCTTTCCAGAGAACATTTTCTTCTTTTTTTAGAAAAGAGCTAATCTTTTCCTTAATTTCTTCTTTTTTCATAATTTTAAATTAAAATTTCAAAATGAAACTATTACTTTTGGTTTTTTGCCAATCCGACTTAAAATAGAATCGCTTAAGCTGTGAGCAATTTTTTGCCCTGAACCTGGCCTTAATCCATGACGTTTAAACAAGCGACTAGCTTTCTTCTTTAATTCTGAAACTAGTTCTTCATTTAAAGCAATTCCCTGAGAAGATATTTTAACTCTTTCTTCTTTGTTTTTTGATTTCTTCTTCTCTGATTTTCGTGAAAAAGAATGGGATGAAACAAAAGAAACAAAACAAATTCCATTCTCAGCTAAGCGTTGACGTTCTTCTAAAATTTGCTCATTTAAAACCTCGGTTCGACTTCCTTCGACCACAACCATATTATGAGATGCGCGAAAAGAAGAATCCTTTTTAATCTCCTTTCTTTCGTTAATTTCCAAAACTTCTCCATTCTTAAGCATAAAACAATTTTTTTTCTTAATTCCAAATTTTTGAGCTAATTTAATATGTTCAGCTTGCATGTAATGAGCTCCTTCAATCGGCACAAAAAATCGAGGACGAATCAAGGACATCATTTTCAAAAGATCTTCTTGCTGAGCATGTCCCGAACTATGAATGCCAGAACCTAAAGCTTTTCGAAAAATTATCTCTGCACCTTGATCAACTAAACCATTCATCACCGAGCTAACAGCAATCTCATTGCCAGGGACAGTAGAAGATGAGAAAATAACCGTATCTCCAGATTTAATCCTTACTAAACGATGCACATTTTGAGCAATTCTTTCCATAGAAGAACCTTCCATTCCTTGAGATCCGCCCGCAATAATAAAAACTTTATGCGGAGGAAATTTTTTGATATCTGTAATGTCAATCAACATCTTGGGCGGGATTTTAAGATAACCTAATCCTTGAGCAATAGCTACTGTTTTTTGAACAGAAAGGCCAATTAAAGCCACCTTTCTTTTGCATTTCTGACAAACGTCAATTGCTTGCTGAATACGACTAATTAGACTAGCAAAGGTTGTGAAAATAATCCTTCCTTTAATTCCTTTGATCAAAGAAGAGATCATCTCTCCCACTTCTTTTTCAGAAACCACCTCCCCGGGAACAGCGGCATTAGTGCTGTCCGACATTAACAATAAAACCCCTTCATCTCCTACTTTTTTTAAGAGCTTTTCGTTAACTGGTTTTTGGTCAGCTGGAGTTTTGTCAAATTTAAAATCTCCGGTATGCACGATAGATCCTAAAGGAGTTTTAATAATAAAACCAACACTATCAGGAATATTATGTACCACGGCAAAAGGGAGAAGAGAAAAGGCTCCTATTGAAAATTTCTCTTCTGGCTTAATCACTTTAAATTTCGCATCTTGAAAACCCAGCTCTAAAAACCTGTCTTCAATTAAACCTATAGTCAAGGGAGTAGCGTAAATTGGAGGATTTCCCAACTGATTAATAAAATAAGGCAAAGCTCCAATATGATCTAAGTGTCCATGAGTAATAACTAGACCCTTAATCCTTTCTTTATTTTTTTTCAAAAAGTCAACATCAGGAAGAACGTAGTCAACGCCTAATAAATTTGGACCAGGAAAGTCCAGGCCCATGTCAATTACCATAATGTCTCCTTTTTTTTGCCCTGCAGGCAAAAGTTCTAAAGCTAAACAGTTTTTGCCAACTTCTTCAAATCCACCTAAGGGAATAATTCTTAATTTCATAATTAAATTACTTTACTTTTATATACAATAATATTTAATTTCTCTGCCTACCGGCAGACAGGAACGTTCTGCGAACAAGGTGAGCGGGTTGTTATAAATTTATTTTTTATTCTTTTCTGATTTTAATGTCTTTTAAGTTTTTTTCGTAAATTGATTCTTTTTTCATAATAGTTTTATAGAGATTTTCAATAAAATCTCCCCCAGCGTAACCAACAATAAGGGCAAAAACCTCATTACCAGCAATTAGATAAGCAGCAGCTAATCCAATAATTCCAGAAAGAAAAACCATTAAAAAGAAATAACGAGCATTAAAGCCAATATTCTTGTAAGAATATTGATATTTAATAAAACCAAAAATACCTCGGATTGCTCCTCCAGCAAAACCGGCTATCAAAATTGGCAAAAAAGACATATTTTTAATTATTATTATATTTCGTAACTTAAGTTTACAGTTACAGAAATCTTTGTTTCTCCAGCCTCAACTTGCGCTGGGATTGGAGCCCCTCCGCCTACACCGTCCATCTCTTTCATGCTATAAGCCCGAGTCTCTGGGTAAACGCCACCACCTTCATAGACTGAAACATTAATTAATCTTCCTAAAGACAAACCAGCTGCCTTGGCAATATCTTGGGCTTTTTCCTTAGCTTCAGCAATGGCCTGATCTCTAGCTTCAGCCAAAGCTTCATCTCGATCCTCAACGCTAAAATTCAAAGAATTAAGACGATTTGCTCCCGTCAAAGTCGCCTTTTCAATAATTTGACTTATTTTCTCAAAGTCTTTAGTTTTAACTGAAATACTGGCACTAGCTTGATAACCAGCTAATCTCCTCTCTCCGCTATCTCGATCGTATTCATATCGCGGATTAATACTATATTGATTAGTCTTAATGTCTTTCTCTTTTACCCCCAACTCTTTTAAATCAGCAATCAATTTATTATTCACTTCTGTAATTAAATTTTGAGCTTCAATAACTTCATCTGCTTCTTTTTCTACTCCTAAAGAAATTTCCGCTAAGTCTGGCTTGACGTAAATCTCTCCTTCAGCGCTAACCACAAAAGGACTTTCTTTGGGAATAGTCACCGTCCGAGAAGACCAAGTTAAGCCGCTCCCGTATTTCAAAAGACCTAAAATGGCTAAAAAAATTACAAAAACATTGAATAAAAATTTTCCATTTTTCTTCATATTTTTTTAATAATTAAAAATTGATTAACTGTTTCTAGTATAACAAACAAAAGGGGCAAAGTCAACAACAAAAAATTCTCTCTGGCTCTCTATTTCTGTTAAGCCCTCATCTTCTGAAACGTCAATAAAGTTACTTCTGGCCGGGAATTAAAACGTACCGGCAATTTGCGGGTACCAATGCCTTGATTAATATACATTTGCGCGCCCTTAACCAAAGAGAGACCCCTGATATATTTAAATTTATACTTAGTCGGCGCCCAAAGAACTGGAATTCCAGGAATATTCACTTGCCCACCATGAGTATGACCCCCTAAAATCAAATCCACATCTCCTGGACTTAAATCTTCTATAATCTCTGGACTGTGAGACAAAAGAATTTTAATAGTCGAATTGTCAGTTCCAGATAAAGCTCTTTCTAAATTGTGATGATGGGTGTGAGGGTCATCCACTCCTAAGAGCCAAAAACATTGTTTATCTTTACATAATTTTACGTTTTCATTTCTTAAAACTTGCCAACCAACTTTTTCTAGGGTCTTTTGAAAAAAATCCGGTCTCATCTTCTTGTCTTCAAAAAGATGATTGCCGAAAACAACATAAACTGGAGCTAAATCTCTTAATTTCTGCCAAAAAACAGAGCAAGAGTCGATTTCTTTCAAAAAAGCTTCATTGATATCACCAGTTACAAAAATAAAATCAGCCTTTTCTTGACTGATAATTTCTAAGACTCTTTTTTCTCTATAACCAAAATTAGAAGAATGTAAATCACTTAAATGAATTATCTTCAAGCCTTCCAATTTAGTTGGTGATTTTTTTAAAAAAATATCTCTTCTTTTTAAGGTCAACCAAAAGGGTTCAATTAAAAAAGAATAAATAATTAAAAAAATAAAAAGTAAAATAAATATCCAAATCATAAAACTATTTACCGAATCGCCTTTTCCTTTGAGAATAATCAGTTAAAATCCGATCAATGTCTTTCTCTTTAATGCTGGGCCAATATTTATCCAAGAAACATAACTCGGCATAAGCTGATTGCCAAAGCAAAAAGCCAGATAATCTTTTCTCTGAAGTACGAACTACCAAATCCGGATCCGGTAATCCTTGAGTCCACAAATACTGGCTAATTATTTCTTCATTAACCTGAGAAGCCTTAATTCCATCCCTAAGCATACCTTTAAAAGCATGAACAATCTCCGAGCGACCCCCATAATTAAAAGCTAAATTCACTATTCCTCTTTTATTGTTCTTTGTTTTTTCTTGGGCAATTATAGCAATTTTTTTGATCTCGGGCTCCAGTTGCGGATCATCAATCCAGCCAGAAATAGATAATTTAACTTCCTGATCCATTAAATATTGCAAATCTTCTTGAAAAAGCCTCTTAATTAAACTCATTAAATGAGCAACTTCCTTTTTGCTTCTTTTCCAATTCTCCGTAGAGAAAATAAAAAAACTTAAAACCTTAACTCCTTTTTTTAGACACCATTCAATGACATTCTTTACCCTTTCATATCCCTTTTGATGCCCATAATTAACTGGAAAAAAATATTGACGCGCCCAGCGACGATTACCATCTACAATAAAACCAATATGTTCCGGGATTATTTCCTTTTTCGAGTCAGAACCCTTTGTTTTGGATTTCTCTTTTTTCATATTATTTATTTTTTAACAATAGTAATGTTTGGTCCTTGCCCATAAAAAGGAGAAACCATTTTAAATTTTTTGCGCCGAGCAATTTGAGGCCAAGCTTTTTTAATCAAACTTTCATTAGTTTGCCCTGGGAAAAAACTAACCCCACACACCGGGATAGACAAAGCCCAACCCAAAGCATTAGCTAAAGAAAGAGCAATTCTAATGCCAACAAAAGAACCTGGTCCATTAACCACCACAATGCCCTTTAAGTCTTGAGATTTCTTTTTTTTCTCAATTAAGGCCTTTTCTAAAACTTCCAAAACATTTTCTCGCTCCATCCCTTTCTCTTCTTTTTCATACCAATAAATCTTTTTGGGATTAGAAAAAAGGGCTAAAGTAATTTTTCTAGTTTGAAGAGTGTTGATAAATAAGAACATTTTTTTATTTTAGCAAAATTATTTTTTTTAAGCCACCTCTTCTTCCACACCAAAAGGTTATTTACATAAGCAGAGGTTTATATTATAATAAAGAAAGATTAATAAACAAAATTTATATGAAAAAAGAAGTTCAAATTGGAAATTTTTGCTTTTCTGATCCTCAGGAATCTAATGCCTATTCTTCAGTTTATATTACTAAACCCACAGAAAAATTTCTTCAGAAATTTGGCAAATTAGCTATTTTAAGTAATATCAATTTCAAAGACTCAGTTGACTCAAAAACTAAGAATTGGGCCGAAGAATGGATCGAAAAAATGGCCAACTTGGCTAAAGGAAATTTTTACCAAAACCGATCAAATTCAATTAGATTAGAAGAAAACTTAGAAAACCTTTTACAACAACTCAATGTTTGGCTTTCTCAAGAAAAGGTTTCTCAACCTAAGATTTTTGAAGAAAAAATAGAATCTTACGACTTTACGGTTCTGGCCCTTAAAGATAAAGAAATTCAATTCAGTCAAATTGGCACAATTAAAGCTATTTTAATTGAGAATCAATCTTCAGAAAATTTAGGAGAAGAAAAAAAACCTAATAAAACAGAAAAGTTTACAAATATTATTAGCGGAAATTTACAAAAAAACAATATCTTATTTTTCGCCAATGAAGAGGTTTTGGACTATTTCTCCGTTGAAAAAATAATTCAGATTTTGAAAAATACCCCCCTTGATCAAATTCAAAAAGAATTCAAAAATTTAATTAAAGAGGAATCTCCTTCTCTTAATATGATCGGACTAGCTCTCTCCTCTCGTTCAAAAATTCAGAAAGAAGAAAGAGAAAAAGAGGTCAAAGAAAAGACTACGAAAGTAAAAGAAGTAAAGAAAAGAGAAAAAAAAGAAAAAGCAAACAAACCTACCACCCCTTCATCAACCTCAGCTCCTCTTCCCCGAAAAAAAATGACCTTTTCTCGCCCCCAAAATAAACAAAAAAAATGGTTGAATAAATTATTGTTAGGTGGAATTCTAATTTGCATTGTCCTTTTTGGCGGAAGCTTAGTATTTTTAAAACGACAGCAAAAAATTGCCATGGAAAGAGAACAATACGCTCAAACCCTTAATAATATAGAAAAAAAACAAGAACAATTAGAATCTGCCCTTCTTTCCTCTTTAGAAGAAGCTCCGACGCAAGTTGGTGAAATTTTCCAAGAAATTAAAACCATGATTCAAGAACTTCCCCGGCGCACCGAAGAAGAAGAACAAATTTTCCAAAATTTTACCACTGAGTATAAAGAAAAATTTAACAATTATTATCAAATAAAAGAAATTTCTAACCCTCTGCAAATCACGGACTTAAAATTAATTGACCCTGAAGTCAAAACTCAAGGCTTAGCACTAGTTAAAGAGAATCTTTATATTTTTAACCCAGAAAATAATTATATCTACCGTCTTGATCTCAGCGATAACCAAACTGAAATCATTAATAAGATTTCAGCAAACGTGGGTTATTTACAAAAATTATACCCCAAAGACGAGGACAGTTTAATCGGCTACGATCAGAATCAAAATTTAAATGAGTTTAATATTATTGATAATCAACTTTCAGAATTAAATTTAAGTACCGATCATCCTAAAACGGAAATTGCTGATTTAAAAATTTATAATCGTCGCCTTTATCTTTTGCAGCCATCCCTGAACCAAATCTATAAATATCAAAAAACTATTGATGGCTTTGGCCAAGAAGAAGCATGGCTTAAAGATGAAAATATTGATATCTCTCAAGGGGTCAGTTTAGCCATTGATAGCTCTATTTACGTTTTACAAGGAAACGGCTCTATTGAAAAACTATATCAAGGTGGAAAAGAAAACTTTAGATTAGATCACTTTCAACCTCAACTCTCTCCAGGCTCTACTGGAAAAATTTTGACTAATGATGAATTAAGTAAAATTTATATTTTGGACCCAAGCACCAAAAGAATAATTATTTTAGACAAACAAGGACAATTAAAACAACAATTAATCTTTAATTCTTTAGAAAATAACGAGATTAAAGACTTTGCAGTCAATCCTCAAGAAGATAAAATATGGATCCTAAGTGGTTCTCAGGTCCTAGAAATTGAAATCGATTTCTGAAAAAAATTATTAATTGGATAAATAAATAATCCTTTTACAAAAAAAATTTGACTAGATTAAACCTAGGCATTACTTAGGAGCCAAACCCCTAAGTGCTTTTATAAAAAAATTACTGAGAATTTTCATCTCAGTAATTTTTTTTGATAGAAATAAAACTTTTCCTATTTCAAAGTCACATTAGCCCCAGCTTCCTCTAACTCTTTTTTCATTTTTTCTGCCTCTTCCTTGGCTACTCCCTCTTTAACCATGGCTGGTGCAGAATCAACTAAATCCTTAGCTTCCTTAAGACCAACTTGAACAAAGTTTCTGATTGCTTTAATCACGGCAATTTTATTGCCCCCGGCTTCCGTAATTTCTACATTAAAAGAACTTTTCTCTTCTGCTGCTGAATCCTCTGCTCCTCCAGCTACAGCTGGACCAGCTACCGCCACCGGAGCCTGCGCAGAAACTCCAAACTTGTCTTCTAAAATTTCAACCAATTCAGCTAAATCAATCACGCTTAAGTTTTCAATAGTCTCTACTAAACTCTTAAACTTAGCGGGAACTTTAACTTCTTTTTTCTCTTCTTTTTTTTCTTCCTTTTTTTCCTCTTTCGGCTCTTCTTTTACTTCTTCTTCCTTTTTCTCTTCCTTAGATTCTTCTTTTTTCTCTTCTTTCTCTTCCTTGGATTCTTCTTTTTTCTCTTCTTTTTTTTCTTCTTTCTCTTCCTTGGATTCTTCTTTTTTCTCTTCTTTTTTTTCTTCAGTCATAAAATTAAAATTAATTTATTTTTATTTATTAATACTTGATAAAATATAGACTAATCCTCTTAAATTGCCCTTAAGCACATAAGCTAAATTATTAATAGGCGCCTTAATTGTACTTAAAAGCTTGGCAATTAACTCTTCGCGAGAAGGAAGAGTGGACAGAATCTTTGCTTTTTCCGAAGCCAAAAACTCATCTCCCATAATGCCACCATTAATTTTCACCTCGTCATTTTCTTTAGCAAATTTAAAAGCAACTCTGATTGGAGCCACTTCATCCTCTAAAGAATAAGCCAAACCTAAGCCTCCTTGAATCTTGCTTAAATCAATATGACCTAAGCCAATTTTTTGAAAAACAAGATTTAAAAGAGTCTTTTTGGCCACAAAATATTGACAAGAATTTTCTTTGAGATTTTTCTTAAGTTCATCTACTTGGCCAACTTTTAATCCTGAATAATCCACAAAGACTAAACTCTTGATTCCCTTTAAGTCTTTCTCTAATTGATTAACGATTTCTTCTTTTTGTTTTCGCGTTTTGGCCATAAATTATTAATTAAAAAATATTAAACAAAAAAACTGCTTACGCAGACTTTATTTTCGAAAAAACAAAAAATGTTTTTAGTCTCGGCAGGCCTTTCATCTTCTAATTTTGGAAATAAAATTAAAAAACAAAAGTTTAAACTAATGTCAGCACCTACGGTCTGCGACAACACTATTATGATAACAAAGAAGAGGTCTTTGTCAAACCATATTTATCCACAATATTAAAGCTTTTTGGTTGATTTCCAATGATAAGCATATAAAGGCAAACCAATCAAAATTAAAGCCAAACTAACTGAGGCTTCTCGATGACGACGGCTAGTCAGGGGATCAATCTGAGAGCTTTTTTCTTCCCAATCTTGATAAGACTCAACAATGGATGTAATCGCTTTTTTTTCTTCATCGCTTAGTTCTTCATCTCCCCTTTCTTCCACTTTTTGCAAATAATCTACAGGATAACTAAGAGAAGGTCGAGAATAATTTATTCTATCTTGCTCTTCAGCTTGTTTAAAAACAAAGGCCTTGAGTCCCATATCCAATAAACGAACACTACCAATAATTAAAAGGACCAGGCCAACTAAACTAAAAATATATAAATAAATTGCTTTTAAGGTTTGATGAGAAGAAGACATATAATAAATTTTATTTAATAATTGTGCCTTTAAATTTTTGAGAGGCTAGACATTTTTTTAAATTTTCAACATCTCGCCCATTCAAAATAACCACCTCTAATCCTAATTTTTGAGCTAATAAGCTCGCCGGAGGACCAAAGGGTGCTGACTTACGAGGAGACCATTCTCGTCCGACAATTTTTAAAAAATTTCCCCAACTTAATTCAGAAAGCGGCTTAGCGTCAGGGAATTTATCTGGATCTTGATCATAAACATAATCAATATCGCTTAAATTAAAAACTCGACTCGCTCCCAAATTATCAGCCCATAGAACCGCATCTTTATCACTGGAACAACCCGGCTTCCAACCCGAGGCAACAATTAAATTGTATTTATTGTCCACTTTAGTGTGCGGATCAATTAAAACTTGAGGATAAGCTAAATCGCCGAAAAGACAACGCACAAATTCCGCATTAAGTTTAGTTGCTGCAATGCCCAACCAGTCCAAATCTAAATCTTTAATTTTTGCAATAGACTGAGCCGCTTGATTATACTTACGATTAACTCCTCCCCCGCCCGTAATTAAAACTAAACGATAATCTTGCTTTAGTAAATCAATTATTAACTCTCTTATTTTTTTTAGAAAATCAACATTAATTTCTTCCTGAGGAATAATAAGAGACCCCCCTAAAGAAAAAACTAAAGTTTTTTTATTTTTTTCAGACATAAAACAAAAATTACATTTTAGAAAGAACTTTAATTCCCAATAGTTTCAATCCATTTTCTAAAACTTGGGCAACGCAAAGCAAAAATTGAAGTCGAGCAGCCTTTAAATCGGGTTGCGATTTAAGAATATTGCTTTGGTGATAAAACTCATTAAATTGGTGCCCTAATTTTAGCAAATAATGAGCCAATAAAGAAGGATTGCGTTCTTGACTAGCTCTTTTAATAATTTCAGGAAAAAAAGACAAAAACTGGGCTAAATTAATTTCAGTATCCGTGCCAAGTAAAGAAAAATTTATCTCTTGTTCTTTTTCTTTTTTTTCTTTTGAATTTTTAGTTAAAATACTTTGGATTCGAGCATAAGTATATTGCAAATAAGGACCAGTGTCTCCCTCAAAGGAAAGAGAATCTTCTGGGCTAAAATTAACTTTCTGATCTGGTCGGAATTTTAAAAAGAAAAAACGTAAAGCAGCTTGGGCAATAATCTGAGCCCGCGTCGATACCTCTAAAGGGCTCAAGTTTGGGCTTCTTTTAAAAACCTCTACCTTAGCCATTTGTTCCATTTTTTTAACCAATTCATCAATATCTACCACCTCTCCTTCCCGAGATTTCATTTTTCCCTCCGGTAAAAAAACCAAGCCATAAGAAAAATGTTCTCTTTGAGGTCCTTCTTGATTTAAACCAAAAATATCCAAAACCTTAAACAAAACTCGAAAATAATGATTTTGTTCGGAAGCAACCACATAAATAAAACGATCTAGATTAAAATCATTATAAATTTTAGCCAAACCAATATCTTGAGTAATATAAACACTAGTTTGATCTGGACGTAAAAGAACCTTTTTGCCTAAATTATACTCCTCTAAATCAATTTCAATAGCTCCGTCTTCTCTCTGGCAACAAAGATCTTTTTTCAGAGCCTTATTAACAATGTCTTTTCCCGAGTTATAAACATCACTTTCAAAATTAACGTGATCGAAACTAATGCCCAATTTTTGGTAAGTTTCTTCTATTCCCTCTAAAGCCCATTTGTTCATCTTTTGCCAAAGATCAAGCACGTGTGGATCACCCTCTTCCCATTGTTGTAACATTTCTTGAGCTTCTGTTAACAGGGAAGGATCTTCTTGTGATTTTTGCTCAAATAAAACATAATAATTGCCCACAAAATGATCTCCTTTTATTTTTTCTGACTTCGGTGTCTTCCCCTCTCCCCATTTTTGGTAAGCCAACATTGACTTACAAATATGAATCCCTCGATCGTTGATTAAGTTAAAAGTTGAGACCTTGAGCCCTTGAGCCCTAAACAAACTCGTTAAACTATCTCCTAAAAGATTATTTCTTAAATGTCCCAAATGTTGAGGCTTATTAGTGTTAGGGGCTGAATACTCAATGCCAATTTTCTGCTTTTGATTATCTGAAGAGTAACCAAATTTATCCTTTTCTTCTAATATCTGCTGACAGATTGCTTTAAAAAAATTAGTTTTTTTAATAAAAAAATTAAGATAAGGGCCTACATTTTCAATTTTCTCTAAAAAATCAATATTCTTTCGATCTAATTCTTTTTTGAAATGTCGAGCTAATTCTTTAGGATCTTTTTTTAAAACCTGAGAAAGTTGAAAGCAAGGAAAAGTAAATTCTCCTTGTTCTAATTGCTCAGATCTTTCTAAATTGAATATAAAGTCTGTTGGCAAATCTTCTGTGATTGCCTCTTTTAAAGATTCAACAATTTTTTTTTGAATTTCTTTTATTTTCACCATATATTTTTATGGTAATAATAAATCAACCAAAGCTTGGCCAAATCTTTCTGCAGCCAAAGGACCATTAGCTGTTACTATTCGAGAATCGATCACTACTGCTTGATCGACATACTCTGCTTCTTTTTCTTTTAAAGCCTCAATCGTCCATTGGTTGTCTGGGTCGGACCAAACTGTAGCTTGATGACCCGCCAGAACTTCAGCTTGCGCTAAAATAACTGGAGCTAAACAAATTGCTCCCAAAACTTTATCTTTTTCAACAAATTGATGCACTACTTGATGAACTTCTTGATCTTCAATGTAATCAACAGCGCCCGGACCACCAATAAAAACCAAAGCACCAAATCGATTTGGATCTAAATCAAAAAGATTTCTTTCTATTTTAACTATCTGGCCAAATTTTCCCTGAGCTTCGTTTCCTTGAGAACTAACAGTAACAATTTCTAAGCCTCCGGCCTCCAAGACCTTTTTAGTATTTTCGTACTCTAAATCTTGAAAACCCTGTGGAGCAACTACTAAAGCTACTCTCTGATTAAGGTTAGACTCTAAAGGCATCATATTGTTTTCTTCATTATTACGAGATGGCTCAAATAAACGACAAGCCGTTAAAAGGAAAGTGATAGTAATAAAAAATAAAAATAGTTTAATATTTGATTTCATTTTTTAAAATTTCAACTCATCTAAAGGAACTTCCAAGAACTCATTTTTGGTCTTAATAATAACAATTCTTTCTAAGACCCGATAACCCTTGACTTGGCCAGGGCCTTGCTTAGTCTTAACCTTGCTCCCCAAAGAAGGTAAATCTTTAAGCGCTTCTTTATAAGCTTCTTCTTCAAAAGAAAGGCAACACTTGAGGCGACCGCAGATTCCCGATAACCTTTCTGGTCCCCTCTGAGAAAGGCTTTGATGAGCCATCATTTCTGTAGTTACTTGTCCTAAATTTTTTAAAAAACTTAAACAACATAAGGGTCGGCCACAAGGTCCAATATCTCCCATCAAACAAGTTTCTTGCCGCGCACCCACTTGATGCATTCGAATTGATTTATGGAAACGATGAGCTAAATCTTTAACCAAAAGACGAAAATCAACTCGATTAGGTGCCACAAAAGCAAAAGTAACCCTTCCTCCGTCAAAACTAAAAAGAGCGTCAATAACTTTTATTGGCAACTCTCTTTTTTTTGCTAAATCCTCACAGGCCTTAATTGCCTTTTTTTTAGCTTTATTCTTTTCTTGGAAATTTTTTATATCCTCTGCGCTCGCTTTTCTTAAAATAATGACTTTCTCTTCTTGGTCAGAGAATTCCTTGCCTTCTTCTGTCACTCTCACTACTGTGCCTAAATCTGTACCCTTCTTTGATCTAATAATAACCTTTTGGCCCGCTTGTAAATCTCCAGCCAAAATTGGCTTTCCTTTCTGATTTAAAATAGCGCCATAAAGACCTTCCCAGGAAGCTAATTGTACTAAAACTCCAACACCCATTTAGATTTCAAGTATTTATTTCTTTGATCTTAAAAACTATAAAGCGAAACGAACGAATCTACGAATCTGAATATTTTCACCAAGTTTAGCAATCATCGCCTGAATTAAATCAGTAATCGTTTGTTGATCGTCCTTAATAAAACTTTGCTCCAATAAACAGGAGGTGCTATAGAATTTTTCTATTTTATTTCCTAAAATTTTATCAATAATTTCAGCTGGTTTTTTTTCTTTTTCTAGATTTTCTCGATAAATTTGCTTTTCCTTTTCAATAATTTCAGCTGGCACCTCTTCCCTTTCTTTCCAACGAGGATTTGCCGCCGCAATATGTAAAGCAATTTCGTGAGCCAATTTTTTAAACTCTTCATTTCGAGCCACAAAATCAGTCTCGCAGACTAATTCCAGTAAAACTCCAATTTTGTTATTGCTGTGAATATAGGCCTCAACTAGCCCCTCTTTGGTTTCTCTCAAACCCTTATCGCTGGCCATCTTTTGCCCTCTTTTCCTTAAAAATTCAATTGCTTTTTCTAAATCATTATTACTTTCTTTTAAGGCCTTTTGGCAATCTAAGATGCCTGCCCCAGTAACTTGACGTAATTTTTTGATAATTTCAGAACTCATATTATTTTTCTTTTTTATCTTTATCTTTTTCTTTTTTATCTTTTTTATTTCCTTTTTTTGTTTCCTTCTTGTCTTTCTCTGTCTTTTTTGCTTCCTTTTGCTCGCCTTTAGACTCTTTTTCCTCACTTTTCTCTTTTTTTCCTTTTTCTTTAGCCACTAAGGAAGGATTCTCTGCTTGGCCAATAATAACAGCTTCAGTAATTAATTTAGTTATTATTTCAATTGTTTTTAAAGAATCGTCATTAATAGGAATAGGAAAATCAACTAATTCTGGATTAGCATTAGTGTCCACCATAGCCACTACTGGAATTTTACACTTCTGAGCCTCCTCTATTGCTGTTTTTTCGTGAACAATGTCAATAACATAAATTAAGTCAGGTTTCTTTTTTAAATCCTTAATTCCGCCAATCATGGTTTCTAATTTTTTGAGCTCTCTTTCCATTTCTAAACGTTCTTTTTTCGTATATTTCTCCCATTCTCCTGATTGCGAATCTTTGGTCATTTTATTAAATTTTTTAATCAATTTAGAAATAGTAGCAAAATTAGTTAAGGTGCCTCCTAGCCACCGTTGATTAACATAAGGAACTCCGGACTCTAAAGCAAACTTAGTAACAATATCTTTGGCCACTGGTTTGGTGCCTAAAAAAAGAATCTCTGCACCAGCAGCTACCTGCTCTCTAACAAAATTAACAGCCTCTTCTAATTTTAGAAGGGTTTTTTCTAAATCAATAAAATGAATATTATTTCTTAAGCCCACAATAAAAGGTTGCATTTTGGGCAAACATTTATTTTTGAAATGCCCTAATTGCGCTCCCGCTTCAGCTAGTTCATCTACAGAAGGTAAGGACAAGGTTTTCTTCGATTGCTTGGTTGTCATAAAATAAGTAAATAAAAAATTTTTAAGCTTTTGAAATTATAACAAAATCTCCTCAAAAGAGCAAGACTTGTTTTAAGGCTTGACAAAAACATTGACTCCTGTATACTATTGATACTAAATTAATGGAGGAAAAATATTTTTAGGGAGGTGAGCGAGAAAGTCCGGGAAAGAAGAGTCCTCCTTTCATCAATAAAGATCGCTCGCTTCCCTTGTCTTAATTGCCCTTCGGGGCAATTTTTTTTATTCTGAAAAACTAAAGCCCTTCTTTAATTTTAGACATTTTTGAAGCCAAGTCTCCCTGCATCTTCTTCAAAGCCTGATTAAAACATTTCTGAATAACCTTTTCTTGTTTTTCTTTTTCTAATTCTGGGTTTAATTGAATCTCCAAAATTTCCATTTTTCCATTTATTTTTATCTTTACCCCTTCTAATTCTTCTTCTACCTCAGATTGACTTAATAAAGATTGAATTTGTTTTAATTGTTTTATTTTCTCAAACATATTTTTTTATAATTTAATTTATTTTATAATCCCCTAGGAACCCGTTTCCCCAGTCATTTATTGCACAGGTTGAACCTGTGTATTTTTTTAACTTCAACTCCTAAGAAATATTTTGATAAACAAAAAAGGGTGTTAAGTTAGAATCAGGCGAAGCCTTCAACCAAGAGATAATTAAGTAAATAATCATCCTGAGAAATAAATCCCCCTAACACCATTGCTTATTATAACAACCTCTATCAGAAAAACAACTTTCTAAAACTGTGGACAATCATAGCCAATCCTCTTCGACAAATAAACCGACAAGCAGAAGGCGACTATCAACTCTTAGGAGCCGAGCTCCTAAATAAAATAGCTTTTAGGAATAGCAAAAGCCCGGGCAAAAGCCCGGGCTTTCTAATTAGCGAATATTTTTAGTATATTCCTAACTGTGAATCGGTTTAAACGCTCCGATCAAAACGTTAAATCTATCTATTGAGTCCAGCTAGACCAATCAGAAGGCAAAGTATCTACATAAGTACCAGCACACCAATCATATTCAGTGGTGTCGTTGGCAGCACTATGAGTAACTCCTTCATAATGATCTGACCAGATCAAATAACTATCTCCACTTAAAGTGTTGTAGTTAGTAAGCTCGGTAGCGTCAGTATTGACCTCTTCGGCAACTCGGATAGAGAAAGAATCATCTTCGGCAAAGCCTTGGCCAGTACCCTTTAAGGTATAGGTTCGGGTTTCGCCAGCTGGAATGACTTCTTCCTTAGCAGTCAACCAAGAAACGGACAAGACATCAGAAGTAGAGGTGGTATTAGAAATATCACTAATAGTACCAATGTCTGTGCCTTGAACAATCTTAGTGGAACCACGATAGAGCTCAATATTATTGACAGAATTACCAGCGCTAGTAGCGTCAAAAACAGAATAGTCGAAACTAATTCTCTTTAAGGCTACGTCTTCATTAGCGTCAGCACTAACCGTAAAGGTGATCAAATCCATTTGTTTATTGCCTAAAGCACCACTGTAATCGCTAGCAGCGATTGTTGGTTTAGTGCGTCGGACATACATAGGATTAGCACCAAGCAAACCACCAGAGAGAGACAAATCATAAATTGTTTCACCAGAGGAAGAGCCAACAGCTTCAAAGTAAGTGCTGGTATCATTTTCCCTGATTCCTAAATTAATGACATTGCCAGAAACAGCTTGACCAGACCAAGTATTGAGATTAGCTTTAATGGTTAATACTGTAGTTCCATCTTGAGGAACCTCAATATTAAGGCCACTAATCGTTTTTTGGCCACCAGTCAAATCAAGACCAGTGCGAGAACCGCCATCCCAATAGAGATCTATAGAAGAAATCTCCGTGGTGGTAGCAAGAGCACTACCAGCGGCATTTAGATTTAGCACGGTCAATTTGTTAATGACATAACCCTCATTAGTAGCAGTAAACTTAACTTTACTTACTTCTTGAGCGCTATTTCCCATAACCACAATCGTGGAGTCAGGAGAATTAGCATCCAAGGCTGCGGTTAAACCACCTTGCTCAGTAACAGTAATAGCGACGGTATTAGCAGCGTTAGCTGAACCGCTAACATCAACGTCACGAGAATCCTGATCATAAGCAATGATGATAGAATCGCTAGCAGCTGAAGGATCAACCTCAAAATAAAGGAAAGTATTGCCACTATTTAAATAAGTGGAAGAAATGCTGGAAGAAATATTAGCCTTGAAATTAAGGGTTTTAGATTCTCCAGCTGGGACCGTAATGTCTAAGCTATCAAAGATAGCAGCATTTTTGCTAGAGCTATAATTCTCTAAGCCTACGGTCTTAACTAAAGTGTCTCCATCATAGATAGAAATACTATCCACTGCGTTTTTAGCGTCATAAGCAGAGCCAAAAGCAGTGCTGGTGTCATCAGCATGTAAGTAACCAGTAATCTTGGAAACATCAATATCATCAGCTTCGCCAGCAGTTAGGATTAGACCCAAGACCGGCACGTCAGTAGCACCAACTACAAAAGTGTTACTAGTCGGTAATGAAGAGCGAGAAGCAGCTAAAGTAGGAGCTTCTACGGTCTGAGCATTACCAGTAACAGAAGTTGGAACAATGTCTGATTGGCTAATGAATTCATTAGAGTCGTCATCTTTAACATAATCCGCAGTAGCGCCTAACTCAATACCAGCAGTGATTTGAGCATCAACCACAGTATCGGTGTTGGCGGTATCAATAGTCACAATAAAATTGCGAGTATTGTTAGCAGAAATACTAAAGTCGTCAGACAAATTAAAGGTGTTGGTGTCAGTGCCATCATAAGAAGTAGCTCCACCAAACTCAACATAAGTAGCGTCAGTATAGGTGACGGTACCTAAGCTGCTTAAAGAAGCTAAGGTAGATCCAGTATCAGCATCCTTAACCTTTAAGTCAGAAATATCACCAGCAACCACACCTTCGCCAGCTTCATAAACTTTTAAAGTTACATCTAAGTCCTTGACCGTAACATTGGTTTCTGGAGTAATAGAGAACTTTAAGATAGTGACATCGTTGGCGTTTTTAGTGATTTTGCCAGCATTAGGGCCATTTTCTGCAATCGTGATTGCTCCACCCTGAAGATCAATTCGACGAGCGGTAACATTTTGCTCAGCCGTAGTATCAACATCAGTGTTGTCAACAGCAGCGCTAACATTATAAAGCAAGTCAGTGGCATTTAAATGGCTATCTTCTTCAATCATGGCATAGAGGTATTGGGCAACCTTGCCCAAGACATCAGCCTTGACAGAGAAACGCATAGCATTGCTATCAGCAATGGCATAAGGAGAGCTGAAATTAAAAGTAGCTCTATCTTTAGCGCCAACAGAAGCAACGCTAGAAACTAAATCACCATTTTGGTCATAAAGCTTAAGATTGCTGACTTCAGAGGTAGACAAAGTTCCACCAAAGGTAACTACTAATTGATTAACGCTAATATTGTTAGCGCCAGCTGTAATTTTAAAGTTAGCAACTTCTACATTATCAGATCCTACTGAAGGATCAGAGGGATTGGTTCCCATAGAAATAGTAACACTGCTCACATCTTGAGCGCCAACTTCCATGGTATTACCATTTAAAGGTAAACCATTAACAGTGGCCGTAGTATCAACTGTAGTTAAACTAAAAATATGACGATTGCCTTGATCGGCAGTACCTAAAGCGGCTAAGTCACCTTTTAAAGTAACAGTCTTGTAAGAATTAGCCGGAACGTTTAAACCTAAACCAGAAAATTCAACAGTGTGATTGTCTGTGCTTAAAGTTCGGCTATTAGTGACACGACTGGAATCCACGTCTAAATATAAACCGGTCCAATCATCAGTATCACCAATTCCACTTCTCTTAAAGGTCAAAGAGTCAACAGAAACAGCTGAAGAGCCAGCAGTTAATTTAACTTGCAAAAGACCATTATTGGTGGAATTACCCAGCATTAATGAAGGAGCAAAAGTATTGTATAAGCTCGCAGTTAAAGCTGAAGTAGTGGTGCCGGAACCAGCTAACCAACCTGGAGTTAATAATCCAGATTCTACGCCAGTAATAGCAGCACCGTCGGCATAAACTTCGTCATTGTCAATAGTGACAACAGAAGTTTCAAGATATCTGTTGGCGCTGAAAGCAGCGTCAGAGATAGCTCTTTTCTTGCCATCTTGAATCAGATATCGTTGGGAAGAACCGGCATATTTTACAATAGTGCCGTCAGGATGGGTGGCGGATGAAGTTAAGTCTGAGCCCATATCATAGTTGAACTTAGACAATAAATCATCAGGAACCCAAGTTACTCTTGCCCAATTAGGATCGCTAAACAATCCTTGATAAACTTGCTCTGATAAAACAGGGCGAAGTTCGCCGTCTTCTACGTAGAAAACAGCAGTAGCGTCTTTCCCTTCTAAACTGGTGGTAGTCCCACGGAAAAGAGAGCCATCACGAAATGGCATGGGGTTTTCATCAGTATAGGCAGCTAATTCTGAAGCACTTACTGTTTTCACAGTAGAGAAATCCTCAGGATAGCCCCAAGAGAGATAGACGTTAAAGTGAGGAAAAACTCGCTTACTGGAACCCTGAATGTAATAAACAGCTGAACTGTCAGCAGTCTTTACTAGGTCGCCATCAACAATGGTCGCTGCTTGAGCAGGAATGACCATGCCGAAGGACCAGAGTAACATAGTAGCGGTAGTTCCTATTGCAATCAATTTTTTTAATCTACTCATATATTAATTAATCCTCTTTATGATCCGCCTTAAAACAAATATCAACGAGTACTGCATTGATATCTTAAAATGTTTTAAAGACGCATCTTATATAATATTTCCCCGCTTAGTTCTCGATCTTCTCAACACTTGCGCGCCAAGACGATAAAGGAAATTCTCAGGGGATATCCCGTTCTGAGACCTTCCCCGTTGAATTAAATGAAATCATTTAATAGAACACAAGAACCAAAACTCGACCTTTAGTGTCAGCCGAAGCTGACTCGGCCTGGCCCGACAAATATTGACCTGAGTGAATGCCGGGTGAACCGAGGAGGAATTAGTAATTAGTAAGATATTTATTATAAATTAGTTAAAAGATTTATTGGTCTTCTCTAATCAAACCGGTTTGCAATTCTTGATCTGGATTTTCTACTCTTTTTATATTAATACCTTGAAAAACTTCGCCAGTAGATGCCGGTGGAAGTGAGGGACTAGGTTTAATAATTTCTGCCGGCTCAGAAGTCTCTGAAGATAAATCCTCTTCTAAGAGAGAATCTTCCAATGTGCCTTCTTCGGTAATCGGCTCTTGAGGCTCAACTAAGTTTGACGAATCCTCAGGAATAAAGTCACCTTCAATTTCATTATCTAGTGAATTCTTTTCTGTTTCTTCTAGTAAATCGTTAAGCTCTTCTTCAATGGTGGGATCTGAGGAATTTTCCAAATATTGCATAGCTTCTTCAATATTATTTAAAGCTGCCGAGAAATTTCCTACATTCAAGTAATCAGAAGCTTCTTTTAAAATTCTAGCCAGAGCATCTCCTTGCAGGGAACCAAAAATTTGTCGGCCATCTTCTACCGGCAAATTATCTTCTTCTAAGTCGTCTTCTATATATAGAAGCTCATCTTCTGGAAAAGTGTCAACACGAGCAGTTAATTCTTTTTTTAAACTTTTAATCTCTGTAGAAACTTCTTGAGCCAAAATATTTAAATCTTCTTCTTGTTCAACACTTCCCTCTTCTATTCCTTGGGCTAAAATTTTAGCCTCTTGTAAACGGGTGGTTAAAATGTCAGCCCGCAAAACAGTTTTTTTGCTTTGATTGAAAGCTAAAACTAATTGAGTTTTCTCAGCCACTCTTTTAACGGTGTATAAGAATTGACCGGGCACAGCGTTTTCTGAAGCCTTAACTAAACCAAAACCACTGATGAAAATAACAAAAAAGGCCATTAGGCTTATCGCCACTGGCTTTAAAGATAAATAGAAATTCATTCCAATCTTTGGGCTTCCGGGAAACATCTCTTTAAAAGATCTTAAAAGCATATCATAAGACTCCCTTTCTTTAATGGGGTCTTGTTTCGCAGATTGATGAAGTCTTCCTAATTGTTTTAAAGATTTTATAATCTCTTTTTCGGTCATGTTTATCCCGTTATAAATTTAATAACTCATTCACTTATTAAGACGAAGGAATCTCAAAAATGTAACAACAAAAACTATACCGAATATTTCTGTTCGTTATCAATTATTTCTTTCACTTTCTTAATTCCCCTATGAGCCAACATCCTACAATTCCCTAAGGATTTGCCCGTGGATTGACTAATCTCATCAAAACTAAGGCCATCAACAAATCTAAGAATAATTACTTCTTGATAGTCATTTGATAATTGTTTAATTGCTGTAGCAATTTTTTCTACTTCCAATTTATTATCAATCTTTTCGTTTACATCCTCTTTGGAAACAATTTCAGAAATAGAATCTAAAGAAATATTTTTTTGGTGAGTACGATAAAAATCAATAACTGAATTGCGTGCTGTTTTATACAAAAAGGCCCGAAAGTTATCAATATCATGGCCATCCCTCAAATAACGATATACTTTTAGAAAAGTGTCGTTTACTAGATCGTCTGCTTTTTCTTTCCCAGGAACTTTGAAATAAATAAAACTATAAATTTTGTCCTTATATGTATTATAAAACTGGGCGAACGCTTGTTCGTCCCCTTTTTTAATTTGATTGATTAAAATTTTCTCAAAAATATGAAGCATAGGTTAGGTACTTAGGCAATTGGAATTTTATATTAAATTATTAATCACTAATAATTGATTACTGATTATTGATTATTGAACATTGCCTTCCTTGTATATAAAAGAAGACGATAGTTTCTTTAATATTATACAAATTTTAAGCTTAAAATCAAGAAAAATTTCTCATCCTTCTAATCTTTTTTTAAATAAAGAAATTAAAAATTGCGGAGAAACATCTTTTCTCCGCAATTCTCTGGGGCCAGACCCCAAAAACTGATTCTCTAAAACCCTTTCTTAGAAAAGGTTTTAAGAGCGATTTTTCAAAAACGTTAATTTTTTAACGCTTTTTTAAGTG
>JAIPGN010000002.1 GCA_021735685.1 Patescibacteria group bacterium
AGAAACATCTTTTCTCCGCAATTCTCTGGGGCCAGACCCCAAAAACTGATTCTCTAAAACCCTTTCTTAGAAAAGGTTTTAAGAGCGATTTTTCAAAAACGTTAATTTTTTAACGCTTTTTTAAGTGATGAATAAAAAACTATTCTACAAAAGAAACCAAATCTACTTCAAAAATTAAAGTAGCTTGAGGGGGAATAACTCCAGGAATTCCTTGTTCTCCATAAGCTAGAGACGAGGGAATGATTAATTTTCTTTTTTCTCCTAATTTCATTCCTAAAACTCCTTGTTCCCAGCCAGGAATAACTTGATCGGCTCCCACGGTAAAAACAAAAGTTTCGCCTCGATCTAGACTGGAGTCGAATTTAGTGCCGTCAGTTAAAGTGCCAACATAATGAACACTAATAACATCTCCATCTTTCACCTCTCTTTCCTCTTGCCCTTCCTCTAAAATTTCAATCTCTAAATCCATAGTATCCATGACCTCTTCGCCCGCTTCCTCCTCTAAAGAATGCTCCTCGTTCAAAGCTCCCTCAGGTTCAGATTCGGGATTAGTTTGATTTAAGCAACCGCTTACCAAAAAAGCGATTAAAAGAATTCCCAATAAACTCAACAATTTTCTGTTCATAATCATTTTTTAAATTAAATTTCTCTTATTAAATTATAGTTCAACTTATTAAAGTTTAACAAAAAAAATAATAAAAGTAAAGCTCTTCCCTTCTATTATATATATGACAAAAAATATTCCCTACGAATTGATTGTCTTTGAATGCCATTTCTTAAAATACTTAATAGCACTTTGCACATGGACCCACAGAATCTTTGAAAAAAGAGAAGGCAAGGTCGAGCGTATAGCAGAAAGGCGTTGATGGGCGTGAATTAATTTTGCAGAAGGCAAATAAACAACTTTTTTACCCTTTTGCCAAACTTGATGAGCAAAATCTACGTCCTCAAAATACAAAAAATATCTTTCATCAAAACCATTAATTTCCTTAAAAAAATCTTTACGAAAAAGCAGAGCAGCGCCAATCAACCAGTCCACTTCTCTAACCTCTTGATGATCATAATCTAACATCAAATAGCTGGCTAATTTTTTTCGCAAAAAAGGCAAAGCCCCTAAAAATGTTCGTCGCAAAAAAGGAGTAAACCACTGAGGAAAACGACAACAAGAATATTGAATAGTTTGATCCAAATTTAAAAGCTGGGGACCCAGTAACCCTACTTCCGAATGGGAAACTAAATAAGAAACTAATTTTTCCAGAGCCCCTTTTAGAATCACAATATCTGGATTACAAATAAAAATATATTCGCCTTGAGCTAATTTAATAGCCTGATTATTAGCTCGAGCAAAACCTAAATTTTGATTATTTAAGATAATACGGCCGGATTGCTCTTCCAGATTTAATTCCGACAAAAAATTCCGACTTTGATCTTGCGAATTATTATCAACAATAATTAATTCATAATCTAATTGCAAATCAGCATCTTTAATGCTTTGTAAGCATTTTTTTAAAAAAGCGCAACTATTATAATTAAGAATAATAATGGAAAGCATACACTTAATAAACCAAATTATTAAAAAATTGATTAAGTAAAAAAGCGTTAAAAAATTGACGTTTTTGAAAAATTATCCCTAATGTCTCCTCTGAGAGAGGGTTTCAGAAAAGCAGTTTTTGGGGTCTGACCCCAATTATATTATTGGAGCCAATTTTTGATTCTTGAAGAAGGGACTTTGGCTTTGCGTAAAATATATTTTCTCTTTTTTAACATTTTTGAAAATCCCCGTAGAAAAGAAAATTGACTTTGCCAACAAACTTTGGGTTGAGTAAAAAACAAATATAATTTCTTGCCTAGCTGGTAAAAAGCAATTGAAAAAAAATATTTTATTCCCAAAGAAAAATGTAAATTTTTAACTAAAAGCCAAAGATGATTGCGGAAAGAATAAAAATTAACATAGGCCGGCTGTTTTTTTCGGCGCGAGCGCGGTGCTCCAGCTCGAAAATGATAAGCTTGCGCTTCAGGAAAATAAAAATTTTTCCAATTCCGTAAATTTAAGCGCCAAGCCAAATCCACGTCTTCTTTATAAGCAAAAAAATCTTGGTCAAAATATTCATAACCCCGAGCTGCTGGCATTTTAACATCTTCTAGGGCACGACGCTGATAAAAAACACAAGCACCCGAACAACCAAAGGCGGTAGCTATTTGATCATATTGACCCTGATCCTCTTCTCCTTCTCCCCGATCAACAATGCGTCCATTTTTAAAAATCAAAAGACCGGCGCTATCAATAATCTTGGTTTTAGAGGCTGTAATTTTAACTTCATCTTGAAAAAAACGCATCTTCAGAAGCTTGGGAGAACAACTACCTAAGCGTTTTTTAGATTTCATAAACTTTAACATTTTTTCTAAAAAATCTTCAGTTAAAACTATGTCTGGATTAAGAACTAGAATAAATTTAGATTGAGTAATATTAAGCCCTTGATTATGAGCGCCAGCAAAACCCAAATTATGAGCATTCTGCATAATAAATAAATTTTTACGCTCTCCATATTTTTCTTGGACAAAGTCAACAGTCTTATCGCGAGAGGCATTATCAATAATTAAAACGGAAAAATCATGATAGGATTGCTTGAAAATAGAATTCAAGCAATTTTCAATAAAAAAACGGCTATTCCAAGTAACAATTTGGATTAAAACTTCTGAACTTTTAGGAGGAGAATTTTTTTTCATAATAATTATAAATGACAATCACGGAAACTAAATAAAAAACACCCAAGGCGTGAAACAAATAAGGCCCAGTTAGAGTAGCCACCATTAAAGCGATTAAGCCAGCACTCAAACCAACTAAAAATCTTTGGAAAAATGAATTTTGCTGAACGCGAAGAAATAGTTTACGCCCTTGGAACAAAACCAAAAATAGCAAAAAAACATAGATACCCAAACCCAAAAAACCATTTTCCAACCAAATCTCTAAATAGCCCCAGTCAACATGAGATGTTAAGTCTTTTTTTTGAGTAAGAGGATTCATATAAGAAACAGTTGAACCCAAGCCTTCGCCAAAAAAAGGATTAGTTTTAATTTTCTTCACCAAAGAAGGCAAAATATTTAAACGGGTTTGAGCACTTAATTCCTCTTCTGGAGTGGCAATGCTCTTTATTCTTTCCTTAAAATATCCAACATTGGCGCTCTGATTAATAAAAAAATTAATCAAGCCAAATTCAAAAACCAAAACAAAAACAACCAGCAAAGCGAAAAGCAACCATTTTTTAAATCTTACCCCAGCTAACAGAAAAAGCAAGCCAAAAAAGATGCCCAAGAAATAAGCACGAGAAAAATTAATTACCAAAACCAAGCTAGACAAAAAGGCCAAAAAAATAAACTTTTTCTTTCGTGTCTGAGGCTTAATTAAAAAACTCAAAAAAACCAAAAAAAGAGGAAGGATTAAAAGATGAGCTGAGCTAACAATGCGAAAAAAATTATTTCCCGCTAAAGTAGCTTTTCCAAAAACAGTTTGGCGCCACCACCAATAAAATTGATCATGAACAGAAACTAAATTACTAGCAAAGAGAAAAAGAACAATGATAGTTAAAAAAGAAACGCCAATCACCCCCGCCTCTATAATTTGCTGGCCCTTTTTTTGAAAAAAAGTCTTCCCGATTACTTCTGATAAGGGGAAAATCAAAAAAAGATAAGCATAATTAATGAAATCTCCACGCGCCAAAAAATAATTATTCTGCCAAGAACCACGGGCCAAAGAAAAAAGCACAATCAGCAAAAAGACTAAAAAAGTAAAAGAAAGAGGCGTAGAGGGCAGAGAGATAATTTTTTGAAAACGAAAATTTTTAAAATCAGACTTGCTAATTTTACGGCCTAACCAAATAGCCATAACTACCAAAAAAAGAGCTAAACGCAAAGAGACCCCTCCTCCAGAAAAACAATGACCCTCATGTCCAGCTAAAAACTCAAACAATAAAAATAAAAGTCCGTATTCCAAGCGATAAACAGTTAACCCAGCAACCAGACAAATCAATAGCCAAAAGACTATCCCCCCTAATCCCGGCCAGGCACGACCCAAAAGAGATAAAAACTGAAAAACAAAAAAACCATAGACCAAGAAACGAGTTTTTGAAATATAATTAGTGAATTTGGACATTATTTTTATTTAATATTCTTTTCCAAAGGGCCACTAAACTTTGACCAGCAGATAAAAACAAACTTAAAGGAGAAAAAAAAGTCAAAACCGGAGCTACTCTAGAATGATGTTTGCGAAAATAATAAAGAGCGCTTTGATTGTAGATTCTTTGTTTTTTCCAAGAAAGCACCTGAGCAAAACTCTGAGAACCATAATGAACGACAGTGCAATCGGGCGTATAAATAACTTTCCAGCCCGCTTTTTTAACTCTCTGACAGAAATCAACTTCCTCAAACCAAATATAAAAATTCTCATCCAAAAAACCCACTTGAGACAAAACTTGACGGCGAGTTAATAAAAACGCTCCCATCACTTGATCCACTTCGCTCTCTTGCCCATAATCAAAATCCGGCAAGAAATATCGACGCAAAGGTTTAAATCGCAAAGAAAAAAGATGATGCAATTTAAGAAAAACCATAATCTGAGAAAGAAGACGAGGAAAAGAACGAACCGAAGCTTGCGTTTTATGATCAGAGCCCCATAAATGACAACCCAAAACTCCCCAATTCTGATGTTTAGACATCAGGTTTACTGCCTTTTCTAAACTTCCCTTCTCGATTATTTCTACATCTGGATTAAGAAAAAGAACATACTCCCCTTGCGCTTGTTTAAGGGCTTGATTGTTGGCCCGAGCAAAACCCAAATTCTGATTATTAAGAATAACCTGACAATTGACCGGAGCTTTCAAATTAGCTAAAAACTTTTTGCTCTCATCTCGAGTAGAATTGTTGTCTACAATAATAATTTCATAATTAAAACTAGACGCTGTATTTTGAAAAACAGAAGATAAACATTTTTCTAAAAAATGCTTCACATTCCAATTAACAATAATAATTGATAGAATCTTTTTATTTTTTTTCATATTTTTTATTTTATTTTTTTCTCTATTATTTGCATCATTTTATTTCCCTGAGCTAGCCAAGACTTTTCTTTAACCCGATCTCGACGAGCAAGGACTAAAGCAGGGTCATTTTCTTTTAAAGCTAAAAGCATTTTTTCTTGAAACTCTTGAGGTTTACTTGCTAAATAAATAAGATCTTGAAATTCACTAGTTTCTGGAGTCGGCGTGGTCAAAACCGGCTTTCCGCAAGCCAAATACTCTAAAAGCTTCAAAGAATAAGTAGAGCGAACAAAACGATTCAATTTGTGAGGAATAAAAGCTAGATCAAAAGAATTGATATAGGCTGGAGCCTGCTGGTGAGGAACTCGCCCCCAAAGATAAACATTAGAAAAATTCTTTAACTCTTGCTTAATTTTTTTACCCCAAACTGGCCCCACTAAAACAAAAGACTTCTTTGGATTTTTTTTGACCCAAGATTTAAAAAGACGTAAATTAAATCTGTTTTCAATAGTGCCTAAATAACCAATAATCGGGCGAGGTAAACCGGGAAATAAGTTTTTCTTACTTTTCTTCTCTGGCGAAAATAAATCAGTATCCACACCATTAGCAATCCAATGCAAATCTTCTCGTCGTCCTCGACCTTGAAAAAAATCTACCAAATTAGGAGAAACTGTAAAAATTAAATCACTACGTCGGGACAAAAATTGATAATTTTGACTTATCTTTTCTCTTTGTCTCCGCCAAGAAGAATGTTCTAGCCAATTATCAATGGCATCAAAAACCGTTAAGTCGCTTTCTAATCCATTAAAATAATCTAAAAAAAGAGGAAAACAAGAATAAATTATTCTTGGATTCTCTGGTTTTTCTCCAAAAACCTTGTTTATTTTTTTAATTACCCGTGTTCTTGACTCAAATCTTTTTTCTTTAGTGAATGATTTTCGCCCAGAAAAAATAGAATCAATAGTGGAAAAAACATAAAACTCTCGGCCCTTTTCTTTATGAAGTACGCACTTAGTGGTTAAATCTCGATAAATCACCTCCCCTTTTTTGGTTGGTCGCAAAATATTTTCAATATAATTACGCAAAGCTCTTTTAAGGGTTAAGGGCAAAAAATCAACCAAAATTATTTTCTTAATCTGTTCTTGTTCTAAAAAATAACGAAAAAGAGAACGATTGCGGTTAGCAATCCCTTGCTCCCACTCTCGATAAGCAGACATATTGAACATAACCAACTCATAATTCATTTTTTCTTTTTTTAACTTTTATCATTTTAAACAAAAAAACAATTTCTTGTTGCGAAATTAAACCAGTTAAATAAGAGACTCCCAGGTAAATCAAACCCCCAACTGGAACCACTAAAAATACTGGAGCTAAATCTTTAATTAAAATCAAGACCCCCACCATTAACAAGGTCGCCAAGAAAATTAAACCGATTTTTCGAAATAAGTATCGATAGTCAAGGGCAACAATTTTTCTAGTTTTAGCAATCTCCAGAGAAAGCAAAAACAAAAAACTAATCAAAACCGCTAAACTGGAACCTAAATGAAAAAATAAAGGAACTAGCAAAAAGTTAAGAACCAAAAATAAAGTAGCCCCTAAGCCATGAATTAAAGTATTACTCTTTTGTTTTTCGCAAGCATTTAAAAAACCACTAAGCACATAATCTAAAAACATCAAAGGCAGTGAGCAAGCCAAAATAATCAAAGCAGGGGCAGCTGCCAAATAATCAGCTCCATAAATAAATAAAATGATTGGACGAGCTAAAACAATTAAGCCTCCAGTTAAAGGCACAGCTAATAACATTAAATAAATCAGGCTCTGATTAAAAAGCTTTTCTAGTCTAGAACGAGAGCGAACAAAATAATAACTGAAAGAGGGATAAAGAGCAGTGCTTAAAGATCCAGCCACCAAAAGAAGAAAAGCTAAAATTAATTTTTGAGCTGCACTGTACCAGCCCACAAACTTATCAGCAGAAAACCAAGAAAGAATAATCGTGTCACTAGTGGCAAAAATTTTGGCAAAAATTGCGGTAACAAAAAAAGGCCAAGCTAAAATCAATAAAGATTTTAAAACTGGCCAATCTAAACGAGGCCAAGGCCAAAAATGAAGTTTTTTTCGGAAAAAAAATAGAGCATTTAAAAAATAAAAAAAACTACCCGCAATTAAAGGTAAAACCACCCAGAGCAAAGAAGCTTGACGATAAATTAAAAAAAGTCCCACTCCTAACATTACTGTTTTGTGAATAACAATTCCCAGGCTTTCAAATTTTAAATTTAAATGACCACGAAAAACATGATAAATGCAAAGGGCTAAGGCATCAAAGAAAACCACCAAAAGATTCAAATAAACTAATTGTTTAGTAAGATGAGAGTAACCCAAAAGATTAATAGCGAGAAAAGTTCCCAGAAAAACCAAAAGGGTTCCAATAATATTAAAACTGAGAACGTTCCCGAAATAAGATCTTGTTTTTTCTGGTCGCCGAGCAACCTCTCTAGTTAAAACGGCAAAAAGCCCAAAATCAATTAAAACAGCAAAAAGAGTGGTGAAAGAAATAGCAAAAGTATACTTACCAAAACTATCAGCCCCTAAATAACGAGCTAAGAAAATAAAATAAAAAAGCGCCACTACTTTTTGGTAAGTATAGGCGACTAAAAGATAAAAAGTATTTTGGGCGGTAGAAATCATACTAAATTTGTCGAAATTTGCAAGTCGAGAAAGAAATCTAGTTGCCTTCCTACTGTAAGAAAATCTACTTACAGTAGGACGGAAAAATCTTTAACGCTTAGACCACTGCGGAGCGCGACGAGCTCTTTTTAGACCTGGCTTCTTTCTCTCTTTCTTGCGAGGATCTCGACGCAAAAAACCAGCAGCTTTCAATTCTTTTCTCCACTCTGGATTAAAAGCAACCAAAGCACGAGCAATGCCCAACCTAATAGCCTCAGCCTGTCCTTTGGTTCCTCCACCCCGAACATCAATCATCCAAGAAAAAAATTTCTCGCGTTCCACTAAAACTAAAGGTTCTTTAACTATTTTTCTTAAATCTTTAGCCAAATGACAATCAACTAAAGGTAATTTATTGATTAAAATATCTCCCTTCCCTTCTGGAGAAAATTTCACTCGAGCAATAGCTGTTTTTCTTTTTCCTGTAGCCCAAATATCATTAACTGATTTTTTGGCCGCAGCTGAAGAAGCTTTTTTCTTTTTTACAGAAGAAGGTTTGGAAGTTGATTTTTTCTTTTTTACAGAAGAAGGTTTGGAAGTTGATTTTTTCTTGGTCGCAGTTGCAGAAGCTTTCTTGGCTTTTGAAGCCGAAGAACTTTTTTTAGAGGAGGCAGCGGCCGTCTTCTTGGTTTTAGTTGCTTTCTTGGTAGTAGGCATAAAAATAAAAATTAGATTTTGTTTTTTTAATTAACTAATAACTTGCCATAAGTTTAACAAAATAAAATAAACAAGCAAGAGCTTTGATTAAAAACGAAAAACTTCTACTTCTTTGTTTTGAGATTTAATTTGGACCACTTTAATTAAAATTAAAAAATAAAAAATGATTCTAGAAAAAATTCCAGAGAAAACACCAAGAACTGAACCAATAAACCTTAAGACCAAAAACAAAGCCAAAGTTAAACCTAAAGAAATTTCTTGAGAGTAAGGGCCAATAAAATTAGCTAAAATTTTATTAACTTCTGTCGCCATTTTCTCTCCCAAGCCTAAATCTTCCAACAAAGAATTTTCAACTGAAGCAGATTCATTAATAGTAATTTTTTCCAAAGAAATAATCAAAGGACGAAAAGTCTCAGAAGAAACCTTTACGGTTTCCTGATCAATAATCACTAAAGGATTAAAATAATAGACAGTGGCCAATAGCAAAGAAAAGGCCAAAATAGAAAAAATTAAAGCTGGGCGAAAACTTTTACGCAAAGAAATTTTAACTCTTTGTTTTCTTTCTCGATGAACGCACTCATAACCTATTGCCAACAAAGCAAAAATCAATAGGCCTATTAAAAAATAAACTTTTTGCCAAGAAAAAAAGAAAAAAGGGACAATTGCCAATAAGCCTATTACCGAATAAACCAAAGAGCGATTTTTATTTAAAAAGAAAAAAAGAGAAATGAGACTAAGTAAACAAAAATAACTCAGTCCCCATCTCCATAAATAAGATAAAGTTGGAGAAGAAAAAAGCAAAGACAAGGCCCAAGAAAATAAAATCATTATTCCTGTGACCAAGAATGGCAAAACTAAATATTTACCAAAGCCAAAAACTGCCTTTTTCTCCCCCTTCTCTATTATTGTTTTTTCTTTATTTCTTTTGTTCATCTTCCTCAATTTCCCCTTCTAGAGGCTCATCTTTCTTGTTAGAGGATTCAGAATTCTTTTCAGAGTCATTCTTTTCTGATGACGCCGGTCCACTTGCCTGTCCCTGAGCTTGACTTTTATTAGCATCTTGCTGATACATAGCTGCTCCAATTTTCTGAACAGCAGTGCTTAATTCTTCACTAGCTTTTTTAATCTCTTCTAAACTTTGACCGTCTTTTGCTTTCTTCAGACCTTCAATCTTTTTCTCAATATCTTCTTTTTCTTCTTTTTTAATCTTATCTCCTGCCTCTTTCAAACTTTTCTCAGAAACGAAAATCAAGTTGTCGGCCTTATTACGCGCTTCAATCATTTCTTTCTGTTTACGATCTTCAGTAGCAAATTTCTCTGCTTCTTTTTTCATTTTTTCAATTTCTTCATCCGAAAGAGCTGAAGAATCTTTGATCGTGATATGCTGCTCTTTATTACTAGCTTTATCAAGGGCGCTAACCGTTAAAATACCATTCGCGTCAAGATCAAATTTAACTTCCACCTGAGGAACTCCTCGCGGAGCGGGAGGAAGACCATCTAAAATAAATCTTCCTAAAGTGCGGTTATCTTTAGCCATTGGTCTTTCTCCTTGCAGAACGTGAATCTCGACAGAAGGTTGATTGTCAGCTGCTGTAGAAAAAACTTGAGATTTCTCAGCCGGAATGGTCGTATTTCTTTCGATCAAAGGAGTCATCACTCCTCCTAAAGTTTCGATTCCCAAAGTTAAAGGAGTAACATCTAAAAGAAGAACATCTTTCACTTCTTCTTCTCCTCCCAAAATAGCGGCCTGAATGGCAGCTCCCATGGCCACACATTCCATTGGATCAATACCTCGCGCGATTTTATCACCAAAAATATTTTCAATAAATTTTTGAACAATAGGCATTCTAGTTGGACCACCAACTAAAATAACTTTTTCTACGCTAGAAGGATTTAATTTAGCATCTTTCATTGCTTGATCAATGGACTGGCGACAACGATCCACAATCGGCTTAACCAATTCTTCTAATTTGGTTCGCGTAATTTTAGTCAACATATGCTTTGGGCCTTCTTTGTCGGCGGTGACAAAGGGTAAATTGATTTCTGTTTCTAAAGTAGAAGAAAGTTCAATTTTTGCTTTTTCTACCGCCTCTCTGATTCTTTGCATCGCCATTTTATCTGAACTCAAATCAATTCCTTCTTCTTTCTTGAATTTTTCTATTACGTAATCAATTAAAACTTCGTCCATGTCCGATCCACCTAACTCTGTATCTCCTGAAGTAGAAATAACCTCAAAAACACCTTCTCCAAAATTCATAACAGTCACATCCAAAGTTCCGGCGCCCATATCAAAAACCAAAACTTGCTGATCAGTTCCCTTAACCTTATCCAGCCCATAAGCAAAAGAAGCAGCCGTGGGCTCATTAACCAAGCGAACCACCTCTAATCCTGCAATAGAACCGGCATCTTTGGTGGCCTGTCGTTGAGCATCACTGAAATAAGCCGGCACGGTAATCACCGCTTTTTCTACTTTATCTCCAAAATACATTTCCGCATCTTTCTTGATTTTTTGCAGGATAAAAGCAGAGATCTGCTGAGGAGCATACTCTTTATCTTTAATCTTATATTTATAATCGGTACCCATTTTTCTCTTAGCGCCATTAATGGTCGCTTCTGGATTAGCAACTGCTTGACGACGAGCTGGCTCTCCAACTAATAATTGTCCATCTTTACTGAAAGCCACACAAGAAGGAAAAGCTTTACCCCCTACTACAGTTGTTCCTTCCGCAGAAGGAATCATTTTTGGTTTGCCGGCTTCCATATAAGCTGCGGCAGAATTTGATGTTCCTAAATCAATGCCAATAATTTTACTCATAATTTATACCTCATTTCTGATTACATTATCAAAATAATGCAATTCTTTAAGTTATTTAATAATCACTTTAGCTGCGCGAATAACATGATTCCCAATCTGATAACCAGCTTGCACTTCACTAACAATAATATTTTGCGGATCTTCAGAGGGAATTCGATCTACAGCTTCATGATAATCAGGGTCAAAAGAAGAACCAATGGTCTTAATTTTTTCTACTCCCTGATTTTTCAAAAAATTTTCAAATTGACCTTTAATCTGAATAACTCCCTGAACCCATTTTTCTTCCTTAAGATTCTCAGGGACAGAATCTAAACAATGACGAAAGCTATCCAAAAAATTTAAGAGATCTAAAATTAATTTAGAATTAGAAAATTTTATCCAAGATTCTCTTTCTTTAGCAATTTCCTTTTCTCGATTTAAATAATCAGCTTTAGCTCTTTGCCAACCTTTTAAATGTTTTTCAGCTCTTTCTCTCTCTTCTTGAAGTTGTTCTTTTAATTTTTTAATCTCCTTTTCCAAGTTTTTTTCTTTTCCTGACATAATTTTATTTTAATCTTCAAGAAACAATTCTTGGTTAATAATTTCTTTCACTTCTTCAAGTAAAGATAGATTGCGATGATAATTCATCCGAATTGGGCCCAAAATACCAATCAAACCACAATTTTTTTCTTTACCCAGCAAATCGCAACGAGTGAAAATAGCACTACAAGAACCCCCTAAAAAAGTCTTTCGACCCATCAAAATTTGAGTTTCTTTTCCTAGACTCTCTAAAATCTCAGGGATTAAAACATCCAATTGATCAACTGCTCGGGAAAATTCATGCAAAATCAAAGCGTTCTGAAATTCAGGTTGCTGAAAAAGGTGGCTAAAGCCAGTGTAATAAAAATCATTATTCTCGAACTTAACCAAGCCCAGATCTCCGCTCAAAAAAGCCACTTTTTTAATCAATTCCTTAACTAAACTTAATTGATCTAAATTTTGGCTTTTAATTTTTTGCAATCTCTTTTTTTCACTCACAGCTTTTTCTTTTTCCTCGGCTGGCAAAAGTTGAAAAACATAATAACGAAAACCTTTAAGAGTTGGCGTTCGCCCAGCAGAAATATGCTCTTGCCTTAAATAACCTTTTTTTGCTAATTCCGCCATTTCTGATCTGATAGTAGCTGAGCTAATCTTAGGTTCTAATTTTTTAGACAAACAATCAGAGCTTACGGCTTGCGCCGTTTTCACATATTCCTCCAGGATAATTTTAAATATTTTCTCTTGCCTTTTGGTCATGGGGACAGTCCCCTTTTTTCTTCCTTTCAAAATCCGCTCTCCAAGCGGGTTTTCAACTCATTTTTTCAATTTGGCAGAAAAAAGGGTTATTTTTAATTTCTTTATTAAGTCCTATTATTATAAACGACTAATTAGCAGTCGTCAACCCCAAGTGCTAAATATGTTTTAAAATAATTTTAGCAATTTGTTGAGCGGCCTCAGGTTGAGACATTTTAGAAATATTAAGACTAAGTAAAGCTCTTTTTTCTGCTGAAAAAATTAGCTCTCTGATTCTTTGTAAAAGCAATTGCGAGTCTAAGGGTCTTTTTTCTAAAACAGAAATAGCTTTTTTTTGAGCGAAATAAGTGGCATTAACTTCTTGATGAGAATCAGCAATAGGAATAATCAAAGCTGGTTTTTGAAAAAAAATCAATTCAGTCAAAGTGCCGAGACCAGCTCGGGCGATCACTAAAGTTGCCTTTTGATAAAAATAAGCTAAATCTTCCTGATTCAAAAAATCAAAACTTTGATAATGAGAATGAGAAAATTCTTTCCATAAAGTTTTCTTTGGACCAGTTAAATGGACAACCTGAGAAAAATTAACCAAAGAAGGAAGAATCTCTGTTAAAATTTGATTAATCTCTAAGGCTCCGGTACCACCGCCCATAACCAATAAGGTCGGCCAACCAGACTTAAGGTTAAATTTCTTATTTTCTTTATCCTCAGCTTTGCTTAAAATTTGTGGAGAGACAGGATTACCAGTAAAAATTGTTTTACTAGCCGGAAACTTATTCAAAGATTCTGGAAAACTAACTGTAATTTTTTTACTAAAAATAGACATTATTTTATTAGCTAAGCCTGGTCGTAAATCTTGTTGATGAATAAAAATTGGCGCTCGCCAAAACCAAGCCGCCAAAGCTAAAGGCACGGAAACAAAAGCGCCAGCCGACAAAATCGCTTGAGGTTTAAATTTTCGTAACAAAAAAAGAGATTGAACAAAACCTAGAAAAATAGAAAAAAAATCAGTAATATTACGAAAAGAAAAGTAGCGCCTTAACTTGCCAGAATAAATAGATTGATATTTAATATAAGGAAAGGGTTTAACCATCTTTCTTTCCGGACTTCCTTTTCTGGTGCCGACAAATAAAAATTTTGTTTCTGGTTCTATTTTCTTAATTTCTTCAGCCACAGCCAAAAGAGGGCTCACTGAGCCACCGGTTCCTCCTCCACTTAAAATTATCTTTAACATATTTCTATTTTAAACAATTTTGGCAAAAAAAGAAACGCCTTAGATTTTTTTTCCAAGACGTTAAAATTTAAGAATTAATTGAAAGTTTTCACCCTCAATCACAGGAACAGAAATAGAGTCAGAATCAGAATCAGAATTATTAACAAAAATAGCGTAAGCGCGAGCCCAAATTCTTTCCAACCAATATCGGGAATTATTCGGGATCTGAGCCCAAGCAACTAATTCTGGTTTCCCCTTTTTGTTAGGGGAAAAGACGAAATGTAAATGATGATCAAAAAGAATTTCAAGGCGAATTACTCGTCCTTCTTTCCGTTCTACACTTTCT
This sequence comes from Patescibacteria group bacterium, assembly GCA_021735685.1. Taxonomy (GTDB): domain Bacteria; phylum Patescibacteriota; class Patescibacteriia; order UBA2591; family UBA6264; genus JAIPGN01. The sequence goes on from JAIPGN010000002.1 coordinate 14,052, forward strand.
ACCTTTATCATGTTACCTCCTTATTTGTAATCAATAATAACATAATTTAAGAAAATGTCAATTCAAAAAATAGATCGCCAAAACAAAAATTATCCTGAGCTTTTGGCCAAAATTTATGATCCACCCGATCAAATCTACTATCAGGGCCTTTTACAAAAACAAGAAAATTTCCCTATAGGGGTAGTCGGCACTCGCAAAATGTCTTCTTATGGCCGACAAATGACTAATTTTTTTGTGGAAAAATTAAGCCAAGCTGAAGCCACTATTATCAGCGGACTAGCCCTGGGAGTTGACGGTTTTGCCCATCAAATTGCTTTAAAAAACAAATCCCGCACTATTGCGGTTCTTGGTTCCGGCTTAAAAAAAATTTATCCCTCTCAACATCAAAAATTAGCCCAAGAAATTATCAATTCTCAAGGAGCAGTAATCAGTGAATATTCTCCTCTGACCTCACCCACTCAAAAAACTTTTCCAGCTCGCAACCGGATTATTTCTGGACTAAGCTGGGGAGTTTTAATTATAGAAGCTCCTTTACGGTCCGGAGCCCTAATCACGGCCCGCACTGCTTTGGAACAAGGTCGCGAAGTCTTTGTAATTCCGGGACGCGTCAATGATTTTAACTCAGAGGGTTGTTTAGAAATTATTAAAAAAGGCGCCTCTTTGGTCACTGACCCCCAAGAAATTATTGATACTTTTTTAAATCAGGGTTGACGAATTGCCATAAATAAGTAAAACTGGTTCTCAAACAATTGTTTTTTTATTTGTTTTTCAAAAAATTGTCAATTTTCAAAAAGCGTTAATTTTTTAACAGTTTTAAAAAAGTGACCCCAAAACCCTTTGCAGGAAAGAGTTTCAGGGACGCAAAATTTGGGGTCTGGCCCCAATTAAATTATGGATTTAATTATTGTAGAGTCACCAACTAAAGCCAAAACTATTTCCCAATTTTTAGGGAAAAATTTTGTAATTAAATCTTCTAATGGACACGTTCGGGATTTGCCCAAAAGCAAAACTGGAGTAGACACGGAAAATAATTTTACGCCCCAATATGTTATTCCCACTAAAAAAAGAAAGTTGGTTAATGAACTAAAAAAAATCAGCCAAGAGGCTGATAATATCTATTTTGCTACTGATGAAGACCGAGAAGGAGAAGCCATTGCTTGGCACTTAGAACAAATTTTGAAAGAAAAGAAAAAGGAAAATCAAAAATATTATCGCATCAGTTTTCATGAAATTACTGAAGAGGCTGTAAAAAAATCTTTACAAAACCCACGAGAAATAAATCAGGGTCTAGTAAATGCTCAACAAGCCCGAAGAGTTTTAGATCGTTTAGTGGGTTATGGAATTTCTCCTTTGCTTTGGAAAAAAATATTCAAAGGTTTATCCGCTGGCCGAGTCCAATCTCCAACAGTCAAATTGATTATTGATCGCGAAAAAGAAAGAAAGAATTTTCGACCTCAAGAATACTGGACCATTAAAGCTCTTTTAAATGACCCTCAATCCCCTTTAGAAGCGCAACTCAAGAAAGAAAACAAGCATCGTTTTACTAAATTTGAAATCAATACTAAGGATAAAGCTCAGGAAATAAGCAAAAAACTAGAAAAATCAAATTTTGAAATTAAAGAAATTAGAACTAAGGAAACTAAAAGAAAAGCTCCCTCTCCCCTAACCACTAGCATTCTTCAACAAAAAGCTAGTAATGAGTTAGGGTTTTCAGTGAAACAAACTATGTTCTTAGCTCAAAAACTTTACGAGGGAATTAAATTAGGAGATAAAAAAGCCACTGGCTTAATCACTTATCTCCGTACTGATTCCTTAAATCTTAGCGAAAAATTTTTAAAAGAAGCTCAAGAATTTATTACCAATAAACACGGAGCTGAATTTTCCCAAACTCGCCGTTTTCAAACTAAAAGCAAGAATAGCCAAGAAGCGCACGAAGCTATTCGTCCCACCTCAGCTTTTCGTACCCCCCTGGATTTAAAGCCGTATTTAAAAGAAAAGGAATATCGACTTTATGATCTAATCTGGAGAAGAAGTCTAGCTTCTCAAATGAAAGAAGCCATCTTAACCTCCACTGTTTTGAAAATTCAGGCCAACTCCTATCAATTAGAAGCCCGTGGCCTAAAGATAAAATACGCTGGATGGATGAAACTCTACCCCGAAAAACAAAAAGAAAACTTCCTTCCTGAATTTAAAACCGGCCAAAAGGTCAGATTAATTAAAGTAAAATCCGAACAACATTTTACTGAACCACCGCCTCGCTATACTGAAGCTGGCTTAGTAAAAAAACTAGAAGAGATTGGCATTGGTCGACCCTCAACCTACGCTCCTACCATTAGCACTGTTGAGGCCAGAAACTATGTCCAAAAAGAACAAAAAAAATTCCTTCCTACTTCTACCGGAGAATTGGTTAACGAACTTTTAGAAAAACATTTCCCTCAAATAGTAGATTATAATTTTACTGCTGAAATGGAAAAATCTTTAGATGAAATCGCTCAAGAAAAGAAAAAATACGTTACGGTGTTAGATAACTTTTATCAACCTTTTAAACAAAACCTTATGAAAAAAGAAGAAGAAATTACTAAAAAATTTGCAGACGAAAAAACTGACGAAAAATGCCCCAAATGCGGCGAGCCCTTAGTAATTAAAACAGGTCGTTTTGGACGATTCTTGGCCTGCTCTGGTTTTCCTAAATGTCGTTTTACTAAAAATGTTCAAGGAGACAAAAAAGAAAATTCTTCTAATTTCGAAATTGGAGTTAAGTGCCCACAATGCTCCGGAGAAATTGTTAAAAAAAGAACCCGTAAAGGAAAATTTTTCTATGGCTGCTCCAATTGGCCCAAATGCGATTTCGCCCTTTGGGACGAACCCATCAATGAACAATGCCCTCAATGTGGATCTCTTATGGTCAAATACGGAGAAAAAACTAAATGTAGCAACAAAGATTGTCCTCAAAGCCGGTTGAAGAAAGATAAATAATTTGCTATCATAATGACATCACCTTGCCGCTGTGGTGGAATTGGTAGACACGTGGCACTCAAAATGCCATGAGCGCAAGTTCGTGTCGGTTCGAGTCCGACCAGCGGCACCTTTAAAGATTAAATAATTTAAAAAATATGGCTAAAAAAGATATTCACCCTCAATATTATCCACAAGCTACTATTACCTGCTCTTGTGGCGCTAAATTTGTAGCTGGGTCTACTCACAAAAAAACGGAAGTAGAAATTTGTTCCCAATGCCATCCTCTTTATACGGGTAAACAAAAATTTATTGATACTGCCGGAAGACTAGAAAGATTTGAAAAAATGATGAAAAAGTCAAAAGACTTAAAAGAATCAACAAAAGCAAGAAAAAAAGCAAACAAGCAAAAAGAAGATAAAAAGAAAAAAAGTAAAAAGAAAGAAAATTAGCTATGTACGAGGTTCGACCTCGTACATATTTCTAATTTACTTTTAGTCAGGGAGTCAATAAATCACAAATTATGGAAGAAAATAAGGAAATTAAAAAAAAGTTAGAAGAACTAGAAAAAGAATTGCAAAAACCAGAAATATTTAATAATCCAGAAAAATTAAAAAATATTTCCCGTGAATACAATGAGCTCAAAAACTATCTAGCTCGCCTCAATCAATTATCAGAAATTAATCACAAAATTTTCAAGACCGAAAAAATGCTCAATCAAGGAGAAGAACCAGAAATGCAAGAGATGATTAAAGAAGAAATCAAAAAACTCAAAGAAAAAAAACAAATTATAGAAAAAGGTCTTGAACCGGAAAAGGAAACCGACCCCCTTATGAAAAAAAACGCAATTCTGGAAATTAGAGCTGGTACTGGCGGAGATGAAGCCAGTATTTTTGCTGCTGATCTTTTTCGAATGTACTCCCGCTTTGCGGAAAAGATGAATTGGAAAATAAAAATTATATCTTCTCACCCTACTAGTTTGAATGGCTTTAAAGAAATAATCTTTGAGCTTCGGGGAAAAAACGCTTACCAGTTATTAAAAAAAGAAAGCGGAGTGCATCGAGTTCAACGCATTCCGGAAACAGAAAAAAGTGGCCGAATTCACACCTCTGCTGCCTCAGTAGTGGTTTTGCCTGAAGCCAAGAAAATAGATGTAGAGATTAATAATAAAGATTTAAAAATAGATCACTTTCGTGCTTCTGGTCATGGAGGACAAAATGTACAAAAAAATGAAACCGCGGTACGTATCACCCATTTACCTACTAATATAGTCGCATCCTGTCAAGACGAAAGAAATCAATTACAAAACAAAGAAAGAGCTCTAACTATTCTCCGTTCCCGTTTGCTAGCCAAAAGAGAAGAAGAAAAAACTAAAAATTTAAAAGAAAAACGCCAATCCCATATTGGAAGTGGCGATCGTTCTGAAAAAATCAGAACTTATAATTTTCCCCAAGATCGAGTTACTGATCATCGTATTCCGAAATCTTGGCACGGATTAGAACAAATTATGGACGGTCACATAGAAGATATTATCAACTTTTTGCAAGCCGAAGAAAAAGACTAATAATAGATTTTCTGTTCTGGACTAACAATTTCTACCCAAAGAGAACCGGGTAGAAATTTTATTTTTTCACCTTGGGGACCATAAAAAAAGGTACGATTTAAATTAGAGTCTTTAGCCCAAGATCCTTTTTTGATTTTTCCTTCTTGGAAAATCAAAGCCTCTCCTTGTCCCTGAGTTTCAATCTGAAGGCGACCAATCTGATCAATGACCTTAATTGTTGTTTTTTGAATAACGATATTAGGAGATTGGACAATCTTTCCCCTTTCATCTAAAAAAGGATCTCCTCCTTGATAGCGAAGATAAGATTTCCTCTTTTGGTCAAATTGCCAAATCACTGGATCTTGATAATTAATTTTAAGAATCAAGGCTTCTAAATCTTGCCCAGAAGGTGATTCTTGTTCTAAAATATCCCTTCTCTCCCATTCAATAAATTTTTCGCTAACTGAATCCGGCCACTTCTTGCGCTCTAAACATTCTTCAATAGAGGCTGGTAAAATGTATAAATTATGAGGGCTATTTCTTTCCCCGTCTCGCCAAAAATAAACACCATCACCGCTTAATTCGTCTAAATTGTAAAAGTCATAAGAGCCTTCTTTGATTTGACTTAAAGCTTGAGGACTACCTCCGGCGTGAATAAAAAGGCCCAAATACTCTTCCGCCCAATCAGCTAAATAAGGGCGAGCTGAACGCACTGGTCCTATTTTCAGAGGCCAATTCTCTTGATTAAAAATTGCCAACAATCTAGTAATATCACCCTCTACCGGAACCTCGTAAACCACTTGAGCTTGATTAATTCCCGCTAAAGGACGAGCAGAAAATAGATTATCAATAACCACAGCTACTGGCATCTTTTGATATTCAAGCACCTCTTCTTTTTCTTCTTCCAGTAAAATCAAATCTTCTACATCAAACTCCTCAAGTTCAATCTCATTCTCTTCCTCTGGAACAATTTCTGAAGGATTCAATAATTGACAGCCACTCAACAACAAAACAAAGAGAAAGAAAAAAGAAATTTTATAATACCACTTAATCATATATTCTACTTAGCTATTTTTTACTTACCTTTATTTTGTCCCTCTTCCGATTCAGAAGTCTTTTGATCACCCTCGGTCTCTTTCTTGTCCTCTTCACCAACTACTCCTACTTCAGCAACTCCTGCTTCTTCTTCTGCGGCTAAATCTTCTTCCTCTTCCTTCTCTTCTTGTGGAGCCTTAACTGCTACCACTGAAGCTTCGGGCTCAGAAAGAGATTTAATAGTAGACGGTAAATTTAAATCTTGAACACGAATAACATCATTAATATTTTCTAATTGACTTAAGTCTACTTCAATATTACGAATCAAATCTCGCAGCAAACACTCTATTTCTATTTTGTCTAACTCATGAATCAAAATCCCCCCTTCCTCTTTGACTGCTGGTGATTCTCCTACAAATTCTAATTCAACTTCCACCACAATCTTTTCTCCTTCTTTAATTTGATAAAAATCAATGTGCTCAATATTGCCAGTAAGGGGATGATATTGAAGGTCGTGAATCAAAACCTTTTTCTCTGACTGACCCTCTATTTTCAAGTCAACCAAAGTACTTTCTCCGGCCTCTTCTAAAACTTTTTTAAAATCAGAAGCAGAAACTTGAATGGGTAAAGATTCAATTCCATGTCCATAAATTACGCCAGGGACAATATTGTCCTCTCTTAATCTTTTTGTTTTTTTGCCCATAATTTCACGGGACTGAGCTTTTAATTCTAACATAAGAAAATAAAATTTATATTTTTTAACTATTTTTTATTCACCTTTTCCAACTAACATAAAACCCTCTTGATCCAAATTATTAAGGGGCCGAGAAAACGGTTGATGACGCAAAACGCTTTCCACTAAACCTAAACAAATTAAACTAATTAATAAAGAACTTCCTCCATAACTAATCAAGGGTAAAGGAAGGCCCACTACCGGAGCAACTCCTAGGTTCATACCCACGTTAATTAACATTTGGAAAGAAAAATAAATCATCACCCCGCAAACCAAAACTAAACTAAAATTTCCGTAAACTTGACGAGCAATTCGTACCAATCTTGCTAAAAAAAGGAAATAAACCAGTAAAAAGAAAAGTCCACCCAACAAACCGAACTCTTCTCCTAGAACTGCAAAAATAAAATCAGTGCCTGAATCAGGTAAAAATTTTAGCTGACTCTGCGTTCCTAGGGCAAAACCTCTGCCCCAAAATTGTCCAGAACCAACAGCAATAACCGATTGATTCACCTGGTAACCGCTTTTTAAAACATCACGAGATGGTTGCAAAAGAGTTAAAACTCTATCTTTTTGATAATCCTCAAAAATAAAAAACCAAGCTAAAGAAGCAATAAGAATAAAAATTAAGAGCAAAGAAAGAAAATGCTTCTTATTGCTATCCACCAGAAAAAGGACGCCCAGCCAAATTAAAACAATTGTAATTGCTGATCCAAAATCAGGTTGACGAGCAATCAAAAGAAATAAAGGAGCAATCAAAAGAAAACTATAAAGAACATGTTTTATTTTTACAGGAGCTGGAGCTTTTTGCCAGAACTTGGCTAAAATAATAATAGTGGCTAGCTTAGCTAATTCAGCTGGCTGAAAATTGAAAAATCCGAAATCTAACCAGCCACTTGTTCCCCTTAAAGACTTACCTAAAAATAAAACCAGAATTAAGAGAATTAAAGAAAGAAGATAAATGAAAAAAGCCGTAGCCTTAATAAAACGAAAATCAATCAAATAAACTAAGCCAAAAAAAAGGAAACCGATCAGAACGAAAATAAGGTGACGCGAAAAACTGACACCAGTTCCAGCAAAAGAAAGACTATATTGCAAAACCAAACCAATCACTACCAACAGAAAAACTAAAATAAATAAAGTAAAATCAAAAGATTTTATTTTCGGCAAATTAATGCTCATACAAAGGAGAAATAAAGACTTCCGGATCTAAAAGATCAATTTCCGGCTTAATTTTAATCTGCTTAAAATCAGGAATTAAGGGCCAATTTAAATAAAGATCTTTCTCTTCTAATGATTTCCATTGATTCAAAGATAAAATATTAAGCCCAACTAAATTAAGGTCCTTCTCTAAAGCTATCACAAATTTAGTTTCCCAAAGATCATAAATAGAATTATTTTTAGCCTTAAAAGAAATTTGCGGCAAAATCTTTCCTTCAGAATCAGATCGTAAATAGCTAAAATCAATATCTTTTATTTCCAACTGTTCCAAAGTAGACAATTTTTCTTTTTCAGGCGACCGAAGTCTCTGCCAAGACACCCGAGAAATAAAAAATTCAATCTCTTTGGCTTTAAATGGCAAAGAATGACCTAAATTAAAAAGGTATTTCTTTTCTTGAGGATCAACAAAAGAAGAAGCAGGAGGAGTTTTTTCAGAACCATTAATTAAAAAATAATATTCAATATAAACCCGCCAATCTAAATTAGGATTAAAAACCGTAGCCACTAAATCATATTGGTTTTCGCCAGGACGAGCCTGAATAATTGTGAGAGCATCAATATTTAAATCTTGTGGAGAAAAATGTTCTTGAAAAGATAAATAGTCAATACGATCCTTGCTTAATTCTTCTAAATTCGTTAAATAATTCTCCTTTAATTTGAAATAAAGAAAGCCTTGATAAAGAATAATAGCCAAAAAAACAAAATTAACCAAAACCAAGCTCCAAAGCAAAAATCGATAAAGCTTTTGCTTGTTTCGCAAATACCATTTGCCATAGCGTAATTGTTGATCAGTTAAATCAGTCATTTGATATTTTTAACATATCTGTTAAAATGTATTATACAAGATTTAGATGAATAAGTAAATAATTATTTAAAATATGGACATTCAAAATTTTTTCTACACAGTAGCTAGCATTTCCATTGTTTTGGTGGGAATTCTATCTTTTATTCTTCTTTTAGTCATTATTTTGGCAGCCATCCAATTGTTTAAATTTTCTAAAAACTTAAATCGAGTCTCCCGAAGAGGTGAAGAAATTCTAGAGAAAATTAAAAACAAAGCCAATTTTCTTGTTTTTTTCTCTTTTTTAAAACATCTTTTCTTCAATTTACTTAACTCCAAGCAAGAAAAAAAGAAAAAGAAATAATAGCTTAAAAAACATTTTGTTATTCTCGTTTATTTAAATTAATCTAAAATTTGAATTCATCATGTCATTTGTCCATCTCCATCTTCATAGCCACTACTCTTTGTTAGACGGCCTACCCAAGGTAGACGAAATTATCGCCGAAGCCAAAAAACAAAAAATGAAAGCAGTGGCTCTCACTGACCACGGAGTTATGTATGGTGCTATCGAATTTTACCAAAAAGCCAAAGCCAATAACATCAAACCTATTATTGGTATGGAGGCCTATTTAGCCCCTCATGGCCTAGCTAATAAAAGAGGAAAAATAGATGAGAAGCCCTTTCATTTAGTCCTTTTGGCTCAAAATAATAAAGGATATCAAAATTTAATAAAATTAAATAGCATCGCCCACCTTCAAGGTTTTTATTACAAGCCTCGCTTAGACAAAAATATTCTTAAGCAACATTCCGAAGGATTAATCGCTCTGAGCGCTTGCTTGCAGGGAGAAATTCCCCGTTTAATCATCAATAATCAAACCAAAGAAGCTGAAAATTCTCTTCAAGAATATCAAAAAATATTTGGAGAGAATTTTTATTTAGAAGTACAAGATCACCCCAACTTGAGTGAACAAAAGACAGTAAATAAAATTATTTTTAAATTAGCAAAAAAATATAAAGTGGGTTTAGTGGCTACTAATGATGTTCATTACATAAAACCAGAAGACGACGAAATTCAAGACGTTCTTCTTTGCGTTCAAACCAAACGAAAAAAAAATGACTCTGATCGTCTTTCAATGGTTGGTAATGATTTTTCTTTTCGCTCCGAAGAAAAAATGAAAGAAAGCTTTAAAGACCATCCCGAGGCTATCACCAACACGGAAAAAATCGCTGATTCTTGCTCTGTAGAAATTAAATTTGGCGAAAATAAACTTCCCTACTTTCCTTTACCAGAAAAAGAAAATGCTGATCAATTTTTAAAAGAATTCTGTTTAAGTAAAATTAAAGAGCGTTACGGAAAAAAAACCAAAGCAGTTACAGAGAGATTAGAAAAAGAATTAAACGTAATTCGTAAAACCGGATTTGCTGGCTATTTTTTAATTGTTCAAGATTTTGTCAATTGGGCTAAAACTAATAATATCGTAGTCGGTCCAGGAAGAGGTTCGGCAGCTGGTTCTATTGTTTCTTACTTACTTAATATTACTAACATCGATCCATTGAAATACGATTTAATCTTTGAACGTTTTCTAAACGAAGATCGTATTAACATGCCTGATATTGATTTAGATTTTACTGACAAAAGACGAGACGAAGTTTTGCAATACATTGAAGAAAAATATGGCCAAGATCATGTTTCTCAAATCATTACTTTTGGAACCATGGCCGCCCGAGCGGCCATTAGAGATGTGGGTCGAGTCTTAGATTGCCCTTATTCTTTTTGTGATCGTTTAGCCAAGACCGTTCCCTTTGGCTTTAAATTAAAAAAAGCACTGGCAAGCAACCAAGAACTAAAAAAATTATACGAACAAGAGCCTGAAGCTAAAAAAATAATTGATATTGCTCAAAAAATTGAAGGAGTAATTCGACACGCTTCTAAACACGCCTGCGGTCTTTTGATTACGCCCTTACCTTTAACTGCATATGTGCCCGTGCAATATGATGTCTCTGGGCAAGAAAAAACAGTAATTTCTCAATACGACATGTATGCCGTGGAAAAATTAGGCCTTTTAAAAGTAGATCTTTTGGGGCTTAAAAATTTAAGCATCATTGAAACTGCTCTAAAAATTATTGAGCGCACCAAAGGCGATGAAATTGATGTCAATAAAGTTCCTTTAACCGATAAAAAAACCTTTAAACTTCTTCAAAAAGCACAAACTGAAGGAGTCTTTCAATTAGAGTCTGCTGGCATGCAGAAAAATCTCAAAAAGCTAAAACCGACTTGTTTTGAAGATATTATTGCTATGGTTTCCCTTTATCGACCCGGTCCCATGGAACTTATTCCAGATTACATTGCTCGTAAAAAGGGGCAAAGAAAAATTAACTATCTTCATCCAAAACTAAAGCCAATCCTAGAAAACACTTACGGTATTGCTATTTATCAGGAACAGATTTTGCGCATTGTGCGCGACTTAGCAGGCTTTTCTTTGGCAGAAGCAGATGTTTTACGAAAAGCAGTTGGGAAAAAAATAAATAAACTTCTTCAAGAGCAAAAAGAAAAATTCATTCAGGGTTGTCAAAAAAATAAAATACCCAAAGCAACTGCCCAAAAAGTTTTTGCCTTTATTGAGCCTTTTGCCCGTTATGGATTTAACCGTAGTCACGCTACTTGCTATGCCACCATCGCCTATCAAACTGCCTATCTTAAAGCTCATTATCCCACGGAATTTGTAGCAGCCCTTCTTTGCGCTGACCAGAATAATATTGATAAGATCACAACTGAAATCAAAGCCGCCGAACAAATGGGCATTGAAATTCTTCCGCCAAACATCAACGAAAGTTTTAAAGATTTCACTGTAGTGGAAGAGAATAAAATAAGATTTGGGCTCTTGGCTATCAAAAACGTAGGCCAAGGGATATCAGAAACCGTGATTAAGGAAAGAAAAAAACATGGTGATTTTCAAAGTTTAGAAGATTTTCTAGGTCGCATTCACTCTAAAGATATGAATAAGAAATCTTTAGAAAGTTTAATTAAAAGTGGAGCTCTAGATATGCTAGGAGAAAGAAACCAAATGTTGAATAACATTGAGACTCTTTTAGATTTTTCTCGCAAAAAACAAAAAGATAAAGCCAATGGACAAAGTACTCTTTTTGGCATGATTACATCTAGCGATAACCAAATTAATAATCTTAATCTTAGGAATACTGCTCCAGCCAAAAGAGAAAAAAAATTACTCTGGGAAAAAGAACTTTTAGGGCTTTTTGTTTCCGAACACCCCCTCAAAGAATACGAAAGCCTTCTTCAAAAGTACGCCACTCCAATCATAGAATTAGAAAATCAAAATTCCTCTCGAAAGATAAAGGTAGTCGGAATCGCCACTAAGGTTAAAAAAATTCTCACTCGCAAAAAAGAAATGATGAAATTTGTAAAAATAGAAGATCCTTCTGGAGAGATTGAAGTTATTGTCTTCCCGAAAATGTTACAAGAAAATTCCGACCTTTGGGAAGAAAATGAAATTATTTCAGTAACTGGAAGAATTTCTCATAAAGACGACTCTCTGAAAATTATCGCTGAAAAAGCCAAAAAAGTAGAAAAAGAAACATTAGATAATTTATTGCTCAAAAATAAATAAAGTGATATAATCTAGCCAAGAGATCATCTATTTTCATTTAAATCAGATTATAAAACTAAGTATGCCCAAAGTTTACATATCTCCTCATCAAAAAATTGGACAGCTTTTTCTTATTTTAACTGCTCTAACCATTGGAGGCATTATTTTTGGTTTTTTTAGTTTACTTTACGGAGCAGAAATTATTATCACTCCCCAAGTTCAAGACATTGACACCAATCTCACTCTCTCCGTTAGAGAAATTGAACCCCTTGATGTTGGAGAAGAAAAAGAAAATTACGAACCCTTTATCTTGGGAGAATTCGTAGAAATAATGAAAGAAGGAGAATTTGATTTTTCTCCTCAAAGCAATGTTTCGGTTGAGGATTATGCCGAAGGCTTAATCACCGTCAAAAATAATACTTGGAATTCGGTTACTTTTGTGGTCAGCACTCGTTTTGCTTCTCCCGAAGGTCTTATTTTTAGAGCAGTAGAAAGAATTTTTATTCCGGCTCGTGGCGAAACTGAAGTTTTGGTTCGTGCTGACAAAGTGGGAGCTGCATATGATATTGAGCCCTGTAACTTTACTATTCCTAATTTAACTAGCCCCAGCCTGAAAGAGAATATATCTGCCTGGAGTGAAAAATCTATGTCTGGTGGGATCAAAACTACTGGAGTTATTATGCAAAGTGACATTGAACAAGCTCAACAAGAAGTGCGCGAACAATTTTACGAACAAGCAACTAAAGATATTAAAGAAATTTTTCCCGCATCTTCTAATTTTAAAATAGCTCTTCGCTCAGAAATAGTAGAAGAAAATATTAATGCTCAAGCGGGAGAAGAAAAAGGAGAATTTACCGTTGCTACTAAGATGAAAATTCAGGCCGTCGCCTTTTCAGAAGAAAAAGTTATGGATTTAGCTTTATCCTCTCTTAAGGATAAAGTAGAAAACAATAAACAATTAGTGGCTTACGAACCAGAAAGTCTTTCTTATCGTCTAATTTCATATAATTTTGCTGAAAAAAATGCTCTTCTAGAGGTTCAGGTAAGAGGCTTGACCACCCTCTCCCCTCAAAATGAAATCTTAGATGAAACTTTATTTTTTGGGATGAATCAAGCCGAAGCTCAACAATATTTAGAAGAATTACCAGAAATCCAAGAAGCTAAAATTAAATTTTGGCCATCTTGGTTAGTCAAGAAATTCCCCACTAGTAAAAATAGAATAAAAATAAGATATGAAGAAAAAATCTAATCAGGATTCAAATTCTGATTCTCTAGAAATTAAGAGACACTCTTGCAGTCATTTACTGGCCGCTGCTATTTTATCTTTGTACCCAAACACTAAATTTGGAATCGGTCCTGCAATTAACAATGGCTTTTATTATGATTTAGAGCTTAAACAAGATTTAGGAACCAAGGATTTAAAGACCATTGAAAAAAAAATGCATGAATTAATCGCCAAAGACTTAAAATTTGAAAAAAAAGTAATTAGTCTTTCTGAGGCTGAAAAACTTTTCACTCGTCTTCAGCAACCCTACAAAATTGAATTACTGCGAGACTTAAAAGAAAAAGGGAGCACTAAAATGGAAAAAGAGAAAGTCAACCAAAAAAGCGCAGAAAAAGTAACGATTTACCAACTAGGAAATTTTGTAGATCTGTGTCGTGGCCCGCACGTCTCTTCTACTAAGAAATTAAACTCTTTAGCTTTTAAACTAACCAAAGTGGCTGGAGCTTATTGGAGAGGAGACGAAAAAAATAAAATGCTAACTCGTATTTACGGTCTAGCCTTTGGTCAGAAAAAAGATTTAAAAGAATACCTAAACCAGCAAGCAGAAGCTGAAAAAAGAGACCATCGTAAACTAGGCAAAGAACTAGATTTATTTTGCTTCTCTGAATTAGTAGGACCTGGGCTTCCCTTATTTAGTCCGAAAGGAGTAATTATCATTGAACAACTAAAAAAAGAAATAGAGAAAGTTTGCGCTGGTTATGGATTTGAAAAAGTAATGACTCCTCATTTGGCGAAAATAGAACTCTATCAACTTTCCGGACATGCCAGTAAATTCAAAAAAGAGTTATTTCGCGTTCATTCCGACCAAGGACACAATTTTGTGATGAAACCAGTTCAATGCCCTCACCAAACCCAAATCTATGCCTCCCAAAAGCGATCTTATCGTGACCTGCCAATTAGATACATGGAGTCAGAAAAACAATACCGTGCTGAAAAAACTGGCGAAGTTGGTGGCCTTAATCGGGTTTATGCTATTACTGTAGAAGATGGCCATTCTTTTTGCCGTGTTTCTCAAGTCAAAGAAGAAATCAAAAATATGGTAAAAATAATTAAAGACTTTTATACCTCTGTAGGGCTTTGGGAAAATCACTGGGTTTCTCTTTCTTTGCGAGATTACGAACATCAAGAAAAATATATTGGCGAACCTAAAGATTGGGATCAATGCGAAGAAATGCTTGCTGAAATATCAAAAGAAATGAATCTAAATGCCAAAAGGATTGAAGGAGAAGCTGCTCTTTATGGCCCAAAACTAGACTTTATGTTTAAAGATTCGTTAGGTAATGAAATTCAAATCCCCACGGTTCAACTTGATTTCGCCACACCTAAGCGCTTCAACCTAGTTTACACTAATGAAAAAGGAGAAGATGAATACGTGGTTATGGTTCATCGTGCTATTCTTGGCTCTTACGAACGATTTTTAGCTCTTCTAATAGAACACTTTGCTGGTGCTTTTCCAATTTGGCTCTCTCCCATCCAAGTTTACCTGACCCCAGTAGGAGAAAAGCATATACCTTTGGCTCAAAAACTAGAAAAAGAAATCAAAGAAGCTGGAATTAGAACCGAATTGGACTTAAATAGTGAAACCGTTTCTTATCGGGTCCGCAAAGCCGAAAAACAAAAAATCCCCTACATTTTAGTCTTAGGAGATAAAGAAAAACAAGGAAATTTAAATATTAGAAAAAGAGGTGGACAAACCGAACAAATCCAAAAACAGGATTTTATTAAAAAAATATTAGAAGAAATAAGTCAAAAGAAATAAGTCAAAAAAGTTAAATAAAACCAAAACCGTCAAAATTTTAACGCTTTTGCTTGGGGTCTGACCCCAAAAACTGCCTCTCGAAAACTAGCTCTCTGTGCTTGTTTCCAGGGCAATTATTCAAAAACGTTAATTTTTTAACGCTTTTGCTTGGGGTCTGACCCCAACTAATAAAATTAATTTTAGAAATTATGAAAAAGGTTAAAAAAAATAAAAGTTTAAGAAAAATTATTTTAAGTTTAATGTTAATAGGAGCGATTGGGTCCTCCCTCTTGCTTGCAAATCCCTTACAAGCACAAACCGAAAACGAAAGCACTCCTACTTTAATCTCTAATGCTGAAGCGGACGAAAACGTTACAGCCGTAGATTTAGGGATCAAAGAACCTAAAATGTTTTCCAATAACTTCTTTTATTCTTTAAAAGAAGCCTGGAATAGCATCGATATGGCTCTCACCTTTAACCCCACAAAAAAAGCTGAAAAACAAATGAAAAGAGCCAGCGAAAAATTGATTGAGGCTAAAAAATTGATTGAAGAAAAGAACCAACCAGAGAGAGCCAATAAAGCCCTACAAAAATACGAACAACAAATGTCCCGTTTCCAAAAAACAGTAAAAAGAATAGAACAAAAAGGAGAAGCTAATCTAGAAAAATTAACTGATCGCATTGTTGATAATTCTTGGCAACACCAAAATTTAATCAATGCTCTAGAAAAAAAGATTGATCCTCAATACTTCCAAGAAGTCGAACAAGCTCGCGAACAAAGTCTCCAAGCAGCCAGTGCTATTATTGAAAAATTTATTCCGGAAGAAAAAATGGAAGAAAAAATGGAATCTTTATTAAATAAACAAAAAGGTAGCGAATTTAAAGATTTGCAAAACTTACAAAACCTCAAAAGCATTGAAGGAAAAATTAGTTCAGAAAAGAAAGAAAAAATTCAAGCCATTCAAAAAAAGGTTTCTAAAGAATTCTTTGAAAAAATGGAAGCGATGGATCAAGACAAAAAATCAGAGGCAGAATCTTATTTAAAAGAAATCGGCGGAAACGAGTTACAAAAATTAAAAATTATAGAAGAAGTTTCCCAAAGAGATAATTGGATAAACAGTGATCGCATTAAAGAGGAAATTGTAAAAAAAGCTGGACAAAAAATAGAATTACTCTCAGAGGAAGATCAGAAAGATTATCTAAAAAATCTCTCCCAAAGCGGCGATCTTAGTGAATTAAGACTAATTAAAGATCTAGAATACAGTCTATCTTCTTCTGATTCCGTTAAAGGTAAAATCCAAGAGGCTAAAGAAGAGATCTTAAGGAAAATTAATCAAAACCTAAACACTTCAGAGGGTAGCGAGCGAGTTTTCAGAATTTCTAACCAAAACGACGTTGAGCAATTAGATGCCCTTGAAGAAATCAAAAAATCTCTTCCCTCTGAAAAACAAGAAGCCTTAAAAGAGATGGAAGAAAAGATTGCTAATAATATCCGACAAAAGATTTCCAGTGCAAACAATGCTGAAGAAAAAGAAAATGTATTAAATCAAATCGCCAGCGATCAACCCGAATTAATGAAAGTTATTCAAAGCTCAAAAGCCTTAGATCAAAACACCAAAGCAGAAATCCTTAAAAAACAAACAGAAAAAATAGAAAAAAGAATCCAAACCAGTAAAGATTCGGCGACCTTAGAAAAACTACAAGAAAGAGTCAGAAAAGAAGAACAGAAAGGAGAGCCGTCTGGAGAAATGATAAAAGTTAGAGAAAGAATTGAAGAAAAAATGGAAGAAATACAAAAAGAAGAAAAAAGAATTAATCAACCTTCTTCAGAAACAAACCGCCCTAGGCTCAATAATTCTTTAGAAAATAATGAGACCAAAGAAGGAGGAGAGACGAATTTACCCGGAATTCAAGATTCTGCGCCCCCTCCTGAAACCGACAAGCAAATAATAAACCTTCCTTCTGTAGAGCCACTTAATCCTCAAATAAGGAAAGAGGGTGATAACGAACAATCAATCCAATCTGAAAACTCGTCTCCATCTCTTTCTTCAGAAGAAAACCAAAAAAATCAACAAGGGCGACGATAAAATTTCTAAAAAATCCCCAAAGATGAAATACTATATTGCCACTTATGGTTGCCAAATGAATAAGGCTGATTCTGAAAAAATAGCCTTTATTCTCGAAAAAGCAAAATGTCAATCAGCCCCCCGTCCAGAAGGGGCTGATTTGATTGTGGTTAATATGTGCTCTGTTCGTCAATCAGCAGTTGACCGAATTTATGGTATTAGTCAAAGAATAAAGGAAATAAAAAAGAGAAAGCCAAAGATTAAAACTATTCTCACTGGTTGTATTTTGGAAAAAGATCGCCTAAAAATGAAAAATAAGTTTGATCAAATTTTAAGCATTCCTGAAATTAACCAAATCTTTTCCGAAAACCCTTCCTCTTCTCATTATTTAAACTTAAAAACGAAACTCTCCTCTGAATTCTCTGCCTATGTGCCAATTATGACCGGTTGTAATAATTTTTGTTCTTACTGCGTAGTTCCTTATACGCGCGGCCGAGAATACTCTCGCCCGGCTACGGAAATAATAAAAGAAATAAAAGAGCTAATCAGAAAAAAGAAATATAGAGAAATCATCCTTTTAGGACAAAATGTTAACTCCTATCATGACCCTCAAGGTAGAAACTTTCCTGATCTTCTGCAAACAATTGCCGAATTGCCAGGAAATTTTTGGATTAACTTTTTAACCTCTCACCCCAAAGACCTCTCTCCTCAACTAATTGAAGTAATGGCTACTTATGACAAAATTTGTCCCTACCTCCACTTAGCTCTTCAGTCGGGAGACAACGATATTCTGCGCTCTATGAACAGAAAATACACTATTGAAAAATTTGAAAAAATCATTAATCAGGCCCGAAAAAAAATTCCTCAACTCAATGTTTCTACAGATATCATTGTCGGTTTTCCCGGAGAAAGCAAAAAGCAATTCAATAACACTAAAAAAGCTATGCAAAGAATAAAATTTGATATGGCCTATATTGCTCAATTTTCTCCTCGACCAGGCACTCGAGCTCATCAAATGATTGACAATATCTCCCCTTGTCAAAAAAAGAAAAGAGATAAAATTTTAAATAAAATCCTATCTCAAACTGCCTTGGCTAATAATAAAAAATATGTAGGACAAAAAATAAAAGCCCTAATTGTTAACAATCAAGAAGCCAAATCATTCAATTTTAAAAAAATAAAATTATTAAGTCCTGCGCCTTTGGGTAGCTTCGTTGATTGTGAAATCACCACAGCCCAAACTTGGCGTTTAATCGGCCAACCTCTGAATTCTACGAAAGATGGTTAAATAAACCCCAATTAAAAGAATACTTAAGGGAATCAAACTCCAGGACCAATTAAAACGAACAATAGTATTATAAAGTCCATGCAAAAGCAAAACCCAAACTAAGCCCTTAAAAGGAGATTGAGATTTGAATTTAGCTAAAGCCCAGTAATAACCAATTATTCCTCCTGTCAAAAAATGAAGAAGAGTGGCCGTCAATCCTCGGCCAAGAATCAAGGAGCTACCGAGCCAAATATTTTCGGCCGACAAAAAAGCATAAAGAATGTTTTCCGCAAAAGCAAAACCTAAACCTAAAACCATTCCGTAAATAAAACCATCTCTAACTTGATTAAAATGATGCCGAGAGTAAACCCCTAAACGAAAAAGAAAATACTTGCCAGTCTCTTCTAAGAGAGAATCAATTAAAAAAGAAAGAACTATGACTCTAATAATAGCACCACCTCCCCAAAACTTTTCACCCCAAAAAGTCAAATAGCCAGTAATTAGCATCAGGGGAAAAGTTACCAAAGCTCCCAAAAGAAAAACTTTGAAAATCTCTCTTTTGGGTTCAGGGGCAGATCGATCCCAGAATAAACAAATAAAAAGCCAAAAAGCAATCGGCAAAAAACTAAAAAACATATAGAACAAAAGGTCACGCCAAAACATAAAAACTTAACTTTATTGGATTAAAAATGAACAATAAACCACCCTTAATTGTTATTTGTGGGCCCACTGCTTCTGGGAAAAGTTCTTGGGCTATCAAATTGGCTCAAAATTTTTCTCAGAAATCACAAAAAGTTGAAATCATCTCTGCTGACAGTCGTGCTCTTTATCAAGAAATGAACATTGGCACCGCCAAAGTTACCCCTCAAGAAAGAAAAAAAATTCCTCATCATCTCATAGATATTATTTCCCCGGATCAAAACTTTAATGTGGCTCTTTTTCAAAAAAAGGCTTTGGCTATTATTAAAAAAATTAATCAAAAAAATAATATCCCTTTTTTAGTAGGAGGTACTGGACTTTACTTAAAATCCATTACTTCTAATTTGAAAATCCCTTCTGTTTCTCCTTGCCCAAAGATAAGAAAAAAACTAGAAAAAGAAATCAAAGAAAAAGGAATTGATTCTCTTTGGCAACGACTACTCCAGCTGGATCCCCAGGCTCAAAATTTTGTTTCCCCGCAAAATCCCCGCCGGATAATCAGAGCTCTAGAAGTTTGCTTGCAATCTCAGAAACCTTTTTCTCAAATCAGAAACCAAGGTGAAGAGAAATTTAACCTTCTTCAAATCGGCATTAAAATAGAAAGAAAAGAATTATACCAACGTATTAACCAAAGAGTAGAGAAAATGGTTGAACAAGGCTTAGTGAAAGAAACTAAAGGATTATTAAAAAAATATCCACCAACTAGTCCTGGTCTACAAACTATTGCCTATCAAGAGATTATTTCTTTCTTGCAAGAAAAAATTTCCCTAAAAGAAGCTATTGAGTTAATTAAAAGAAATACTCGTCATTACGCTCGTCGTCAAATAACTTGGTTCAAAAAAGAAAAAAATATCAATTGGGTAGAAAATTATTCTTCAGCTAAAAATTTAATTGAAACATTTCTAAAAAAACTTAATTAGGAGCTGAGCTCCGCAGTGATTAAAGTTCTAATTTTTTCTTCAACAAATCTTTAATTCGGCCTGGGTTTACCCGGCCTTTTGTTTTTTTAACTGCCTGCCCAATCAAAAAATGAATAACATTTTCTTGTCCTGATTTAATTTTCTCTATTAACAGAGGATTACTCTTTATTAGTTCATCCAAAATTAATGACAAATCTTGCTTTACTGGAGAATCTTTCTTTTTCTCTTCCTCCATTAATTCCTTTGGAGGTCGACTGGTTTTAATCATCGCTAATAAAATCTTACGCCCCAAATGATTGGACATCTTTTTTTGATACAAAAGGACCAAAAAATCAATAAAGTCCTCTACTGAAACTGCGTCTTCTTTCTGAGAGCATTCTTCTAAAAAAACTAGATAATAATTTAAAAACCAATTGGCAACTAAAGAAATTAATTTTTTGCGAGAAATTTGCCAAATTTCTTCTTGACTGCCTTCTATTTCTCCTTGATCAACAATCCAATCTTTCAGACCGTCAATTGTTTCTTGAATAAAGGAAGAACGCTGGGGGGAAGAAAACAATACTCTCACCTTGTCCTCAGAAAGATCGTATTTATCTTGCCAATATTTTCTTTGCTGAGAGGGTAAATCTGGTAAAGACTTCTCTAGATCTTGAACCCTAAAAGGAAAATCATCTTTTGTCAAAGAAAAAATAGGCAAATCTGGTTCGGGAAAATAGCGATAATCTTTAACCTCTTCCTTACTTCTTTGAGCAACCGTAATCTCTTTTTCTGCATCCCAGCCTCTAGTTGTTTCCAACAAATCTTTATGATCTAACCATAATTTGCTCTGCCTTTTAATTTCATAAAGCAAGGCTCTTTCCGCAGCCCGGAAAGAATTAAGATTTTTAATTTCTGTCTTAGGATACAGTTTCTCTTTTTCTTTTTCTGGGCGCAAGGAAACATTTAAATCACATCTCATTTGTCCGGCCTCCATCTTAGCTTCAGAAATCTCAAAAGCTTGAACAATTTCTTGTAACTCTTGCAAAAAAGAACGGACCTGCTCTGGGCTTTCCAACTCTGGTTTAGTTACTATCTCCGCTAAAGGTAACCCCGCGCGATTAAAATCTAAGAAGCTTTCCCCTCCTGCCTGATGCCAGAATTTAGCCGTATCTTCTTCTAAATGAACTCTTTCTAAATTAATTTTTTGCCCATTTATTTCCAAAAAACCACCCGAAATTAGGGGACGATAAAATTGACTAATCTGATAACCTTTAGGCAAATCTGGATAAAAATAATTCTTACGATCGAACCAAAACTCGTCCGCAACCTTCCCTTTTAAGGCTAAACCCAAAAGAATAACCTTGCGTACTGCTTCTTGGTTTAAAACTGGCAAAACCCCTGGCTGACCCCAACAAACTGGACAAATATTAAAATTAGGCCTAGTTTCTTCGGCTTGATTAAGGCAAGAACAAAAAAGCTTGCTCTTGGTATTCAAAACTAAATGTATTTCCAGTCCAATGACTGGTTTTAAATCAAACGGCATTCTTTTTAGTTAAAACAATAGGAACGGTCATTAAAATAATTTGCAAATCTAAAAGTAAAGACCAATTCTCAATATAATAAATATCTAATTCTGCTTCTTTATTAAAGGATAGATCCGAACGACCAGAAATTTGAGCTAAACCAGTTAAGCCCGGCTTAATGGTTAATAATTGTTTGTGCTCTCTTTCATACTTTGATATCTCTTGCGGTTCATGAGGTCGCGGTCCCACTAAACTCATCTCTCCTTTGAAAATATTAAGAAGTTGAGGCAATTCATCTAAGCTAGTCTGACGAAGAATTTTTCCAAAACGAGTAATACGAGGATCGTTTTTCATTTTAAATAAAGGTCCCGACCTTTCGTTGCGTGACATTAAATCTTTCTTAAGATGAGCTGCATTGGGAACCATAGAACGAAATTTATATAACATAAAATGTTTATTTTTTTGACCCACTCTCTCTAATTTAACCAAAGCCGATCCCGGAGAATCCAGCTTAATGATGATAGCTAAAATCAAAAAAAGAGGCCAAAGAAGAAGCAGTCCCAAGGCTGAAACTAATAAATCAAAAGCTCTTTTGGCGATTCTCCCCCAACCCTGAAGAGCAGTTTGGTTAAGGGTAATGACCGGAAAACCACTTAAAGTCTCTACCTCAATGTTACTTAATAGGGATCCAAAAACATCAGCCACATATCTGAAAATAATTTGGTTTTCTTGACAAAGGCCGACAACCGAAAGCATTTCCGATCTTTCAGCAAAGGGCTCAAATTGAATAATTTGATTTATTTCTCGGAAACGATTTGACCAATTTTCCTTTAAGTCCGAAAAATTTAACGGATTACCTAAAACCCGATAGCCAAACCCTGGATTATTCTTTAAAAGCTGAATCATTTCTCTAGCTTCTGAGCTTTGTCCTAAAATTAAAATCGGTTCTAAATTTTTTCCTTTTTTGTAAGCAATTAGCTCTGCTCCATGAATTAAAATTCTCCCTAAGCTAACAAAAAGGAAAGAAATTAACCAAGCTGCTAAAACAATAAAACGAGAAGAAAAATATTCTCCTCTGAAAAAAATAAAAAGCACTACCGACATAATCCCTAAAGAGCAAGCAATAAAAACCTTAGGGAGTTCTCGAGAAAAACGTTTTTTGCTACGGAGATTATACAAGCCCGCTCCCGCAAAGACAGCCAACCAAAGCAGGGCAATAATCAAAATAGACCATAAATATTGTCGAAAAGGAATTTCATAAATCACCGGCCTTAATTGATCCAAAGCGCTAAAACGTAAAAAATAAACAAAAATACCTGAGCAGACCAACATTAAATAGTCAACCGGAACCAATAGACTAACAAAAACTAAATCTCCTTTCTTCATATTATTTATTATAGCAAAAAAATAAAGCACTGTTAACAAAAGTAGCTCAGCCTTAAAGACTGAACTACTTTTGTTGATTAGTTCTTCATAAGCCGAATTCTGTACCACTTGCTAAAAAAACAAGCAGGATGGCTATTTATCTAGGCCTAATGTTACCATTAGGCTCTAACGACCCACCAAAATTTGGTCTTGCACTCAAGTAAGGATTTAGCCGTTTCACCCCTACATTTCTGTAGGATTACCCCATCTTTCAAAGGGGCGCTCGACCTTTCGGTCTTGCGCGTCTCTGTTCGCACCTCTATCAATTTTGCCCAAAGGCAAAATTGACGACGGGCGTTACCCGCTACCCGGCTCCTTCCAAAGAAGGAAGTGTTCGGACTTTCCTCTCGGCAGCCCATGGGGCTACCCAGCAGCCATCTCCGAACCAATCTTTTTCAATTATAGCAAAAAAAAGAAAAAAATCAAGTTTTAAGATGACGATCAATTACTTCATTAACCAAAGAATCTGCTTCCTTATTCTTTTCTCGAGGAATGTGATAAAAATTAATATTTTCAAAAAATTGAGATAAATTCCAAACCTTTAAGAACAATTTTCCTAGTTTTGGATTTTTAACTTTAAAACGACGATTTAATTGTTCAACAACTAATTGACTATCCAGATAACAATCTACTTTTTTTGCTGACAAAGATTTTGCTTTTTCTAATCCTAAGATTAAAGCTTCATATTCGGCTTGATTATTCGTGCTTGAGCCTAAAAATCGAGAGGTCTTTTTAATTAAATTCATTTTCTTATCGTAAATTACCGCCCCTGCTCCTCCCGGACCAGGATTACCTCGCGCGCCGCCATCACTATAGATAATAAATTTCATTTTCTAATTTTTTTATGACTTTTTAATATCTGAAACATTTAATTGCAACTCTTGAGTGCCGTTCCATTGATTAATTTCTAAACGAAAAACAACATCAATTTTTTCTCCTGGACGAAAATTAACCATTTTTTGAGCTGAGTTAAAATAAATCATTTTTCGACCACCTTCCACAAATAGACGATAATGCTTACCACCTCGTCCCACTGCTTGTATTTTTTCTAAAATAACTCCCGCTAACAAAAACTTAGGACAAGGATTCCCAAAACCAAAAGGCTGAAAATTAATAAACTTCTCGTAAAAATCCCAACTGATGTCATCTGGTTCCAATTGAGCTTCAATTTTTAAAAAAGGTTTTAGGTCTTTAGCAGCTAAAGCCTTCTTGCTTCTTTCCTGAACACTTTTTTGAAAAGCTTCCCAAGATTTTTCATTTTTCAAGGTAAAACCTACGGCCCCACTATGCCCACCAAAATTTTTAAAATGTTTTTCTTCTTGTCGCAAAAAAGTAAATAGATCAAAATTATCAATTGAGCGACCAGAGCCACTAATTTCGCCCTCTTTCTTACTCAAAACTAAAGCCGGGCGATAAAAAGCATCAACTAATTTATTGGCCACTAGTCCTAAAATTCCTCCTGGCCAATCCTCTCCCAAAGCAACAATAATCTTTTCTCGCGGTTTAACTTGAATAGATTTGAAAATTTTCTCAGTTATCTTTTGCCTTTGAGTATTCAGGGAGTTTAAATTTTGAGCCCACTCTTCGGCTTTAACCAAAGTAGAAGATAAAAATAAATTCAGGGCATCAGTAGCTTGATTAATGCGTCCAGCCGCATTAATCCTCGGACTAAGACGAAAACTAATGTCTTCCGAGCTTAAACCCTTGGGAGTTAAAGAAGAAACCTTAATCAAAGACTTTAGTCCTAAATTTCTAGTTTTATTTAAAACCACTAAGCCGTACTTAACTAAAACTCTATTTTCGCCCAAAAGAGGCATAGAATCTGCCACCGTGCCCAAAGCCACTAAATCTAAAAGCCATTTTTCAGTTGCTTCTTTGTTTTTTAAAACACACTCTTTAGATCTTAAAAGGGCTTGCCCTAGCTTAAAAGCAACCCCCACTCCTGCTAAAAAGCGGAAGGGATACTTTTCCCTTTTAAGCTGAGGATTAATAATAGCCAAGGCGTTTGGTAAATGACGAGGCTCAAGATGATGATCAGTGACAATCACATCTAAACCAGCAGAGTTAGCTAAATCTATCTCCTCTTTATTGGAAACTCCACAATCACAAGTAATAATCAGATTAAATTTTTCTTTAATAAATCTTTCAATTGCTCCTTGATTCAATCCATAACCATCTATTTCCCGGTTTGGAATATAAAAATGTAAATTAACAGCTCCCAATTTTTTTAAAAGTTTAAATAAAATTGTAGTTGAAGTCACTCCATCTGTGTCATAATCACCGCAAATCACAATTTTTTCTTTCTTTTTAATGGCTTGATATATTCTCTTTACCGCTACTTTCATATCTTGGAGTAAAAAAGGATCATGCACGTCCTGAGAATAATCTGGTCGCAGAAATTCATCAATTTTTTCTTGATTATCCAAACCTCGATTAAAAAGTAATTGCAAAATTACCGGATGAACTTCCGGAAATTTATCTTGAAATTTTTTTGAAATTGAAGGGGCAATGCGCCAAATTTTATCCATTTTTTTTATTTATATACCCGAGGAATATCTTGATTAATTCTAGTCACCACCTCATAATTAATCGTTCCTATTTTTTGAGCCCAATCTTCAGCATTAGCTAAAGTATTTTCCTCTCCTGCTAGAAGAAGGGCCTTGTCTCCTGCTTTTATCTCTTTAACCTGAGAAACATCCACCATGATAAGATTCATGCAAACTCGCCCTCGCACCGGGCAAGAAACACCCTTAACAATAACCACTCCTTGATTAGAAAGATGGCGATCATAACCATCAGCATATCCCACTGGCAAAACTGCAATTTTAGTTTTCTTTTTAGTGACAAAAGTTCGATCATAACCAATTGAAGTTCCCGCCTTTAATTCTTTGACTTGAATCACCTTAGTCCACCAAGATAAAACTGGTTTCAAAAACAAAGAAAGTTGAGCCGCTCTTTGACGAGTATAATTAGAGGGCCATAAACCATAAAGAGCAATTCCCAAACGGACCATATTAAAAAGAGAATTTTGGGTATTAATAATGGCAGCAGAACAAGCAGCGTGGGAAAAAGGAGCTTCCTTAGTTTGAATAATTTCTTGAAATTTCTTGGTTTGCTGATCAGCATAAGACTGATCCTCTGACTCCGAATCAGCGTAATGAGTAAAAATTCCTCTTAAATTTAAAAAATCACTATCTTTGATTTTTTTACTTAAAGCTAGGGCCTCTCTTGAACCTTGAACTCCGATCCGACTGGCTCCTGTATCTACTTTAAGGTGAACATTAATCTTTTTCTTTAACTCTTGTCCTATTTGATCTAAGAAGGTAATTTGCTCTAAATTATAAACCGGAAAATCTACTTCTTGTCGAACTCCCGCCTTAATCTTCAATCTTTCAAGAGGATAGTAGCTTAAAATAAAAATAGGGGCTGAAATTTTATTAGCCCGCAACCATAAAGCCTCATTCAAATTTGCCACTCCCAGCCAATCAGCTCCTTCTTTTAAGCAAATTTTAGATACTTCCAAAATGCCATGCCCGTAAGCATTAGATTTCACAATTACCATCAATTTCCTCTGCTTGCCAATCAATTGCCGAAATTGTTGCAAATTATTTTTTAAACGAGACTTGCTTATTTCAACCCAAGTTAAAGGCATATAAAAGATAATTATTAAATGAAAAAACTTTATTTTTTGTCTCGTGGTGGTTGAGCTTTAAGAGTAGGAAACAAAATAACCTCTCTAATATTTTGAGTATTAGTTAAAATGTTAACCAAGCGATCAATTCCAATTCCTTCTCCAGCAGTAGGAGGCATTCCATACTTAAGAGCTGTAACAAACTCTTCGTCAGCAGCCTGAGCCTCTTCATCTCCCTTATCTTGTAATTTCTTTTGTTCCTTAAATCGGGCCGCTTGATCCAAAGGATCATTTAGTTCGGAAAAAGCATTACAGGTCTCCAAACCGTTAACCAGTAATTGAAATCTTTCCACATAAGCAGGCCTCTCTTTGATTTTTTTAGCTAAAGGCGAAAGCTCTAAAGGATGATTAATAATAAAAATCGGTTGTTTAGCTTGAGATAAAACGAATTTTTTATAAATTTCATCTAAAATTCTACCTCGACCCCAGGTTTTATCTAAAGCCAACCCTTTTTTCTTAGCCTCAGCCGCTAATTGCTCCCGCTCCGGATACTGATCAATATCAATCCCTGCTTTCTCAATTAAAGCTTCCCGAAAGTCCCAGCGCGGGTAAGGGGGCGTAAAGTCAATCTTTTGGCCCTGAAATTCTATTTTCATTCCCAGTCCCAATCCTTTCAACAAAAAAACCATTAATTCCTCGGTTAGTTGCATTAGATCTTGATAATCAGCATAAGCTTGATAAAACTCCACTTGCGTAAATTCGGGACTATGAGTGCGATCTATCCCCTCATTCCGAAAGCAACGGGCAACCTCATAGACTCTTTCCAGATTTCCAATTATTAATCTTTTCAAATATAATTCTGGAGCTACTCGTAAATATAAATCTCGATCTAGGGCTTGATGATGAGTCACAAAGGGTTTAGCCGTGGCTCCCCCGGCTAAAGATTGAAGAATCGGAGTTTCCACCTCCATAAAATTTCTTTGGTTCAAAAACTCTCTAATCAGCTTTATGGTTTTACTTCTTGTAGTAAAAATTTTACGAACTTCGGGGTTAGCAATCAAGTCCAAATAACGTTGTCGAAATCTCTTCTCAGGATCAGACAAACCATGCCATTTTTCTGGGAGAGGTAAGAGAGATTTAGATAAAAGACGATAAGAATTAAGACGAAGAGTTTTTTCACCCTTTTTGGTAAGAAAAACCTTTCCTTGAACCTGTAAAAAATCCCCCAAATCTATATTTTCTTTAAAAAAATTATAAGCCTCCTCACCTAAATCATCTTGAGCTAAAAAAAGCTGAAAACGACCAGAGCCGTCCTCTAAATTAGCAAAACAAACCTTACCATGTAAACGCAAAAGCACTAACCGACCCGCCAAAGTTATCTCTTTTTCTTTTTTTTCTATTTGATCAAAGTCCAGAGTTGCTTTTTGGCAGAGATAATCACGTTGCGCTCGCGCTGGATAAGGATCTACTCCGTTTTTTATAATATTTTTTAATTTTTGCTCGCGATCACTAATAATTCCCATAAACTTAGATTAAAACTATATTTAATTTTAGCAATTGAAAGGAAAAAAAACAAGAAAACAAGTTTTTTATTCAGCCTTAATAACCTTCACCTTCATAATCACACCAGTAGGAGTCTTGAAATCTACTTTTTGCCCAGCCTTTTGTCCAATTAAAAGACGCCCCAAAGGAGACTCACAGGAAAGGCAACCCTGACTGGGATTGGCTTCATTGCTACCAACTATTGAATACTCTTTCTTTTGAGAATTAATCTCCAAAGTTACTTTTGATCCCAAAGAAATTACGTCTCCTTTTTTTTGATCATGATCAATAACTTTAGAATTCTGTAGAATCTTTTTTAAATTCTTAACCCTCATTTCAGCTAAAGCTTGATCCTCTTTAGCTGTCTCAAATTCAGCATTTTCCGATAAATCACCCATTTCAATAGCTAGTCTAATCCTCTCTACAATTTGAGGGATTTTCACTTTTTGTAAAAATTCTAATTCTTCCAGTATTTTTTTTCTTCCCGCAGGAGTTAAATATTCAGTCATAATTAAACGAATTTAATTGAATAAAGGAAACAAAAAATAGACGCCGTCCTTCCGGCACCAAATAATGCCTTGATTAAATCAATGTATTAAATTTTGCTTTACTAAATCTTTTCAGTTATTAGGTAAATAATTTTCTGATATCCTCTGGCACTGGCACTTCTCTCCTTTTACTCACTCCCGGATATCTCCAAACTGTGATAATTTTAATCCTTCCTGGCTGATCTGGGTCAGGTTGACCCATCATCCATATTTCGGTGGGGCGTCGTCGTGAACCAACGGTCTGCATTCGAGCCATGGTTCCTGGGACGATTCCCTCTTCTTGGCGGTGATAACGGTAAAATAAATTTTTAATTCTAGATTCGGAGAGTTGATAATATCTCATTTTTTCTTGGGCGTGCTTAGTCCAAAAAAAATTTTTATTATTTTGAGGGAATTTAAAGAAAAAAGCCATTAAATACTAATATGAAAATAAATTCTTGAAAAGGTTTTTAACGCCTTGACCTATTTTAGATGGGCGCCCCCCTCCTCCAAGTCCTTTGCTAGTCTTATTAGTTTCAAAACGTCTACTTCCCCAGATTGCCAAGCCTACTGCCGTAGCAAAATCAATATCAAAGGCCTTGTCATTTTCACTAACAAAGCCCTGCGGAGAAGCTAAAGCAGAAGGAACCTTAAATACATCTTTAGCTATTTCAGTCAAACCCTCCAATTTAGAACCTGCGCCTGCAAGAACTACACCTCCTGGTAATTTTCCTTGCCGATCAATAGTGGCCAATTCTTCATTAACTAATTTAAATATTTTTTCACAACGACTACGGATAATTTTAGAAATATCTTTCTTGGTCGCTGAACCTTTCTCCCGCTGGTCAATCTCATTAAAATCAATTTTCTCCGACTTCCCCGACTTTAAGGGCAAAGCAGTGCCATAATTAATCTTGATCTCTTCTGCCAAATTAATAGGGACTCTTAATCCAATCGCCAAATCAGTAGTGATATAACGAGAAGCATAGGGAATAATTTTAACACTTAAAATTTTTCCTTCTTCAAAAACCGCTATATTGGTAGTAGTATTTCCTAAGTTAACTAATAAAACTCCTAACTCTTTCTGTTTTTTATCTAAAACAATTTCAGCGGTAGCCAAAGGATTAACCACCAATTCGTTAAGCCTTACTCCCACGCGATTAAAACATTTCTTAAGAGTTTTAACTTGGTTGTTAAGTCCTAAAATAACCTGAGCATCAACTTCTAAACGAGTGCCGGTCATCCCCACGGGATCAACAATCCCGGGTTGATTATCAATAGAAAAACTACGAGGCAAAATATGCAAAATATCATAATTCGCTGGAGCTGCTGCTGTTTGAGCTGCCCCACAAACTCGGGTCACATCTTCCTGTTTTACTTCTGCGTCAGGATGAGAAACAGAAACCACTCCCTTGCTTTCTTGAGAAACAATATGCGTGCCAGAGATCCCAGCAAAAACATCTTGAACGGCCAAACCAATAACTTCTTCTAATTTTTCCAAACAAGCCGAAATACTAGAAACAGCATCTTCAATATTAGTAACTTCACCCTTGCTGATCCCTTCTGAATTAGATTCAGCCACTCCAATAATATCTAAAATGCCATCAGGACGCATTTGTCCAGCTGCCATTCTAATAGAACTAGATCCCAAATCTACTCCGGTAATAATTTTTCTCTTATTGCCAACCATAAATAATTATCTTATTTAATATTTTATTTTTTCTAAAATTTCTTTCTCTCGTGATTGCATCAAAAAAGCTTCTTCCTTCTGTTCGTGAGTATATCCCAAAATATGCAAAAATCCATGTAACAGCAAAAGGACTAATTCTTCCTTTACCCCCCTTCCTCTTTCTCTCGCTTGCTTTTTCAAAATCGGTCCACAAATCATAATTTCTGGAGGATCAATAAAAGACAAAACATCAGTGGCCTCATCTTTCTTGCGATATTTTTTGTTCCACTTCCTGATTTCACTCTCTCCCACAAAGACAACAGACAAATTTTCTGGACTTTGGCCAGGAAAAAAGGGAACAACTTGAGAGAAAAAATCTTGAATATCTTTTTTAGAGAAAGGAACAGCGACTAATTCATTAATTTCCACCAACATGCTTTATTTTTCCTCCTCTTCTTCAGAGGAATTCCCTTCTTCGCTTTTTTCCTCAGAAGCAAAATATTCAGCTTTTATGGCTTGACTCGGGCAATTTTCTTCAGCTAACTTATTGCAACCCAAATTTTCTACTAAAGCTTCTTTAACTTCTGCTTTATTTTCTTCGTTCATTTCAAAATTATTAGGACAAATAGCGCTACAAGCGCCACAGCCAATACATTTTTCCTGATCTAAGGTAATTTTAAACATATTTTTCTTTATTTTTAAGAATTTTTAAGAAATTATTTCTTTTTTTTCTGAGAAGGCTCTTCTTCTTTAATCTCTTTAAAATCTTTCTTAATTTCTTCAGCTTCGCTTGCGATTTCGCTTTTCATTTCCTTGAAATCTCTTGCTGCTTTTTTAGCTCCAGCTAACAATTTTTCTTTAGTTTCTTCCATTTTCTCCTTCAATTCCTTTCGCGTATCCTTTCCTTTCTTCTTAGCAAAAAGCAAACCACCCAAAGCTCCTAAAAAACTACCCAAGATACCAACTTTTAAAATGTTTTTTAATTTTCCCATATTAAATAATTTAAATTTATTATGTATCTATTTTACCACTTTTATATTTTTCGCCAATAAGTTAAACAATTAAAGAGGGATAAAAATACTTTTTCTTCTTATCCTTTTTGACTTGGTCCCAATTCGCTAAAATGGCAATCGCCTCCGAAGCCACTAAACCCATTCTTTTTTCATCTTCTGTGCGCACCACAAATTTATCCTTATCTTCTAAGAAGCTATCAACAACCAAACAGATTGCTCCCGCTCGTAAACCATAAAGATTAGCCAAGGTAAAAATTGGTGCTACCTCCATTTCAATATTACTGACTCGTGCTGATCTTAATTGAGTAATTAATTCTTGATTTTTCGAATTAGTGTAACCGCCAAATCCTTCTCGACCCTCTCCCACGTAAAAAGAATCTTGACTAGCTGTTATTCCTAGATGATAATTAATTTTCATTTTTTCGCAAGCTTCAATTAAGGCCAAAACCACTTCATAACTGGCTAAAGCCGGATATTCCGGAAAAATATAATCTTGACTAGCTCCTTCCAAACGAACCGCTCCCGTAGAAATAACCAAATCTCCCAACTCTATACCCTTTTGCAGAGAACCAGTTGTACCTACTCGCAAAAAAGTATCAACCCCTACTCGCGCCGCTTCTTCTAAAACAATAGTTGCTGAGGAAGCTCCAATGCCAGTAGAAAGACAAGCCAAGTCAACTCCCTTAAAGGTTCCTTTCATTGAAAAAAACTCTCTATTCTCAGTTACTTTTTCGCTTTGGTCCCAAACCTGAGAAATCTTTTTTACTCTTTGGGGATCACCGGGCAAAAGTAAATAAGAAGGAAGGTCGCCCGAGGCACAACCAATGTGATATTGTTTTTTGCTTTGAGGGTCTGAAGAGATGTTCATATTTAAAAAATTATTACCTTTGTTCAATTTTTAAAAACTCGCCTTCTAAAAATCCCTTCTTCAAATCTTTAATCTTAACTATTACAATTTTATTGGCTAAATCACTCTGACTTTTCAAAAAAACACGCAAATAATTATGAGAAAAGCCTTGCCAGAAATCTTGTTTTTTTCCTTCAATTAAAATCGGTAAAGTTTCTCCTTGATAAGATTTTTTTATTTTCATTGCCTGTTTCCGAGACAAAGCAAGCAATTTTTGAGCTCTTTGCTTTTTAACTACTGATGAAACGCTTCCTTTCAGAGAAAAAGCTTTTGTTCCTGGGCGAGGAGAAAAACGAAAAATATGAGTTTTTAAAAAATTATGATTTTTAATAAATTCATAAGTTTCTTTAAAGTCTACCTCGGTTTCTCCGGGAAAACCCACAATTAAATCTGCAGTTAGATTAACTTGAGGAATACTTATAATTTTTTGAACCACTCTCTCCAAATCTTTTCTTTGATAACTGCGTCCCATTAATTTTAAAATCCGGTCGCTGGCCGATTGAATAGATAAATGAAAGTGAGGACAAAGACGCGGACTGACCCGAAAAAGACCAATTAACTTCGAGCTAATCACTGTCGGCCAAAGAGAGGACAAGCGTAAACGAGGAAGGTCAGTTTTTTCTAAAATAGCTTGCAATAAATCAATTAAACCACTACTCCGATCTTGATAATTGCCAATATTAGTCCCCGTCAAGACAACTTCTTGAAATCCCTGTTTCTGTCTTTTTTTAACCTCAGCCACTACCTCAGGAATAGGCTTGTTCTTTAAGTCAGGGCGAAGGTAAGGAACAATGCAATAGCTACAATATTGTTGACAACCACTTTGAATTCCTAGAAAAAAACGAGTTTTTTTCTTTAAATTCTTTTGCTCTGGTTGTCGAGAAGAAGTAACCGCACAAGAAGACAAAATGTTTAAAATAAATTGATCCCATTCTTTCTTCTCTTGATTAGGCAACCAGGCATAAACCTTCTCCTTTTCTCTCTGACGTAAATCAGAAGTAAAGCAACCCGCTACCAAAATCAAAGCTTGAGGGGAAATTCTCTGCAAGCTGTGAATAGTTTGACGCACCTCTTTTTCTGCTTTTTGAGTAACTGCGCAAGAATTAAGCACGTAGAGATCAGCTGGTTTTTTTATCGATCCCAAAATAAGTTCTGGAAAACGAGAAAACAACTTTTCTTTTAAATCTTGGGTTTCGGCTTGATTTAGCTTGCAACCCCAAGTTTTAAAAGCAATAACCGGTGCCATTAACTTACTTTAATCTTTTCTTTATCTCTTTTGCCAACTTATTGACATCAACGTGTTCTTGGTTGCCAGTCTTCATATTGCGAATAATAATAGTTTTATCTTTAACTTCCTGATGACCAAGAATTAAAGTTAGTTTTACCCCCATATCATCAGCCACTTTCATTTGTGCTTTTAAGCTTGTTTTTCCAAAACTTTCCGCCACTTTAATACCTTGGCTCTGCAATTCATTAAAAATCCGTAAAGCATGACGAGCAGCTGATTCTCCAATTTGAGCAAAAAATACCTGGGGTCCTCGTGATTGATAAATTCTAACATTCTTGACTTCCATTTCTTGTAGAATTCTTTCTAAACCATAAGATAAGCCTGCAGCAGGAGTTTCTCTTCCACCTAAACTCTCAATCAAAGTGTCATACCTTCCTCCTCCTCCCAGGGCCGAAAGATTAGTTTTTTCTTTTTTTTCTTTTTCATCAATTACCGGCCAAATTTCAAAAACAGTCCTAGTGTAATAATCTAAACCTCTAACCAAATAAGGATTCAATTGATAAACCACATTAGCCTCATCTAAGCATTCTAAAACCTTTGTAAAGTGTTTTTCACAATCCTTGCAAAGAAAATTAATCAATTGAGGAGCTCGCGAAACAATTTCCTGACACAATAAATTTTTACAATCTAAAATTCGTAAGGGATTTTTTTCTAATCTTTTCTGACAATCAGGACAAAGACTTTTTTTATGAGACTGTAAATAATTCAATAATTCTTCTCGATAATTTGATCGGCAATGTGCGCAACCCAAACTATTAATCTGAATATTAATTGGTAGATTCAAATCATTAAAAAAGGTTTGAGAAAAAAGAATAATTTCAGCATCAATCAAAGGTTGATTTGAACCTAAAACTTCTAAACCAAATTGATAAAATTGACGATAACGGCCAGATTGAGGTCTTTCGTAACGAAAAGCCGGCCCCCAGTAAAAAAACTTAAGAGGCTGAGGTAGATTAAACATCCCATGTTCAATATAAGCTCGTACTACCGAGGGTGTAAATTCAGGACGTAAAACAATCTTTTTTCCACCTAAATCAGTAAATTGATACATTTGCTTCTCAACCACATCTGTGTCTAGTCCAGTTGATTTTTTAAAAAGCTTACTCTCTTCTAAAACTGGGGTAATAATCTTTTCAAACCCATAAGCATTGGCTAAATCAATCAATTTTTTGAGCAAATAATCACGTGCTGGTTGCTCGGCCGGCAGAATGTCTTTCATGCCTCGCAAAAGCTGAGGAGAATATCTATTTTTGTCAGCCCAAGAATCATCTATTTTTTTCTTCTTAGGAAGTCGCGGAATTACTTTTCTCCTAGTAATTTTCTTTTTCTTCGTTTTTTTCTTCGCAACCTTAGAGCTAGATGAAGGTTTTGAAGCTTTTTTTGTTCGCGGCATATTATTTTTTTTAAAAAATTCTTAATTTTGAGAATAAGAGACAGAAGGAATTAGACCAAAGGCTGAAAAGGGCCAACCTCGCAAGAAAACTAAACCAGTAATTCTTTCGCGAGGCACTGGACCAAAAGACCGAGAATCCATACTCATGCTCCGATTGTCTCCTAAAAGATAATACTCGTTTTCTGCTAACTCTAACTCTATTTTGCCTGGTGTCGTAAGACCAGAAGCCAAATAAGCGTTTTCATTTAATTCTTGCTTCTTGTTATCTTGTGGGTTAATAATATAAACTGAACCACCTTCAATTAAAATTTTTTCTTTTGGTAAGCCAATCACTCTTTTAATTAAATAATCTTTATCATTTTCTGGTGGATGAAAAACAACTACTTGACCTCGCGTTGGAAAATTCAAACGATAATTAATTTTACTCACTATCAAGTAATCTTGATCGTAAAAATTAGGTTCCATTGAGGGCCCCACCACATAAAAAGGTTGAAAGATAAAGTGATGAATCGGCCAAACAATTAAAAAAGCAATAACTGCTAATTTGATTATATCAAAAATAAATAAAACCAAAAAAGGGATTTTTCTATTCTTCTTATTTTCCATTATTTTTTTCTCTTAAGGCAATTGCTCTAACAATTTTAGTAATATTTTTTTCCATTTTTTGCATTTTTAAACGAAGTCGGAAAAGGAAATAAAATAAAATAATTATTCCCAAATAAAGCAAAATTTCTATTCCTGAACTAGAAAATCCCAACCGAATTGCCAATTGGTCAATTTGCTTCAGGCCTACAATTAAAACTCCGGCACCAATCCAGAAAACCAACCAAAAAAGAAATTCATTAACACTAATCTCTTTTTTCTTTTTTCGCCAAACCAAACGGGCCAAAAACAAAAAAATTATAAATAGAGCTAATAACTTTTGAAGCATAAATTATCAATCAATTAGCTTAGATAAAAATAAATCTTTTATAATTTTCATTCCCTGTCCAAAATTTTGACCAAAATGATGATAGAGTACGGTAATTCCCACTTCTTCTATTTTGAAATTATGACGAAAAACTTTAGCCATAATTTCACTATTATGAGCCATGCCATCATTATTAATTTTAATTTTCTGAGCAGCGGAACGAGACAAGGCCCGAAAACCACTCTGAGGATCGGTTAAAGAAACTCCAAAAAATAATTTATTCACCAAGTGTGCTAGAGGAATAATTATTTTCTCTTTAAACCAAGGCAAATTTGATTTTTTTTCTAAAAAACGAGAGCCAAAAACAACATCAGCTCGTTGCTCCTTGATTGGAAAAACCACTTCTTTAATTTCTGAAGCCAAGAATTGACCATCTCCGTCAAAGTGAACAATAATATCAGCTCCTCGTGCTAAAGCTTTTTGATTGCCAGTTTCTAGGGCTGCTCCTTGACCTCGGTTAATTAAATGACAAAGAGCTACTACTCCCTTCTCTTGTTGAGCAACATTAAAAGTATTATCAGCCGAACCATCATCAACTACAATGATTTCATCTACATACTTTTGAGCTGTTTTTAAAACTGCTTGCAAATTTTTTCCTTCATTATAAGCCGGGATAACTAAAGTAGTCATAGTGATTAAATTTATTTATCTCCCGCTTTTTCTTCTTCATCGTATTGGTCAAGCAGTGGCTGTAAAAGAATATGGTTAGCGCGAACATAATCAATCATTCTTTTTAGACCAGATTCTAAACTAATCACCGGAAACCATTCTAATTTTTCCTTGGCTAAAGTAACGTCTGGCACTCCCAAGGTTCGCATAAAAGAAAGAGGAGGTTGAAAAGAAATTTTCGAATTAGAATTAGTTAAACCAATAATTTTCTCAGCTAATTCCCGCAAAACATAACGATGAGGGTCACCTAAATTAAAAGGACCGGAGTGCTTTGATTCCATAATCTTTAAAAGCCCTTGGGCCACATCTTCCACATAACAAAGCGAAGTAGAAAAATTTTTATCACCATATATAATTAAAGGCTTGTTGTTTAAGGCCTGTAAAACAAAATCCGGAACCATATGACCATCTAAAAGATTTTCACGAGGACCATAAGTTCTAAAAATACGAGCAATCTTGGCATCTAAGTTGTACTGACGATTATAAGCCATTACCGCAGTTTCACTAATTCTTTTTCCTTCGTCATAACAAGATCGAGGGCCAATAAAATCAACGCTTCCTTGGCTTTCTTCTTTGAAAACCTGATTGCTTTCCCCACCATAAACCACTGAAGAAGAAGCAAAAAGCAATTTGGCTTGATAAAACTTAGCCAATTCCAGCATATTGGTCGTCCCAAAAATATTGCTATACAAAACTTCTAACTGAAATTGATCAAATTTTTTAATAAAAGTAGGACAAGCCAAATGATAAATCTCTTGCAGGCCATATAAAGAAATGTGAAAATTCTCTAATTCAGGGAATTGACCTAAATCTAAAGATTGATTAATATCAGCTTTCAAAAGCCGAAAATTAGGCTTTTGTAATAAGTGTTTAATGTTTTCGATATGACCACTAGAAAAATTATCAACGCAAATAACATTATTTCCTTCTTGAACCAAGCTATCGCAAAGGTGCGAACCAATAAAACCGGCTCCACCGCTAATTAAAACATTTTTTTTCTCTCCAGAAAAAAATTTTTGTTTTTTGGCCGAGGACATAAAAAAATAATTAAATTATTTATTCTTTTACCCGCACTAAGCTAATTTTGCCATCGTGACTAATATCTGCTATTTTTACTTTTATTTTATCTCCCTCTTTAACTAAATCACTAGGATGTTTAACATGATGATCGCTCATCTTAGAAATGTGCAATAACCCATCCTGACCTGGCGTCAATTCTATAAAGACCCCAAAATCCATAATCTTTACTATCTTGCCCTCAAAAATCTCGCCTTTTTCTAATTCTCTAGTCAAATCTTTAACCCATTTGACTGCTTTTTCCAAAGAGTCTTTATCTGCTGAAGAAATGAAGACTCTTCCGTCTTGTTCAATGTCAATCAGAGCTCCTGTTTTTTCAATAATTTCATTGATGACCTTTCCTCCCGGGCCAATAACATCTCTAATTTTACTAGGATTAATCTGAAGAACAGTCACTCGAGGAGCATATTTAGATAAATTCTCGCGCGGAACGGCAATAGCTGCCTCCATTTTATCTAAAATATGAGTTCTCGCTTTTTGAGCAGCTTGCAAAGTTTCTTTAACGATTTCCATGGTTAACCCCTTAGTCTTAGTGTCCAACTGAATGGCAGTGACTCCTTCTTTGCTTCCAATCACTTTAAAATCCATGCCTCCCGGACCGTCCTCTAAATCTTGGATATCAGTTAAAACCTGATAGCGTTTAAAACTGCCTTCGCCTTCTTCTGAAGCCAAGCCAATAGCAATACCCGCCACTGGTTTTTTGATTTGAATACCCGCGTCCATTAGGGCTAAAACTGAAGCGCAAAGAGAGGCCATTGAACTGGAACCATTAGAAGAAAGCACTTCGGAAACAAGACGAATAGTATAGGGAAACCCTTCTTCTTCGGGAATAATTGGCAACATTCCTTTTTCCGCTAAAGCTCCGTGACCAATTTCTCTTCGGCCCGTAGAACGCATCGGACGAGCCTCTCCTGTACAAAAAGGAGGGAAATTATAATGATGCATAAAGCGCTTCTTAGATTCTTCTTCCATGGTGTCTAAATACTGTTCTGATCCAGGTGACCCCAAAGTAACAATAGACATAACTTGAGTTTCCCCTCTGGAAAAAACTGCGGAACCATGGACACGAGGCAAAGTACCAACCTCGCAATTCAAAGGTCTAACTTCATCAAGCTTTCGTCCGTCAATTCTTTTCTTTTCGTTTAAAATTGCCGAACTAACCTCTCGATAAATTAATTTATTGGCATACTCTGTGGCCTTGACTCTCTTTTCTTTTCCGATGTTTTCTGCCTCTAGGACTTCTTCTACCTTCTGTCTAATCTTTTCCGCTGCTCCTATTCTATCTTGCTTACTTAATAATGGTTTAGCAAAAAGACACAAAGGCGCCTCTTTGGATACAATTTCTTCAGTCATCTTCAAAAGCTCTTCGCGAGTAGGATTCTCTTCAGAATATTCTTTCTTTTCTACCAAAGGAACCTTCTCCTTACCTACTTGATCTTGAATCTCTTTAATAAAGCTATTAACTTCCTGACAAGACTCTATTCCTTTTTGAATAGCCTCTTCCAAAGCTTCATTGCCGACATCTTCAGCCGCGGCCTCAATCATTAAAACTCGCCCCTGAGCTGCACTAACAAATAAGTTTAAATCACTTTTTTCTTGAATTTCAAGTTTGGGATTAATTTGCCAAGGTCCTTTTTCTCCATTTTCTTCAACTTTTCGACCAATTCTGACCCCAGCAATTGGACCCTGCCAATCAATATCTGAAACAGCCAAAGCCAAAGAAGCTGCTGTAAAAGCAACCACATCTGGATCGTTTTCTTGGTCAATAGATAAAACTGTTAAAACTACCTGCACTGCTCGCCGACAATCTTGATCAAAAAGAGGACGAATAGAGCGATCAATCATCCGCGCAGTTAAAACCGCTTCATCTGTAGGTCGAGTTTCTCTTTTAATAAAACGAGAACCCTTAATTTTGCCAGCAGCATAAAATTTTTCTTCATATTCTACAGATAAAGGAAAATAATCCACTCCCTCTCTTCCGCTAGGAGCTAAAACTGCTGTGGCTAAAACAGTAGTTTCGCCATATTGAACCAAGCAACTGCCATTAGCTTGATTAGCTAAATCTCCAATTTTTACTATCATTTTTTTACCTCCAATTTCTTTTGTAAATTCCATAATTCTTTTTTTCTTAACAGAACCTCCTCTTGTCTTGGCTCTGATCTAATTATTTATTTTTTATTTTTAATATTTCTTTTATTATTATTCTTTTTCCAACTATTGCCTTTATGCTTAGCAAAAGGAATTTTTTTGCGAATCAAAAATCCACCCTTCTCTTTTCCTAAATCAAAAGCGTCATCCACTTCCTCTATTAACTTGGAAGAAGTAGTTCTTCCAAAAGATAAAAGCTCTACTCGACAACCCTTGTTTTCCTTAAGATAACGAACTAAAGGGATAAAATCACCATCGCCAGTAACCAAAACCACTACGTCCAACTTGTCAGCTAATTTAATAGCATCTACGGCAATTCCTACATCCCAGTCCGCTTTTTTCATCCCTCCGGGAAAAATTTGGAGGTCTTTAATTTTTAATTCAAAACCATATTTGGAAATAGTTTCAAAAAAAACTTGCTCTTCCGATGTATTAGAGCAAATTACATAAGCAATCGCCCGAATTAACTGGCGACTACCTACTGCTACGGTAAGAATTTTATCAAAATTGACGTTAGATCCGTATAAATTCTTGCCCGAATGATACATATTCTGAACATCAACAAAAACTCCGACTCTTTGGTCTTTGTGTTGTTGGTCTTTATTTTTAGGCATATTATTTGCGTTTTATTTTCTTCAAAATTTTTTCGTAACTCTCAGAATCGTGAATTTTCAAATATTGAATAAATTTACGACGTTGGCTAACCTTTTGCACCAAACTCCTTCGAGCTGAAAAATCATGAATGTGTTTTTTTAAATGTTCGGCCAACTCCTTAATCTCCTTTCCTAAAAGGCCAATTTGAACTTCAGCCGAACCCGTATCTTGAGGTGTTTTTTGAAAATCTTTAATTACCTCCTCTTTTTTAAGGGAAGCTTCTTTCTCTTTTACCTTTTTTTCTTCTTTTTTTGCTTTTTTAACCATAAATCTTTAATAAAATTTTATCTTATTACGTGTTTTAAGGGCAAAATACACCTTCTTATCATATCTAATTTCAAGATAAATGTCAAACTTTTCTAAAGCAAGAAGTGCTTTTTCAAAAATAAACCCATTTTTCACTTTTCCTTCGTTTTTCCAATAAAAATAAAGCGTCGTTAAATCTTGACAAAAAAATAATAAACCATAAAATGATTAGCATGCCTAGCGAAATCAAAAAATTAATTACTGATTTTTTGGAATATTTAGAAATTGAAAAAGGTTGCAGTCCTTTGACCATCCGTAATTATAGTTTTTATCTTCAAAGATTTGTTGAACATGCTCAGATTAATTCAGCTTCAGAGATTAATAAAGAAAAAGTACGTCAATTTCGTCTTTGGCTATCTCGCCAAAAAAATTATCGGCAGGAAAACCTTTCTTTGGCTACTCAAAACTACCATTTAATCGCTTTACGTTGCTTTTTAAAATATCTTGCCGTTAAAGACATTAAAACCTTAGCTCCAGAAAAAATCGAACTAGCTAAAACCGAAGAAAGACAAATTTCCTTTCTGGAGGGTCGTGATTTGGAAAACCTTTTAGAAGCTCCTTTAAAAGTTAAGCAAAAAAAAATCATTAGTTGGCGCGATAAAGCAATTCTGGAGCTTCTCTTTTCTACAGGTCTTCGAGTTTCTGAACTAACCAATCTCAAAAAAGAAAACATCAATTTGCAAAAAAATGAATTTAGTGTGCGAGGAAAGGGTAAAAAATGGCGATTAGTTTTTCTTTCTCAGCAAGCTAAACATTGGCTTAAAAAATATCTTGACCAAAGAACTGATTTTGACCCCTCTCTTTTCGTTCGTCACGATCGGGCTCGCTCTAATGATAAAAAATCCCTAGGAATCACTCCTCGTTCCGTACAAAGATTGGTGCAAAAATATGCCAAAGTAGCTGGTTTAACCCGTAAAATAAGCGTTCACACCTTGCGTCACAGCTTTGCTACTGACCTTCTTTCCGGAGGCGCTAATTTACGAGCCGTCCAGGAATTATTGGGACACCGGAACATCACTACTACTCAAATTTATACTCACGTCACCAATCAACATTTACGAGAAATCTATCAAAATTTTCACGACCAAAAAAGAAAAAACAAAGAAAAAGAATAAAAATCCTATGCTTTCACCATCCCCATCCCTGCATTTTTAAAAATGTACGAGGTCGAACCTCGTACATAGCATGGTTAAGCTGTTTTAGAGGCAAATGTACGAGGTCGAACCTCGTACATGCCCACCTAAATACTTACTAAATGCTCATAAACTTATGCCCCCATAGTTCAACGGATAGAACACCAGCCTTCTAAGCTGGATATAGAGGTTCGATTCCTCTTGGGGGTGCCATTTCCCACCAAAGTCTCATGGCGGCTATAGTTTAATGGTAGAACAGCGGGTTGTGGTCCCGCTAGCGAGAGTTCGATTCTCTCTAGTCGCCCCTCAAAAACATCTCTTTTTCAAGAGGTGTTTTTGTTTTTCGGAAAATGCTCAAAAAAATGTACGAGGTCGAACCTCGTACATAGCATGGTTAAGCTGTTTTAGAGGCAAATGTACGAGGTCGAACCTCGTACATGGCACATGGCATATGGATTGCGCTTGATCCATATTTTTCTGCAATAAAAAATTATTTAAAAAACAGGAGAGCCCTCTTGATAAGATTGAATCTCTTGCGTGCTAATTTTAACCACATCTTCAAAAGAAAAACCAATTCTTTCTAAAGCTTGTGGAGAAACCACCCATCTTTTTATTTTTTGATCTAAAAAATAAACCTTATCTTGGCCAGGTGCTTGAATTAAGTAATTCCGAGGCAAGGACTGAATAATGTCACTACTAACATCAATCACATTTTTTAAGCCTCCATAGAGCTCAGCCATGGTTTGATTAAAAACTTCACGAACGGTTCCATTGTTCTCTACTATATAAATTTTGCCGTCTAACTCATTTCTAATAAAACGAGCTAAAGGCAATTCTTGAATAGTGGACCCCATTTCTACTATTTCTTCCCAAACTCCACCTGCTGTTTCAAAAACCTGAGGACTATTAAGCCACAAACGAAAACCATCTAAATTAAGATAAACTTTTTCTTGGTCCTTGGCTTTAACAAACCGCACATCATCTCCATTTCCTCCTTCTTCTTCATCAAAAAAACGAATCGCTGGATCAGGTTCATAAACCGAAACTGAGGTTAAACAAAATAGAGGAGGTTGACAATTGATTCCCAGAGCTTCTCCTTGCCAAGAATCCTCAAAACGATCAGAATTTTCTTCCTCTAATTTCACCCAAAGCAAAAAATCATTACCCGAACGATTAGTCAAGTAACCGTATTTATAATCCTCGGCCACTCCTTGAACTTGATCTCGAAAATTTCGTTTGTAATTCGTGCGGTGATTTAAAGTTGCTGAATCTAAAATTTTCTCCAAAGCTTCCCATTGCTCATCTTTATCTAAACTAGACTCGCTAACAATTGGATATTGAGCAAATTCTTGATGATATTTATCCAAAGCTCTCTGCACCCTTTTTAAATCATAAACCCGACTTCGATCTCTGTTTCGCGGAGCTCTTTCCGAAAAATCTTTTAATTCTAATTTAAGATTTAATTCATTTAACTCTGGCGTTAAATAAGAATTAGAGGTGGCTAGAAAAACTTTAAGACGAACCTTTTTGGCCACCAAGGGCGGCTCAAAAGGAACTCCCCAGTTAAGAGGATATTCTCTTAAATCATCCCCAAAGCTAGCGTAAAGTAGAATTCTAGTTCCTGAGGGCTGGCTATAAGCGCCAGTGACAGTCAGTGAAAAAATATGAGGATTAAATCTGATGTCTTCGGTCCATAGAACTCCTGAAGAATTGAAATTTCCGACCTCGCCATCTAAAGTGATTTTTCCCCTTTCCCAATGAACCGTGCTGTAATCCCAATCAATAATAGAAGAATACCTAAAATCATATTCTTCTTCATCTTTTATAATTGGCGCCGGGCCCAAAGAAAAAACTGACCTTACCGGAACCAGCAAAGCCAAAAAAATTAAAAACAATTTCCAGTGCAATCTTTTCATATCAAGTATTAAAGCAAAAAATAGCCATTTTGTCAATCCTTTAGAGCTGAACCCCTATGACAAGTTTCCCAATTTGAGTCTGTGTAATTTATTTTACAGAGATTCTTTTCTTTAAAAGGATTAAAACAATTAAGATAATAATTAAAACTGAAATGCCAATAAAAAAATAAGGTTTTATGGATTGAAAATCAACAACACCCTGATCTTCTTCATTATCACCCAAAATCAAAAAATTCATCTCTTCTTCGTTGATTAATTCCGGAGAAGAAAAGATGAAATTTAAATCCTCATCGCGACGAGGTAAAATTCTTAATTCTTCATTACTTAAACTTAAAACTCCGGTCACTTTTAAAAAATCCCCTTCTTGGTATTTTCTTTTATCGATTTCAGCGTGATCTTTAAAATAAATAACAATTTCTCTTTCCCCATCTTTTAAAAAAAGACGGGGACTCTTCTTTTCAATGACTTGTCCTTGAACTTGAATTAAACTCCCCACTAAAGAAAGCTCAACATCTTGAGTGCTTATCAATAAAGGAGAAATTAACTCATCTTTTCCTAAAACTTCAATATCAGCCTTTTCTTTGATTTTAATCCTTTTCTCTCCCTGGGCCTGAGAAACAACTCCTCTTACTTTAACTTTATCCCCTTCTTCTAATTCTGGGAAATCTTTGTAATAAGAATAAATTTGACAACCGTTAATATAAAAAAATTGGAGCCCTAAGGCTCCCGGCAAGGCCACTACTGTTCCTTGAGTTTCCACTCGAGAATCTATGACCATTTCTTTAACTTCTTGGGGCTCTATATATTGATAATCAACCGCAAAAATTTCTCCTTGCCCAAGAAAAGGCAAAAAAAACCCTAACCAGAAAATAAAAATAATCAATATTTTGCTTTTATTGTCCATCATAAACAATAAATATTAAAATTGAAATTTTATTCTCTTTGAAGAATTATTCTTCTTGAATCTCAGCTGGTGGGAAACAAATCGTATTCCCCCAAGGACAACAAGAACTAAGTCCGCCGGGGCAGTCTTCCCATTCACAGCTAGAAGAAGGAGACTCTCCTGCGTCTGTAACAGCAGTCACTTGATAATAATAGTCTACATAAGGCAAAATTCTCTGATCAGTATAACAACAAACACTAGAATCATCCTGCCCTTTTCCACAATTATTATCCTCTACTCCTAAAACATGACAGACTTCAGTCAGAGAACAATTGTCTTGGCCACAATCACCCGCTTCATAATCTACTCTAACGCTTTCCTGGCTACGAATAGCGTCATAAAAAGACAA
The DNA here is from genome assembly GCA_021735685.1 of Patescibacteria group bacterium. GTDB lineage: Bacteria > Patescibacteriota > Patescibacteriia > UBA2591 > UBA6264 > JAIPGN01. The sequence continues at coordinate 58,959 of JAIPGN010000002.1, forward strand.
ATTATCAATCAAGCCATGGAAATATCCCGGAGATCCTCCGTTGCTAGCGCCGATTAATAAATCATTCGTGCTTAAAGGCGCAATTGAATCAAGAATATAAGAAGAGGTTTTATCTAAAAGCCCATCAATATAAAAAGTAACTGTTCCTTGTCCAGATTGATGATTACGGATAGCAACCAAATGGTGCCAATCCGTGTCATCAATTAAAGTATCACTTTTAATTTCTATTTTTTCAGTAACCCCATCTCCAAAAATAAGAGCTAATAAGTCATCAGAGCCAATTTCCCAACGCAAGAAACGATTAATATCATCTTCTGAGTCTTTGTTGTCAGAAAAAATAACATCTCGAGTGCCAGCAGAACTCCTCTTCACCCAAGCCTGAAGGGTAATGGTCTCGCTATCAAATTCTTCACTGTTGGGAATAATAATATAATTACTTGTGCCGTTAAACTCTCCGGCATTATTAAATAAGCCATTTGTATTTGGCGTAGCTCCAAAAGACGTCCCGTGATGAGTTGAATCAGAACCAGAAGAATCTTTAACCTCTTCTGACGTCCCATCCCAATCTTCCTCATTCATTTTCCAATGAGCAGTTAAATTAGTATAATCCATAGCTTCTCCTAAATGACCAATAACGGCAAAGTCTTCCGCCGTGCTTAAAGAATTATAAATATTGTAGCCACTCGCTGTTTCTGATAAATCCCAATAAACTTCTATTTCGCCACAAGTATTATCATCAATTTCCACATTTTCTGGAGAGCAAAGGGTTGTTCTTTGCCAAACCGGACCCTCCGAATTATAAGTAGAACCAGTTTCATTATGAGCTTCAATTTTGTAACAATAACCAGTATCTGAGCTAAGTCCCACATCCTGAACATTAAACTCTTCTCCACTTAAAACATTATATTCTACGTAAGAACAAGTAGCGCAATCACTTGCCTCAACATTATCGCAACGATGATAAGTATAGCTTTCCGCCCAGTCCGATGACTCCCATTGAATTAAAAGCTGTTCACATCCTTCCGTGTTAGTTACGGACACACTATTAAAATCAGCTGGTTCTGGAGGATCACCATAATCATGATCATTATCGCCCCAGCCCACACAATAAGGATCTTGCTTCTGGTAATCACGAAGAACTTGGGTTGGTGTGCGAGCAACTTCGTAGATAGAAACATTATCAATCAAGCCTCGGAAATAAGAATCACCTCTTAAAAAACGTCCCCCAATTGATAAACTTAAGTTATTGGACAAGTCACTAATCTCTCCAAAACTATCAACCGAACCAGTGACCTCTCCATCTAAATACCTAGTAATGGTTCCTTGAGCTCGATCAAAAACCACAGCTACGTGATTCCAAGTATTGAGAGTTAAATAATTAGAATCAGGAGTATCAGCTTTACTATTTGCCTCATCTCTTAAATACCAAGAAATTCCCCCGTTATAATCCAATCCAATCTCATAACCAGGACCGCTATTTCTTTTGACGATAGGCAAAGATCCACTAGTCTTAAAAAAGTCCATGGGCTTAACCCAAAACTGAATTGTAAAACTTTCCGCATCATTAAAATCCAACTTTTCGCTATCAGCAATTTCAATATAATCATTTAAACCGTCAAATTGACCGGCATTATTAAAAAGACCATCGGAGTTAGGACTAGCCCCACTAGCTATTCCTTGATTACCCTCGCCACTGCTATCTACCACTGGAATAGAGCTGCCGGTATTAGTCGACCAACTCGGTTCATCCATCATCCAATTACCCACTAATCCCTCTGAATCCATAGTGGTATCGGCATGACGATTAGCCATATATCCTCCCATTGTATAAAAAGGGCTATAATTATTTAAATAAATGCCCCAAATTTTTCCTTGTTTAGTTGCTCCTCGTAAGTTAAGCCAACCGGCGTTTTCCAAATTAATAACCTTGGCCCAACCAGAAACCTCTATTTTGGCATCTGCCCAAACATCACGTGCACTTCTTCCAAAAGTCAAACCGATATTATTACAAGTCCAAAGAGAAACATTATCAATTAAACCAGTAAAATAACTATCCATTTGACCCGAGCTTCCCTTTTTCGCTCCCAAATAAAAATCATTATTTAAATCTTCCAAAAAAGATGGAATCTCGCCTAAAATTTCTGAACTAACCGACAGACCATCAATAAAGATTTGCAAAAAAGCATCTTTATCACTAGTGGCGGTTATATATTTACCGGTTAAATGATGCCATTTAGTGACATCAGTAATCAAAGCATTACGGCAAAAAGCACCCTTACCCTCACAGTCCTCATCCGAGGAACACTGCTCTCCTTGGTTTACTCCCCCGAAACAAAGGCCTCTCCTCTGTTTAACAGTAGCTTCTTCCCCACCATTACCTACTGAAAAATTAAGCTTATTTTCTTGATCAAACCAAAGACGATAACTTTTTTCACCCGTAGATTCATCCCATTTGCTTAAAATTGTCTGCTCTCTGTTAATCTCTCCTCTTTTCACCCAAGCTTCAATAGTTAAATTATCACTTATACTTAAACTTGGACTATCCAACGCATAAAGATAACTATTTTCTCCATTAAATTGCAAAGCATCGTCAAATTTTCCCTTCGCCAGGCTTGGCGAGACTCCTATAGAAAAATCATTTCCAAAAGAAGAATTATCAGCTAAAGCTGCAGAAATTTCCCCACCTCCAGAATTCATTTTCCAATGGGCTTTCAAAGTTTCATTGGTAACACTATAGCAAAGAGATCCCGAACGATTAATATCTAAAAAATCTTCACCGCCATCCCCCGAGCAACCAAAGATACATAGTCCATCAGGACAATCTGAGCTTTCCTTGCTACAAGATTGCCCATCATTAGCGCCACCATCACAATACCAACTAGGTTCGCCCACACAAGCCCAAGAAAAAGGCCAACCGCCAGGAGGATTAACCTGTTCTGGTTCGGGGCAACCCGAACAACCTGTACAATTAACATAATCCTCGCAACTACTGCAATCAGCACACTTACAACTACGGCCAAAACAAACCCAGCCAACCTTATCCGACCAAGCATAACCCCTTAAACTCTCTCTTTGAGTGTCATAAACTAATCCGTAAAGCGGACTTTCCATCCCACTCGGGCAAGTACTTCCGCCCGGGCAACAATTCTCAAAAGTGCCGTCCTTGGAACATACTCCTCCGCCCTCACAATCTCCGTCCTGAGTGCAAGGCTCTCCGTCATAAATACCTCCCACGCAAACTGCAGTAAAATCATTATGACAATTCGCAGAAATCCAACCCATATTCTCTCCCCACGTCCAACCGCGTACATTAAAATCTATATCTGCTCCCACTCTCTCTAAACCAAATCTATTATTAGGGGAATTAAAAAAATATTTGGGAATAATAAATATTCCCAGAATAACAAATATTCCTAAAACTAAAAAAATTCTCAGAGATTTTTTTTCCAAAAAACTCAACTTCATCATTAATTTTCTTTCAAAATTTTAAATACTAAAAAAATTATGCAAGAAAGGGTCGAATTTTTAAGCAAAACTCGACCCTCAATTCTTAGGTAACCTAAAAATACTTTTTTCTAAAAGTAATTTGGCTCAATTATTCAACATGCATTACTCCAGTCTCGCCTCTTCCTCGATGACCAGGAACGTCACAGTAGAAAGTGTAATCACCGGCAGCTGGAGCCTTAAAAGTGATAGCTCTGGTCTCGTTTCCGGCAACTCCAATAGCGACCGCCTGCAAGCTCGCATCGTCAAACTTAAAGACATGAGTACGATCGGTTGAAGTCAAAGAAAGAGTGACCACATCACTAGCATTAACCGTAAATTCACTAGGAGTGAAACCACTGGCGCTAATACTTAACTTTACTGCTGTTTCTGGAACTTCCTCTTCGGTTAAGGCACGAGATTGTCGGGGAGCGTCTGGAGAACCAGGTAAGGCAGTATTATCCGCAACCTCTCCTCCAGAAGTTAGAACTTCACCTTCTTCAGAAACTGGACTAGCATCTGGAACTACAGATTCAGAAACTTCCTCTGCCTCGCCTTCTTCAGGGATAAATTCACCCTCTTCTTCGGGAAGCATTTCCCCTTCTTCTTCGGGAAGCATTTCCCCTTCTTCTTCGGGAAGCATTTCCCCTTCTGGCTCAACTACTTCAGGCTTAGAACTGAGTAAAATAATACCCAAAATAACTAAAATCGCGATAATAATAATAGTCCAAACTGTATTGTTGTTTTTCATAATTATTCTCGACTTAAAGATTGATTAAAAAATTATAGACCTTTAATTTATTAAACTTATAAAGATAAAATGTTTTCAACCTCCACAACAATTCCATTAATTAAGGTTTGTGTATCAGTATAAAGACTATCAAGAGATTGCTGGTAGGTTCTCAAAAGAGCTAATTTTTCGTTTTCAGACACTTCCGTCAAACCGTAAACGTTATAAATATCAATTAAAATAGCATCTATTTGCGCAACATTAGTATCTAAAGAATTCTCTGGATCTGCTTCGTAAGTATCCAACAAAGCCAAAGATGTATCTAATTCTGAAGTGTCGCCAGTGTCTAAATATCTTTTCGTGCAGTCATTATAACAAAAATCTCCGGTTGTTCCATCAACCTCATTATTATCGTCACACTCTTCCTCCCCCTCAACAACTCCATCTCCACAAACAGCAGTCTCTGGATTCTCTTCTCGGCTGGCTGTACACACCGGACTATCCCCGCCAGCTGCCGAACAAGTCCAATCTAAACTTTGCCCTTGTTCAGGGAAATCGGTTTTAGAAGGTGTTCCAACTGAACATTGTTCATAGGGAGGATATCCCGTAGCATCATAAGGAAAAACTCTTTCGTGAGCATCTCCGCAAGCACCAACTGGTGGATTTTCTCGACTAGCTGAACACTGGGAACTATCTCCTCCGCTAGTCTGACAAAGCCAATTTTCTGTTCCTCCCTGAACAGGAAAATTAGTATTAGTGGAACTTCCCGTAGCGCACTGAAGATAAGGACTATAACCAGTGGCATCATAAGAGAAGGTCATGCCATTAGCATTACCACAAGTACCTGGTTCCTCAGGTGCCGCTCCTCCCACATATTCTTCTAATAATCCATTAGCTGCGCACTTGCCTCCCTGATAACAATCTTTCAGTCCTTCGGGAGCACAAAATTCAACTATACACTGTTCTTCATTACCGTCTGCCGCTGCCATGGCTAATCCTAATTCAGGATCGCCTACACATAAACCATTTTCTTCAGAAAAAAAACAAGGCTGGCCTTGAAGATTTAGCTGAGACCCACAAAGCTCAGGGTCGGTTTGATCATATTTACGGCAAGTCCAACCCGTGGTCGGCACTTCAGCAGCTAAAGCTGGAGAAATAAAACTAGATAAATTGGGCCAATCAAAGACTAATTTTCTTTTATTTTGAAAAAAAGTATACTCTGGCCCAGTAGTATAATTAGCCACAAAAGTTCTAGTATCATTTATTAGTTGATAAGAGTTTTGGATTTGAGAAGCTAAGCCGTTAGCTTGGATATAAGATAAGGCCGAATCCCCTAAAATCATAAAAGTTAAATCTAAAGAGCTCCCGGTAGTATTCATTAAATCTAAAATTTCTTGCTCAGTACTACTAGCCTGAATTGAACTTTCTAAAGATGTAAGCTCACTACCAAAACTACTAAGCAATGAATTTATTGCCTCAAAATTAATATATTCCATATCTTCTATTCTTCCATAAAAAGAACTAGCCAGAGAAGGAGTATATTTATTTTGTATTCTATCCACATAAAAACTTTTAGTGCTAGCTAAATCCGCATGAACTGCCGAGCTCCAAAAGAAAACTAAAAACAAGCTTAAAATTAATAAATACTTAAAATTTTTCATAAAAAAATATTAAAAAATATAAATTATACAAAGATACAATAACCAAGATACAAGATACAAGACACAAACAAATCGCAAATTCCCCGCCTGCCAGCGAGCAGGCAATACTCAATGTCCAAGCTCTATTTCGTTTTATCAATAATAGAAGAAAGAATATTTTTTAATTCTGTGGCTTCTTGATAAAGAGCTTTAACTTCTTTTTTAAAACTTGGGTTAGCTACCTCAATAAGCTCAAGCCAATGTAATGTTTCTTTAGCTTCTTTCCTTGATATTTTTAAACGATGAGCAAAATCTTTCTTTCCTAACGCATCATTTGCCTCTCTATAATTAGCTCCTACTGAACCCGCTGACCCAACTATTTGTCCAATTAACCTACTGTTCATTGAATTATGTGTCAATTTTCTGCACAAACGAATCACATTTTTAGCAAATTCTGTAGTTCTTTCCTCTAAGTCAAACCTCATACAATATTTGGTTATTGGTTATTGAATATTGTTTGGTTATTGTTTCTTGTGTCTTGTTTCTTTTATTCCGTAGGAATTTCTAAATTTCCCTTCAATTGATTTACCAAATCTTCTAAACTCTTCTTGGTCACCTCTCCTTCCGTTTTTTTGTCTTTATCAATCTTTAAAATCTCAGTACCAATTTCCTCTTTTTCTTCTTCCAGTAACTCCTCTTTAGAAATCATTATAAATAAAGCAATGATAACTAGCAAGAGAACAATCAACCAAAGATATTTTTTTTTATTTTTTGGCATATATTTTTTATATTATTAAAAATAATTTCAACTAATAAGCGCCAGAAGTGGAATGGCTCTCTATTGTATACCAAGCCGCGCCAGAAGTGCTGTTCATGCAAACTTGAAAATAAGCGACTCCGCTTGATTCATAATAACGCATTGCCCCTAATGTTCCAGAAGTACAACTTTCTGTGCCGATTCCACCAGCAAAAGTAAGACCAGAAACATTCATATCTCCATCAATATTCATGTTTCCACCAACATAAGCAGAGCCACCTACATTTAAATTGTCTCCGATATATACAGGGTTTTCTCCAGCTGCGCTAGCTACATGCAAGGCATAACTACCCCCTGTTCCCTTTATCCCGACATTTCCATCAGTGCGGACATAAATTCCATAATTAGTACTAGTTTTGCCGTCACCGCCACTCTTGATAGCAATAGCATCTCCTGATGTTATATTTAAAGTACTGGAACTAGGCATGGTCTCTGGCGGCCAACTAGGAGTAGTGCAATCATCATCCCAAATATAAGAGTCGTCGGCTATTCTGATACCCTTTTCTCCAGGAGAACCACACTCTGTGATTCCAATAAAACCACCTACCAAAAGATCATTGGTAATCCAGGCGTTTCCCTGCTGGACATGTAAGGCTGCCCCTGGCTCTGTCGTGCCAATTCCGATTCTTGCCTGATCATCTATTAAAGAAAAACGAATTGTTCCTCGAACGCTAGAACAAAGCTCTGCTACACAATATTTAAAAATTAAAGGAGTGTTGGTTTGAGAACCCTGCGACAACAAAGACCAAGATTCATTTGCACCTGCGTTTCCAATACTTATACTAACATCATCATTAGCGTCTTCGTCAATCCAAAATTTTGGATCTTGATCAGTCTGGAATTGGGAATCAGCAAAGCCAAAAACCAAAGGCTTGTTAACGGCATCTCCCATAGAACTAATTTTCCAAAACTCTCCATAAGTACCAGTTTCATCTCCTAATCTAATTTCTGCCCCTCGACTACCTGTAGCAGAGGTTGATTTTACTTGCAAGGTCTGAACTCCGCTTCCCCTAATATCTAAAGGATGCCCCGGATCATTCGTGCCAATGCCAACATTACCGGAAAGGCCCAATGTGGCGTCTTTATTTAAATAGACATCGCTGGCATTTTGACGCCAAATGCCAACATAGGAAAAAGAATGAACTCCATTCACCGCATCTTTCGCATAACCCCAGGTCGCGGCACTATCATCTGCTCCAGGTTCTGCTAAATGTTTAATTTCATAAGGTCCTCCCTCTTGCCCTAAATTCAAATTATTACTCACTTTTAAATCAGCCGCCCAAGCAATAGCCCAAACTCCTAAAATTAAAGTCAGAACAATTCCTCCTAATAAAATTACTTTTTCCTTTTTCATAAAAAAATATTAAAAAATAATTATTAAAGAAACAAAAAACAAGATACAAGAAACAAACAAATCCTAAACTTCAAACTCCAAAAACATCTAAAATAATTATAGCGCTTAAAAATATAAGATGCAACCCTTATTTTGTCTTATTAATAATAGAAGAAAGAATATTTTTAATTTCTGTTGCCTCCTGAAAAAGAATCTTTACCTCTTTCTCAAAATTAGGATTAGCCGTTTCAATAAGTTCAAGCCAATGCAATGTTTCTTTGGCTTCTTTTCTTGATATTCGCAGACGATAAACAAAATCTTTTTTTCCTAAAGCATCGTTAGCTTCTCTGTAGTTAGCTCCGATTGAACCCGCTGAACGAATTATTTGACCTATTAATGGATTACTAACTGAATTATGTTTCAATTTTCTACACAAACGAATTATATTCTTAGCAAATTCCGTAGTTCTTTCCTCTAAGTCAAACCTCATATAAAATTTGATTATTGATTATTGTTTGTTTCTTGTCTCTTGTATCTTGTATCTTGACTTTTGTTATATTCTGTGCTATATTATACCCAATAACACGATCTTTGACAAATAACTTTATCTCAAAGTGAGATAAATACAAACAAGGAGGATGTCATGAAAAAGATATTTTTTTTAACCGCATTGATCGTTCTACTCTCTGTTCCTTGTTTTGGAGGAGAGTGGAATCTTACAGGAAGCCTAAACCAGAATCGTCAAGAATTTCAATCCGTCTTACTTAACGATGGACGCGTCTTGATTGCTGGCGGATTCTCTTCTGGCCCCTTGTCTTCCTGTGAAATCTATGATCCAATTACCGGAATATGGACAACAACTGATTCAATGTATTGTCATCGTTATGAGTTTTCCTTGACAAAATTACCTAACGGAAAAATTTTGGCAACAGGAGGATTTAATTATGGTGTAGGTCCCTCTACAAAAATCGGAGAAATCTATGATCCAGATACCGAAACGTGGACAACAACTGGTGAATTAAATTATTTCAGGGGTGAACATCGTGCCGTTTTATTGCCAAACGAAAAAGTGCTGATCGTAGGTGGAGATTCACAAAACAACTATCAAGGTTGCGAAATTTATGACGGTGAAACTGAAATATTTGCCTTGACAGGCTTCTGTATTTACCAAAAAGTTAAGCATACTTTAGAATTGCTTGACGATGGACGCGTAATGGCAATTGGTGGTGGAAATTCTAGTTATGAACATTGTGAAATTTATGATCCTAATACTGAAATTTGGACTGAAATTGAATCTCTTAACGAATCCAGATATGGCCACACATCTCATTTACTATCTAATGGAAATGTTATTGCAATAGCAGGTCGTTGGGGTAATAACTACAATAACTCCTGCGAAATATATGATTTCGCCACCGAACAATGGACCTTCACTGACTCTCTCTTAATCGGACGCACCTGTCATCAGAGCCAAAGGCTTCTGAATGACAAAATCATTGCCTTCAGCGGAATGGGACCAGGCGCTCCTTTGTCCGGAGAAATCTATAATCCTCAAAACGGTTGGCAAAACATAGCTAATTTTCTTGGTTGCTATGAAAATAGTTCTTCTGAAGTCTTGCAAGACGAAAGAGTTCTTGCTATCAGAGGCAACGTCAATGAGATCTACACCTGGAACTACATGCCATTTTTCGATTCTCCCAACCCCATTGGTGGCAACGCCTGGGGAATTGGGGAAGAAGTGGAGTTCTCAATAACCCCCTCTGATCCTGATCAAGATTCAATTTCTGTTCGCTTCAATTGGGGCGACGGAAATATCACTCAATGGACCGAACTTGTTGCTTCCGGAACCACCCTTACTTTTTCCCACTCTTGGGGAGAAGAAGGGAACTACAATGTCCGAGCGCAAGTCCGTGACCAATGGCACTTACTTAACCCTGAGTGTCACAATTCCATTTCGGACTGGAGTAATCCCGTGATTATTTCAATCACCGGAACTCCTGTGATTGAAATCGATTCAAACCCTATAAATTTCGGTCAGGTTCTTGTCGGATCTGACTCAACTGTTTCCATTTTCATTTCTAATTCCGGAAATGGAACGCTTGAAGGGCAGGTTTCCACCGAAACTCCTTTCTCTATTGACCCCGAGAATTTCTTGATCTCCCCTCAGGGAAACGATAAAGAAATCTTCATTACCTTCTCTCCAACCTCAACCGGATTTTTCGATAAAATTCTCCTCATCCAATCCAACGATCCCGAAAATCCGGAAATTGAAATTCTCTTGTCCGGAGAAGGAGTGGACTTCAATTCTGTTACTGATCCTGTTCTTAACATTGCTTCTGTTTCTGCCTACCCCAACCCTTTCAACTCCGAATTAACCATATCTTTTTCTATGTACGAGGTTCGACCTCGTACACTAATAACCATTTACAACATTAAGGGACAAGTCGTCAAGGCTTGGGCCCTGGATCCTAGCACCACCCAAGTTACTTGGCGTGGTCGCGACGAAAACGGAAATCCCGTTTCGTCCGGGATCTATTTCTATCGAATAAAAGCAGGAGATTACCGTCCCTCTGGGAAGGTAATACTTCTAAAATAGATCGTGTTATGGGGAAGCCATTGTGCTTCCCCCTTTTTTTTCTTCACAAAAAAAATGTACGAGGTTCGACCTCGTACATTTGCCCCTAAAACGCCTTAAACATGCTATGTACGAGGTTCGACCTCGTACATTTATCTATTCCTGCCTAGGTCGGACCTAGGCAAACTTAGGAGCTCAGCTCCTAAGTAACCTCCCAAACAAAAAGTTTAGAATTTAATAACCACCTTTTCTGTCATTGCGAGGAGCGCCTTTCCTTGTCATTGCCCTGCCTGTCCGCCTTCGGTAGATAAACCGGCAGGCAGGGAGCAACTCCCCCCTTTTTTTTGTCATTGCGAGCGACTGTAAGGAGCGAAACAATCTCATCTAATATAATCCCAATCCCCAAGTACCTACGTACCCAATTACCCACTTTGATTTTTCTCTCTTTTTCTGCTATATTATACCCAATAACACGATCTTTGACAAATTCTTTTTGTTACAATTTGTAACAAAAATACAAACAAGGAGGATATCATGAAAAGGAAAAGTATTAAAAATGTAGAGAGAGAAAAAAGTATCAAGAAAAAATTACCACTAAAGGCAACCCCTATTATTAAAATCGTCGGCGATTACTGTAATCTTAGATGCCACTATTGCTTCTTTCACAATAACCCTCAATCCATGCCGCGCATAATGAGCGATGCGCTTCTTGAAAAATTCCTCAAAGAATATATGGATGCTTTTAACGGAAAAATTACTTTTCATTGGCATGGGGGAGAGCCATTACTTGCGGGGGTAACATTTTTCCAAAAGATAATTGACATCCAATCGGAATTCTTAAAGAAGGGCCAGTTAATCCGAAACACTGTTCAAACTAATGGCACACTAATTAACGATGAATGGGCTGAATTTTTTAAAACAAATGATTTTGGAGTAGGGGTCAGTTTAGATGGATTCAAAGAAAGCCATAATCGCTTTCGAAAAAATTCCAGAGGACAGGGTTCTTTTGATAGAGTTATAAGGGGGATAAAAATTCTCCAAAAACACAGCATTCGGTCAGGAATTATCCAGACATTTACGCACGACAACATAAGCAACGTAAAAAAAGATTTTAATTTCTTGATCAATAAGCTTGGCATAAAAAGCGTAGGTCTTAATCCATACCTTGATTTAAAAAAAACAAATAAACTGATGCCAGGACAGAATGTCACTAATCAAGACCTGATTAATTTTTTCGAAACTTACATTGACTTATGGTTGACTCAAAATGATCAGAATCTACAAATTCGAGAAATTGATAATTTTATCTGCGGAGTATTGAAGAAAAAATCAAGAAACTGCAGTTTTAAAGGCTCATGCGCAAATTTCTTTTGCCTTGAATATGACGGAAGAATTTACTCCTCTTGTGAACGACTATCTGGTAATCCAAATCTATTGATAGGCAATCTGTCTCGTCAACCATTGTTAGAAATTCTAAATAACTCAAAAAGATTAGAAATTATAGAAGAAATGGCATTTACTCATCCTGACTGTCAAATCTGTGAATGGAAAGATTCGTGTAATAACGGATGTACCTATCATCGAATCGGAGGAATAAGGGGAAAATATTATTTCTGTGAGGGCAGAAAAGTGATTTTCTCTTATCTTAAAAAAATTTTGGCAAAAAGACAAAAACTCATTTAATAAAGGAGGTGAGAGAAATGTGGGAAAACAAGAAAGGCACAAAAGCAATCGAGGGAGCAATTAGAAGAATTGATACACAAATAAATCATCAGGATAATTATGGTGATCACTGGGATAATTATGATGATCACTGGGATAATTATGATGATCATGTTGATTTTCCAGACGCTCCTTACAATTAGCGCCACAAACAAGGGGATTACAAAACGTAATCCCCTTTTTACTTAATATTTTTGTAATAATTAGGAAATAATCGAATATACTTCCTCAATGTATTTTTTATCAAAAAAAAATTTACCCCTAAGATAAGATTCTGTAAGCGCAAGAAGTCTCTCATTATGTCGAGTCGGCACTCCTCCATGTAGGGAGCGCTCCTTATTAACTTTAATTTTTAAAAATTTCCCCGCCAAAATACCCTTAGGAAAAAGACTGGAAATGGCTGCCTCTTTAATCAGCGAAACTGCTTTCCAATTGCGAGGAAAAGTTTCTTTAACTAAAGGCATAAAGTAATGATTCTGAAAACAAAGATGAGTAGTCTCGTGCCAAATTGTCCCAATAATATGAGGAATGTATCCAAGGGGCTGGCGGGAAATTTCAATACTGATGCTCTTGTTATCAATGTTTGACCCTCCTCCACTTTGTTTAGGAGAAGAAATTAAAAGATAAACGTTCACTTCATTTTCGGGAGGCTCGGAAAGGTTAAAAACGCTAGCTAATGCCTGACTAATTTTTTGTATTTGATTCTTATTATTCACCCGCTCATTCAAAGCTTTTTGCCATTTTTCTAAATAAGGTAGCTCCTGTTTGTAAATTATTTCAAATTTATTTTTCAAAACAGAAAAAATCCCTTGCAAATTTTCAAATTCTTTTTTGGTCAATTCTTTCTTAAAAACCGCCCAAGGATTCTTACAATCAAAGAATGGGCGACCTAAATAATTTTTGCCAAAGGGATATTTCAGATGAATTTTCTTAAAATCCGCAATCGCTTGCTTCTCTCTCTTTGTTAAAACACCAAATTTCTCTTGCCAAAAAATATTATGCCTTTCTCGGCAACTACAATGCCATTGAGATAAATTTTGAATAAAAAAATAAAAATTAGGCAATTTATTGAGAATAATATTAAACTTTATCATCTATTTTTGTTATTTTTAGCTAAACTTCAACTAATAAACGAATTATAGCAGATTAGCAATTTTATACAATCCTTCTAAAAAATAAAATGATGAACTCCTCGGGTTTATCATTTTTTTGTTTTAGTTTTGAATTGAGATTACCGTCCCTCTGGGAAGGTAATACTTCTAAAATAGATCGTGTTATGGGGAAGCCATTGTGCTTCCCCCTTCTTTTTTTTCACAAAAAAAATGTACGAGGTTCGACCTCGTACATTTGCCCCTAAAACGCCTTAAACATGCTATGTACGAGGTTCGACCTCGTACATTTATCTATTCCTGCCTAGGTCAGACCTAGGCAAACTTAGGAGCTCAGCTCCTAAGTAACCTCCCAAAATAACAACAAAGTTTGGAGGCTCAGCCTCCAAACTTTATCTCGTTCCTGCCTAGGTCCGACCTAGGCAGGACTTTTTTTATTAAATTAGAAAAACTTACTAACTAACACTAGCGAACGAAGATGCCGACACCTTCTGGAGCTTCACCAGTTTGGTTATATAAATTGGTGTCTCTTTCTGGCCAATCAAAACGAGGTGCCATTAAACGGTAAGAAACTTTAACTGGTTGATTGCCATAAATAATCAACTTATTTTCTCCTGGGATAAATTCGTACCAAACATCAGCCTTTCCTTCGGGAGTCAAATTTACCACTAAATCATTCCAATCCTCACCAAAGGCGGACACTTCATTAAAGAGCCAAAGATCAGATCCTTTTTTTACGTTATCAAAATCAATCTCTGCTATATAAATTTGGCTATTTGGAATTTGGTATTTGGAATTTGTTTGGTTATTGTATCTTGTGTCTTGTATCTTGGAAAGTAAAACTTTCCCCACTGTTTCTTCTTTTAGGCCAGTTGTCGAATGCCCATAGGTGGCATAAATTATTCCATCAATGCTGTAAGGAGGATCAATTTCTCCAGCAGTTAATTTACCAATCACCGTAGCGTCGCCCTCGACATATATATTTTTATCTCCTGGATCTGTAGATGCGTTCCCAACCCTTAAAGCATCTATTCTGGCAAAATCATTTACAAAAAGATCATTACCTAAGGTAAGGACATCTGGACTGTAAATATTACTAGAATCATAATCAAATCTAAAGTATGAAGACCCTGGGATTCCGCTACTCACTGCACCCGAACCAATATATCCATAACCATTGCCAACATAAGTCATATGAAGCGAAGCCGCTCCTAAATCGCCACTCTCGCCAATTGAAATATGGACTCCCTGTGACGTCCATTCATCTCCACCACCGGTTGAATCTAAATATATATAAGGAAATGTTGCGTCATTATCTGATTCAATTTTATTAGCGGATGTTATTTCTCCTCCGGCGACATCAAAATTACCACCAATTTTCATACTCCCATCACTTGATCTAATCTCAGCCACAATATCTGGAGTAGTGTCACTCGACGTTCCAGACTCAAACGTCCAACCATATCCGCTGGCATTTTCAATAAAGCTTCTCAAGGCCCAACCAGAAACCAAGCTACCACTCGGGGCGGTAAGATTACCTTTTGGGCCTTGCCCAGTACCAGAGGGAGCCATATATTCAGCCCAAGCATTGTATGAGCCGTTATACCATTGAATTCCTGAATCTGCTCCTTGATATCTATCAACATTTAAATAAACATTCCTCATAATTAAATTACCTCCCGCTATGTGCTCTTGAGTATCGCCAATATATCCATCAGCTGGGACAATGGCACCGTCTACATATCCTTTGGTCGCGGCATGTGAAGCGGCACTAGGCGACCCTACAGTTATTGGCTGACCGAAAGTAGCTGCTCCACTAGCTGGTATTGACCAACTAGTTCCGCTTATTGTATTACCTCTCACATAGATATTGTCACCAGAAGAAGCCCCGAGATAAGTATTAGTGGAATATAAAAAAGTATTAGAGCTAGCAGCTTGAACATAAAAATCATCTGTTGTGGCAATTCTGTCCTCAGAATCACTCCAAAAATACTCATCATCGCCAACGTAAATTCCGTCTCCCCTTAAATAACCGTTTGTTGTTAAATTATTGCTGTCATCAATTGCAATTCCACTGTTCTGAATCAGTTTGCCCGTTGGGCCATTAAATCTTGCAACAGCATTATCTGTCGAAGAACCTGGACCATAAACATCGCCACCACCAAGACCGTCTACATATTCTTTTGTTGTAGCGTGGCCAGCAGCCGTTGGAGTTGCAACGGTCACATTGCCAGTAAATCTTCCATCACCATTAACATCGAGCTTGTAACTGGGGCTTGTGTCGTTGATTCCAACATCACCACCAATAAATATGGCATCACCTTCACCACTGACAGAAAATGGTTGTCCTGTGCCAGTAGCATAGGCATCGAAAACTTGTATATTAGCAATTGAACTTGTGGTCTGTCCACTTTGAGCAACTCGTGCCGTAATTTTAATATAAGGTGCATCTGTTATATTGTTAGAGTAAAAATACCAACTAGTGTTATTGGTTACATCAGCTACTTCGACCCAATCAACTCCGTTAGTGCTTCTCTCAACCAAAAAACTGGCGGGAAGTTTTTTGTCTGGATATGAACTTTCAGCTATATAAGCGCTAGTGAAAGATATTCCTCTAGTCCACCAAGAACCTGGCATATGTAAAGTAATTGATTGGGGGAAAGATGTAATATCCCATCTGCCAATTCCATTCCTAGCCGTTGGTCCACTATTTTGTAACACTCCGCCAGTAATACTAACGCTTGCTCCTTGTGCTACCTCTCTGAATTGACTGAGGGGAATAAAAGATTTAGCAATTACAACGCCTTGAGAAGAGCTTGAGAAGCTACTAGCGCTTACATTGATATTGCCATCAACTATATCCAAACCAGCAAAATCTGGACTACTGGTTGTTAAGACATTTTGATTCATGTCGTAAAGCTCATTAGCTCCTTGTCCAGTGTCAAGGGTCGCACCTGTGATGGCGCCATTCACAGCTAGACTATTCGCCGTTAAACTACCATCCATCTGTAAATTGCCATTATCTAGATCTAAATAACCTCTTTCTGTTCCACTGCCATAATATTCAATAGTATTATCCGAAGTGTTCCAATAAACGCCCCAACCATTAGCTGGTGTCCAGACATAACGATTAACGTCGTTCACTGTTAAAGCAGCGTCATTAAGAACTGTACTCGTGTCTACCAAGAAATTATCAGCCCGCAAATCGCCACTCTTTACCTGAGCAGCAGGACTTGTATCTAAATAATAACTCCCATGTTGATCGTCTAACAAGTCCGCATGCAAACCGGTTCCCCCACCATCATTACCAGCGTGCCAAACGGTATTTCCATTAACAGTAAGAGCGCCAGCATTATTAAATACTAAGGTATTTTCTGTTCCCCAGCCTTCTTGTAAGTCTGTCTTAACATAAAAATTGCCGTCACTTAAAACATATGTATTTTCTCCGTCAGGATTTATATTTCCCCCAAAATATCTCCCGGTGTCTCCGTTTGCTAAGATTAGAGTGTCATCGGCTGAAGTTAACATAAGCCCTCCTCTATCTGAGATTTGATATATTCCTCCAAGTTGATTACCACCCATCCTGATTAATTGATTCGAACCACTTCCCTTATCACTAAATCCTAAGTATCCAGTCATTGTATCGCTTGTATTAAGAACGTACACATCAGATATTTGGTCCAAACCCAAACAATCGCTACAGATAAAATCATTAACAGTAATCGTCCCTCCGACCTCAACATTTCCCTCTACATCTAAAACAGCAGCCGGATTTGAGCTGGGATTGTAGCCTAGAGACACTTTCCAATTCTCTCCATCATTAGGATAAATAGTATTATTGCCAGCAACACAAACATCTCCTTCCATGGTTAAACAACTCCAAATTGCGCTTTCTCCTCCT
This sequence comes from Patescibacteria group bacterium, assembly GCA_021735685.1. Classification (GTDB taxonomy): domain Bacteria; phylum Patescibacteriota; class Patescibacteriia; order UBA2591; family UBA6264; genus JAIPGN01. The sequence continues at coordinate 76,269 of JAIPGN010000002.1, forward strand.
CCAGTAAGGGCGCCGAAAGCACTATCCACGTAGTCTATGGTAGCCACATCAGAAGGATTGGTTGTATTTGAAGTAATATTAATAATCTTATATTCACCCTGTAAATTAATATTCCCATCAAAAATAATATCTTTGGCTTGCACTTGATTAACAAAAAACAATCCCCCCATAAGAACTAAAAGCAAAGGGATTGCTTTTAAGAAATTTTTAAAAAGAATTTTTTTAGTGTTCATATTTATTTAAATTATATATTTGAAAATACTAGAATTACGCTTATATTATACCACTTCTTTTATCAAAAGCAAACCAAAACAACTAAACTTATCGGCGATACCAATATTTTAAACCAATAGAATTAATATATGGAGTTTGGGGAGCTACATCTTTCTCTGGGTCAATTACAATTTTCCAACGCAAATCATTGGCCCTGCTCTGGTCCTCAAAAATCACAATTTGCCCTGGCTGAGCTTCTTGCCAAGAATTACCTCCGTCATTAGACAAAAAATATTGAGCTCTGCTCTCTTCAAAACTGCCGTCAATTTTAATAATCTGAGCAGCACCAACACTACGTACATCAAAATTAACTTTTTCAGAGACCACTTGTCTTTTTTTGCGTAAATCAAAACCATGGTCATCAATCTGATAAACTTTTTTATCTCCACCTGGGACTTGCACTAACAAAAAATTCTTTTCCATTCCCAAAAACTCTGGCTGATAATTAAACCAAAATTCCTGATCAAGGCGTGCACTTACTTGGTCGTTATAACGAATAATAGAACCATTTTTTTGATTAAAGATATAAATAAAACCGTTATATTCATTTACAAAAACCGGATTATTGCTCGCCAGCCGCCAACCAAAAGCATCACTTAAATCCTGAATTAATCCTTCTGGATTAATTTGATAGGCCAAACTATAGCGACTAGCCCAAAAAATAAACAACTCTCCATTTTTCCTTAAATAGAGAGCTAAATAACCTGGACATTCAGTTCCTTGGCTAAATATCATTTCCTTTTCTTTGCTTTGAGAGTTATATTCCCAAATCTCAAAAGAATTATCTTGCGCTAAACCTAAATAAATAATTTCTTTATTTTCTAAAACTGCAATTTGTTTAAAATCATTTTCCGGAAATAAAATTTTAACCAGATCCTGAGAGTTTGCCTTTTCTTCTTTTTTATTAACATCAAAAAATTGAGCAACAATTCCCTGGACTTGATTAGACGGCAACTCCTGAACCTTTAAAGAAGGTGGAAAAAACAAGCTAGCGCTAGTCCAGTCAAAATAAAGGTCAGTTTTTTCTTCATCCAACCAAGCTTGTCCAGAAAGAATGTCAGTAAAAGTCACCTCTAAGAGACCATTAATTAAATTAGGACGAGATGAAATTGGCTGTGAATTGACTGATTCTAAAACTTCAGCCCTTTGATCTACAGGATCTCCTTCTTCTTTAATTTCTTCATAAAAACTAGGAATACTTTCGGAAGGTGTTCTGTCGTAAATAAAAAAAATCGTAATCAAAATCAACAAAATAAAAAAAGTAGGACCCAAAAATTTAAAACTACCTCTTCTTTTCTCCTCCTTTTTGTTTCTGATCTTAAACTCAAAAAACATAAGTTTTAAAAATACAAACTATGACTTTTTTTATTTTTATGCTATAATTATAGCATAAAACCTTGCCATCACAACCCTCTTTAGGGATGTTAACAATCCTGGGGCTCGCTAATTTTCAACTTGACTAACATCAAGACTAGGGAGCGAAGGGATAAGTAAAAAAGACGTAAAAAAAACTGTTCAAGCTTCCCTCGCGGTATCATTTTACTTGATTAATAGTATGCCATTTGGCAAATACTATGTTATGGCCAACTTTTATTTATTTTAATTTTATTAAAACCCTTTCTTAAGGGTTTTTATTTTCTCAAAATGACTATTTTTAAAAAAGACTTATATCAAAAAATATTAAGCCGAAACAATATTGAAAAAGCTTATTTAAGCTTAATTCAACAGTTTGAAGAAGGGGCAAAGATTTCTCGCTACGCTGGTTTAGATGGAACAAAAATAAAAGACATTGCTCCGCAAGCTAATCAAATTATAAAAATTGCCCAAAAAGAGCTAAAAGAAAAAGTAAAAATTAGTCCAGCCTTATGTCGCTATATTCCCAAAAAAGACGGATCATTACGCGATATTTATATTTACAACATTAAAGACCGAATCAAGGCGCAGGCTATTTATCAAATTATAGAACCTATTTTTGAAGAAAATTACTCCCCTTTTCTTTTCTCTTATCGTTCTTCTCGTCCCAGTTATTATGCAGCCCGCAGCGTAGTTCGCCGTTATCAGAGATATTACGGTCAAGACTATGCTTTAATTTTAGATTTAACGAATTATTCTAATTACATTGACCAAGAAACTTTAGTTGAGAAATTAAAAGACATAGAATTGCCTGAAAAAATAATAGAACTTTTAAAACTATTTATTTTCAATTCTGTTTACAAAGACGAAAAATTATTTCACCCTTCCATCGGAGTAGTTCAAGGAGTGCCCTTGATCGCCCTTTTTGCTAATCTTTATCTTAATGATCTGGACCATTATTTAGGCAAGAAAGTTTCTCTTTACCGCCGAGTAGGAGATGATATAATCTTAATGGACAAAAATGAATCTAAATTGGAAGAGATGCTCCAACATTGCCAACAAGAAATCAAAAAACTAAAACTAAAAATTAAAAAAGAAAAGAGTCAATTAGTTTCTACTCAAAAAGAATTTAACTTCCTGGGATATAATTTTAAAAATAAAATTATTAGCTTAGAGGGAAATTTTGTTAAAAAAACGATTAGTCATTGGCGTCAAACTATTTTAAGTCACAAGCCTAAAAATGAATATCAAAAGATAAAATATCTAAAAAGAATTCTTTTTCAACGAGAAGATAACCTTAATAACCAATTCCTCCAAATAATCTCCCAAAAAATATTAGTCAACAATGATCAACAAATAAAAAAAATGTCAGAGCAATTTATGCGGATTGTGGTTAAATATTTCTTTGATAATTACACCCCTCGTCACCAACGACTTCTTCAAAAAAAACTAAAAGGAATCATCAAAATTCCTTCTTTATATAAATATTATTTAGACGTACATCATGGACGAAAAAAACTCGCAAATTTATTTATATCAGCAAAGGGCAAAAATTAAACAAGAAAATCGACCCTTGAAATTAGAAAAATTTCATTTCCGTTATTTAAAATCATTCTCTCGACGTTACCGTCGTCAAATCAATTTTTTCTTAATTCTTCTCTTTTCTCAAATCATTTTAGAAGTGATTTTGCTTATTTTTGGGAGAAATTACCTTCGTCAAACCAGTGCTCTTTTAGAAAGACCTCAAATCTCTTTTGCCTTAATTTTTTTAACCATAGGAGTGATTATTTATATGATCATTGCCTTTTGGGAACTAAAAATTGGCAAAAGTTTAGTTATTCACCTCATCAACGAATTGCGCCGCAAGTGGATTAAAATTTTTCTAAACAAACCCTTTAATCAAATTAAATCTGAAAACAAAGCTAGCCTGATTGCCAAAATATCTTATCACCTCCCTTTATTGCAAATGGGGATGGATAATAGTGTAGTCGGCTTAATGCGATGGGGGCTCTATGTTCTGGGCCTAATTTTAATTAGCCTTTTCTTAAATACCACCCTCTTAATTATTGTCCTTTTGGCTATCCCCATAAACATTGGCTTAGGTTTGATTGGCTATTACATTGCCAAACATTATGTCAGTAAAGAAACCACGCTTTACTCTAAGATTATTGAACACATCACCTCCTCTTTATATGAATTACCCTTTATTCAAAAACATAAACTAGAAAAAGAAAGTCTCAAAAAATTAGATGAATTAGTTAAACTAGATACTTACTTTCGAATCAGAAGGAGAATTTGGATTCTCTTTGGAAATAGAATAATTTTTGGTCTTTTAATCTTGGTAGTTGGCTTTTCTTATGTTTTGCAAATTTATTTCCCTGATTTATTTGCTAATGCCCAATTTGACAATTTATTTGTTTCTGGAGTTATTTTTATTTATCTAGCTCGACTGCTTTACACCAGTCTTAAAATTGGACTTTTTATCTTACCGGCCAAATTGGGCTTAATGCTTAGTCTACCCCGCCCCCAGCCAAATCAAAGTCGCCGTGACCTCATCAAAAATATTTCTTCCCTTACTTTTCAATCCACTAAAACCAAACTATTTTGGACTGGGCCTTATTTAAAAAATATTCATTTTTCTTTTCAAAAAGGAAATCGAGTTTTAATTTTTGGAAAAAATCATTGTGGTAAAACTCACCTAGGATATTTATTTTCTGGACTAGGTCTTTTTAATCGCCGCGCTTGGATTGTAAAAGTAAATTCAAAAAGATATTTTTACAATGACTGGCAAAGAAAATTTCGGAACGTTCATTTTATTGAACCTCAAATCAATTCTGAAAAAAATATTGGCGAAATCATTACTGGGAAAAATCGAGAAAATATTACCGAAAAAGATATCACTCAATCCTTTCAAGTTATTAAAAAATGTCCATCTCTTCATTTTATTCTTTCTTTTCAACATTTTACTGCTGAAAATTGCCAAACCATTACCTCTAGCCCCCTTCATCTTTTCGCTTTGGAAGCAGCTTATTGTTTGATTAATAAGCCGAAGGTTGTAATCATTGATAATCTTTGGCTAGACCTTAATTATGAAAAAATAAGGAAAATCCTAAAAACATTAGATCAAAATTTACCCCATTCTATTATTATTCTTCTTTCTACTCAAGATAACCAATTAATCTCTTATCATAAAAAATATGCCTTTGCTGAAAATAAAATTAAAAAAGTATAGAAAATATAGAAAAAAAATTTGGAAAATTTGTTTATATTTTTTAATCTTTTTTATTTTCCTTGTTTTTCTATCCCGTCGTTTAACTTCTTGGCAGATCTTTAACCTCGAGCTTCCGAATTATTTACCTGGAGAAATCACAAAAAAAGAAGAAAACCTTCAAGCTAATACTTATTTCAATAACGAAATTCAAAAAAATAAATTCACTAAAATTATCGAGAAAGCCATTCAAGATGCAGAAAAAAGCATTGAAGTGGCCATGTATTCCTTTAATCTAAAAAATTTGCGAGACAAAATATATGAAGCCAGCGAAAGAGGAGTAGAAGTAACTCTAGTCTTAGACGTTCAAAAAGATCGTCAACATGACTTAGTCTTCGCTCATTCGCCAGCTAATATTAAAATTATTTATCCCGGCCAAGGAAGAACTATATTTGGCCCCAATATGCATCATAAATTTGCTATTTTCGACCGAGGCACTTCTCAAGAAAAATTAATTACCGGTTCCTTGAATTGGACCGAAATACAAGAATCCTACGATCCTAGTTTTCTTTTTTCAACCACTGACTCTGAAATTATCCAAACTTATGGCTTTGAATTTGAACTCTTAAAACAAGACCTGCAAGGAACTCAAAAATTAAAAAACAAAGAATACAGACCCTGGGCCAAAGACATTAACTATAATGATTGCTTCTTAGAGGTTTGGTTCAGTCCCGGGGTGAAAAAAAATTCCATTAACCAAAGAATTATTAACTTAATCGAAGAAGCCGAAGAGAGTATTAAAATTATGATCTGGCAAGCTAGCGACCAAAATATTTCGCAAGCTCTCTTAGAAAAAGCAAAACAAGGCTTGGATATTAAAATTATCGCCGAAGATTATACCTTTTGGGAGAGAAATTCTATCTTCCCTCGTCTCGTTTCCCAGAAAAAAAAGCATCATCTTGGTAATCTAGAAATTCTTAATGATGCTTGGCGAACCATTGACTTAAAAGGAGAAACGCCTGACCAGCAAACTGACATTCTTTTTAACCCTTTCTTGCATCACCACACTCTTGTTGTTGATAATCAAATAGTTGTTTTTGGAACCAACAACTGGAGCCAACAGGCCCTTCAATCTAATGATGAAAATATTATTATTACCGACCACCAAAAAATTGTGGACGAGTTTCAAAAAACCTTTAATTTCCAATATCAAAAATTAAGAAAACAAGAATTAAAAGCCGAACAAAGAGAAGATAAGCTGGCAATAGAACTTCGGCCAGAATATGAGGATCAAAAAATAATGGCCGTTATTTCTGAGTTTCGAGGATTAAAAGGACCTTTTGTTATTTGCGTAAATGAAAAAATAAAAAAAGGACAAAATTCCTTTTCTTTGCCCAAAAAATGCATCAATCAACCCCTTAATATCTTTATCTACAATCCCAAAAGCTATAATTTACTCGCCAACACCATTTCCTCTCCCTAAAAATAAACAAAAAAGAAAAAATGTACGAGGTCGAACCTCGTACATAGCATGGTTAAGGCGTTTTAGGGGCAAATGTACGAGGTCGAACCTCGTACATTATTTTTTATAAGATTAAAAAACATTTTCATCTATTTTAGTACGATACTGAATTGATTCCGTAATATGAATTGGTTTAATTTTTTCTAAATTCTCTAAATCCGCTATCGTACGAGCCACTTTCAAAATACGATGATAAGTCCGAGCCGATAAAGCATATTTCTCTAAGGCATTTTTTAATAATTCCTCAGCCTCATTTTCTAATTGACAGTGCTTTTTAATTTGCTGAATGCCCATTTCCGAATTAACCATTGTCTTAGAATTGACAAATCTTTTGTTTTGTTTTTGGCGTGCTTTCTCTACTCTTTCTCTAATTTCGGCCGAGCTTTCAGCAACCTTTTCATTCATTAATTTATCAACTTCTACTCTTGGTACATTAATATGTAAATCAATTCTATCTAAAAATGGTCCGGAAATTTTCCGACGATAACGCATAACTTCTCCAGCGCTACACTTACACTCTTTGTCAGGATCACCGTGATAACCACAAGGACAAGGATTCATAGAGGCAATTAAAATAAATTTGGCCGGAAAAGTTATAGACCCCCGGGCCCGTGCCACAGAAATTTCTCCATCTTCCAGGGGCTGACGCAAACTTTCCAAAGAGCCTCTCTTGAAATGAGCCAACTCGTCTAAAAACAAAACTCCGCGATGAGCTAAAGTTACTTCCCCGGGATGAGGAATTTGCCCCCCGCCCACCATAGCCACATCTGAGATAGTGTGATGCGGAGAACGAAATGGTCGTTGATTTTTAATAATCTCATCTCTTTTTAAAAGACCAGCTACGCTATAAATTTTAGTTACTTCTAAAATTTCTTTGTCATTCATGGACGGCAAAATTGAAGGCATGGCCCGGGCCAACAAAGTTTTCCCCGAGCCCGGCGTGCCAATCATCAAAACATTGTGTCCGCCCGCACTAGCAATTTCCAAGGCCCTTCTAATCATCTGTTGCCCTTTGATGTAAGCAAAATCACAATCATAATCTTCTTCTAAAAACAAATTTTCTATTTTTTTACCAGACTTAAAAACAGAAATTTCAATTTGGCTTGCCAAAAATTGAAACAAATGCCTTAAAGATTTCAAAGGATAAACATTTAAACCTTTAACCAAAGAAGCTTCCAGAGCGTTTATTTCCGGCACAAAAATATTTTTCAATTTGAGCCTTTTTGCTAAAATAGCCATAGGTAAAATTCCCTTAGTGTGGCGCAGCTGCCCATCCAAAGAAAGCTCTCCCACAAAAAGAGATTCCTCAGTTAGCTCTTTAACTGCTTTTCTGGGTTGAGTCTCTTCTTGATTTTCAGGGCTAGGCCGCGATTGATCTGGATTCTGGCCAGAAGATAAAAGCAACCCCAAGGCAATGGGCAAATCATAAACAGAACCTTCTTTTTTAATATCAGCTGGAGCCAAATTAACCACCACCCTTTTCTTGTTATTTGGCAAAAATTTGAACCCAGAATTAATAATTGCCGAACGCACCCTTTCCTTGGCTTCACTAATCGCCTTATCCGGCAACCCCACAATTTCAAAACTAGGAAAACCGCCAGCCACATCTATTTCTACCTCCACCAAAGAAGAATCTAACCCTTCATTAACCGCAGAAAAAACTTTAGCTAACATAAATTTAAATATTAATTTCTAAAATATCTTTTTTTCTAAACGGCCACATATTTTCCTGAACCCAAATCCTTAACCAATCCTTTAAGTTCCATTTCTATTAAAAGACCAGCTATCTTTTGTGCTGGCCAATCAGTTTTTTCAATCAAAAAATCAATTGAAACTGAATTTTCCCTCAGAAACTCCAACAAGCGACTTTGTTCTGAAGATAATTCTTTTTCTTGTTCTTTTTTAAGAACCTGCTCTTTAAGCCCCAAGACTCTTAAAACTTCTTTAGGTTCAATCACAGCCTCGGCTCCTTTTCTTAATAAAATGTTTGACCCCTTTGAATTGCGATCATAAATACGAGCTGGCACCACAAAAAGCTTTCTTCCTTCTTTGATTGTTTCTTGAGCTGTAATTAAAGCTCCAGATTTTTCTGGAGCTTCTATAATCAATGTTCCTAAACTTAAGCCAGCAATAATCCGATTGCGAGCTGGAAATGTTATTTTAGAAGGATTCATTTCCGGATCATATTCACTAACCACAGCCCCTTGATTTTTGACAATATTTTGAGCCAAATTCTGATGAATGCGCGGATAAATCTGATTTAAACCCGAACCCAAAACCGCAATTGTTCTTCCCTTTTCTCGTAAAGTTGTCTTGTGAGCCAAGCCATCAACCCCGAGAGCCAAGCCACTGACAATGGTCACCCCAGACTGGGCCAAAACCTTAACAAAATATTCAGTCACTCGGCGACCATAATCTGATATTTTGCGGGTGCCCACTACCGCCAAAGCGCACTTTTCTTTTTTCTTTAATTCACCCTCAAAGTATAATTCTTGAGGGGGCTTCGTAATTTCTTTCAATAAAACTGGATAATTTTGGTCTTCAATATTAATCTTATCCATACAATTATTTTATTATCTCTCTCCTCTGTCATTGCGAGGAACACCTACCTGCCGACAGGCAGGAAGCAATTTCTCCGCCCGTCATTGCGAGAAACGCCTTTTCCCGTCATTGCGCGAGCGACCGCAGGGAGCACGGCAATCTCAATCATCGACGAAACAATCTCTCTCCCCGTGTCACTTAAGAAAGATATTGATAATGTTGAATTTCTTTTTCTTTGCCCTTAAAAAGAATCGTAATTAAATCAATCCGCCAAGGATGATCCACTAGATGCTTTTTGAATAAATAATTTTGAACGGCTCGCCAAAATCTTTTTTTCTTGCGATAAGTAAATTCTTCTTCAGCAATACCAAACCTCTCATCAGTTCTGGCCTTTACCTCCACAAAAACCAATTCTCCTTGATCTTTGGCAACAATGTCAATCTCTCCAAATTTATCTGCCCTAAAATTCCGCTCAACAATCTTATATTTTTTCTTTTTCAAAAACTTAACTGCCAAATCTTCCCCCTTCTTCCCCACCTCTTGCCTTTTAGTTTTCTTTTTTTTCGCTTTCATTTTAATTTACCAACTAAACCTTGATTTATATCCCCAGAAACTCTATGTACGAGGTCGAACCTCGTACATAGCATGGTTAAGACGTTTTAGGGGCAAATGTACGAGGTCGAACCTCGTACATGTTATTGTTTGATAAATTTTCTAAGAATTGAGTTAAATTTTGTTGGTCAAAGATAATGCCATTTATCATTTTTCTAAAATCACTGGCATCACCAATTAAGCCCCTTAGAAATCTAAAATCAATCAAAGAAGGGAAATTCTTTTTGCCAATATAATCAAGATAGCTAGACCAGCGATAATTTTCTAAAAATTCAATAACCCTCTGAGCACTCCCAACAACTCCCCTTTTCCAATTTGATTCTATTAATCCTATCGCATTAAGGTGGATATAATTTGCGAGCACCAAAGCTTGTTTTTCGTCTTTAACCCTCTTTGCTTTAAACTTACCCTGGAAAACACTCCCCGAATGATCATATTTAGAATTAAAAAACATGCTTTCGGCTGTGCCTAATTTTTGCATGAACTTAGAAATTCCCTTTTCCTTTCTTTGCCGAACAAAAAGATGAAAATGATTCGGCATTAAACAAAAAGCAAGAATGTCAACCAATAATTCTCGCGAAAAAAATGTACGAGGTCGAACCTCGTACATGTTGTTTACTTCTTGGGTTTTGAAATTTTTCCTTCTAAAATCAACGGTTAAGGGATTGTCATCGTTGAGAACATAGAGATAATGAATAAAACGCAAATAATCTCCCTTCTCTAAAAAAATATCTCTCTTCTCTACGCCCCGATTATAGATATGATAATATTCTCCTGTTGAAAATATTAATCTAGCCATAAAAAAAATCTATAATATTACTATAAAAATTATAATCCTTGTCCAGAAAAACGCAAGCCCTTTAATAACAACCTTCGGGATGTACGAGGTCGAACCTCGTACATAGCATGGTTAAGGCGTTTTAGGGGCAAATGTACGAGGTCGAACCTCGTACATTTTTTATTTGTGTATGACGAAGTGTTTTGTTCAAGGTTAAAGGATTTAGAGAAAGGTTAGTTGGTGAGGCCGAAACGGGCAGCACCAAAATTGTAAAGGGTTTTAATTTGGGTTTCAGTTAAGGCATAATTGTAGATGCGGACATCGTCTATTTGGCCTTGGAAGTGCTGATAACTTCTTGCTAACTCTCTGCCTAAATTAAATAGACCATTGCCAGAATAACCACCAGACGACTTAAAATCTCTTAATTCACCGTCTTGCCATATCTCTAAAATATTATTAGGATGCAATATCATTGTAAACATATATTCCATCTATTCAAAATGTTCTCGAAAGTCCCGTCAATATAATCGCCCCAAAACCCCCAACGGTAACTTGTAGATGAATTAAATCTCGTAAATATAGCCTTATTAGTTGTTTGTTCCGAACCCACGCCGAATAACTGTCTATCTCCTGTTGCCGTTGGGTTGGCCCAGACATTAATTGTGAACTGACCCCCATCTATTTGAGCACCACCACCTTCCACATAATCATCGCTGCCGTCGAAGTTGAGGGAGTAGTTTAGTTTGCCGTTACGGCCATTGTACCAGGCGGTGTTGCTCGAAACCTTGACTGAACCAGCAGATGTTTGTCCAGAAGAGCCAAGGTTTAAGGTACCATGATTTTCGTTTCCCGAAGAATCATAAATTGTGGTTCCCTCACCTTTATCCATTCTGTAGTGGGCAATGGGTTTACCCTTATTATAATCCCAGGCAACTTGGGCGGGGGTTCGAGCATAATTGTAGATACGCACTTGATCAATTTTGCCATCAAATCCTTCTGTCGTTGATGTTCTATACCACCCAATAACAACATCGCTTGTATCATTATTACAATTCCCATCGCTAAGACTTCCAGTTGAATCCAGTTGGCCGTTAACATAAATTTCTTCACTCCCTGATTCTTTGTATATGCCCACTATATGATACCACGCCCCAACTTCTAATGAAGTAGTCCCCTCGAAATTACTGCAAGTATGACTACCAAAATTAGCTTTATCGTATTCTAAATTTAAACCCCAGCCATTAGATGATAATTTACCCATTATTCCATGACGATATTCGCTAACATCGTCTGGCTTAATCCACGCTTCTAAAGTATAATCCCCTACAAAATCAAAATCAGTATTTGCTGGCACGAGAACTCTTCTGTTTAATCCGTCAAATTCCAAAGCCCCACCAATTTTCCCAGGAGGAACCCAGTCGGATTCCTCCATACTTGTTAATGTTCCTGTATTTCCATTTCCACTGGTGTCATAAGTTGTGGAGCCGGAGTGTTCTTCAAAATTCCATTCGGCAATTGGAGGATCACAGACATCAGAACTCCCTGGAACACAATACTCAGCTGTACTCGCTGACGAGGTCGAACCTCCACCATCTCCACCAAAAGAACCCATTACGCCCACTCTTCCTTGATTGTATTCGGCTTTAATTTCGTCTTCGGTGAGGGCATAATTCCAAATTTTTATATCGTCGATGAGGCCGTTGAAATAATAATTCGCAACCCCTATCCCACCGACAGTTAAATTATTCCCCTGCGAAGCTACACCTGATATTGAACCAAATTTATCAAGCACTCCATTTATATAAATTTTTGCTTCAGATATATTAAATACGCCAACTATATGATACCAAGTGCCAGTATTTATTGTTGCATTAGCTATTAAATCTGTGCTGCCACTACCAAAATACATATGTGGTTTTAAGTTTGTGCCCATAGACAATCCATAAGCAGAATTTTTCCCAAGAATAAATGCATTCGCAGCTGAAGCAGCATCAATATTAATCCAAGTAGATAGCGTAAACGAATCAGATGCTGAATCTAATTGAAATCCTGAATCATTATTAATAGTTATTTGATCGCTACTCCCATTGAAATCCAACGCCTTGCCGATTTTGTCGGCGTTAGTCCAGGTAGCACCAGAAATTGTGCCATCATTTCCATACCCAGAGGCATCACAAACATCTTTTCCTTCGCCTTCGCAAGTAGCTAAATCTTCGCAATCGTCATCGACTCGGCAGGACTTCGTTGAATCATCTGAACACTTTCCAAGACAGGTTCCATTTGTCCCTTCATCAAATTTCCAGTGGGCGATGGGTAATTTTTGGGCCGGTCGGCCGGCGTTCATATCTTCTAATATTTGTTTTTGGGTGCGGGCGTAATTGTAGATTTTAACTTCATCAATTTCTCCACCCCAATTATAACCTCCCGTATATTTACCAATTGTTAAAATACTATCAGAATGAGTAATGGAATTACTATTTGCAGTAGTTCCGACATACTGACCATTAATATATAAACTATTGCCTTGATGTATGGCTTCAGTGCTAGGATCATACACGCCAGCAAAATGATACCATTCATCCATAGCCAAAGCGTCTCCTCTGGGAGAATCTCCTCCGTTTGTAATTCTAAAAAATGGACGATGACTTGTGTCTGTTTCACAAGAATAACCATTCCACTTAGTAAGAAATAATTGTCTTCTAGCAGTATCGTCTGTCATTTTAACCCAAGCTTCTACAGTAATTTTTTCCGGTTTTAAAATTGTACTATTTAAAACACTAACATAATCATCCCCCCCATCAAAACTTAAAGTACTGCCATATTTTCCATTAGTCCAAGTTGGACCATTAATCAATGTTCCAACATTTCCGTTTCCACTAACATCATAAGCATAATCTCCGCTCTTTTCGTCCATTTTCCAGTGACCGACTGGCCCGGGGGCGTATTCATAAAGCTGGCGGACTTCGCGAGATGAAAGAGCTCGATTATAGACGCGGACTTCGTCAATTTCGCCATAAAAATAACTATCCGCTCCAATGTCTGATCTAGATTGGCAACCTATAGATAATTCTGCACTTGAACCAGAACCATTACCATCATAAGACTCTCCTCTATTATCAAATTGTCCATCAATATAAAAATTAGCCATATGACTATTATCTGAACCTGTATAAGTAGCTACTACATGATACCAACTATCTACTGTTAGGGATGTATCACTCTTTGGGCTACCAGTTCTCGTATCATCCATGTTTAAATACAATTTACCGGAAGGATTAACGCCAAAAACCATATTATCACCAAATCTTTGACCAACTACAGTTGTATACTGACTAGGCAAAGAATCTAATTTAACCCAAGCAGAAATTGAAAAATCATCACTATCAGTAAAGGTATTACTAAAATTACTATTTGTTAAATCTATGTAATCATTACTACCATCAAATGATCCAGCCATTCCAAACTTAGCTGTGAAAGTAGTACTCACACTATTTTGACCTGTCCCATGATTAGCATTTCCACTGGAATCAACAACCTCACCACTGGTTCCATTCCAATTTGACTCATCCATTTTCCAGTAGCCGACAAGGCCGTTGGAGAGAGATTGTCCTGAGCCTGTTGAAGGACCCCCTCCCAGAGAAGCGACAGTTCCTTTGCTCGTTCCACGAGCTGCGTAATCTGCCTTAATTTGATCAGCTGTCCGGGCGTAGGGATAGATTTTGACTTCGTCCAAATAACCTAAAAATTGATAACTAGTATTATAATATCCTATATTAGCTCCAGTTAAACTAGAAGAATTAAGCCCAGTATAACTGGCCTCACCTTCTAAAATTCCGTCTATATATAATTTTTGACTACTGTTCGCAAGGGTGACTGTAATATAATGCCAACTGTTATTTCCAAAGTCATAAGCGCTAATATGTCGTTGATTAGAACCCGAATCTTTCCAAGAAACACGAAATCTGTCAGTATCATGATGGTATGCTAAATATAAATATTGACCACTAGCATTGAAAAATATTGGATAATTAGAAGCAGGAGCGGGACCAATTTTAACCCACATAGAAACTGTAATCTCGCTTAGATCAGGAATAATCGTAGATGATACAGTAACCCGATCAGAAGCGTCATCAAACCACAAACAATTCCCTGCTATACAATCTTCCTCATTTTTCCAAGTAGCGCCGATTATTGTCCCATCATTATTATTTGAAGTTCTGTCCTGCGCCGTAGTTCCATATCCCTCATTAAATGACCAATAGCCAACTGGGGCAGGTCCGCGTTCTTCGGAATTTATTGTAGAGGTTAAGTTGGGATATAATAAGCTGTTTTCCCTTATAAATATATTTTCTATGCTCCAATCTAATCCGATACCTTGACAATCTAACCCGACCCCTGGCCCACTAACAGTGCCTCTGCCCACTCTTCTAGACGTTTGTGTAAAATAACGAGTTTCGTCACCATTATATCTACCAAAATTATCAGTATCCGTATCACAATGAGACACATTAGGTGGTATATCAAACTGTGAAACTTCACAAGTAAGATGACAGTCTTGTATCACATCCCCTTCGCTCGCATTATATTTGTAAAGATTTGTTTGAACCGTATAACTAGCTCCATCTACCCCCCAACAACTTGCCAAACCATTTGGGCCAAGTATTTTTTTAGATCTTACCTGATCCCATTGATAGTCATTAGATATTTTAACAGTTGCTCTAGGATCCATACCATTACCACAACCTCTTTCTGTAGAAACAAAATTATATCTTATTCCTCCGTGGGGATCAGTAGAAGTAGAAGTGACCATATAAGCGGTATAAACAGATTCAATCATATCCGAAGTTACCAACATCCAACCACCATCATTATTAGTCATATCACAATAAACTTGCTCTTTGTCTGAAAAATCACCATTACTAGGGTCTATCCAATAAACTCCATCACCGGAAGAATTTCCAGCATCTAAAATTGCTTTACAACTTAACCCAGGAAAAGAAGAGGTGCCAATGGTGATGGTGCGGTCACTGGTGCCGAGGTTGCCGTAATACATATAGACTGTGGAGGTGCCGGCCGGGATAAAAGAAAGGCGCGCCCAAACATCCAAAGAAGTAGCAGTGTCGTCTTCAATCCAATAATCTAACATCTTGCCATTAACATCTGTAAATCTTAAATCATTAAAATTAGATTGAACCTTGCCGGCAGTTACATCAGCCGACATATCAAAATTCTCCAAAACCTTAACCTGAAAATCAGTTTGAGTTGAAACACTGTTGGTGATTTCAATTGCCTTCCTGTAATGCCAATTAGTATCCCACCATTCAGCCGTGGCTTGCTTCGGGCGAAAGAATAAATAGAAAGAACTGATAAATAAAACCAAAATTAAAAAAGTCCCAAAAATTAAATTGCGGGTTTTGGGCTTTAAAAAAAATTTTGGTTTTTTCTTTTTAAACAAATTTAAAACTTTGGCGTTAAGCCATCTTTTTATTTTTTCAAATTTAGACTTTCTTTTCTTAAAAAACATAAGTTAATAATTGATCAATGATGAATAAATTCTAAATTCTAATATCCCTGCCTGTCTGCCTTCGATAGATAAACTGGCAGGCAGGTAAATTCTAAATAATATCTAAATTCAAATGCTCAAAATTCAAAACATTAAATTCATTTTGACTTTTCTAATATAGCGCCAAATATTTTCATCAACTCAATGGCCTCATTAATTAATTTTTGGCGTTCTTCTTCTAACTCATTTTTACCGCCAGCATCAACAAGCTTTAACCAATAAATTGTTTCTTTAGATTCTTTGCGACAAATTTTAATCCTATAAACAAAATCTTTCTTGCCTAATGATTCATTCGCTTCTATATAATTAGCCCCCATAGAACCTGAAGACCTTACGAGTTGTTTATTGTCCTCCCAATTCCCAATTGTTTTAGATAATTTCTTAACAAATGCTCTCGTATTCCTCGCAAAGACAAAAGTTCTCTCTTCTAAATCGTACTGTTTTAATCTTCGAGTTTTGTTCATTGATGCTTGTTTAATTTAAGAATAAATTCTAAATTCTAATGCCCAAAACTCTAAATTGTTTTGGATTTTGGATTTTGAACATTAGTGCTTGTTTAGGATTTAGGATTTAGGATTTAGGGTTTTTTCCATCATCAATCTTTAATCTTCAATCACCAAATGCCCTATCTTCCTTTATCATAGAGGGATTTGACTTCGGCTGCGGAAAGGGCGCGGTTATAGATTTTGGCATTACGTATCTTGCCTTCATAAATATCACTATTTCCATACAGCGTTCGGCCATTGCCTATGGAAATATAATCCACATTACCAAAGGTTTGATCACCTCCCAACACCATGTTTCCAGAAGACGCTCCTCCGTCAAAATAAGTATAAAGCGTTTTTGTTTCAGCTAAATAAACCATAGTTAAATTATGCCATTGCCCGTCTCCAGGATTCGCATAATAATTATAATTGTAATTATTGTCAGTTGTTCTAATGCCAATTCCGAAATTATCACTATCCGTATGGTACCCAATGCCAAAAACCCCCACCATAGTAACCCTTAGACAAAACAGAACGCATACAGCCTCCCTCACTGCTACTGGAAAAATCTTTAACCCAAACTGTTAAAGAAAAATCTGTGCCTTGGTTAAAATCTAATAAATCATCCGCGATCATTCTAAATTGCGAAGTAGTGCTACTTTCTGTCACCTGTAAATAGTCGTCGTTTACCGTTGCTCCGTAATTATTCGCTTCTCGGGAATAAGGAGTAGTGTCGGCCATGATCTCTGAACCTAGAGTCTCATTTTTAGTATATTTTGCCGTTAAAGGCATATCCAAAACTAATCCCTTGTATAAACTGCCGGTAGTTACCTCAACTGAACTGCCAATTTTACCTTTATGATATAAAGAATCAACCTCGTCATCAGTTAATTTGCGGTCATAAAAACGAATATCATCAATTAAAACACCAGCATCTCTTAAATAAGAAGAATAGCTTCGGGAATTATAACCAACCCACCAATAACTATCAGCCACTGGACCAAAACTTCCTTGACTATAATTAAAATCCGTCACCTCTTTAGTTCCATCTACCCACATATTCATCAACCTTTGATTGGCCTCCGTAGCATGATGGTTCATGTGCCAAACCAAATGATGCCATTCGCCATCATTAATGTTAGAGCTGGCAGTAGGATCCAAAGTTCCCCAGCCATGCATTCTAAATTTATTATCTTGCATGCAAAGCAAAATCTGCCTAGTGTCTCCAGAGCCAGTTACGACTCCATCATTATAAACCAAAAAAGGGACTCTTTCGGCACTATTATGTTCTCCTGCTTTTACTTTAACCCAAAAAGAAATAGTTTTGGTGCCTAAATAGGGATCAGGAAGCTGAATTCTCCTTTGCTCCCCCTTAAAAAATTCATAAACCCCTGTTCGAGAATCATCTTCTTCAACCCACTTAGGCGTATTAGAATCTAAAGTAGAGTGATTGAAATAGCCACTATTATCTTTAACTAAATCTTCCCGAATGCCATCAATGAAAGGAGTGGAATAAGATTTTTCTTCCACTTGAAATTCCGTAAAGGCCCAGTATTCTTCATTAGACAAGGTTACATAACCGTTATTATTATGCATAACAAACCAACTCCAGCCAGTCCCATTTTTTTCTCCCCTGTTAACCATCTTAATTACTATTTTTTGCCACTGATTTTCAATTACGGGAAGAGTAACGCCTGTCCCTCCCCCAACCCATTCATCATTTTCATCTAAATAATAAAGACTAGCGCTACCATCATTATTATAAGGCCTTAATAGTGTGCCATAGGTTCCATAATACCAAAAAGAAATAACTCTTGTAGAGTTCAACGGACTAGATAACCCCAAATGAACATAGTCTCTTTGCGATTCACCACTGTTAATCCTGGAAACCTTAGTTATTGAAGAATTACTCTCTGGTCTCAAAGAATTATCTATCTCTTGTTGAATATTTGTGCTGGCGCCGAACCCATAAGAACTCCCATTATAAGCGCTCGTAAAAGCAAGAGCTTCGGAACCCCTTGGGAAGAGATTCTCTGTATATTCACTAAAGTTGTCAAAAGGATAATGAGCAGCAAGGCCCTTATTGGTGGAGCTAGCAGAAAGTTTGGGTTTGTAAGATTCATAAAGACGGGCAATTTCATCTTCGGAAAGCGCACGGTTGTAAATGCGGACGTCTTGCAAAGAACCATCAAAATCACCCATGTGCAAATTGCCAAAACCAGTTGTTTTTTCGGTATAAGTATCAAAAATTGCCCTTTCGTCAACCTTTTCCCCGTCTATCCAAAATTCTAAATTATAACCCCTTTTGATTCCAAGAACATGATACCATTGATCCTTTTGAGAAAAGGCAACCGTCGAAGAACAAGCTCCACCCCAGTCAGCCCAAGCAGAGCAACCATAAGAAGAACCCGAGGCATTGATACGATAAAGAAAATACAATCTATCTCCAGCCCAATCTCCTCGATAATTTATATAATACAAACCATTATATAATATTTGTCTACCTGGAGTCCACAAAGAAGGATTAATCCACATAGCAATGGTCATATCATCTTCTAATTTTAAAGATGAATCATTCCCGGCAAATATTTTTATTCCATCCCCTCCAAACCCCATTGCCCCGTTAGCTTGCCCGTAGCGATCAGTAGTGAGGGTGGCGCCAGAATTTGTCCCATGATTTTCATAACCAGAAATATCAGCAACCTGATTGGTGGTAGAATTAAAATAAGCACCGTCCAAAGGCCAGTGCCCAACCAATCCTTGATTCAAAGAATCAACCTTCCAGCCACCTAAACTAGCTAAAGCACATGGGAAAAGAAAATGAAAGCCGAAAGCCAACAAGCCTAATATTATTAAAAAAGGAATAAATTTTTTAATTTTTCTAAAACAAAACACAAAAGGAATAATTATTTTAATGATTGATAATCATTGATCGCCAATTACTGTTTATTCGTTAACGACAACCATTTGACCGGTAGCACTATGACTGGGATCGCCACAAATAAATTCATAAGAACCAATTTGGGTAGGAGCATTAAAGGTAATTGCTCGAGATTCACCAGCTTTAACAGTTACTGCTACTGCTCTTAAACGACTATCTTTGAAACGAAAAATATGTTTTTGGTTATCAGTAACGGTTAAAAGAATGGTGACTGCTTGTCCGGGCTTAACTCTAAAAACATTAGGGACAAAACCAGTTTCCCGACTCACTTCCATATTTAAAGAATTTTCGGCCACTTGTTCTTTTTTTTCTTCTTCTAAAATTTCTGATTGTTGGGGAGCATCTTTAGATCCTACGCCCACGTCATCACTATTTACTGCCTCTCCTTCTTCAGTTAGAACAACCCCCTCTTGATCTACTAAACTAGCGCCGGGAGCTACTACTATTGGCTCTTCTGTCACTTCTATTTCTGGAGCTGCTTCTAAATCACTGATTTCTTTAAGCGTAAAACCTTCTACTTCTTCTTCAATATACTTCTCTTCTTGACGAGGAGTAAGGACGACAACTAAAAAAAGAATGACGATAATAGTAATAATCAAATAAATAAGTTTATTTCTTTGAGACATAAAAAAATAATTATTTTAATTATTTATTTTAGTTAAATTCTAAACTCTAAACACTAAACTCTAAACAAATCCAAAACCCAAATGAACAAAATTCAAAATATTCATTATCAATTAAGAATTACTGATAACTAATTACTGATTTATTTCGAGCTGATAAGGTTGGGCCATTTCTTGTAGTCGTAACGTGGTGCCACTAAGGTATAAGAAACCTCACCTAATTGGTCGCCAAAAATAATAATTTTATTGTTATCAACTTTTTGATACCAAACGCGACCATTAAAACCCGGAGTTAAGGCGATTGTTAATTTTTCTAAATCTTGATGGACGGTTTTCCAAAACAGCCAAAGATCAGAACCTTCTTCTAAATTTTCAAAATCAATGACATAGAAGTAATTACTTCCTTCAATTTTTAAATCCGAATTTCTAAATTCTAAATTTATCACTCCGCTGGTTTCCATTTTTTGCCCACCAGCATAAAAAGAAACAAAAGTAGCATATTCTTTATCATTAATCTCGTGAATCGGGTCAATAGTATTAACCGTCAGCTTATCTACGGCAAGAATATCTTGTCCATTCATGTCAAGATTAGTGGCTAAAGTAGCTCCTCCGTCCAAATAGGCATTACTAACGACCCTTAAAACGTCATCCACAATTACTTCTCCCGCATTAGAAGCGCGTAAAGTTAAATTTACGTTTTGGGCTGGGTCACCAGCCTGAATATATAAAGGGGCTTGGGATTTAATATAGGAAGCAGTGGGATTAGTGAAAATTAAATCCGAAGCAAAAGAAATATCACCAGCAGAAGCCAAATTAAGAGGAACATTAACCGTGACTTGAGTATCACTGACTAAAAATTTATTATTTACATCCAATAAAGCGTTAGGCGAAGTATAGTCTGGCCCAATTCCTAAATAACCATCATTAGTTAGAGTCATTAAATCAGTGATTCCGTCATTCCAAATCAAACTACGGTCTGCGTCAGCAGTGACATAGTTATACCAATCTGGAGTGCCAGCAGTGGCCAAAACTAAACCAACTGCTTCTGTATCAGCTTGACGATCAACCTGAAGATAAGAAGAACCAGATGCTGTGGGCGTGTAAGTGTGCAGAGTGTAATCTGGGGAAGCAGTGCCAACACCAACTTTACCGTCGTTATTTAAAACCAAAACATTATCCCTCAAAGTTCCTCCGTCTGTCAGTTTAAATTCCCAACTATTCTCAGAAGCATCCCACTGCAATCTTCCATGATTATCTGCATCTTCTCCCATAATAAAATGAGTATCGCCAGAACTCGCAATTTGAATCGCCTCATCGCTTGTTGCTGCAAAAGAAGTGTCTCCAACAGTTAAAGTATGATTCGGGCCTGTCGTCCCTATCCCGACGTTGCCTCCCGCAGGAACCAAGAAGAGATTATTTGAATCGTTTTCCGCTTGTAATAATGCTTTACCTTGATCATCATTAAAAAGATAAAAATTCATACCTGAATCTGGTCCCCAAGAAGGTGTACCAAGCCAATATTTAATATCAGAACCATCTTGAAAAATTAATAAATTGTTATAAGACCCACTATCTCTTTGAAGAGCAAGAGACGTTTCAGAGCCAGCATCATAAATATGGAGATCTTTCCCCGGACTCGTTGTTCCAATTCCCACATTGCCACCAGCAAGAATGGTCATTTTCCTTGAACCATTAGTTTCAAAAGTTAAATCATAATTGTCATTAGTTCCTAAAGTGGCTAAACCTCCAAAGGTATTACCGCCTTGAACAA
>JAIPGN010000001.1 GCA_021735685.1 Patescibacteria group bacterium
ATCCGACGTCCTGAAGAAATTGTAGCACAATTTCGAAAGGATGTTGGATATACCGCAGTTAGACGACGTCGCGTAGCGAGGAGTCTAACAAGGCGAAGCCGCCGCCCATTAGCCAACGAGCGTAGCGATGTTGGCTAACTGGTTTTTATCTGAATTTTATGGTTGTATTGTAACAATATCTTGCGTGTTATGCAAACTTTTGTTATCCTTTATACATGGAAAACATTTTGAACAAAACCGAGCGGGTTTTAAAGTTGAGGAACTATTCAACCAAAACACTTAAAGCATATTTGCTTTACATAAAAGAATATATCAGATTCTCAAAAAATGCTGGGATCAAAAACAAGCAAAAGGCGATTGAAGAATTTTTGCTTGATAAACACAAACGCCAGCAATCTCCACAAACAATCAATCTTGCTCTCAATGCAATAAAGTTTTTGTATACGGAAGTTTTGAAAAATCCTCAAAAAATTGATTTAAAGTTTGCGAAGAGGAACAAAAAATTGCCTGTAGTTTTGTCACACGCAGAGATTGAGAAAATTATTGAAGCAACAGACAACGCAAAATACAAACTTATGATTTCTCTCGGTTATGCTTGCGGCTTGCGAGTAAGCGAAGTGATAAATCTGAAAGTTGCCGACTTACACATTGATGAGCTTGTCGTGCACATTAAAAATGCTAAGGGCAAAAAAGATAGAATTAGCGTGCTCCCAAAGAAGTTACAAAATGATTTGCGAAATATTGTTGCCGGCAAAAATGCGAGTGATTTTGTTTTTACTTCTAATCGAGGCGGTAAACTTACCACGACTTCTTTGCAAAAAATGTTTCGCAAAAGCTTTAGGAAAGTTAAAATCAACAAACCAGCAACTTTTCATTCTCTGCGACACTCTTTCGCAACGCATTTACTAGAAAATGGAACTGACGTACGTTATGTACAAGAATTGCTAGGCCATTCAAACATACGCACAACTCAAATATACACTCAGGTCACCAATCCAAAATTAAAGAACATCAAAAGCCCATTATAAAATTCTTAATCAAAAACAATCAAAACGCTCTACAAGACCATTCATCCTCGCCCGCAGGCAAGGCGACCGCACCGCAGGTGCAAAAAATTTCCGAAAACCCTGAAATTGTAAATTGGCGGAGAGAGAGGGATTCGAACCCTCGAGAACATTACTGCTCTACGGCTTTTCGAGAGCCGCGCCTTCAACCACTCGGCCATCTCTCCTTATTATATTTCTTTCTTTATCAAGGGGGGACTGTCCCCTATTTTTTATGTTTTAAAATCCTTTGCCAGAGCGCATTTCCAAGCCATTTTTTTAATTTGGCGAAAAAATGGCTTTTTTGTTTTTTAAATTTTTAATCCCCATCATCAAGCCAATAATGACCCAGAAAAGAATTGCCAAATCATTTTTGAAATAAGGGGTGTCAACCAAACCATAAATTAAAATCACCAACATTGCCCCCATTAAAGAACCAACCAAGATTGGCTCTTCTCTTATTTTCCGAAAACCAATTTCAAAGAAACGAAATAAAATCAAGAAAAAAATCACCAACCCTAATAAACCCAATTCTAGCCAGAGGGCTAAAAATAAATTATGGGGATAAGGATGAGTTTCTACCGAAACTAAACCCGACCCATCAGGCCCATAATAAGGTTTTTGATATTGAGGAGCTAAAACTTGATAACCGCCCAAACCTTGCCCCAAAATAGGGCCATCCTTAATTATTTGCCATGCCCCTTGCCAAATATTAATCCTTAAGCGTCCAGAAAGATCACGTAAAAAAACTTTCTCGGCTATTCCCGAACGAAAAGAAGGGTAAAAAGAAATTAAAAGAACAAAAATTAAAAATAAGACTAAAGTCCACTTTCGGGCAGGGGCATAAATTAACCCTCCTAAGAATAAAATCAAAATAATCGCCACGATTGCGCCTTCCGCACGAGCAAAAATAAAAGAAAGTCCACACAAAATAAGTAAAAGAAAAGTACTCAAAACTAATTTTATCTTTTCTTTTCGAAACTGAAAAAAGATCAGACCTAGGCCTAAAATGAACAAAGGCGCCAAATATAATCCTAAAAAATTAGGATGTGAAAAAAAACCAGTTACTCTCAAAATTTGAGACTGTCCCCAAACCTCAGTGCTCCAAACTCCTTGACCAACAATCTTTTGACAAAGGGAGTAAAAACAAACTATTATCCCCGAAGAAACTAAAGCTGCCCCAGCCCAGAGAAAATCTTTCTTTTTTTTAAGAACATCTAAAAAAACAATTAAAAAAAGAAAAGGTTCTAGGAAATAAGCCTTCCAAAAGCCAGCTCCTGCTCGTCCAACAGGAGAAAGAAAAATAGCCCCTCCTGAAACCAAAACCCAGAAAAAAAATAAAGCTAGAGTAGAACGGTTTTTTTTAATCGCCAAAGAAAAAATTTTTTCTTTAATCTTAATTTTCTTGATCAGCCAAACTAAAAAAGAAATTAAAATTAAAATCTCCAAAAAAGTTAGGGGAATACCAAATAATTGCCATCTAATTTGATAAGCGGGCAACAGGGCCAAAATTAAAAATAAAGAATATTTTTGATAATTCCAGCTTAGCCAGAAAAAAAATAAAGAAAAAAATAGAATAAAATACGTTATCATAAAAAGCGTTAAAAAATTGACGGTTTTAAAAAATCACCCTTAAATCCCTTTACTGAAGCTGGTTTTAGGCAAGAAGTTTTTGGGGTCTGGCCCCAACTAGAAGAAGTTTTGGGGACGAATGGCTTTGGTAAAATAAAGAGTAGAGAAATAAATCAAAGGAGCGATCATAATTAGAAAGAAGATTGACCAATTAATTAACCAAATCAACACTAGAGACATTAAAAGACTGGCGACTAAACTTTTCCAAAAAAAATCAAGTTTTGGCAAAATTTTAGTCAAACGATAAAAAAGAAAAAAGGCAAAAGAAAACATCAAAAGCTCACTAAAAATAGTCACCAAGGCTGCTCCCCAATAAGAATAAATAGGAATAAAAATAAAATAACCAACTAAAGAAAAAAGCGCGGTAATAAAATAAAAAGGAAGAATTTTTTTCTGTTGACCCAAACTGACAGCCAATTGTTTAAAAAGCTCTCCCACAAATAAAATACCACAACCAATGATAATTAAACGCAAAATATTGCCAGCTGAACTAAATTCTGGCCCACCAATCAAAATCATAATCTTCTTTCCCAGAATAATGACCCCTAAAATCAGGGGCCAAGCCAACATCACTAAAAAATCAAAGCTTTTCTGAAACAATTCTTTTAACTTTTCTAAGTCATAATTGACCCAAGCTTGAGTTAAGCGAGGCAAAACTAATCCCAAAAACAGAGGAGGAACAGTGATTAAAACTTCTAAAATTCGATAAGCTCCTCCGTAATAACCAACTTCTTCAGGAGGACGATAAAAGGATAAGATTAAAATATCGGCCTTAAAATAAAGTACGTTAAAAATAATAGCTAGGCCTATGGGCCAACATTTTTTTAATATTTTTTTCCAAAAGACAAAATCAAATCGGCAACGCAAAAAAATCCAGCTCTTAGCCTTGAAAAACAAAATCAAAAAATTAACCAAATTTCCAAAAACAAAAGAAATTAAAATTAAATAAAATCCAGCTTGACGACTAATTAAAAAGAGCATTAAAAAAAGAGTAACCACCTTCCCCAAAACCTCTCCCCAAAAAATACTTCGAGTTGCTAGCATTTTCTGATAAAAAGCAGATAAAGTTTGAATCAAAGTACAAAAAAACAAGGAACCAGATAAAATGCCGATACCCACTTTAACGGCCAGAGGGTAAGGGAAAAGAAAGCTTAAAGCAAAAGCACCGCCATAAAAAATAAAAGCAGAAAACAAACGAAGAGAAAAAATATTTCCCATTAAATAAGAAATTCTTTTTTCTCTCTCCTTTTGCGGTAAGGAGTCAGCCTCTCCTAAATAACGTAAACTAATAAGATAAAGTCCAAAATCAGCGATAATTCCAAAAACTTGCAAAAAGGCGATAGAAATAGAATAATAACCATAATTTCGCGGGCCGAGATAACGCATCATTAAACTAATAATTAGCGTTCCCGCCAGCAAAGCAATAGTCCGGCTAAAAATCTGAAGGGCAAAATTAGAAAAAACTTTTTTAGTCAAGCTCATAGCTTTAATAATATCAAGAAAAAAGGGGCTAATCAAGGCACCTTGACTTCCTTTCTAATTGCGGTTAAAGTAAAATTATGCGTTTAAGATTTTTTCCCTTAATGGGAATTATTTTAATATCTTTGCTTTTACTTGGTTTACAAGCAAGTCTAGCAGAAAGCCCTTACCAGGCTCAAAGGATTGGGCAAAGTCATGCTTCGATTCCGGAATTATCTCCAGGACAAAGTTTAAGTTTTTGGGTAAAATTTAAAAATATTGGCTCTCAATGTTGGCAAGGCTCTGGAGCTCAAGCTGTAACTCTTCGAACTATAAATGGCGGACAAAGTAAATTCAGTCACCCTACTTGGTATAATTCTTCCACTCCGAACCGAATTAACCCTGTTTTGAATATCTGCTCAGGACAAGAAACTCTTTTTAGATTTAAAATTGAAGCTCCTTCTCAAGTCGGAACTCAATGGGAAAAATTTAATCTTTTCGCTGGCTCAGATTTAATTCCCGGTGGAGAGATAGAAATAGCCATTCAGACCCTTTCTGAAGAAAAAACAAGCGAATCAACTTCGCCTGGCTCCTCTCCTGAAACAATCATTCCTGAACCAGAAATACCAGAAGAAACAGAAACCCCTGATCCAGAAACCTTTTGGCAAACAATACCCACTTCAATAAATATTAAAGAAAAAATTCTTTGGCCCAATTCACCAGAAGGACCAAATATTAGAGTAGGACTTCTTTACATTGAAAACAACGAAAAAGAAAATTATCTTCCTCTAAAAATTTCTAGTTTCAATCAAGAAGCTTATGAGATTCGTGATCAAAATAATAGACTTTTGATTCGTAACACTGAAGGAGAGTCCCTTAAGATTGACTATGATTATCAACTTGGTTATTATTTCCTAAACGATAACTCTGGAAAAAGATTATTAATGACTGATTCTTTTCTGCGCCTTTCCTCTCTTCATAACGACCATATATTTAGGATTGATAGCTGGACTAACGGTCCGTTTTGGGGACAAAATGTCAATGATAATTTATTTCGCGGTGATATAGAAATTCAATTTAACCCTAGTACTAAACGACTTTGGCTGATCAATGAATTGCCTTTAGAAAAATACATGAGAGGAGTGGCTGAGGTTTCAGACCTATCTTCTGCAGAATTTTTAAAAGCCCAAAAAATCGCCGCCCGTACTTATGCCCTTTTTCGACTCCTTAACCACAAATACACAAACACGCCTAACAATGAACCTCTTTTTGATTTACGAAGCACTCAAGCTGATCAAGTTTACCGAGGATATAATCGAGAATTAAGAGCTCCTCGCACTTTGGCCGCTGTAGAGGCAACTCGAAGTATTATAGCTACTTATGACGAAAATCCAATTTTAGCTTATTATTTCTCCACCACAGACGGCTCAACTCGATCTTCTTATGAAGCCCGAATGACCGCTGCTCCCGTCCCTTACCTTCAAGCTCGACCTGATCCTCCCGGAATAGGAAGAACCATGCTTGGTCACGGAGTAGGATTGCCTCAAATTGGTGGAATCGTGGCAGCTAACCAAGGAGCAAATTACTCTCAAATCCTAAGATATTATTATACCGGAATTGACTTGACTAAAATGTATTAGTAGCCGGGGTATAGCCTAACGGCCAGGGCGCCTCGTTTGGGACGAGGAGATTCTGGGTTCGAATCCCAGTACCCCGACCATTTAAAAAATATCAACTTATTCGTTGATATTTTTTGTTACCATTAATTACACAACCCTTTTCTTTTTGGTTTAATCTGCCAGAATGAAAACAATAAACACCAAAATTTATGATAAAAAAAATATCACTTAAAATTAATAAACAAACCATTCAGGCCGATCCTGATAAAAATATTCTAGAAATAGCCCGAGACAAAAAAATAAAAATTCCTTCTCTTTGTTTTCACCCTGATCTAGAAACTAAAAATCATTGTAACCTTTGCCTAATTAAAATTAAAGGAGAAGAACAACTAAAGCGAGCCTGTACTACTATGGCCCGAGAAGGAATGGAAATAACCACAGAATCTTTGGAAATCAAAGAAGAAAGAACAGAAAATTTAAAAAAAATATTAAACAAACATCTTTTAGAGTGCGACGACTGTGTTTGGTATCAAAATTGCCAACTTTTAAAACTGACGAAAGAATTTAATCTTGAGCCTTCTTTAATCAAAGACGAAGAAGATAAAATATTTCAGAGCGAAGCTATGGTTTTTGATCAAACCAAATGCACTGGCTGCGGAAACTGTTTAAATGTTTGCCCCACCAAATTTTTAGAATTGAACAAGCGAGGAAAAATAGAAGCTAGTAAAGACGAAAAAAAAAGCTGCATCAATTGCGGACAATGTATCTTGAGTTGTCCGGTAGGCGCTATTGAGGGAATGGGGGAATTCGAATCTCTGCAAAAAAATTTTTTAGATCAAAACAAAATTGTAGTTGCTCAATTTGCTCCATCCTTAAGAACAAGTATTGGCGAAGAATTCGGAATGAAGGCTGGGCAAATAAATACCGAAAAATTAGTGGCTGGCTTAAAAAAGATTGGATTTGATTATGTTTTTGATACAGCTGTCGGCGCAGATTTCACTACCATAGAATCTTCACAAGAATTAATAAGAAGAATCAAAAATAACAAAAAACTTCCTATTTTATCTTCTTGTTGCCCGGCTTGGGTGGAATTTTTGGAATTAAATTACCCCGAATTTGTCTCTCATCTTTGCTCCACTCGTTCTCCTCAGGCAATAATGGGAGGACTAATTAAAAATTATTGGAAATCAAAAAATAAAATCAAAAAAGATATTTTAATGGTTTCCATTATGCCCTGCATAGCCAAAAAACAAGAAATTGAGAGAAAAGAACTTAGAATCAACAACCAAAAACCAGTAGATCTTGTTTTAACTACTCGCGAATTAACTCGTCTTTTTCAAAAAAATAAAATTGACCTTAAAAAAATTAAAGGCCAAAAAACTGATAACCCCTTGGGAGAACCCTCTGGAGGAGGAGTAATTTATGGATCCAGTGGAGGGGTTTTTGAGTCGGCTTTGCGAGCTGTTTACTTCCAACAAACCCAAAAAAGACTTCCTTTAAAAAACATTAAAGAAATTCGGGGCGAAAAAGGAATTAAAATCAAAAAGTTTAAAATCAAAAAACAAACAATAAAAATATGCGTTGTCAGTGGCCTTAAAAACGCCAAAAAAATACTAGAGAAACTCAAGAAAAACCCAAAGCTTTTTGACGCAATCGAGGTTATGGCTTGTCCAGGGGGATGCGTAGGAGGAGGAGGGCAACCTTTACCTAGCAATAAAAAAATTATCAAAAAAAGGGCGGAATCACTCTATACCATTGACTCTCAAAAAAGTATTAAAAGTGCTCCAGAAAATCCTATCATCCAAAAAGTTTATCAAGAATTCTTATCTACTTCTCAAATTAAAAAACAAATTCTGCACACTGAATTTTCTTCTAAAAATAAACCAAAAGTTAAATTATTAAAAAACTCAAAAGAAACTCTATGGCCGAAACAAAAACTTTAATTTTTTCCGAAAAAAAACAAATTGCTTGGGAGTTTATGACTCTTCTAAGCATAACTATCGTGGCCCCTCTTTTTCATCAGCAAATTATCACTGGATCTTTGGTTAATGCTGCTCTTTTTATCACTACCGCTAGATTGGGTAAAAGCTGGGGCATTTTGCTTGCCACTATTCCTAGTCTTATCGCCTTAACCACTGGCTTACTTCCTCTTGCCCTCGCCCCTTTTATTCCTTACATTATGATCAGCAACATTATTCTAGTAATTATCTTTGATTTCCTAAAGAAAAAAAACAAAGAAATGGCAATACTGGGAGCAAGTTTTCTTAAATTCGCCTTTCTTTTTATTTGCAGCTCTTATTTATTTAACCTTCTCTGGCTCGGAAAAATATCAGTTCCCATCGTCAGAATGATGAGCTGGCCCCAGCTAATAACTGCTCTCTTGGGAGGAATTCTAGCTATTTTTTTCTTCAAAAAAAAATAAACACCTTCTCATAAAAAAAGCTACCCAAAATTTGGGTAGCTTTTTTCTTATTCATAGAAATTACTTATTCGTGACGCAAAGCCTCAATGGGGCTCAACCGAGCCGCCTTGCGAGCTGGATAATAACCAAAGATTAATCCTACTGAACCGGCTACCCCTAAACCCAAAAACATGGATTCTATTGAAACCACAAATTGCCAATTGGGGCCCACCACCCTTCCTAAAACTAAAGCCGAAAGAAAAGAAAAGGCAATGCCCAGACTAATCCCAATAATTCCTCCAATAATAGTTAAAATAATAGACTCAATTAAAAATTGATGTAAAACATTTTTACTAGTTGCTCCCAATGCCTTACGTAAACCGATTTCCCGAGTTCTTTCGGTAACTGAAACTAACATAATATTCATAATACCAACTCCACCCACTACCAAAGAAATGGCAGCCACTGAAGTAAGAAGAACGGTCAGAACGCTAGTAATTAATTTAATGGTATCAATTATATCTCCCTGAGTGGTGACATTAAAATCATCATCTTTAGGATCATCAATGCCATGCAAATCTCTTAAAGTTAATTCAATGTCCTTTACCATTTGGGGGACCAACTCTTCGCTTTCAGCAATAATGTGAATTTCTTGATAATGATCAACTCCCAATAAATATTTTTGAGCAACCGTATAAGGAATAACAATAAATTCATCAACATTCATAAAAGAAGAAACCGAACCACTTGGAGGCAAAATAGCTACTATACGAAAATATTTATTTTTAATTTTAATTTTCTTTCCCAAGGCATTAGCTGAACCAAAAAGTTCCTTTTTTACATCCTGACCAATTACTGCCAAAGGAGCCAAAGACTTAATGTCTTCTTCTGTAAAATAATTTCCCTCTTCTGGATAAATGTCATAAAGATCCGCCAACCAAGTGGCTGTCCAACCTAAAATAGTGGGACGATAAATCTCACTGCCATAAGAGACGCTGGCCGGAACCATCAAAGAAGGGGTAACATCTTTTAAATAAGGAACATTATTTTTATTTTTAAGCGCCTCGACATCTCTTTCTTTAAGAGAGTCTAAAAGGAGACTGCTCGCCATGCTACTCGGTCCTTGCGCGTCCTTCCCTGGATTAATTTGGACAAAGGCTCCGCCCAAAGTTTCCACTTCTCTTAAAATTAAAGACTCGGCTGAACGACCAATGGACATAATTAAAACAATAGAACTAATACCAATAACAATACCAAGCACAGTTAAAGCCGAACGTGATTTATTCGTCTTAATTGCCTGTAAAGAATTTTTTAAAATAAATTTAATGTGCATTTTTTAAACAGCTATTTAATAAATCCTTGACGAGCAAAACGCCTTTGGCTAACTCGAGAATCACTAACAATCTGACCATCTTTAAGCTCTATAATCCTTTCAGCCATCTCAGAAGTATATTTTTCGTGAGTAATTAAAACAACGGTATGACCGTCTTCATGCAATTTTTGAATAATATCCATAATAATTCGGCCAGAGTGCGAATCCAAATTTCCCGTAGGTTCGTCAGCAAAAATAATCTGTGGTTGGTTAATTAGAGCGCGAGCAATAGCTACTCTCTGCCTTTCTCCTCCTGAGAGTTTAGCGGTTTCATAATTTTGGCGATGAGCAAGGCCTACTTTTTCTATAGCCTCGACGGTCAATTGGTTCCACTGAGACTCTTTGATACGCGAATAAATCAAAGGAAGACGAACATTATCAAAAACCGTTGTCTTTTTTAAAAGATTAAAAGATTGAAAGATAAAACCCATTTTTTCGTTTCTAATTAAGGCTAAATCTTCCTCAGAATAATCAGTCATAGCTTTTTCTTCAAAAAAATAATCGCCACTGCTCTGTTTGTCTAAAAATCCTAAAATATGCAATAAAGTTGATTTACCCGAACCAGAAGCTCCAATAATAGCCACAAACTCTCCCTTTCGAATAGCAAAAGACACTCCTTGAACTGCCGGAGTGCTTACTTCCCCATTATCATAAATTTTACTTAAGTCCTTGACCAAAATTAAAGGGTGATTTTCTTTAGACATAATAAAATTTAATTTGACCTTAAGCTAACCACAACCTTATCTCCTTCCTTAAGCCCTTCTTTAATTTCAATCTCGCCCCAGTTTCCTTTGATGCCAGTCTTTACTTGAACCTTAGAAAAAGAACCGTCTGGCTCAACCAAGTTAACAAATTTTTGTCCGTCTTCTTCAAAAACTGAACGAACAGGAACAGAGATTACATCTTCAAGCTCTTCAGTCAAAACATCAATATCAGCGGTCATCCCTGATTTAACGCGATCATCTTTTTGATTAAAGTAAAAAGTGGTTTTGTAAGTAGGGATTCCTTCAATAACAGTAGCAGCCGGATCAATGCTAGTTAAAGTAGCCTCAAAAATAACCTCACTGCCATAAGCATCCAACCTAATTTGCGCTAAATCATTAATCTTTACTTGAGCAATATCCATTTCTGGAACATAAGCTTCAATCTTAAAATTATTCAAAGAAATAACAGAGATTAGAGAAGCGTTTGGTGAAACAATTTCTCCTTTTTTGGCTTCCTGTCTAGTAATAATTCCACCTAAAGGAGAACTTAACTTCGTCTTAGTAAGCTTAATTTCAATACTATCTAAAGCGGCTTGAGATTTTTTTATTTGAGATCGTTGCGAAGAAATATTTAAGTTAGCCTGATCAACCAGGGCCTCTTGGGCTTCAATTTGTTCTTTGGTAGCACCAGATTGTTTAAGAGTTAATTCATCTTCAGCTAGAGCTAAAGCATTAGAAGCACTATTCACACTACTTTGAGCAACGCTAATATTACTTTCGTTAGTAACCTTTTGACCAAGGATGAGCTGTTGCTGGTCATTAATATTAGAAAGGGCGGTATTAATGTTGGATTGCGCAGAATTAACATTATTTTTATAAGTAGCGAGCAAAGTGGAAGACAAGTTAATTGTAGAGTTAAGCACATTATTTAAAGTGCGTAACAGTTCTCGAACAACCAGAAGATTCTCTTTAGAATTAAGCATAAAAATATCCAATTCTGAAAAATTAGTTTGAGAAGAAATCTCATTAATATCTTCCTCTAATTCTTTTAAAGCTTGCGTAGCTGCCTTTCTTTGTTCCTGAGCATCTATTTTAGCCTGGGAATCAGAAATTAAAAAACTAAGTTGCGGGTCATCAGAGGAGTCATTTAAAAAAATATCGTCAATTTGATCATTGATTGCTGTGCTAGCTTTTAAAAAATTATCACGCAAAATATCTTCAACGTCATCATAAAGGTTTAAAAGATCAACTTCTGCTTTATTCTGTACATTTTCTAAATTTTTTTCGGCATCCAAGAGATTTTTTTCAGCATTCAAAACTTTAGTTTTTGCAATTTTAATCTCCTCAAATTTGAATCCTTGTTTTAATTCTTCTAATTTTGATTTTTGAACCTCAGCTGCTGCTTGATATTGGGCTAAAGTTATACGAGCGCTCTCTAAAGTAGCCTGAGCTTCAAAAAATTGAGCTCGTAAATCATCGTCTTCTAAAGCTAGCAAGAGTTGACCAGCCTCTACCTGGTCACCAACTTGAACGTAAACATCTTTTACTCGTCCCCCAATTTCTGTCCCTAATTCCAAAGACTCTAAGGGTTTGACTTGACCAGTAACATTGACCTCTTGAGAGAGATCTTTAGGAGCAACTACAATAAAATCATATTCTTGTTTAGAATTTTGGTTAACCAAAAAATAACCAAGAAAAAAAACAAAAACAATGACTATAAAAATAATAATTTTTTTCTTTTTCTTTTTCATATTAGCTTATAATAAGCAAAATCAAGACATTTGTCAATATTCAAAAAATATGCTATAATTCCAATTATAATTAGCGGGTATCGTATAATGGCTATTATATCAGGTTTCCAACCTGACGATGGGGGTTCGATCCCCCCTACCCGCTCCATTTAAAATGCTTTCCCTTGGGCGTTTTTTTATTTATTTGAAAATAAAATTAAACTATTTTAAAATACAATGAAATGTTATAATAAATATAATAATAATTAAATAAAAAATTGTGTCTTTTGTTTTATTATCTTTAATCTTAATAATATTTTTACAAATATTACTATTCATCCCTGCCTTTATTTTTAAAACCGATAAATTGACTGATCTTTCCTATGCCTTGAGCTTTATAATTATTGCCATATTCTCTTTACTTCTTAATCCTGTTTTTTGGCCCAAGCTAATCCTTCTGTTAATGATTGTTATCTGGGGTTTAAGATTAGGCACTTTTCTGTTCATCCGTATTCAAAAAAGAAAAAAAGACAAACGCTTTGATGGTCTCCGAGAAAATTTTTTTAAATTCCTTTCTTTTTGGCTTTTACAGGGAATTAGTATTTGGGCTATTATGCTTTCTAGCTTACTATATTTCGAATTAAATCAAGTAAGCTTTAACTTCTATTCCATAATCGGTATATTTATCTGGATTAGTGGATTGACAATTGAAACCATAGCTGATTTACAAAAATATAAATTTGGTCAGAATGCTAAGAACCAGGGTAAATGGATAACTACTGAATTATGGAGATACTCCCGACACCCAAATTATTTTGGAGAAATCTTGCACTGGTTAGGTATCTATATCTTCACCTTATCTTCCTTAAGCGGCCTTAATATTTATTTAGCTCTAATTAGCCCTTTATTTATATCCATCCTTCTTTTATTTATTAGCGGGATTCCTAAATTAGAAAAATATGCCGATAATAAATGGGGAAAAGATTTAAAATATCAAAAATACAAAAAGGAAACTAGCGTTTTAATTACTCTTCCTAGAAAAAAATTAACAACCTAATCAAGGCTCATGCTTAATATATATATAATCAGACACGGACAAGATGAAGATAACGCTCAAAAGATCTTGAACGGGAGAAGAGATAAACCATTAACAAAAAAGGGGGTCAAACAAGCTCAAAAAATAAGAGACAAAATAATAAAATCAAAAATAAAATTTAATAAAATTTACAGCTCCCCTTTAAAGAGAGCTCACCAAACCGCAAAAATAATCTCTTCTAAAAATAACTTTCCTTCTCCCATAATTTTAGAAAATCTAACTGAAAGGGACTTTGGTTCAATGTCTGGCAAACCAGTTTCAAAAATTACAGATATCTGCTTTCCAAAAATAATAAAAACAGAAAAAGTTGTTTATTTTTTAAAAGCCAAAAATTCAGAAACATTTCCGCAATTAATAAAAAGAGGGGAAGGTGTAATAAACCAAGTAAAAAAAGAAAATAAGGACGGCAATGTCCTATTAGTCACTCATGGTGATATTGGTAAAATGATATATGCTAGCTTCTATGGATTAAAATGGGAAGAAGTATTGAAAAAATTTTATTTTAATAATACAGATTTAATTTTACTTTCTAAATCGGCTTCTCAAAAAAACCAAAAAGTAATAAAAAAAATATGAAATAAATTTTATGGCTTTAAGTTTAGGAATTATCGGCTTACCTAATGTTGGTAAGTCCACCCTCTTTCAAGCGATTACCAAAAAACAAGTTCCGAAAGAGAATTATCCCTTTTGCACCATTGATCCTAATATTGGCACCGTAGCCGTGCCTGATCAAAGAATTGATGCCCTAGCTGAAATTACTCACTCCCAACGCAAAATATACCCTACAGTTAAATTTGCCGATATCGCTGGATTAGTTAAGGGGGCAAATAAAGGAGAAGGACTCGGCAATAAATTCTTGGCCGAGATTCGTAATGTCGACGCTATTCTTTATGTTTTGCGTTGTTTTAAAAATGAAAATATAATTAATACCCAAACCACCATTAACGTCTTGCAAGAAAAAAATATCTTAGAGACCGAAATGATGCTTAAGGACATTGAAACTTTAGAAAAAAGATTGGCTAAAATAAAGAAAGAAAAAAGAATTAAATCTTCGGAAAAAGAGCTTTCAAAGGAACTAGAAATTTTAGAAAAAGCAATCAATCTTCTAAATTCTGAACAAAATTTAATAAATCAAGAATGGGGCCAAGAAGAAAAAATAGTTCTTGAAAATTATCAACTTTTAACCATGAAAAAGAGACTCTTTCTTTTCAATGGCTCTGCAGATGAAATCTCTTCTCAAACTATTAAAACCTTTCAAGAAAACGATTGGCCTTTTTTGATTATTAACGCTTTAGCTGAATTAAGCTCAAGTGATCTTACTCCTCAAGAAAGAATATCCCTTGGTTTGCCCGCTGAAACTGAATTAAATACTTTAATCAAAAAGTCTTATCAACTTTTAAACTTAATAACCTTCTTCACTACTGGACCTGACGAAACTAAAGGATGGAATCTGCCAAAAAATAGCTCTGCGCCTCAAGCAGGAGGAGTGATTCATAGTGATTTTGAAAAAAGATTTATCAGAGCTGAAGTTATCTCTTGGAAAGATTTGGTAAAATCTGGTGGGATGACTCAGGCTCGAGAAAAAGGATTAATCCGCACCGAAGGCAAAGAATACAGAGTACAAGACGGAGATGTTATAGAAATTAAATCAGATGCTTAAAGAAGCCTATTTACAAAACAAGAAAATTTGCCTAAAATGAAAACGAGTAAGCCGAGGTAGCTCAGTGGTACCTGCCTGCCGGCAGGCAGGCCTGCCTGCCGGCAGGCAGGGAGCAATAGACTGAAAATCACTATACAAACCCAATATTATTTTATGGAACATTATGTTTATGCCATAAAAAATAAAACCGGAAGAATCTATGTGGGCTTAAGCAAAAACTTAAAAAATCGCCTCAATGAACATAATAAAAAGAGAGTTTTTTCTACAAAAGGCTATGCACCATGGAGATTATTTTACTTACAGAAATGTCATAATAGAATAATTGCCCGCAAAGAAAAAAAACGACTCAAGTCAGGTTATGGAAAAGAATTCTTAAAACAAATAAGCCGAGGTAGCTCAGTGGTAGAGCAATAGACTGAAAATCTATGTGTCGGCAGTTCGATCCTGCCCCTCGGCACCAATAAAATAAAAACCCGCACTAACTTCTAGTGCGGGCTTTCTTTCTTGTCATCTAATTAAAAAAATGGGCGATCAGGGAATCGAACCCCGACATCTTCCGTGTAAAGGAAGCGCTCTACCATTAAGCTAAACGCCCCTTGGTGGACCCAGGGAGAGTCGAACTCCCGACTCCTCCATGCCATGGAGGTGTTTTACCACTAGACTATGGGCCCTATTATTAAATTCTAGCTCTTGATAAAGATGGTGCCCAGGGCGGGACTTGAACCCGCACGCCCAAAAGAGCCATGGCCCTCAACCATGTGTGTATACCAATTCCACCACCTGGGCTCATCAACTAAAAAAATCAACCCTTAATCTCTTTCATTTTCTTTTTGTACTTTCCTCTTAAAAAGTATAACTTGGCGCGGCGGACCCTATGCTTCTTAACTATTTCTATTTTATTAATATTGGGCAGATGCAAAGGAAAAATTTTCTCAACAGCAACCCCTCCTTTTTTGGTCACTTTACGAACCGTAAAAGTAGCTCCTGCTTCTCGGCCACCATGACAAGCAATAACCAAGCCTTCAAAGACTTGGACTCTTTCTTTTTCTTTTCCCTTACTGTCCAACTCCTTAATTTTCTGATGAACCTTGACCAACATTCCTGGCTTAATCACTGGTAAATCTTTTTTAGGAGATTCATCTTCTTTTTCTTGACCACCTTCTTCTTTCGTAGACTTCCCTTCTTCTGAAGAAGCGCTTGAAATCTTTTCTTCTTTTTTTTCTTCTTGCTCCTCCTGCTTCTTTTCTTCTTTTTTTTCTTCAGTACTCATAATATTATAATCATTATATTTTTAAAAATTCTTTAACTTTTTCAATTATTTGCTTTTTTAATTCTTCTAAACTTATCTGATTATTTTCAATAATCAAATCGTAAATACTTTTGTCGTTTAAATCAATTTGATACAACTTTTCATACCTTTGAGCATCTCTCTCGTCCCTATTTTTAACTTTCTGAGCAGCCTCTGATGAAGTTAATTCATCTCTAGAAGCGACTCTCTCTTCACGAATTTTTTGCTCAGCTTCTACAAAAATTTTGCAATCTGCCCACTGACCAGCTACCCAGGCAGAAAGTCTTCCCACTACTACACATTCTCCTTTCTGGACATAATCTAAAGTCATCTTGTCAATTTGATAATCAATTTCTGCTGGCAAAGAATTTGAGACTTGATCTAAAGGCAAATTCTTTTCCTGAGCATATTCTCGAAAAAGATCGCCAGCGTTAATTAAACGTAAATTAAAAAATCTAGCTATTTCTTTAGCTACAGTACTTTTTCCACTTCCAGCCAAACCAGAAACCGTAATAGTTAATCCCTTTTTTTTCGATGACAAATTTTCGTCTTCAGCCAAAAGCTTAAGATAAGTCTTCATCTTTTCAATTTTTAATTAAACTCAAAAAATTTTTTAATTCTAGGGGCCAATCACTCTCAAAATTCAAAGACCTTCTCTCTTGATCTAAAAAACTTAAATAAAAAGCGTGTAAAAAAATTCTCTTAATTTCCTCTTGAAGTTCTGCATCTAAAAAGCTTTTTTGGAAATATTTCTTATCTCCCACAATAGGGAAGCCCCAAGTTTTCAAGTGCAATCTAATTTGGTTTGTGCGTCCAGTTAAAATTTGTAATTCCAAAAGAGTAAAATTATTAATCTTTTGAACAATTCGATACTTAGTAATCGCTGTTTTAATATTTTTATAACCAGAAATAACAGAATTTTTTTCTTCTGAGGAAAAAGCAACCAGCTTTCCCTTACGATTTCGACCAATTGAAAAATTAATAGTACCTGAAGAAAAAGGAACATTTCCCAGAACCAAGGCTAAATATTTTTTCTGGACTTGACGAGCCTGAAATTGCTCAACCAAATAATGATAATAACTAATATTCTTAGCCACTACCATTAAACCAGAAACATCTCGATCTAAGCGGTGAACCAACCCTGGACGAAAAGATTCGCCCACTCCTCTAATCTCTGGATATTTTTCTAAAAGCCAATCCACCAGAGTTGCCTCCTTTTGGTGAACATGGGGGTGAACAGTCAGGCCCGCTGGTTTTTCTAAAACCAAAAAACCTTTCTCTTCATAAATTATATTTATTTTTCGGCAAATGTCAATCTTTGCGCCAAGAGGCATAAACTTTTTTTAAAAATTCAAAAACATCTTTTTTACTCTTCAGCTTACCATTTAATTGTTCTTCTCTTACTAAACTTAATAACTTCCCTATTTGCGGGCCGGGAGAAAGATTGAATTCTTTTATTAATTCGTGACCATTGACTAAAGGGGCGGGTAATTTTTGTTCATTTTTTTTCTGATATTTTTTGGCTCGCAAGGAATTAATCCGATCCAACATTTTATAAAAATCAGTAAAATTTGGTTGACCAGAAGGAGGAACTGTGGCTGAAATATCTAGAAAGGATAATTTTAACAAATCTAAACCTGGTTTCTGTGGATTAAAAAAGTACTTTTCTATAGTAGAAGCCTTCATGTCTTCAATGCGTCCTTGAGAAAAAAGCATATGGTGATCAATAAGCCAAACCACGTTATCTATATTAATTCCTAATTTCGGCGGACTAGATAATTTCAAGCGCTGACAAATTTTTTCGGCCATTTCTCCACCGCGCACATCATGTTCGTTAAAACGAAGACGGTCAACATGGTCTTGAGCTGGGGTCTGAATAGTATAGGGTTTTCCTATATCATGAAAAATAACAGATAAAATTAATTGTAAAGAAAATTTTCGTGTTTTAAATTCTCGAAAAAAAGAAGGGGAATATAAATTTTTTAAAGCTAAACGAGTGTGAACCCAAACGTCTCCTTCAGAATGCCAATTCTGAGGTTGAGGACAGCCCTTCATTTTTAATATCTCAGGCATTAATTTTTGAAAAGCTCCACTTTGATCATAAAGATCAAAAGCTCTTAAGGGATGAGCCAAAAAAGCGGATAAAAATTCTTTAGCAATTACTTCATAAGGAACAGTTTGCCTTTTTGAAGTAAAAAGACAAGGAATATTCTTTTTAATCGCTTGCCAAGTTTCTCTTTCTATTTTCCACTTTGGATTAACCTTGTTACAACTTAACTGACAAACAAATCTAATTCCTCGCAAAAGACGAGAATAATCTTCGGCAAATCTTTTCTCAGGTTGACCCACGCTTTTAATAACTTTGGCTTTTAGATCTTTCTGTCCCTGATAAGGATCAATTAGAATAAATTTTTTTAAAATTCCAAAATTTAATTCTACGGCCATGCTATTTACCGTAAAATCACGACGACTTAAATCTTCTTCAATTGGCAATTGAGAGTCGTATTGAGCTTCCACATCTCGATAACCTCCAGTTTCAAAACTAAAATCTTGACGAGGAAGAGCGAAATCGATCTCTGAAAAAAAAGCTTGCTTAAAAGGAGTAAATTTAAGAACACCAAAGTTTTGTCCCACTAAATTAACTTTTCCGTGCAAAGATAAAAAATTTTCTAACTGCTTTAAAGAAAGATTACGTACCACAAAATCATAATCTTGTGTGGGAACAGATAAAAAAAGATCTCGCACTGCTCCTCCTACTAAATAAATTTGAGCAGAAGGATATTCTTTTTTTAATTTTCTTAAAAAAAAGAAACTTTTTTTTCTAAACAAAAGTTTCAATTTAAAAAAAAGAAAAAATTTATTTTTAAAAAACGGAAACATCTAAAAATTTTAATTATTTAATTGGGGTCAGACCTTAAACTTACCCTTTCTTTTACTAAGAGTGGGCCCGGAAGGAATTGAACCTTCGACCTCTTCGATGTCAACGAAGCGTTCTACCACTGAACCACGAGCCCTCAAGAAATAAAATTTTTTCTTAGTTAAACCAAAACCCAAAAATGTCAACGAAGCGTTCTACCACTGAACCACGAGCCCACATCATTAAAATCTAAAGCCTAAATTCTAAACCTAAATAAGCCAAGATATCAATTAACCGCATTCTGGAATGGTTTAATGACGTACTTAAATAAATGATTCTACTTGAACTTATTTTATCAAAAAATTTTAAATTTTGCCAGTGTTCACTGGTGTTTGATGCTCAAAAACAGCTAATTGATTAAATCCCATCTGAAATTTTTTAAATTTTTTAACAACAAAACCTGTTTTTTCCGCCAAATCATAGATTTCTTTTTTGCTCCAATAATGTTTGTGTTCGGCAATATTTTTCTTATCCACAATGCCAAGAAATGCCCAAAATTCTAAAACAGGTTTTGCTATTTTGGTAGGCGTTGTCAAAAAGATTCTTCCATTTTTATTCAATATTTTCTTAAATTTGCGAAATATTTTAAACACTTCTTTAGTTTCTATATGCTCTATTGTCGCCAAACTTACGATTGTATCAAAAAAGGCATTCTCCGTAATAAAACGACTATGATTGACAAAAAAATATTTGCCGATGACTAATTTTTCTAATTCTCCTTTGTTTCCACCAAAATCTAAAACCTTGCCAACAAGATATGGCCTGGCCATCCTAAAACGATAATTTTGTAAAAATTTTTCTAAAAACATTGAGCTGTCAATCATGTAATCATTTTAAAAATTGACAATTTGCATAATTTATAATTTTTTCGATAAAGTTTTAACCTCACCCTATTTAATAAAATTTTTCCACATTTGACTTGCCCGTGGCTTTGTGTCGCCAACATATTTACTTCCTATTTCTCTTGAATACGGCTTTTGGCACTCTGATGACAACTCTTCAAAGGCCATTTGCGCGATTGGCATTTTATAATAAAGCAAAATAGGCATATTTGCTGTGTTATGAAGCTCAAGCGTCATTTTTAGAGAATTGCCTGGATCAAGAAAGCCAGCAGTAACATGAATGAGCATGCCCATTCGGCCCACCGAACTTTTCCCCTCTAATCTACCAACATATCTTGAAGAAACGCCAGTTATTTCATAAATTAACCCAAGAGCAAATTCTCCAGGGTGAAGCACAAATGGTTGCTTATTATCAATCATAAATTCCTTCATCATGCCGTCCATGGGCTTTTTGGGATCAATGACATAGTTTGATTTAGTGTCAAAAATCAAAAAATGTTTATCCAAGTGTAAATCTACTGACGCTGGCTGTAAATATCTTTCGTCAAAAGGTTCTATGGTTATGTCACCGCGATTAATCGCTTCTTTAATATTTTTATCAGATAAAATCATAAAAATCAAAAATTTAAGAATTGTTTCTGAGGGCTCGCTCCAACCCCTTATATTTTACCATTAATTTCGTTTTCTAATCTTTTAAAAAAATTTAAGAAAAAATTGAAATATAGTGAAACTTCCATTAAGCTCCGATGTCATACAAAATTAAGATATAAGCTATCAATAAAACTAAAAATATCAATCTACTGATTTAAGTTTACCATGTT
Source organism: Patescibacteria group bacterium (assembly GCA_021735685.1). Lineage (GTDB taxonomy): Bacteria > Patescibacteriota > Patescibacteriia > UBA2591 > UBA6264 > JAIPGN01. The sequence continues at coordinate 20,584 of JAIPGN010000001.1, forward strand.
TTCTTAAAAATATACAAAAATAAAGTTAAGAAATTACAGCATTAAAACTAAAAAACATATTAAAAAGACCTGTTCGTGCGGAATAGGCCTTTAATAAATATAAATGGTGGGCGTGGAAGGAGTCGAACCTTCGACCTCTTCTTTATCAGAGAAGCGTTCTACCGCTGAACCACACGCCCAAAAATTCGTTTAAAATTTGAAAGATAAAAAAATATTAAAATCAGAGAAGCGTTCCCTGTCTATCGGTTTATCTGCCGAAGGCAGACAGGCAGGTACCGCTGAACCACACGCCCATATCATTAAATTCTAAATTCTAAAATCTAAAAGCACTAATCAAAATTATAACAAAAAAGAAAATAATTTCAATGCTTCTAACAAAAATAACCGGTTAAAACCGGTTATTTGCTCTATAAATGAAAGACTTAGCAAAGACAGAGAAGTCGGCCATAGTTCTTATTCCTTGAGAATAAGAACTTATAATTTTTCCTCTAAATGAGGTGATCCATCCACAGCTTCCGCTACGGATGCCTTGTTACGACTTAGCCCCTGTTACCGATCCTACCTTATCCCCACGAACGCAGGTTTTCGGGTATTACCGACTCCCTTGGCTTGACGGGCAGTGAGTACAAACTCCGGAAACGTATTCACCGTATCGTAGCTGATATACGGTTACTAGCGATTCCAACTTCATGAGGGCAAATTTCAGCCCTCAATTCGAACTGAGACCGGTTTTGATGGGATTAGCTTCACCTTTCGGTTTTGCGACCCTTTGTACCGGCCATTGTATCACGTGTGTTGCCCAGAGTATAAGGGCCATGCTGATTTGACGTCATCCCCACCTTCCTCCGCATCATCTGCGGCAGTCCTGCTAGAGTCCTCGACATTACTCGTTAGTAACTAACAGTAGGGGTTGCGCTCGTTTCCCGACTTAACGGTACACCTCACGGCACGAGCTGACGACAACCATGCAGCACCTGTATTAGGTTCCGGTTTAACGGTCAATTAGCCTTTCGGCCAATCTACAACCTAACATTTCAAACCCTGGTAAGGTTCTTCGCTTAGCGTCGAATTAAACCACATGATCCACCGCTTGTGCGGAGTCCCGTCTATTCCTTTAAGTTTTAGTCTTGCGACCGTACTTCCCAGGCGGGATGCTTAACGCGTTAGCTTTTTTATAACGATACTGGAAGGGTCGACACTTCCAATACCCAGCATCCATCGTTTACAGCGTGGAATACGAGGGTATCTAATCCTCTTCTCTCCCCACGCTTTCGTGTCTCAGCGTCAGGACTGTTCTAGCAAGCTGCCTTCGCATTTGGTGTTCCTGCCGATATTAACGGATTTAACCCCTACACCGGCAATTCCGCTTGCCTCTCCCAGCCTCTAGTTTAATAGTTTTTCTCGCAGTCCCCATGTTAAGCAAAGGGCTTTAACCAGAAACTTATTAAACCGCCTACACACTCTTTACGCCCAATAAATCCGGATAACGCTTGTCGCCTTCGTATTACCGCAGCTGCTGGCACGAAGTTTGCGGCGACTTATTCCTAAAGTACGCTCAACCTAAAAGGCTTGTTCCTTTAGAAAAGCAGTTTACACTCCGAAGAGATTCATCCTGCACGCGGCGTCGCTCCTTCAGCCTTTCGGCCATTGAGGAAGATTCTTGACTGCAGCCCCCCGTAGGAGATTGAGCAGTGTCTCAGTCTCAATGAGGCGGGTCATGCTCCCACACCCGCTATCCGTCATCGGCTTGGTAAGCCATTACCTTACCAACCACCTGATGGAACATAGGCTCCTCCTTGTCCGGAATCTTACGAAACCTTTATTGTCTTTACTTAAGTAAAGACAAACCATTGGCTATTAGCCCAAATTTCTTTGGGTTATGGCCATGACAAGGGTAGATTACCAATGGGTTACTCTCCCGTTTGCCACTAACCGACCGAAGTCGGTTCGTTCGACTTGCATGCCTTAAACACGCCGCCAGCGTTCATCCTGAGCCAGGATCAAACTCTCTAAAAAATAGAAAAATTTCTTTCAGTCAAAAAAGTTAAATAAATAACACCTTTGACCATTCAGTTAGATCACTGAATGCCCGGTCAAATGACCAAGTAAAGTTAAATTTTCTAAAAGATATTTGACCATAACTCTCTTTTAAAATAAAAGAATTTTATGGTTTTTTGATCATTAATAGATCAATTCTCTGTCTTCGCTGAACCTTTCATTTATTTTTATTTAATTGTAAAGAACAAAAAAGCATTTTAACATGCTAACAAAACAATAATCTAACAAAAATTTATTTTTTATTCAAGTGTTCAAAAATCAAATTTTTAATTATTATCTTGTTAGCTTGTTAAACCGTTCTTGCTTCCATTTGGCTATCTCTTGATGATTGCCGGATAACAAAACTTTAGGAACTTTCAACTTTTTTAGTTTAGCAGATTTACTTTTATATGTAAAGACCTCCGGACGAGTATACTGGGGATATTCTAAACAGTTCTTAGAAAGACTAAAACTTTCTTCTTTTAAAGAATCCTCATTAATCACTTTCGGCACTAATCTCGTAATAGAGTCAACCATTACCATGGCTGGTAGTTCTCCTCCAGTCAAAACATAATCCCCAATAGAAATTTTTTCATCAACTAATTTATCTACCCGAGCATCAACTCCCTCGTAACGACCACAAACCAAAACAATTCTCTCGTAATTACTTAAATCTTTAGCCATTTTTTGATCAAACTTTTTTCCTTGAGGGGAAAGAAGAAGAACTTTCTCCTTTTTTATGCTTTTTGAGTCTAGAAATTTTAAAGCACGATAAATTGGCCCCACCTTGAGAATCATCCCCGGGCCACCACCATAAGGAGTATCATCAACTGTTTTATGTTTATCTGTAGCCCAATCTCTTAAGTCGTGAATATTGATGGAGATAAGTTTTTTTTCTTGAGCCTTCTTTAAAATAGAGGTTTGGAAATAATGACCAAAAATATGAGGAAAAATTGTAATAATGTCAAATTGCATTATTTTACTTTTAAGCCGATTAAAACACAAAAGTTATCACTCGAAAATGATAACTTTCCGTGTTCCTTTTATTGGAAAAATCTTTATAGCTTCAAATCATCGTCAGCGCCGTCATCCGTTACTTTCTTCTCTTCGGCCGAAGCTTCTTTACGAGGAGCTCGAGTAGATCCCTCAGGCTCTTCAATCTTGAGATTGACACGGGCATTATTACGTAAACCCACAATTCTCAAAAGACTTCTGATGGCCCGAGCAGTTGAACCTTGACGACCAATAACCTGTCCCATGTCCTCAGCATTAAGTTTTAAAGAGAGCAATACTCCCATTTCATCAACATTTCTATCGATCTTAACGTCTTCAGGATGGGAAACAAGTGCCTTAACAATGTTCTCTAAAAATTCTTGGTCTTGATATTTTTCTGCCATATTAGTTTTAGATTACTTGCTTCTAATTCTAAATATACGAACTAATAAATACTCAAACCTGCGACCTTTTAATGAAAAACTTTCTTTTTGCTAGGCTGGTATTTTGTGTTATTAATCCTAACAAGAATCAAAATTATGTCAAGCTTTTTTTTCTTCAACCTTTTCTTCGGTTTTTTCTTCCGAAGATTCAACTTTCTCTTCTTTCTCTTCTTGCCCTTCTTCTTTCTTTAAGCTCTCCTTTTTTTCTTCTTGATCCTTAGAAGCCTTAGCCTCTTCTTGTTTCTTTTGAAATTTTTTCTGATTTACCTTGGTCACTTTTACCTTTTCCCCTTCCATAATTCCTTCTGAAATCAAAAGATTGCGCACTGAGCCAGTAGGCTGAGCGCCTTGAGATAACCAATATTTAATCCTTTCCTTTTTCAAAACAGTTTCTTTGCTCAAGGGATTACGAAAACCCAAATCCTCTAAAAAATTTCCTCGAGGATCTTTGGCTTTTTCTAAAACAATAATTCGATAAAATGGCTGTTTTTTTCTTCCTTTGCGGCTAAATTTAATAGTCAACATAGATAATTTAAGTTATTAATAATTTTTTATTTAATAAATTTTTTATAATTCCATAATCGAGTTTTCTCCAATAATCATTTTATGACCGTGGGGCAAAGTCTTATGAACTGGTGTAATTTGAGCATTACGCCCTAGAATGCTATCAACAATTCTCACTTCTGCCCTAATGTCAACATAATCAAAAATAATAGAATTTTCAATTTCAGCATGATAAATTTCAGCATTGTCGCCAATAGAAGTGTAGGGACCAACATAAGAATTGCCAATAACGCAATTCTCGCCAATAATTACCGGCCCCCTAATTAAAGTATTTTCTAAAATTTTAGTATTTTTGCCAATAATGACGTTACCCTGTATTCCCGCTGAAGATGGAATAATAGACTCATCAAAAGAACGAGAAATACGAGAAAGCATTAATTGACTAGCCTCCAATAAGTCTTCTGGCTTGCCCGTGTCTTTCCACCAACCGGTTATTTCGTTATAACCGACCTGATAACCTTGACTGATTAAGTAAGTATGAGCATCAGAAATCTCTAATTCGCCTCGACTACTAGGTTTTATTTTCTTCACCGCTTCAAAAATATGATGATCGTAGAAATAAATCCCCGTAACCGCAAAATTGCTTTTGGGATGAGAAGGCTTTTCTTCAACTTTTACAATTTTCCCATCTTTAATTACTGGCACTCCAAAACGTTGAGGGTCACGCACTTGAGAAAGGGCTAATAAACAATTATCATTTCCTTTTTTAAATTGGCGAACAAAATCTTTAAGCTCTCCTAAAATAATATTGTCTCCTAAATAAAATAAAAAAGGTTCTTTGTTAATAAAAGATTCGCTGATTTTAATCACGTGCCCTAAACCAAGGGCCCCGCCGATTTGTTCAATGTAAGTAATTTTTGCCTTCCATTTTTTTCCATCCCCCAATACTCGAGATAATTCTTTGTCTCCTGGATTAATCACAATTCCAATTTCTTTAATACCGGCATTAACAATCTTTTCTATAGCATAAACAAGCATCGGTTTATTGGCAATGGGAATAAGATGCTTGTTAAGTGCATTTGTAATTGGCCTTAAACGTGTGCCATGCCCTCCCGCTGTAAGCAAAGCTTTCATTTCATTTTAAAGTTATTATTTTAAAAAGCACTGTGAAAATAATCTTTTAGTGCTTCTTGCCAAGTACGAGGCAAGGGAAGTTTAGTATTTTTCAAAATAGAAAAAGCAGGGCGAGGGGCAGGGCGAGGAAATTCTCGAGAAGAGCAGGGACGCACTTTAATGTTCTTTTTTTCTAAAATGCCATTTTTCTGAGCTTGACAAATAATTTCTTGAGCAAAACTATACCAAGTTACCTCTTCTTGATTAGTGAAATGATAAATTCCTGCTTCAAATTTTTTTTCTAAAATTTCTTTAGTAATCCCAGCTAAGTCCAAGCTATAAGTCGGTGAACCATGCTGATCGTCAACCACCTTTAGAGATGTCCTTTCTTGAGCTAATCGCAGAATAGTATTAACAAAATTTTTCTTAAGAATTTTCACAGAAGGTCCAAAAAGCCAAGCGGTTCTGATAATATAATATTTTTCTAAATTAGAATTGATAATATTTTTCTCTCCTAAAGCCTTGCTTTGACCATAAACGCTTAAAGGATCTGGCTCTTCTTCTTCTAAATAACCTTCTTCTTTCTTTCCCGAAAAAACATAATCCGTGCTGTAATGAACCAAAACAGAGTCTAAATTATAACATATTTCTGCCAGATAATTAAGGGCTTCTCCATTAATCATTTTCGCTTTTTCGGTCTCTTTTTCGGCTCGATCAACATCAGTGTAAGCAGCGGCATTAATAACAATATCTGGAGAAATAAGCTCCAACTTATTTTGCAAATCTTCTTTAACCGTGATATCCGCTTCCTCCTTCCCCCAGGTTATTATATTCTCTTGAGCAAAAACTTTTTGCAGGTCAGAGCCAAGCATACCCTTGGCTCCCAAGATTAAAATTTTAGGAGGCCCTGAATGATTATTTTTTTGACTTCCTTTGAATTTCATTTTTAGGCAAACATTTAACTTCTTGACAAATTTCTAATAAATCTCCTTTTTCTACCTTAGTTTTGCCAGTGACCTTCAAGCCACATTCTTTCCCTGCTGGAACCATACTCACGTCACTTTTATTAGACTGAACCTGAGTTATTTTTAACTCTCCTTGAATTTCTTTTTTTTGGTTTGCGTTTAGGCGCCAAACGCGAGCAATGCTCTTTGAAGAAACTTTCCCTTCAGTGACCCGACCCCCTAAAATAGTTTCCGCTCCAGCTTGATGAAAAACTTCTAAGACCTCCAATTGCCCAATTTTTTCTTCTTTAAGCTCAGGTTTAACCAAAGATTTCATAAAATCTTCCACATCTTCAATTAATTTATAAATAACATTATAACTACTAGCCTTAATCCCCGAGTTTTTGATCAATTCTTGAACCGAATGACTAACACTAACGTTAAAACTAATTAACCAAGAGCCCGTGGTTTTGGCGGTCTCAATATCAGCTTCAGTGGGACTACCTAAGCCTGATTTAATTATCTTTACTTCTACGTCCGAACAAACTAAATCTCTCAAACTATTATTAATCGCTTCTAAAGAACCCAGAACATCGGCACGAATAATTAATTTCACATATTTTGCCTGGGCAGAATCAGAGGATGGGGCGTCTCCTCTTGTCGAAAATTTCTTTAGAGAACCCCCTTCGTACTTATTAGTTGTTATCTTGCTTTCAGCATCTTGTAACAAATCTCCCACTTGGGGAACCGCCTTTAAACCAAAAATTTGAACTGGGAGACCAGGTTCAACTCTTTCTACTGTTTTCCCATACTGATCTTTAGCAAACTTAAAACGACCCTGAGACTGACCAGCAATAATATTGTCTCCCTTTTTCAAAGAACCATTATAAAGGATAATTGTAGCCACTGGACCTAATCCTAAATCTAAATGACTTTCTAAAACTATCCCCAATAAAGAGCCTTGAGAATTAGATAATAATGTATCTTTGTTTAAATCCGCTAATAAAATAATAGTTTCTAATAAATCATCTATGCCTGTTTTTTCTTTTGCGGAAATAGGCAAACAAGTGACTTCTCCCCCCCACTCCTCAGGCAAAAGATTAATTTCAGCCAATTCCTTTTTTATTCTCTCAGGATCAGCGTCAGTTTTATCTATTTTATTTAAGGCAACTATAAAAGGCAACTCCTCCTGTTGAATAACCTTAATAGACTCAAGGGTCTGAGGCTGAATTTTATCATCAGCAGAAATAACCAAAACAGCAAGATCAGCAAAAGAACCACCATGAGCACGCATAGACTCAAAAGCTTCGTGACCAGGAGTGTCAATAAAAGTAATTAAACTATTTTTGTATTCAATCTGATAAGAACCAATATGTTGAGTAATTCCACCTTTTTCCTGAGCAACAATTTGACTTTCTCGAATTGCGTCCAAAATAGAACTTTTCCCGTGATCAACATGCCCCATGATTACTACCACCGGAGGACGAGAAATTAATTCTTCAGCATTTTCATTGCTCAAAGTTTCTTCCACCTTTTTCTTAAAAGAAAGAGCATTTACTTTTTCTCCCTTTTCTCCTTTTTGGACTTGAAAGCCTAAATTTTCAGCAATAATTGCCGCTATCTCATAATCTAAATTTTCATTAATACTAGAAAGAACGCCATTTTTAATCAACTCGTTCATAACTTTCATCACTGGCAAATCCATTTTAGCAGCCAAATCATAAACTCCAATTGAGGCAGGAATTTTAATCAAAGAATTCTTTTCTTCTTTTTCTTCGCTGCTTTCTTCTTTAGCTTTATTAATTTTTTCTTTTATTTTTTTAATTTCTTTGGCCTTATTTTGCTTTTGCTTCCACTTTTCTATTACTTGTTGAGCCTGTTCTTCTGGAATCTGAATGGCCTTTGCTCCAATATGAAAACCAAGCTGAGGTAATTCAGCTTTGAGTTCTTGAGGTGTAATTTTTAATTGTCGAGCTAATTCTGTTATATTCATAAATTATTTCATTAAAACATAAGAATAAATTTGGGTCGGGAGCAAAAATATTATTAAATTAAACAAGACTTTAAAAACCGTCAAAAAACTAACGTTTTTAAAAAATCGACTTTAAAAACCTTTCTCTGAGCCGGTTTTAAGTAAAGCATTTTTGGGGTCTGGCCCCAACTAAAGTTAACCTTCTTGTGATTCTGAATCTAAATTTAGATCTAAGTTTGGGTCTAGACTTGACTCTGGGTCTTTCTCTGGTTCTCGTCCCACCAACCAAACTTCTGGCCAAGGCTGATAACGACTAACCCAAACGTCCCTGCGGGTTATTTTATTGGGAAAAGTTATGGTGTTAATGTACTTAGCTTCTGCGCCCGCATGAGCTGATTCTATTCTCCTTTTCTTTCCTGGTTCTAATTCATCGGTTTCAATAAATTGAGGCGGGCCAGGTTGAACTATATTATAAATTTCCGGGCCCTCTCCTTGAACTTTTCGACCATCATCAGTACCGTAAAATTCAAAGATCAAATCATCGCCTTCTATCTTTGTCTGCAACAAAAGATGACGCCCGGTATCATTAACAAAACGAAAGTCTGGTCGAGGATTATAAATAGTAGCATCTAAACCAGCTGGCTCGTAATAAGACACTCGATAAGAATGAGAAGCTCTTTCCGTAACAGGCAAACCTGTGTTCAGGACTAAACGAAACATCGTGGTCCCAATTTGACACAAACCTCCTCCGTATTCAGGCACCGTGCGATCTCCCTTAATAACCAATTCTGGTAAAAATCCAGAATCTTTATTTATTTCTCCCAAAGCCTGAACTAAAGAAAACTCTTGATCGGGAGAAATAAGCAAACCGTGCAAAATCTCCGCGCCCACCCTAATATTATGACGACGATTCTGCGGGCTGCCCGCAAAATTAGAAGAACCAACAGCCAATAAATCATTAATGCCCAAAACATTTAAATTATTAGGCAAGGGAGTAGGGTCAACCTTTTCAACTTGTAAAAGAATATTATTTTTTTCTCCTTTTAGAATGGTTTGGGTAATTAATTCTTGAGTAGCTTCTATATTCAATTGCAATCCCTTTTTCCCGGCCTGAAACTCACTTACTCTTCTTTGGTCATCACTCTCTATAATCTCTAAACGGGTTTCTCTGGGAGCTACGTTTATTTCCTTTCCTATTTCCTCCAGATATTCTCTCACTTTCTCTTGGTCAAGAAAAAGTTCTCCTGGCCTTCCTTTTTCTTTTTGACTAAAAATTAACCAATTTCCAATCTTCTCCGGAGAGCAAATCCATTCTTGATCTTGGTATTCTAATAGATAAGGAGAGGAATTAAAAATCTCTTGAGCGCGAGCAAAAGCCACCTGCACTTCTTCGGCTCTAATTGCCGGTCGATCAACAATCGCCTCAATGACAATTTCTTGATTATTCAATCGTTCCAAGTTTAAAATAAGATCGTCTAAAGCCTTTTCGTAATCAAAGACAAAACCACTGGTCTCCTCTTGTAATTCAATTTGCCCCTCTTTGACAATGATATCCGCATTCTGAGATGGTTTTTCTAAAAATGAAAGCTTGCTTCGAATAATTTCTTTCAATTCCTGACGATTGATATCAACTGGAAATTTCAAAACTTTAGGTTTAAACAAGATTTTAATTTTATTAGCCACCATCTTGATTAAATTTCGATCTCTTCCGACCAATAAAGCATCGGTCAAAGCTTGATGAATATCAAAATTAACAATTTGACGACTTAAATCTGGATCGCTAACAGCAATTAAAGACAAAGGAACACTAACCCTTTCTTCTCCCTGTTCTGTTTTCACTAAAAAGGACAGTTCCTCTTTCTCTATTTTTTTGACTGCCAAGTTTAAAAAAATCCGAGCTTCATCTTTTTTTAAACCACCCACGTTTAAATTATCAAAATAAACCTGAGGATAAATTCTTTCTTGATAGATTCCTTGAAAAAATAAAAGGTAAGCAACTAGCAAAACGCTGACAAAAAGAAAATAATAAAAAAAACTAAAAGATTTATTCTTAAAAATCATTCTGAAACTTTTACACTTTTTTGAAGTCCTCTGTCTTCGGCCTTAGGCAAAATAATCTTTAAAATTCCATTTTTAAAATTAGCCCTAACCTCATTAGCTTTAATCGGACAAGGAAGAATTAAGGTACGTGAAAAATTCCCCCAAAAGCATTCTTGAAAATAATAATTAACCGCCTCCTGTTCCGGACGAGAACGATTACCTCTAATAACAATTAAATCTGGCTCTGTAATAATGTCTATATCCTTGGCTTCCACACCAGCAACCATAGATTCAATTATTAAATCTTCTCCTTGTTCATAAATATCAACCGACAATTGCCCTTGAGCTTCCTCTGGTAGCCAGTCCGCTTTTTCAGATTTCTTTTTCTTAATAAATTTTTTCTCAGCTTTTTTCTTTTTTTCTTCCTTTCCGGTCAAAACATTAACTTCCTCTCCTTCTTGATTTAAAAAGTCTTGTTCTAGTCCTAAAATTTTACTCCAAAAAGACATAATAATTTATTATTTATTGATCATAAGCTCGCATAGTGGTTACATTCACTCCACCCAAAAAATTACGAGAATAAGCGTAAAATCGAGAAACTGGATCACCACTAGAATCAAAAATATTTATTTCTGGTTCCTTAAATTTATTGGGGGCAATAATAATTTCGCTTCTCTTGTCTTGATCAAAATCAGCAGTTGCTAAATTTGCCCCCTGATAATAGTCTTTAGAATAAGACAAAAACTGCAATCTTAAAAGAAGAAGGCGAGAATCAAAAACCCTTACATAAGAAGAAGCTCTGGAGTCAACGCTACATATAATTTCACCAATTCCATCACCATCAACATCACCAACTGCTACTTGTACTCCGCCTAAAAAATTGCGATTAAAGGCAAAGAAATGAGAAAGAACGCCTCCTTGACTGTTAAAAATTCTTACATGCGGGCCTCCGCCAGCTCCTGCTCCAGTAATAATTTCTTTCCTTCCATTACCATTAATATCGCCTATCCCTAGATTAACCCTTCCTTGAAAATTTTTATTATAAGCCGGAAATTCTGCTTTTACTTCTCCTTGCCAATTAAAAATTTTAATCAGAGAGTCTTGGTTAGGCCCAGGAGCGGTAATAATTTCATCTTGTCCATCGCCATCAACATCACCAACTGCTACTTGTACTCCGCCACGAAAATTCTCATCATAAGCGAAAAAACCACCCTGAGGTTCTCCGTTTAAATCAAAAATTCTTACATGCGGTCCTCCGCCAGCTCCTGCTCCCGTGACAATATAGTCTTTTCCTTCTCCCTTAATATCCCCAGCAGACACCTGAACTCCGCCACGAAAATTCTCGTCATAAGCAAAAAAACCACCCAAAGAAAGACCGGCAGAATCAAAAATCCTTACATGAGGACCTCCGCCAGCTCCTGCTCCCGTGACAATATAATAAGACTGATCTAGTGTTCCCAATTGACTATAAGCGTAATCAACGCTTCGATAAGCATTAATCCTCCCTTGTCCCAACTCTCCTTCCAAGCCTGGATTTAAATTATCAATGCCGTCAGCTTGACTAAAGATAAAGTCTTGAACCTGTTTTTGACTAAAAAGGGGATTAATGGACCAAATTAAAGCAGCTAATCCAGAAACCATAGGAGCAGCCAAGGAAGTTCCTGACCAATAACCTCCATAATATTCTCGATAATCCTTGTCGCTGGAATTATAGGCAAGAGTTCCGTAAATTTTTGTCCCCGGAGCAGCAATATCAACACATTTTCGTCCGAAATCAGAAAAAAGAGCCTTGCGATCAGTATCATCAACAGCAGTTACGCCCACAATAAAATTATCGTCATCTTCTTGATCTAAACAAATAGGATAATTAGGGGTTTTATTTAAATTTAAAGGTTGATTAACTGTTTCATTGCCGGCTGCAGCTACCACAATCACCCCTTGCCGCCAAGCTTCTTTAAGAGCCTCTGCCAGAAAAAAACTTTCATTGGTGCCCACAAAACTCAAATTAATAATTTTAGCTCCATTTTGCACTGCATAACGAACCGCTCTAATGACATTTTCCACACTGCCTGTACCTTGACTGTTCAAAACGCGTAAAGGCATAATTTTGCTTTTCCAAGCCACTCCAGCTATTCCTTGCTGATTATCACCTACAGCAGAAGCAATTCCGGCCACTAAAGTTCCATGATGAATTCCTCCCTCGCCATAAGGTTCATCAAATCGGGGGCGAGGATTAGAGTTATAACGAATAAAGTCCCAGCCGTAAACGTCATCAATAAAACCATTATCATCATTATCTATTCCATCTCCAGGAATCTCTCCGGAATTATGCCAAATATTTTCTTGAAGATCGGGATGATCAACATCAACTCCCGTATCTAAAATAGCAATAACAATATCTTCACTACCACCTTTAGTAAAGTCCCAAGCTTGAGGGGCCTTAATCTGACTTAAATACCATTGATTCCTGTAAAGTAAATCATCAGGGACAAAAGAGGCCTCAAAAGAATAATTTGGCTCAGCATATTCCACAAAAGGAAGAAAGGAAGCAATCTTACTTAAAGATGAGCTTAAAAAAGCAGGACTAGATAAACGATAAATTTGTTCTCGCTCTTTTAGTCTAATCAAAACACCACTTTGCGCAGAGTCGGATCGCAAAAGAGGGAAAAACGAAAAAGAAAAAAGCAAAACTAGGCCAAAAAGAAAGCTCAGTAAAAATATTTTTTTTCTAAAAAACAAATTCATCTTATTTCCTCTTCTTAAATCAAAACAAAAGAGCTAACCGCATCTTCTTTTTTCTTTAACTTCATTAATCGCACTCCTTGAGTAGATCGCCCTAAAGAAGGAATACTGTCCAAAGAGAGACGAATGGTTTGTCCCAAATGAGACATTAATAAAATATCATTAAACTTAATATTAGGAGCGATAAAACGAGAACCAATAATATCACCAATCTTGTCGTTTAAGCTGGCTGTTTTAACTCCAGAACCACCTCTTTTCTGGCAATTGTATTCTTCTAAGAAAGTTGCTTTTCCGTATCCTTTGTCGGTAACAATTAATAAACGAGCTTTCTCTTTTTGGGAGGAAGGAATTACATCAGCGCCTACCACTAAATCATTCTTTTTTAACCGAATAGCCTTGACTCCAGAAGCAGCTCTTCCCATAGACCTCACATTCCCTTCTTTAAATCTAATTGCTTGGCCCTTTTGAGAAACTAGAATTATTTCGTCCTTTCCTGAAGTGGGTTTGATCCAGCTCAGTAAATCATCCTCTTTGAGTTTAATTGCAATTAAACCAGAACGACGGACGTTTTTAAAAGCTTTAATCTCAACTTTTTTAGCCAGACCTTTGCGAGTGACTAAAAATAAATACTTATAATCTTTAATATCAGAAAAAGGTAAAATAGTAGAAATTTTTTCATTTTCCCGAATTTCTAAAAAATTGGCCACTGATTTTCCTTTAGAGGTTCGAGAAACTTGCGGAACATCATAAGCCTTTAACTGAAAAACCCTTCCTTTGGTGGTAAAGAAAAGAACATCAGCGTGATTGGTGGTACTAATCAATTGCTCTACTGAATCTTCCTCTTTCACAGAAAAACCAACCACTCCTTTTCCACCACGACCCTGAAGACGAAAATCATCCGGACTAACTCTCTTAATATATCCGCCTTGAGTAATCATTAAAATTGTGGGTTCATTGGGAATTAAATCCTCTTCTCTAAATTTTTCTACACTACGAGGAATAATTTTAGTTCGCCTTTCATCGCCGTGTTTTTCTTTCATCTCTTTAATTTCTTCCTTTATGATATCTAAAATCATCTGAGAACTAGAAAGAATTTTTTCTAGCTTTTGAGCTAATTTTTTCTTTTCTTCTAGATCTTCTTTATTTTTTTGGCGCTCCAACTGAGCTAATTGATGAAGTCGCATCTCTAAAATAGCTTGAGCTTGAGCCTCGCTTAACTTAAATTTTTTAATCAATCCTTTCTGGGCTTCATTCTTGTTCTCTGCTTTCTTAATTAAAGCAATAACTTCATTAATATTATCAATAGCTATTTGCAAGCCTTCTAAAATATGAATTTTTTCTTGAGTTTTAGTGAGATTATATTGCGTTCTTCTCCTAACAACTATTTGTCGATGTTTAATGTGTTCCTCTAAAATTCTTTTTAAACCTAAAAGTTTGGGCTGAACTTCATCTACCAAGCAAACCATATTTACATGAAAAGTTTGTTGACAATCAGTTAATTTAAAAATACGATTTAATATCTTTTTAGGAAAAGCCATTTTCTTAAGATCAATAACAATACGGACTCCTTGCTTGTCAGATTCATCACGAATATCTTTTACGTCCGTAATTTTTTTATCCTTGACCAATCCTGCTAATTTTTGTAAAAGAGAAGCTTTATTGACCTGATAAGGAAGCTCTTTAATAATGATTTGAAAAAAACCTACTTTCTTTTCCACAATTTCCGTCTTTGCTCTCATTACAATCGGACCTTTTCCTGAAGCATAAACTTGTTTAATTTGATCATCATCAAAAATAAATCCTCCGGTGGGAAAATCTGGTCCCTTAATATATTGAATAAGATCTTCCGTCTCACATTCTGGATGATCTATTTTGTAAATAGTAGCATCGCAAACTTCTTTTAAATTGTGAGGAGGAATATTAGTGGCCATTCCCACCGCAATTCCCATAGAACCATTAATCAATAAATTTGGTATTTTGGCCGGCAAAACCGAAGGCTCTTCTGTGGTGGAGTCATAATTAGGAACAAAATCTACTGTATCTTGATCAATATCAGCTAGCATTTCTGCTGAAATTTTAGCCATCCTGCTTTCAGTATAACGATGGGCCGCCGCCTTATCTCCGTCAATACTGCCAAAATTTCCCTGACCATCAACCAAAGGATAACGTAAAGAAAAATCTTGCGCTAAACGAACCATTGAATCATAAATAGCCTGATCCCCGTGCGGATGAAAACTTCCCAAAACTTTACCCACTACTGTGGCTGACTTCCGATATTTACTATTGTGCTTTAGACCCATTTCATGCATGCCATAAAGAATACGACGATGTACTGGTTTTAAACCGTCCCGTACATCTGGAAGAGCTCGAGAAACAATAACGCTCATAGCGTAATCTATATAAGAAGATTTAACCTCTCCTTCCAAAGAAACAACCTTAACATTACCATCTCGGTTAATTTCTTTTTTATTTTCCTTGTTTTCTTTCTTTTCTTTTTTCATTACTTATTTTTTATATTATTTTTATTTATATTTCTAAAAAAACGACATGAGATTCTTTTGATTTGGACAAATCCTTGTTTTTAAGAGAAAATTTCAATGTCTTTTCCTGGCTCTTTATTCCAGTTTCCTTTAAAAATCTTTCCTGTAAAGCAGAATTAGAAGGATCATAACAGCAAGGAATAATAATCTTCGGTTCAATAGAATTAATCAACTCAGCAGCTTGATCAATATTGATAACTTCTTGACCGCCAATAGGAATTAGCAAAACATCAACGCCGTCTAATTTTTCCAATTCCTGGCCAGAAAGCAAATAATTCAGAGAACCCAGAACTCCGTATTTAATATTGTCCATATTCACCTGACAAACAATCATTTTATCTTTTTGAGCTTTATTAACTCCTGTGGCGTAAACAAAGACTCCGTTGACTTCATATTCACCGGGCATATTAATTAAAAAACCCTTATTCTTTTCTATCTTCTTTTCGTCAATTTTTTCTTGTGGATTAGTAAAAATAAAAATATCGGCTTTTAAGGCCGGATTTTTAAAGCCTGCCTCTTGAGGAGCCAAAGGATTAATCAATAAACTTTGCTGACTGTTCTGTAACTTAAAGCACGAATGCCCATACCAATTAATATGCATAATTTTTATATTTATATAAATTATTTATCCAAAACTAAATCAATCTATCTTTGCCCACAATAATTCTTAACTTTTCTTTAGCTATTTCTACTAAGGCTGGAGCTTTAACTACATCTCTTTGGTCCACTCTAATTAATAATTCTCGTTTTTCTTCGCGAGGATCAATATTCATTTTTTTAATAAAGAACAAACTATCTTTCTTTTCTTTTTGTTTCCAAAAAAGAACCTTTTGCTGAGAGGTGCCCATCAAAAGCTCTAAATAATTATCTTGGGGCTTACTCACTAGCCTAGTTTCTTCAGCTCGGCCCCGATAAACTCCCTTTTGAAAGCTTAAAAATCCAAGATTGATAATTTTTGCCTTTTTTACTCCCCGAGGAATAATCTGATATTTTTTGTCAACCATGATTAAAGACTGACGCGGATCAAATTCAAGAGATGAAAAAAAATATTGACTATTGATTTTACCAAGATTAATATTTTCTATACGACGAGCTGAAACTACGTCACAAGCATACTCATTAACCGGTAAACCCAAAATTTCAGCTAACAAAGAATCTTTCTCCGTGGGAATAAAACCTAAAGTAGCCTCTGTTCCTACTAGAGATGGGGCAGATTGACAAAGAGTTTCATCTCCGCCCACTACCACAATTGTTGGAGAAGAATCCCTTTCTAAGATCTTACGAATAATTTCATCAACACTTTTAAGGATAGAAAGACTGTGTTTATGTCCACTAATATCTAAACTAGCCAACCTGGTTTCTATTTTAGAAAGCGTTTTGGCATATTTTTTCTTTACCAAAAAAGAATCATAGATATAAAAATACATAAAATAAAATCAGAAAAATAAAGAGCTGGTGAATGAAGAAAAATCTAAATTCTCGTCTTGCTTCTTAAATTAAATAAAACAATCACAAAATTGTTTTATTCTTCTTCTGCTTCTACCTCCTCTCTTTTTTCTTTATTAGCTGCCTTTAGATCTCCGCCCACTTTACATTTTCCCGAAAGAGTAGCTCCTTCTTCAATAGATAAAGATTGACAATTAATATCTCCGTTCAACTGAGCAGTAGAACCTAATTCTATCTTTTCTTCTACTTTTAAATTTCCTTTGACTCGACCAGAGATAATTGCGTTCTGAGATTTAATGTTCGCTTCAATTACCCCACTTTCCATTAAATGGAGATTACTTCTGGTTTCTAAAGAACCAGTTAGTTCACCTTTAACAATCACATCTCCAACGGCATTAAATGTGCCTTCAACTTTTACTCCCGCGCCAATTACAGTTTCGGCGTCCTCGGGTTTAATTTTTAAATCTTTTCCAAACATAAATAATTAAATTATTTACAAATTAATTAAGCTCTTCTTTCAAATTTTACACGATTTAATCAAATCAGTCAAATTTTATTTCAGACGATTAATGAATTACTTTTGACTTTAAAATAAATATTTCAAGCATTGACTAAAGTAATCGTAAAGGCTAAAATAAGTGACATGGAAAATTTACGTAACATTAATCAAGACTTAAAAAAGATAGCGATTCTCGCTACCATTATTTTATTTATCTTAATAATCGGTGGCATTTTGGAAGCTCGCACCAATTTTTTAAGTAAAATCAGCCAACTCTTGCTTTAAAAAAAGCCCCCGTAGTTCAACGGATAGAACAAGGGACTCCTAAGCCCTAGATACGGGTTCGATTCCTGTCGGGGGCACTTTATCATTTTGGGGACAGTCCCCTCAAACTCCCTTTCTAGAATCCGCTCCCTCAAAAGCTTTCTGGTCCATTTTTTCGATTTGGTGAAAAAATGGCTTTTTTTATCTCTATTCTTTTTAGGCCTTGTTTCTTGTTTCCGTACTCTACAAAAACTTTCTTGTCTGCAGGAGCATCAGAGTAACGAGCCGTTAAAGATGCGGCTCGTCTAATATAATCCTTCTTCTTAGGGCCAACCAAAATAGTAGTTGGACTTGGCCAATCAGGACAATTAAAAAAATAATCAACCGAAGATTTTAATTTCATTAAATTTTTATTCTCTTCTTGGTTTCGCCCCACCATTATAATTCCATCCAGCGTTTCAAAAAAACGACCAAACTTAATTAAAGAAATTTCTCGAGGAGTTATCGTTGGCCATTTTTGCCAAAGAATTTTTAATTTTTGAGCAAACTCTTTTTCGGTTAAAAGACAACCTCCGGCCGGAGAAGAATAAACTTGCAAACCATGCTCTTGAGCTAAAGACAATTGTTTTTTACGAGAACGCCCTTCAATACCTAAAAGCTTTTCACGATCAACCCAACCTTTTTTTTCTGGACGAGTCAACGGTAAAAGTAGGGCAGATAAGGGTCGTAAAATCAAATCACGCAAACCAGTTTCTTGAGCAATTAAAATTAAATCTGATCGCTTTTGCGACATTGGCCTTTGCCCCAAAACCTCTCCGGTAAAAACAAAATCCGCCCTTAGCTTATTCATTAATTCCTTAGCTTTTCTCAGCATAAAAATATGACAATCTAAACAAGGATTAAGGGCTGAGCCATAACCAAAACGAGGTTTTTGAATCATCTTTAAATGCTCTGTCCCTAAGTTTACAAATTTTATTTTAAGTCCTAATTCTTTAGCACCTAAACTTGCAATTGATTCAGTTTTGTCTGAAAAAAAAGGAGATAAAAAAGTAAGAAGGGTGACGGAAACGCCTTGATCGGCAATCAATTTAGCAGCCACTACTGAATCCAAGCCTCCAGAAAAAAGTCCAATTGCCTTTTTTTTCTTTTGAAACAAAAACATAGTCTGGAAGAATTATCAATTAATTAAATCAAATAAATTATAACAAAATTAACAACTATTTACTAAACTTTGAAAAAAATGTTATAATAAAAGATAGAATAAGGTCTTTTTTGTAAAAAGATTTAATTCTATTTTTCAAATTAAAATTATAATCTTAAAAAAACAATGGACTTAAAATTTATTTCCGAACACAAAAAAGAACTTGAAAAAAGTTGCCATCAACGCAATCTTTGTGTTGATATTAAGCTTATAGAAGAATTAATCAAGAAAAGATCTATTTTCCTGCAAGAGATAGAAGAAATGAGATCGAAAATCAATCAAATTAGCCAAAAAATAAAAAAAGAAGGGCAAAAAAATAATCAAAAAATTATTTCTCAAGCCCAGGAGTTAAAGAAAAAATTGAAAGAAAAAGAAAACCTTCAAAAGGAAAACAATCAAAGTTTAGAAGAAGAGGTAAAAAAACTCCCCAATTTGATTTCTCCACAAACTCCTAAAGGAAAAAATGAGGAAGATAATAGAGAGTTAGAAAAAATAGGCGAAATACCAAATTTTGAATTTAAAGTTCAAGATCATTTAGAAATAGGGGAAAAATTAGATATTATTGATTTTAAAGGAGGGGCTAAAACTACAGGAAGTAAATTTTATTTCCTGAAAAACGACGGCTTATTACTGGACCTTGCCCTAACTCAGCTAGCCTTAGATGTTATCAAAAAAGAAAACTTTGATCTTTTTCTGACTCCAGACTTAGCTAAAATTGATATTATTGAAAAACTAGGATACAATCCTCGTGGCCCAGAAACACAAATTTACAAAATAAAAGATAGCGACTTAGGATTAATTGGTACTTCAGAAATAACTTTAGGAGGACTATTTGCTGACCGCATTATTGAAGCTAAAGAGTTGCCAATTAAAATAGGAGGTTTTTCTCATTGTTTTCGAACCGAGGCTGGAGCCTATGGAAAGGTGTCAAAAGGTCTCTATAGGGTTCATCAATTTAATAAAGTAGAAATGTTTATTATTTCTCAGCCCGATCAATCAGAGAAAATGCTTGATCTTCTTGTTAATATCGAGAAAAAAATATTTAAAGCGCTTGAAATCCCTTTTCGAGTAATTGATTGCTGTTCTCAAGACTTAGGAGCCCCTGCTTACCGCAAACTTGACATTGAAGCTTGGTTGCCTGGCGAGAAAAAATGGGGAGAATTAACTAGTGCTTCTAATTGCACAGACTTTCAATCACAACGTTTAAATATAAAATTTAAAAACAAAAAACAAACTAGATTTGTTCATACCTTAAACGCCACAGCTATTGCCACTCCGCGAGTAATTATTGCCATTTTGGAAAATTTTCAACAAAAAGATGGCTCGGTTTTGATTCCTCAAGTTTTACAAAAATGGATGAATAAAAAGAAAATAACTTTATCTTAGAAAAGAGATATAATAAAATTGTTCCACGTGGAACAATTTTGCAAAAAAATTAAAAAATAAACAAAGAATCAAATTAGGAAAACTCTTTAACTTTATTCTAATAAGAATAAAGTTAATTATCTTTCTGGCCCTAGAAGCAAGAATGAAAGGGCTCAAAGCAAAAAAAACCAAAAACAAGAACCAAAAGAGTTTACCCAAATATTAAAAACATTTTAACCTCGAACGTCCTTTAAATACAAGAAGGTCTTTTTTTATCTTATTCATTGTCTCAATAGCTGATCAAATAATAATTGATTCATAAATAAGATATTGCGACTCTTACTTATTTACTAAAAGAAAAAAATAAATAAAACAAATAAAATGGACTTAAAAAGCGTATAATATGGCGTCGTAAAATTATTTTTGTAAAACTTCTTGATAAAGTTTTAGAGTTTCTTGAGCGCATTTTTGCCAAGAAAAATTTTTTATTCGCTGACTTCCTTTCTTGATCATCTCTTCTCTTAATTTTTTGTTCTGATCTAATTCTAAAATAGCTTTAATCATTTCTTCAGAATTACAAGGATTGAAATACAAAGCCGCATTCCCATATATTTCTGGTAAACAAGAAGCATCCGAAGAAACTACAGGTAAATTATTTTGCATTGCCTCTAACCCTGGTAAACCAAAACCTTCGCAAAGAGAAGGAAAAACATACATTAATGCATTTTGATACAATTCTTTCAAATCTCGGTCAGAAACTCTTCCTGAAAAAATAATTTTATTTTCTAAGCCCAATTCTTGAGCTGTTTTCTGAAGGGAACGATAAAAACTGTCTATCTTGCCAACTAAAACTAATCGCCACTTTGGCTTTAATTTTGAAATTTTTGAAAAAGATTTAATTAAAAATTGAATATTCTTGTGAGGAAAAGCATTCCCCACATAGAGTAAATATTCTTCCTTAGTTGGCTTCATAAATAACCATAATTTTATTTGGATCAATATTATACCTCTTAATTATTTCTTTTTGGCTAAAACAAGAGACAGTAATGATTTTTCTAGATCTTTGAATTGCATTTTTAATTACTAAAAAATAAACTCTTTTCTTTAAAAAAAAGAAAAAAGAGGGTAAATTAGAGCTTTGAGAGGAACTTTGTTCATGGATCAAATCATGAATAGTAACCACAAATGGTTTAAGGTAAAAAAGAGGAACATTAAAATGCAAAAAATGAACTAAATCTAATTTAAATTTGTAAAGCTGCCAAGGAAAAAAGATTTGTTCAGCCAAAGAATACCATTGGTAATCAGCTAAAACTTTATGAAAATTTTCATTTTGAGGATGATAATTATCAAAATTTTCCTTACGTAAAAAAATAAAATATTGATTCTTCTGATCAATTTTTTCTAAATTTTTAATTAATTTTTGAGTATAACGTCCAATTCCCTTGCCATATTCTGGTCCATAAAATCGAGCATCAATTCCAATACGCATAAAGAATAATTAGAATTTTATAAATCTTTAACAAAAAACTTATTTTTAACCTCAAAAAAGAATTTTAAGTGTAAAAACAAGAAGGATATCTTTTTTTATTTAGAAAAAATAAAAATTTCTCTTTGAACGGTTTGACGGGGACGCGAATAAATTAGAGAGCCTCTTTGATTATTTTCTTTATTTGAAAATTCACCTCGGTTAAAATTATCTAAAGAAATTATCTTATAACCTAAATCCTTAATTTGTTTAAGAATAGGCAAGAAATGAGATTCTTGATTTTTCTTAAAAACTGGAAAAATAATGCAAATTCTGCCTTGAGGCTTTAAAATACCATAAAACTCTTGAAAAGCAGCTAAATATAATTTTGATATTTCTTTAACTTCTTTTGCCCAATTATTTATTTTTAGAGGACCAAGATAAGGTTCAGAGACAATTAAATCGATAATTCCTGGTTTCATTTTTTGGGATAAATCACGAACATCTGCCTGAAAAACAGTGCTCTCAAACTTAAAACCCTGAGAACGCATCCATTTTAAATTATCTTTAGTTCCTTGAACAGCCTTAGAGTCTTGATCACTTCCCATTAAAGAAGAATAGCCAAGAAAAGCAGCTTCTTGTAAGATAGTACCAAAACCACAAAAAGGATCAAAAATAATTTGCGAAAAATCTTTTTTAATGTCAGCTAAATTAATCATTATTTTAGCTAAACGTAAAGGAATCATTCCTTTTTTAATATCTCGGGCCGGTCTTTTAAAATCAAAGATTTCATAAGCACGAAAATTTTGACAACTAATAGTTTGTCCAGCCCAAGCTTGACCCTGAGAATTAAACAAAAAAACTATTTCAAAACCTTTTTCTAAAATTTTATTTTTCTTTAAAATAACAGAAGAAAGAAATCTTTCTTGAGAACTAACCCAACGTGCCGAAAAACCTTGACCCTGAAACTCTTTTTTTAATTTTAAAGACCAAGATCTTATTTGTTTTTCAAAAAAATTTAATTTTGAGGATTTTGGCTGTAAACCATAAAAACTAAAACCAAAATTGATCCTAGAGCTCTTATCTAAAAAAGAAGCACGAGGAATTAAGGAAAAAAATAATTTTTTAGAAATTTGATCTTCCTTAAAGCTGGAGATAATTCTACCAGCTTTAATAGTTCCGCCTAAAATACTTTGAATTGAGCTTAAATCTAATTTTTTCTCTGTTTGAATTAAACAAAATTCCCTAGAAATAAATTCAATCTGAAAATCAGTCAAAGGGCGTAAAACGCTTTTGATTTCTGTTA
This sequence comes from Patescibacteria group bacterium, assembly GCA_021735685.1. Lineage (GTDB taxonomy): Bacteria > Patescibacteriota > Patescibacteriia > UBA2591 > UBA6264 > JAIPGN01. The sequence continues at coordinate 43,458 of JAIPGN010000001.1, forward strand.
AAGACAAATCTGGCTGATGGCCTAAAATAAAAAAATATTTCATTAACTATTATCATAACATTATTTTCTTAAAAAAACACCTTTCTTTGAACCCTAGTTTTAAATAAAAACAAACTATTAAAAGACTTGCCTGTTTTTGTTATAATTGTTATTATTAATTACTGATAAGATTTAATCGACTCTTAAAAATAAGAATAATTTTATAAAGATATGTACGAATTGCTATACATCATCCCTAGTCCTTTTACGGAAAAAGACTTACCAGGAATAAATAAAAAAGTAAAAGAAATAATAACTGAATTAGAAGGCAAGATTCAAGAAGAGAAAGATCTAGGAAATAAAAAACTGGCTTATCCAATTAACCAAGTTCACAAAGGATTTTATTTTTTAATAAAATTTGAAATAAATCCTCAGAATATTCCTAAATTAGACCAAAAATTAAAAATGTCTCCAGAAATATTACGCCATTTAACAACTAAAGCGATAAAAATCAAACCCAAGAAAGAAAAAAGAAGTGAAAAAAAGATTCCTAAGGTTGAAAGTTTTGAAGATATTAAAAATGTTAAAATCTAAAAAACTCTTCAATAAACTTATAACTTCTTAAATTAAATATTATGAATGTTAACAAAGTAACCATTTTGGGAAACTTAACTCGTGACCCAGAGACCAAAAGCATTTCCTCTGGTCAAACTGTATCTTCTTTTAGTGTAGCTACTAATAGGTTCTGGAATGATAAAAGTAGTGGGGAGAAAAAGAAAAAGACCGAATATCATAATATCATCGCTTGGGGAAGATTGGCCGAGATCGTTCAACAATATCTGAGTAAGGGAGGATTAGTTTACGTTGAAGGAAGGCTACAAACTAGGAACTGGGAAGACGACCAGGGTAACAAAAAGTATCGAACTGAAATTGTGGCTGAAAGAATACAATTGGGCCCGCGTAATGACAATAATGAAAATACAACTAAAGAGAATCCAAAAAGTAAAAAGAAGAACGCCCCTAAAGAAGATGATTCTCTACCAGAAGATATAAACGTCGAAGAAATACCTTTTTAAATATTTAGACTATATGATTGTCAACAACCAAAAACATTGTTATTTTTGCGTTAATAATATTGACGAAATAGATTATAAAGATACAGAATTATTAAGACGCTTTATTTCTAATTACGAAAAAATATTACCCCGCAAGAAAAAAGGAGTTTGCTTAAAACATCAAAAAAAACTATCTCGAGCCATTAAAAGAGCTCGAATTATGGCTCTCTTGCCTTTTGTTCGCAAATAATAAAATATGAACATTAATGATTTAAAAAAAACTGGGCTCGTTATTAAGTACAATAACGAGCCTTATCAAATAATATTTTCTCAACATTCTCGCACTGCTCGTGGCGGAGCTTTTGTGAGGACAAAATTAAAAAACTTAATCACCGGACAAACCTTAGAAAAAACATTTAATTCTTCTGACAAAATAGAAAAAGCTGATATTGAAAAAGTTAAAGCTAGCTTTCTTTACGCTGATGAAGAAAAATCTTTTTTTATGAATAAAGATAATTATGAACAATTCTTTTTAAAGAATGATTCCTTAGGTAATAAAAATAATTTTCTAAAAGAAGGAGAAACTGTAGAGACTCTTCTTTTCAATAACGAACCCGTAAATATTGATTTACCTCAAAAAGTAAATCTAAAAGTGATTGAATCTCCTCCTAATATTAAAGGAGATTCTGCTACATCACCAAGTAAAAATGTTATTCTGGAGACTGGAGCTTCTTTAAATGTTCCTATTTTTATCAAAAAAGATGATCTAATTAGAGTGAATACTGAAACTGAAGAATATGTTAGTCGCGTTTCTTGATTAAATATATACTTTTAAAATCAATAATTTAACTTATAAAATGTCTATTAATGATTTTTTCTCAGAAGCTGACAATTTAAAAGCTTCTGATATTCATCTTTCGGTCGATGCTCCCGTATTTTTCAGAGTTAATGGTTCTTTAAAAAAATCTCAAAAATGGCCAGTTCTTGATCAAGAAAAAATAATTAATTTAATTTCTGAGATTATTTCTACAAAACAGAAAGAAAATCTTTTAAAAAACAAGTATTTAGAATTTTCTTATCAGAATAAAGAAAAAAATCGTTTTCGGGTTAGCGTTTTTTATGAAAAAAATAATTTAGCTCTAGCTGCGCGTTTAATTCTTTCAAAAATACCAACTCCTCAAGAAATTGGTCTCCCTAAAGGGGGAATAAAATTAGCAGAAGCAAAAACTGGTTTAGTTTTAGTTACGGGACCAACTGGTTGTGGTAAATCTACTACCTTAGCCACCATGATTGACTACATTAATCAAGAAAGAGAATCTCATATTATTACCTTAGAAGATCCTATAGAATTTATTTTTAAAAACAAAAAAAGTTTAATTGCTCAAAGAGAGTTAGGAAAAGATATACCTTCTTTTAATCTAGCCTTAAAGCATATTGTCCGCCAAGATCCTGATGTTATCTTAGTTAGTGAAATGAGAGACTTAGAGACAATTAGTTTAGCTATTACCTTAGCTGAAACCGGACACTTGGTTTTATCAACTGTTCATACTCCAAGCGCTCCTCAGACCATAGATCGAATTATTGACGTCTTCCCTTATAATCAGCAAGAGCAAATTAGACTGCAAGTAGCCTTAGCTTTAAAAGGGGTAATATCTCAATACCTTCTTCCAAAAATAGGAGGAGGTAGAGTAGCAGCCCGAGAAATACTAATCAATACACCCGCGGTTTCTAATTTAATTAGAGAAAATAAAATAGCTCAAATAAAATCTGTTATACAAAATAGTAGTCGACAAGGAATGCAAGCTTTAGAAAAGGAACTAAAACATCTCTATCAAAGTAAAATAATAAAAATAGAGGATGCTTTAGCTTATGCTAACTATCCTCAAGAAATAATAAATTAAATCTGTTTTAACTTAAGCCCCTGTGGTATAATTGGACAACACAACAGGCTTCGGACCTGTAGTTGGGGGTTCGAGTCCTCCCGGGGGCGTTAAGTTAGAACAGATAAGCCCCCATAGCTTAATGGTAAAGCAGTTGCCTCTTAAGCAATTGACGTAGGTTCGATTCCTACTGGGGGTATTTTTTATACTTATTTTTTTCTTAATAAAAAAAGAAGGTTGTTTTTTGTAACAACCTTCTTTCTTATTAAGAAACGAAACTTATTTCACAACTTTCTTAAAGTTACTTCCAGCTTTAAATTTAGGAACTTTCATGGCTGGAATCTGAAGCTTAGCACCAGTTTGAGGATTAACTCCTGTTCTGGCTTTCCTTTTACTGATAGAAAATGTTCCAAAGCCGGCAATAGTTACTTTGTCGCCTTTCTTAAGAGTGTCTTTAACAACGCTAATAAAAGCATCTAAACATCGGCCCGCTTCAGCATCAGAAGAAGCTCCAGCCTTAGTAGAAATTGCTTTAATTAATTCACCTTTATTCATAAAACATTCTTTTAATAAACCATAGAAATAAATTCTCTATGGAAATTGATTAAATTATTACGACCTTCAAATTAACTTTTAATTGGCATAATTAGGTAAAAATAGGATGGGTCTTCTTCGGATTTAATTAAACCAGGAGAATTATCATTAACTATTTCTAGAATCACTTCTGATCCAGACATATTATTTAAACCATCAATCAAATAACGATAATTAAATATTATTTCATTTGGATCACCAGTAATATCACTGTCAATAATTGCTTCATTCTCACCAACCTGATTATTTAAAGAAGACACAATCAACTGATTCTTTTTAGGTATAAATTTAAGATTAATATCATTTACTCCAGATTTAACAAAAAAACTAGCTGACTTAACAATTCTAACAAATTCTTCTCGATTAAGCAAAGCTTTAGTCTTGATATTAGTAGGAATAGTCTGTTTGTAATCAGGATAAGTTCCATTAATTATTCGAGAAATAATTTCAATATCTTGATAGGTGAATAAAATTTGATTCTCTGATAAATACAATTCTACTTCCTCTTCTTGGTCAGTTTTAATAATTTTAACTATTTCTTGTAAGGCTCTTAAAGGGACAATAACATTTCTTTCTGTTTTTAATTCATTCTTTTTTAAAGGAATAGTTATTTCTGATAAACGATAACTATCAGTTCCGGCAATCACTAATTTCTTTTGATTATCTTTACCTTGAAAAGAGAACAAAGCACCACTTAATTCCATTCTAATATCTGAACTAGAAATTGAAAATATTATCTTTTCTAAAGCTTTTTTAAATTCTTGAGAATTTAAAACATATTTCTTTTTAGTATCTATTTGAGGAATAATCGGAAATTCTTCTGCTGACATTCCATTTATTTTTGCTTTTTGATTTTTGGTAGAAACAACTAATATATTTTTATTGGTTTCAAATTTTAATGGTTGCTTAGGAAGAAGATTAATATAATTATTTAAAACTTGAGCTGGTACGGTAATTTTTCCTTCTTTTTCTATTTTAGACCTAATTTTTATCTCAGCAGCTATCTCTAAATTAGTGCTACTAATTTTCAATTCTCCGTCTTTAGCGCTTAAAAGAATATTATTCAAAATCGGTAGACTAGTCTTATTTAGACCAGCGATATGACTACTGATATTTAAAGCTTCGATTAAATTTTCTTGCAAACAAGTGAATTTCATATTTTATATATATTATTATAAATATAATAATATTTAAATTTATTTAGTAATAAGGTTGTAGATAAAAGTTAATATTTATTTCTTTAATCTTATTTTAGCTTTTTTCTGAAAAAAAGGAAGTGGAAAAAAGGAAAAAAAATGGGTAAAAACTGTGTAAAAAAATATTCAAGAATTATTTAAAATATTTAATCTTCAGTTTATTAACAGTAAAAAAATATTCTTCTACATTTTTTCAACAGTTTTGGAAAAATATAGAACCCAAGTTAAGTATTGAAAAAGAGCCCAAAAAGATAATAAGATCAAAGAAATTAAAGTGATAATAATAGATAAAATAGCAATTAGGATCAAGAAGGCGGAAGGAGATAGAATATTTAAAAGAAGTTTTAGGATTAAAGATAAAGGAACTAGAGTTCCAACAAAGATTAAGGAAATAAGAAGAGCGAAAATAATGCTAATGATTAATAAAAATAAAGAAATTTTAATTATTGATAGCCAGTTTTTGAAAAAGAATTTAATTGATTTTTTGATTGCCGAGAAAGCTTTTTCTTTCTTAATTATAATGAAGAAAATACTAAATTTTACAATAAGAGTAAGGAATAGTCCTAAAAGTAAGGAAAAAAGAATATATATTGAACCCCAAAGATTAAAGAATTGATGATAAACATCGATTTGAGTCTTAAAAAGAATTGGTATATTAAGAAATAAAGCAATGATTATTCCAGAAAGAAAATAAATCAGAACAGAAGGTAAAAGGAATTTTTGGCTAGAAGAAAATAATTTTTGAAAGGACGTTTTCTTTTCTTTTTTTGACTTTAAAAACCATAAGATTAAATATATTTGAGAAACAAGAGTCAGGTAAGCAAAAAGAAGAATTGCAAATAAAAATAACAGATTAAATCCGTTAAGATTTTTGAAGGTTCCTAAAATTAAAGTAATAATATCTGAAAATTCAGAAGATTGAGAGATTAGGAACTTTGGAACGTTATTAATTACTGAACTAAAAAAAACATTGATTTCGCCGAGAATACTAAAAATTATTCTAAATTCTTGATTAATAAAGATTATTAAAAAAAATCCTAAAAATAAAAGTTGAGGATTTTTTAAACAAAGATTAAAAGATTTTTTAATGAATTTTAAAGGACTCCAGAAATTTTCCGAAAAATTGTTTTTGGTCTTAAAAAGAGAAATCATATATTTTTTAAGTTAATTTTTCATTGCTTTTTCAAACTCTTCTTTTTCTAAAGTTTCTTTCTCAAGAAGTAATTTAGCTATTTTTTCTAGCTTTTTTTTGCGTTTGATTAGAATTTTTTCTGCAGCTTGGAAGCTTTTTTCAATAAAACTTGAAACTTCTTGGTCAATTAAAAGAGCAGTCTTTTCTGAAAAGTTTCTTTTTTCAGAAATTTCTTTCCCTAAAAAGACCATTTCATTTTTTTCTCCAAAGGTGCGAGGGCCTAAAGAATCACTCATTCCGTATTGAGTGACTAGCTTTTCTGCTAGAAAAGTAGCTCTTTTTAAATCATTAGCAGCACCAGTAGTTATTTCTTTGAATTTTAATTTTTCACTAATAAAACCAGCTAAGAGAACGGAAATATTGTTTAGAAATTCCGTTTTAGATTTTAGGTATTTTTCTTCTTTAGGCATTCTTAAAGTATAACCAGCTGCTTGTCCTCGAGAAATTATTGATATTTTCTGAACTTGGTCGCAACCAGATAGGTAATGACTGACCAAAGCGTGTCCAGCTTCATGATAAGCCACAATTTCTCTTTCTTTTTTGGTTAAAATATGACTTCTTCTCTCCGGACCTAGCATTACTTTTTCAATACTGTTAAGAATATCTAAATTTTCGATTTTCTTTTTATTTTTCTTAGCTGCCAAAATAGCGGCCTCGTTTAACAAGCTTTCTAAATCAGCTCCACTAAATCCAGGTGTTCTTTCGGCAATATTTTTAATATTCACGTCTTTTTTTAAAGGTTTATTCCGAGCGTGAATTTTTAGAATAGATTCTCTTTGTTTGATGTCTGGTAAGTCCAAAACAACTTTACGATCAAAACGACCTGGTCGGAGAAGGGCGGGATCTAAAATGTCGGGCCGGTTAGTGGCGGCGATTACAATTAAACCAATATTGGGATTAAAACCATCTAATTCTACTAATATTTGATTCAAGGTTTGCTCTCTTTCGTCATGAGAACCGCCTAAACCAGCTCCTCTTTGACGACCAACTGCATCTAGCTCGTCAATAAAAAGAATAGCTGGCAAGTTCTTTTTAGCCTTACTGAACAAATCTCGAACTCGACTAGCTCCCACGCCGACAAACATTTCAATAAATTCTGAGCCAGAGATATGAAAAAAGGGAACACCAGCTTCACCAGCTACAGCTCGGCCCATCAAAGTTTTACCACAACCCGGCGGTCCGATCAAAAGCACTCCTTTAGGTATTTTTGCTCCTAAAGATATGTATTTTTTTGGTTTTTTCAAGAAATCTACAATTTCGTATAATTCATCTTTAGCTTCTTCTACTCCAGCGATATCTTTGAAAGTGGTTCTTTTTTTGTTTTTTTCAAGATTGATATTTTTAGCTCTACTTTCTCTGAATTTTAAAGCTTGCATTCCGGCGCCTTTCATTTTTCGAGTAAAAAAGAAAATCAGAACAAAAAGTAATAGAAGGGGAATTAAAAAGGGCAAGACAATAGTTAAAAAGAAGTTCTTACTGCTAAGATCCTTAACTTTAATGTCAATTATTTTAGTTTTTTCTAAAGGGAGGTTGTAATTTTCAAAAAGATCTCCCAAGGATTGACCTTCTTCTTTGATAACAAATTCTTCTTCTTTGTTATGAAGAAGAATATTTAATTTATTTCCCTCAATAGTGATTTCTTTTACTTTTTCTCCGAGGATTTGCTCGGATAATCGATTAAAGGTTATTTCTTGGGGTTTATTGCTATGATCACTGAGTAAGCTAAAAATTCCAGAAATGAATAAAAGAACAACAAAAAAAATGAGAAGATTTTTTAATAAAGACTTCATGAAAAACTGATTTTAATTAATTGAATTAGATGTGATTTATTTCTTGAGAGATAATCCTAAGCGATGATTTTTGGGCTCTATGGAAACAATAGAAAATTCTAAAACATCTCCTTCTTGAGCAAATTCAGAAATATTTTTAATAGGCTGATCAGAAAGTTCTGAAATATGAGCTAAGCCATGAATTAAAGGATCTAATTCTACAAAAAGACCAAAAGGATTAACTTTTAGAACCTTACCTTTTACTTTTTGTCCCAATTTATATTTTTCATTTATGTTTAGCCAAGGATCTTTAGTTATTTTCTTAACTGAGAGTGATATTTTGCCCTGATCAGTGATATCAATAATTTCTGCTTTTACCTTTTCTCCAACTTTAACAACATCTTTAGGATGATCAATGCGTCGCCAAGCTAATTCTGAAATATGAATTAATCCTTCTCGTCCTTGGTCAAAAGTGATAAAGGCTCCGAAGTCAACTAAACCGCTAATAGTTCCAGTGACTACGTTTCCCACTTTGTATTTATCGGTAATTTCTTTTACTGATCTTTGGTCGGCTTTTTTTTCAGAAACAATAAGAGTATTATTCTTTTCGTCAGCATTAATGATTTTAACATCAATTTCCTGACCAATGAATTTTTTTAACTTTTCTAATATTTTGTTTTTATCTCCTCCTTCTACTCGAGGATAGTTTTCGTTACTTAATTGAGAAACTGGGAGAAAACCTTTTGTTTTTCCGTATTTAATCATTAACCCCCCTTTATTGGCGGCTGTTACTTTAACTTTAATTTTTTCTCCTTCTTGAGCTATTTTTTCTAGTTTATTCCATATTTTTTTATGACTAGCAGAGCGAAATGATAATTCGATTAATCCTTTTTCGTTTTCTAGTTCCATGACAGTGGCTGAAATTTTGTCTCCCTTTTTTAAATTGGAAAAATCTCCAGATTCATCTAAAAGCTCTATACCGCGAACAATTCCCGTAGTAATGCCTTTGATGTCTAAATAAATTTCATTGCGTCCTATTTCAATAACAATCCCTTCCACCAATTCATTAACTTTAGGAAGGAGTTTGGTTATTTGAGAATAGTCTTTTTTCTTTTCTGCTTCTTGCATAATTTAACTTGGTTAAATTTTGTCGATTAAGACAAAAATTATTTAATTAATTAGATATAATAGCTTTTATTTTAACAAGAAGGACTGGATTGTCAATAAAAAAGAAATTGAAATTGATGATAGTTAACCCAAACTTTATTTTTTAATCTTTTTGCTGATTTTTTTAAAAGAACAAATTTAAAAACCGTTAAAAAATTGACGTTTTTAAAAAAATGAAGTTAAAATTCTTTCTCTGAGCTGCTTTTAGACAAGGCGTTTTTGGGGTCTGGCCCCAAATATAATTGACATTTATTGAAGTTTATTTATAATGTTTTTATGGTTTTAGGAGCGAATAAAAAACAACCTTTGGTTCTTTTTTTGGCAGCTTTGATGCTGGTTTTTTTTATTCTAATTACTTATTTTTATTGGGTTCCTGATAGTCTAATTTCTTTGGTTCCTGGCAATGCTTTGTCTTACACTCATTTAAACTTAAGTAAATTTCATTATTCTGGATATTTAAGCCAAAAATGGATTAGAAATCATCAGTCTTTGGTAAAAGATTTTTTTCAAGAACGATCAATGCCTTCTGATTTTTTAGATTTTATTGAAGAAATAGCTTTTTTTACTTTACCTCCAGAAAAAGACAATAATCTTCCTTCGATGAATTTACTTTTTCAAAGCAAGGATTTAAAAAAAGAAGATTTTCAAGAATTTTTTAAAGAGGATTGGGTTGAGGAAATGGCTCCCCATATCTTTTTAGTTTCTAAAGAAAAAAAAGATTTTACTAAAAAGGAGGGATTTTTGTCACAAGATAGCAGTTTTCGTTTTATTAACCCTTTTCAACAGGAAGTGGTTTTGGCGCCGGGATATTTTGATTTAAATTTAGTTTCCCTTTATTTACCGGTTAGAGAGAGAGGACTTGCTAAAAATTCTGAATTAAAGGAATTCGAGATTATTTATTCTTTAAAAGAAAAAGATTTGTTTTTTCAAATAGAAAGTAGCTCTGATTTTATTGTTTTGGTTAATAATTTTAATTCTGAGGATCTTTGGAATTTAAAAAATGAATTTAAATTTGTTTTCAGCTTTCCTGATCAGACCTCTTTGGAGAATTTAAGGCAAAAAATTAGTACTTATCTTGCCTGGGGAAGCCCTCGAGAGAGACAGATTGTTTTACCAGACAATACTTCTTTTACAGAAATTGTAATTAACCCAGAAAAATTTGCCTTTGAGGAGAAAGATTCAATTTATTATTGGCAGAGCCCTTCTTTGGAAGGAGATCAAGAATTTTCTCAATTTCCTTTAGTAGAATTTGCTTTTTTCCAAGAAAAGGGGTATGTTTATTTTTCTAATGATTTTTCTTTTCTAAAAGAAATTAAGAATCGTCAACAACAAGGTGAAGAAAAGCAGGAGTTTTTACTGATAGAATTAAATAATCCTTGGTTTCAGAGTTTAGTTCTCTCTTTTCAGGATAATAAGATTGTTGGGCATTTGGAAGAAAATTAATCTTCTTGTGGATAAGTTGACTTGCTATTTAACTTTTTGTTTATATACTTATACTCATTGTTTGAAACAGGAAAAGAGTTAAGTATTGCTGGTCAGAAAATTGCAAATAGTTAATTATTTAATAAATTATTTACTTTTTGATGCTTTTGGGGTGTCAAAATATTTTTTATCATTATAAATTTATGACTAAAGATTTTTTATCTCTTGCTCAAGAAAAATTAAAACAACAAAAAGAAAAAATTGAAAAACAATTGTCGGAAATGTCTAATCGCAACCGAAGGAACGGAAGTTACTCTTATGAGGTTAAATTTCCAGAATATGGTCGTTCTGATGACGAAAACGCTAATGAAGTTGCTGATTTTGTGGACAGTGTTTCTTTGAGCAAAAATTTGGAAAATTCTTTGAAAGAAATTGAAAGCGCTTTAGGGAAAATAAATAAAGGGAAATACGGCCTTTGCGAAAGTTGCGGCAAGAAGATTGAGCAAAAAAGATTAACAATTCTTCCAACCGCTCGTTACTGTTTAGTTTGCAAAAAAAATAAAAAATGAAGTTTCTTAAAACCAAGCAAGAAAAAATAACCTTTTGGCTCTCTTTTTTGGCTTTGGTTTTTTTTCTCTTAGATCGCCTTTTAAAGAAAATAGCTCTTCAGGGCGTAATAAGTTTTTCTCCTAATCCAAATTTAGCTCTGGGCATTCCTTGTCCAGATTTCATTTTTTATCCTTTGTTTTTATTTGTTTTTTATTTTTTGTCTCAAGGCTTAGTTAATTTTTGGCAGAAAAAAAAGTCAAGAGAATTTTTTGCCCTTTTTTTAATTTTAAGCGGTGCTTTTAGTAATTTTTTAGATCGGATTTATTACGCTTATGTGATTGATTATTTTGATTTTTTTTCTTTTACTTTAATTAACTTGGCCGATTTAATGATTGTTTTTGGGGTTTTTATTTTAACTTTTTGTTTTTTTAGGAAAGCTTGATCTAAGTGTTATAATTTGTTATGTTAGTAGATATGAAAAAGAAGAAATCAACAAAAGTTAAACGCTTGGCTCCGGGAATTCGTAAATTTATTCGTCAAGAGAAAGCTCGTTTACGCCAAGAAGTTTCTAATAAAAAAGAAAGAAAAGATAGAATTAAAAAAATTTATCAGAGTTTTCTTAGGCAATTTTAATAATTGTTTTTTATGAAAAAAGGAAGTGCATTTTTCTTTTATTTGTTATTTGTAGGAGTGGCACTTTTTTTATTCTTTCGTTTTTCAGCTCCAGGGAGTCAGTCTCCTGTTGAGAGTTTTGGTCCAACAGAAGAAGTAACTAATATTTCTAGAGAAGAAAAAGAACATTTGGTGATTAGTAAAGGTGAGGGCTTGAAAGAAATTGCTGAAAAATTAAAAGAAAAAGGGGTTATTGTTAATGAGCTTTTTTTTAAAGTTTATGCCTTTTTAACTAATACTAAGAATCGTCTTTTGCCCGGCCAATATGAAATTCCTAAAGACATTTCTTTAAAAGATTTATTAGCAATTTTATCTAGTTCTCCACTGGCTCCAGAAGAAACAGTAACCGTCATTGAGGGTTGGGATAACAAGAGAATCGCTTCTTTTTTAGAGCAAGAAGGACTGACAACTAAAGATGATTTCTTCTTGGCTCTTGATTATTTAAGTCAAGATCAAGAATTTTTAACTCAGTACAAAGATTTTTTTCCATTAAATCCTCGTCGTCAAAATAAAGCGGAAATATTTCAGGGTTATTTGTTTCCCGATACATATCGTTTTTATCAAGAGTCTACAGCTGAGGCTATTATTCGAAAAATGATTGCTAATTTTGCTCAAAAATTTGACGCTGGTTTATTGGCCCAAGTTAAGGAAAGTGGACGTACTGTGCCCGAAATATTAACCATGGCCTCTTTATTGGAAAAAGAGGCTTTTTTGGATCAAGATCGCCGTTTGATTGCTGATGTTTTTTGGACTCGTTTAGAAATTAATTGGGCTTTGGAATCTTGCGCTACTATAAATTATATTTTAGGAGATCCTAAAGAAAGGTTAAGTTTTGACGATACTAGAATTCCTTCTGAGTATAATACTTATTTGCATCCTGGCTTACCTCCCGGACCAATCAACAATCCCGGTCTTTCTTCCTTGCAAGCTGCAGTTGATCCTTTAGAAAATAATTATTGTTGCTTTTTGTCTACACCAGAGGGTCAAATTATTTTTAGTCAAACTGTAGAAGAGCATAACAGAAATAAACAAGTTTATCTCAAATGAAAAAATTTTCTTTTTTGCGGAGAAAGAGTTCTTTCCGAAAAAAATTAGAAAAAAGAATAAAAGTTTTTTGCCGAAATATAGCGAAAAGGGGCAAAAATTCTTGGCCAGCAAGGATAGTTCTCGGCCTGCCTTTGGTTAGAAAAAATCTTTATGTTAAGCAATTTATCAAATTTATTTTAGTGGGTGGAATTTCCACTGTGATTGATTTTTCTCTCTATATTCTTCTGACTCGATTCTTTCTTTTTTGGCAGAGTCATTATCTTTGGGCAAATTTTGCTAGTATGTTTGTGGCTTCTTTGTTTAGTTTCTTTTTAAACAAAGAATGGACTTTTTCAGCTAATAATAAAAAAGTTTGGCGCCAATATCTTGATTTCTACATCACTATGATTTTTTGCCTTTTGCTTTATCAGGCTCTCTTTGGTTTTATTTCTTTAACTTTAGGTTGGTATGATATTGTAGCTAAGGCTTTATCCGCTTTTTTAATTATGTTATTTCGTTTTCATTTGCACAAATTTTGGGTATTTAAGTAATTTTATTAATTAAAATAATTTATGATTTTAGAAGAGGTTAAAGTAAAAAAAATTAAACGTTTTGCTGATGATCGTGGTTTTTTTTCTGAGATCATTAAAGAGGGAGAAGAAACTTTTCGTTCCATTAAACAAACCAGTTATACGGAAACTTATCCGGGAGTGATCAAAGCCTTTCATTGGCACCGCAAGCAGTATGATGTTTGGTTTCCGATTAAAGGAAGCATTCAGATAGTGCTTTACGATCTAAGAAAAGATTCCTCTACTTTCAAGCAGACGCAAGTGATTTATGCCGGAGAAGATAATCCTTCTTTAATTCTTATTCCTCCAGGAGTAGCTCATGGTTATCGGGTTTTGGGCTCTCAAAGAGCTGGACTTTTTTATCATACCAGTGAGGCTTATGATCCTAATAATCCGGATGAAGAGAGAATTCCCTTTGATGACCCTAAAGTTAATTTTGATTGGCAGACTAAAAATAAATAATTTTTTTATGAAAATTTTAGTTACTGGTGGAGCTGGTTTTATTGGCTCTAATTTCATTCATTATCTTTTCAAGAAGCACTCAGATTATGAAATAATTAATCTGGACTCACTTACTTATTGTGGTAATTTAGAAAATTTGAAAACAATAGAAGATAATCCTAATTATGAATTCATTAAAGGAGATATTTGTGACTCAGGGTTAGTTGATCAAGTCGTAAAAGATGTTGATGCTATTGTTCATTTTGCTGCGGAAAGCCATGTAGATCGTTCTATTTTAAATGCAACCCCTTTTGTGAGGACCAATGTTCTGGGCACAACCAACCTTTTGGATGCAGCCCAAAAGCACAAAAAAAGATTTCATTATATTTCTACGGATGAGGTTTTTGGTAGTTTAGGTTCACAGGGTTACTTTAAGGAAAATTCTCATTATGACCCGCATAGTCCTTATTCTGCTTCTAAGGCAGCTGGTGATCATTTGGTGCGTGCTTATTTCCACACTCATCGATTACCGATTACCATCACTAATTGTTCCAATAATTATGGACCTTATCAATTTCCAGAGAAATTAATCCCTCTTTTTGTTACGAATCTTTTAGAAAAAAAGAAAGTTCCTCTTTATGGAGAAGGCCTAAATGTTCGTGATTGGCTTTACGTGGAAGATCATTGTCAGGCCATTGATTTAGTTCTGCATCAAGGTAAGATTGGAGAAACTTATTGTGTGGGAGGCAATGAGGAAAAAACTAATTTAGAAATTACTCATAAAATATTAGAGATTTTAGGACTAGGAACAGAAATGATTGAGCGAGTTCCTGATCGTAAAGGTCATGATCAACGTTATGCTATTGACGCCTCTAAGATTAAGAAAGAATTAGGTTGGGAGCCAGAGCATAAGTTCGAAGAAGCTCTTTTAAAAACAGTAAAGTGGTATCAAAATAATGAAGAATGGTGGCAACGGATTAAAAACAAAGAATATTTAAATTATTATCAAAAGCAATATCAAGAAAAAAAATGATGAGCACAAAAAAAATCTTTGCTATTATTGGAATTATTGGCCTTTTGGGAATGACTCTTTTAGGAACAATTAACCTCTTGTTGTCTCGTTCTCATCCGATTGATTTTAAGGATACAGAAAATGATCAAGAAAAAATTGAACCAGAAGGTATTTCCGAAGAAAATAATAATCAATCAATATCTCTAGAGACCGAAGCCTTAGAGAAACAAAAGGAAGTTTTAACTTTACCAGAGAAAGTTCAATATAGTGTTCCCTTTTATGGGCAGTCTCCTTTTGCCCTTTGGGATGATCTTCATAATGAAGCTTGCGAGGAGGCCTCATTGTTGATGGCGAAGTCATGGTTAGACAATAATCAGTTAAATCTAGAAGAATTGGATCAAAAAATTATAGATGCGGTGACTTGGCAAGAAAAAGTATGGGGAGGGCATTTTGATCTTAGTGTTCAGAGGTCAGTAGAGTTGGCTCATAAATATTTTGATTTGGAAAAAATATATTACACGTCTTTAGAGTCAATACAAGGAGTTAAAAAAGAATTGGCTGAAGGTAATTTAGTGATTCTTCCCACTGCCGGAAGATTATTAAATAACCCTTATTACACTTCTCCTGGTCCAGCTTATCATATGTTGATAGTTACGGGTTATAATTCTAAAGGAATAGTTACTAATGATCCGGGGACACGAAGAGGAGAGTCTTTTCTTTATTCTGAAGATATACTTTGGTCATCTATTCACGATTGGCCTTTAGCGTTAGGAGAGGGGCATGTTGATTTATCTAAAGACGAAAAAGCAAAGGTGGTGGAAGAACAAGGTGCAAAAATAATGATAGTAGTGAAGAAATAGATTAATTTTTTGGGAAATTAAAAAAGTTTGGAGATCTGGTTTCCAAACTTTTGTTTTGTTTAAGATTAAAAAATTTAGGGAAGAATTTCAAAAGACGTTACTTCGCTACTTAGAAATTGACCATTTTGGTCGATTATTTCTGCCCAAATTTGATAAGAGCCTGGATCAGTTTTGGTCCAAGTGAAATTTGTAACCCCGGCGCTTTCTGGAGAAAAAATAGTACTTAAGAGTAAAGCGTTTTCGCTTTCTTTTTGCGCGAAAAATCTTATTTTTTCTAAAGAAAGAGCAGGAATCAAGAGAGACAGGTCGAAAGGAATATTTTGTTGGTTGATTTCTTGGCCATTGGCCAAGCCTAACCAGGTTATTCTTTGCTCAAAAGAGGAAGCAGTGGAAATCCAAATGCTTTCACTTTTTTGATTTTCAATGTCATCTGAAGCAATGACAGTTATTTTGTGTTGGCCCGCCTCAACTCCAGATAAATTCATTTGACAGGTTGTATTTATTTCTTGGTTTGGTTGGGGAGAAGAGATGGTAATTAGATCAAGAGCAATATTATCCAAGGAACATTTTATTTTTTTAATTCCTCGGGCTGAAGAAGATTTAATGTTCACTTTCACGGTTTGATTATCAATAGTTTGGCCATTATAGGGAGAGAGAATGGTTAGAGAAGGTTGATTAAAGGGAATATGAAGATCGTCGTATTCAGCAGGAGGAGCGCTTAGTCTTTTTGAGTCTTGGGCTAGCCATTCAGATATCCCTTCTTGCCAGCGATTGTATTGGGGGTCAAGAGAAGGATTAAGAGGAGCTGGACCTCGGGGGTCGTCTTTGTCTATATATTTTAAAAGAGGATAGTAGTTTTGAAATACTTTTTCTTCAACAAAAGAAGGAGGAGTTAATTCGGTTGCTATCTTTTGTGAGGCTTTGTCAATTTTTAAAGTGATGGTGTCTTCGGGGATTTGACCGTTGAGAATTGGTTTTTCGGTTAATATTTTTTCTGGTTTAGTGAATTTTTGAGGTGGTGTATTCTGAAGAACAGCTTGCATATATTGTTTCCAAATTGGACCAGCTAAAGTAGAGCCATCAGCTTTTTCTGCCATAGCTTCGTTGTTATTATTGCCGACCCAAACTCCAGTAATTCGATTCGGAGTGTAGCCAATGGTCCAAGCATCAAGAGCATTATTAGTGGTTCCAGTTTTAGCGGCTACCGGTCGATCGGGTAAAGTCAAGTTATTGTTTTCTCCAAACACAAAACTGCGGGCTTGGTTATCAGAAAGGATATCATTAATTTGACGAGCTACTTGAGGAGATAAGACTTGTTGAGTTTCTGGATATTGAGTATCATTTTCTTCTAATATTTTACCAGCGCTGTCTTTAACTTGCAAAAGATAAGTGGTGGGTATTTTCTTTCCTTCTCGGGCAAAAATACCAAAAGCAGAAGCATGTTCTAATAGTTTCACTTCTGCACTTCCTAGAGCTAAAGAAAGCCCATAGCGGCTCGGTTCAATTAGAGTGGTGTAATCCATTTTTTGAGCCAAATTAATTACTTCTTGAACGCCAGTTAAGTATAAAGTTTTTACGGCTGGAACGTTTAAAGAGCCGGCTAAAGATTGACGAATGCTTACTGGTCCGTAATATTTTTGATTATAATTTTGAGGAATGTAATCTTTATTTCCAAAGCGACCAAAATTAGTTTGAGTGTCAAAGAGAATAGTTTCGGGAGTTAATCCCTTTTCTAGGGCAGCGGCGTAAACAATTGGCTTAAAGGATGATCCTGGTTGACGATTGGCGGTAATGATATCCACCTGTCCATCTATTTCCTGATCAAAGAAATCTTTTGATCCCACCCAAGATAAGATTTCCCCCGTTTGAGCATCTATGCTAATTAAAGCTGCATTAGAGGCATTAAATCTTTCTTGATTTCTTTGGGCATATTGTTCAATGGTTTCTTCAGCTAAGCGTTGCTGAGTGACATCAAGAGTGGTGATAACTTTTAACCCCCCTTGCTCCACTTGCCTTTGGCCATATTTTTCAATTAATTGTCGGCGGACGTACATCACAAAATGAGGAGCAATAATATTTTCTTGCCGAAGAGCTATTTTGCTTAGGGTATCTATTTTTTGAGCTTGTTCAGAGATTTCTTTAGTAATGTATCCTTCAGTGGCCATAATTTCTAAAATATGATTACGTCTTTGAATAAGTTCTTCTTTTTGATTTCCGTAAGGAGAATAATAGGTAGTGGCTTTAGTTAAAGCAGCTAAAAGTGCTGATTCATCCAAAGTAAGGTGGCGAGCTGATTTATTGAAATAGATTTGACTGGCTGCCTCAATGCCATAAGCGTTGGAACCGTAAGGAATTTCATTAAAATACATTTGGAGAATTTCTTGTTTGGAAAACTTTTTTTCAATCTGATAGGCTAAAAGTAATTCTTTGATTTTTCTAACATAAGTTTTTTCTGAAGTTAAAAAAGCATTTTTAACAAATTGTTGAGTAAGGGTTGAGCCGCCTTGAGCTTTATTGCCTTGGATTAAATCTACAATGATAGATCTGAGGATAGCTTTTAAGTCAAAACCAGGATGTTGAAAAAAATCTCGATCTTCTACAACAATGGTCGCCCAAATCGTGTGCTGGGGTATATCTTCTAACTTGATTAAAGTTCTCTTTTGATCGGCAAATATTTCGTAAAGAATTGTTTTGCCGTTGCGGTCGTAAATTTTAGTGCTCTGAGCAACCTCTCTTTGAAAAAGTTTATCTGGTTGAGGTAAATTATGATTAATCCAAGCAAAAATAGCGGTAACTGAGCTGGCCCCAAAAAGAAAAAGAAAAGCCACTAGCAAGAAAATTCTTTTGCTAGTTGGTTTGAATCTTTTTTTATTTTTCTTTTTTCCTCCCAAGGATTTTTTTCGCCAGGTTTTTTGAAGGGAGCGAGACTTGGTTCTAGGAGAAGACGGAGAGGAAATAGATTTTTTTCGCCAGGTTTTATTTTTTTTCATCTTTTTTATTTTATCACAATAAAGAGAAATAACAATTGAAGAAAAATTTTTTTCTTGCTATGATAAATTTATCAAATATTAAATTTAAAATTATTAATTCTTTAGCTCTTGGCACTTTTTTGAGAAGTGATATCATAAAAATATGATTAAATTTAAATCTACTCGATTTATTGTTATTTTTTTCGTGATGACAGTTTTGATTAGCTCAGGATTTAGTTGTCGTTGCGTTTCTAATGAAATGGAGGAAAAGATAGCTCCTATTAATTTGGTTTATTGGCGGGCCACAGATAGTCAAGATGCTTTTTTAGAAATAATTAAAAGTTTTCGAAAAAAATATCCTCACATTTCTGTTACCTATCGTTCTCTTCGACCTGAAGAATATGAACAAGCTTTATTAGAGGCTTGGGCTGAGGATCGAGGGCCAGATATTTTTTCTATTCCCCAAAATTGGTTAGGAAAGTATCAAACTAAAATTTTACCTTTAGGGCTTTCTCAAGAAATATTAATGGCTCGGGAAGTGGTTTCAGAGGGAATTCAAAAAGAAGTTAAGGTCATAGAAGAAAAAAAGAAAGCTCCTAATCTAAGGCAGTTAAAAGAAACTTTTGTCGAAACAGTTCCTCAAGATATTTTAAAAGAAGGGAAGATATATGGACTTCCTTTGTCTTTGGATGTGTTAGCTCTTTATTATAATCGCGATATTTTAAACGAAGCTGGAATTATTCGCCCTCCTCAGAATTGGCAAGAGTTTGTAGACCAAGCAAGGATATTGAATCTTTGGGATCAAGAGGGTAATTTTTTGCGCTCGGCCGTTCCTTTAGGGACTGCTAAGAATATTGAAAATTATCCCGACATTCTTTCTCTTTTAATGCTTCAGAATGGGACTTCAGTGGTTAATGAAACAGGACAAGCAATTTTTGACCAACCTCTCCCTCAAGACCCAGATTACTTCCCTGGAGAAGAAGCTCTTCGTTTTTATCTTTCTTTTGCCAATCCTTCTCAAGATATTTATAGCTGGAATCAGGATATGCCAGAATCCTTAAATGCCTTTACTCAAGGTTTGACTGGTTTTTTGTTTGGCTATTCTAACTATTTAAATTTAATTAAAGAACAGGCCCCCAAATTAAATTTTGACCTTACTAAAGTTCCTCAAATTAAAGAGTCTTTAAAAGAAGTGAATTATGCTAAT
The DNA here is from genome assembly GCA_021735685.1 of Patescibacteria group bacterium. Taxonomy (GTDB): domain Bacteria; phylum Patescibacteriota; class Patescibacteriia; order UBA2591; family UBA6264; genus JAIPGN01. The sequence goes on from JAIPGN010000001.1 coordinate 63,017, forward strand.
TATTGGATGGAAACTGTCTCTAAGAAAAGTCAACATCCGGAAGCAGCTTGGGCTTTTTTGTTACATGCTATCGAACCAATTAATGCTAAAACTTTTGTAGAGAGGGCCAAAAAACCGACTGCTCATCGATCCCTAATCCAATTTCAATTAGAGGATTTTGATCTAATGCCTTTTGCTTCTAGTGTTCTTACAGCACAAACTTGGTACCAGGGCAAAAGTTATTCTTTAGTTAAAGAATCTTTTCAAGAAATGATTGAAAGCGTCTTAAATGGACAGAAAACAATTAAAGAGGCAATTAAATACGCTGCCCAAAGAATTAATTTGACTAATTAGAGGTTCGGTTGATTAGGTATTTGGGGATTGGAGTTATAAAAAATGATTAGAAATTCTTTTAATTAATTTGCTAATTTTTTTAAATGTTATTAAAGAAAAAAAATATTTTTATTTTTCTGTTAATTGTTCTTTTTGTTTTTTTTCTAAATTTTAATTTAGCTGAAGCAGCTAATAATTGTAATGAATTTTGTAAAAGCAATTGTGGATTAGAGAACAATCCTAACCTTTGCCGAATAGTAGGGGCGGCAGAAGAAAATATGATTTGTAGTTGTTGTCCGGCAGTAATTGGTCAGGGCAATAAGTATGAGTGTTATTGCCAAAATAGCAATAAAGTAATTTGTGAGGTTGGAGGATTGTTTGGAGGAGAGAAAATGGCAATATGTTCTTGTTGCGGAGATTGTGATTTAAGTGATTTTTTGTATCTCGGAGTGAATGTTGCTGAAAATATTTTAAAGTATATGGGGGCTTTAGCTCTTTTACTTTTTGTTTTAGGAGGGATTATGTGGATAACTTCGGGTGGCTCAAAGACCAGAATTCAAAAGGGAATGGCTATTATTAAAGGATCTTTGATTGGTTTAGCGATTATTATATTTGCTTTTTTGATGATAAGGGTTATAATGGAGAAAGTTTTAAAAGTGGAAGATCAGTATCTTCCTCAATCTACTAGCGCGCAAGAACAAAAAATTTCTTAATTTATGAAGAAAAAAAATATTTTATTATTTTTAGTATTGAGTTGCCTTCTAGTTTTTGGTTGGAATGGTATAACCCAAGCGCAATCAGTAGTAAGTTTGCCTGATCCCTTAAAAGGACAAGGAGATGATCCTTCGGTTTTAGTTGGAAATATTTTGAATTATGTTTTAGGGATGTTAGGCGTTTTGGCTTTAGTAATGTTTGTTTATGGTGGATTGATGTGGATGACTTCAGGTGGAGCCAGTGAAAAAATTAAAAAAGGAAAGGATACTATTGTTTGGTCAATCTTGGGATTGGCTTTAATTTTTTTCAGCTATGCCCTTTTGGATTTTATTTTAGCCGCTTTACAGCAATAAGTATTGACTTGACAATTCATTAAGTAGTTTTATATTATTAAGTTAATAGGTCGAATTATTAATTATTTTAAGAAGAAATATGTTGAAAAAAATGAGATCAAAGGCAAATCTTTGGTTTTTGGTAGTAATGATGATGGTTAGTTTGTTTTTCTCTTTACCTGTTTTAGCTCAGGAAGAAGAAAACCTTAATCTTCGAGACGGTCTTGATGATTTTCTAACTGGTTCAGAGATGGGAGGCAAGCCAATTGGATTTGTGATTGGACGAATAGTGCAGGGAGTTTTAGGTATTCTTGGCTTGGTCTGTTTAGTTATCTTTGTTATTGCTGGTTTCCAGTGGATGACCTCTGCTGGCAGCAAAGAAAAAATTCAAAGTGCGCAAAAATCAATGAGCGCAGCAGTAATTGGTTTAATTATTGTGATTATTTCTTGGGCGGCGATTGATTTTATTGTTGGCGCTTTAGAATCTGTAACTGGATAAAATTTTTCTTCTTAAAGTTAAAAAAGAGGTTTACAATGAAAAAAAAGTTATTATCTTTTTTTAGCTTGTTTTTGTTATTTTCCTTGGTAATTGCTCCGGCTGTTTTTGCTCAGGATTTAGGACAAGCTCTTATGGATGATTTTCAAGACGAGGCTGGCATTGGCGATAAAAGCCTTGCTGAGGTCACAGGTAGTGTTGTTAAGGCAATTTTGAGTGTTTTAGGATTAGTTGCTTTAATTATTTTTATTATCGCTGGCTTCCAGTGGATGACCTCAGGTGGCAATAAAGAAAAGATTCAAGGCGCGCAAAAATTGATGGGAGCAGCAGTAATTGGTTTAATTATTGTGATTATTGCCTGGGCTGCCACTTACTTTGTGGTTCAATCCTTGACTGGTGTCACTGGAGCTTAACAAAAGATTATTATCTTTGTAATTTAAGCTAATTTATGTTTTTTTGTCGTTTCCGAGAAAAGGTCTCAAGACTTTGGGGAGCAATGATGTTTTTTTTCTTTTGTTTAATGACTCCAGCGCAAGCTATTAACATTCGAGAAGGATTAACATCAGCTGCTTCTAGCGCTGGCCTAAATACCAATCAATCTTTGGCCCTAACCGTTGGCTTAGTATTTCAGAAAGTGTTAGGTGTTTTAGGACTAATTTTATTAGTTTTATTTGTGGCGGGTGGTTTAATGTGGATGACTTCGGGAGGAAGTACTGATAAAATAAAAAAAGCTCGAGGCCTGCTTATTAATGCTGTAATTGGCATGGTTCTTGTGATTTTAGCTTACGCCTTAACTGATTTAGTGATTGGGGGTATAGAGAAAGCGATAATTACGAATTAGCTTAACATAGTTTTTCAAGAAACTATAAAAATGCACTCAGATATTTTCTGGGTGCATTTTGTTTTTAAAATTTTACTTTGTCTTTTAGAAGTGTTAAAATAAATTAATATGAGTGGACATTCTAAGTGGGCAAAAATAAAACATTCTAAAGGCTCTGTTGATGCCAAAAAAAGTGCTCTTTTTACTAAATTAGGGCAAGCTATTGTTATTGCTAGTCGGGAGGGAGGAGGCGATTTGGACACTAATTTTAAATTACGATTGGCGGTGGAAAGGGCAAAAAAGGCTAATCTTCCGAAAGATAATATTGAAAGGGCGATTAAAAAAGGAACTGGTGAGGTTAAAGGACAACAAATTGAAGAGGTTACTTACGAAGCCTTTGGCCCAGAAGGAAGCACTTTTGTAATTGAAGTGGTGACAGATAATAAAAATCGTTCAGTAACTAATATGCGAAAAATTTTTTCCAAACACGGAGGAAATTTAGGTAGCCAGAATTCTGTTCTTTGGATGTTTGATCAATTAGGGGTTATTCGTTTAAAGAAAGAGTTAATCGTTGCCCAAAAAGAAGAATGGCAGTTGAAGTTTATTGAATTTGGTGCTATTGACTTCAAGGAAGAAGAGGAAGAATTTATTATTTACTCTGATTTTAATCATTTGCAAGACTTAAAAGAAAAAATAGAAAAAAGGGGTTTAGAAATTGAGAGCGCGGAAACAGAATGGGTTCCCAAGGATCCTATAGAAATGAAAGAAAGTCAAGAAAAAAAGATTTTTAGCATTTTTGAAGAGCTAGAAGAAAATCCAGATGTTCAAAATTATTACACTAATTTTAATTAAATTTTTTCCAGATGACTATTTTAGGAATTGATCCGGGATTTGCTTTGACTGGTTATGCCTTATTAAAAAAAGATGACAGAAGTAAAAATCTCTCTTTAATTGATTATGGTTGTGTTTCTACTTCCGCTCAAGAGGTTTTTCCTCAAAGATTGGTTATTCTTTATTCAGAAATTAAAAAAATTATTAAAGAGTATTGTCCTGATCAATTAGCGATTGAAGATATTTATTTTGCTAAGAATGTGAAGACAGCGGTTAAGGTTAGTCAAGCGCGTGGAATTGTTATCTTGGCGGCAGCTCAAGTTCCAGAAATGAAAATTTCTAATTTTACTCCCCTTCAGGTGAAACAAGCTTTAACCGGTTATGGCCGTGCCTCTAAAAAACAGATTCAACAAATGGTAAAGAGTGTTTTAAAGTTAAAAGAAATTCCCCGTCCTGATGATGCTGCTGATGCTATTGCTATTGCCTTGACTTGTGCCCAAACAAATCCCTTGATTGGTGGGGCCTTGGTGGGGCCAGACCCCAAAAATGCCTTGCCTAAAACCAGCTCAGAGAAAGAGTTTTAGGGTCAATTTTTCAAAAGCGTTAATTTTTTAACGTTTTTATTTTTTTTATTAGATTAATTAATCAATGATTTTGAGAATAAAAAAAGAGGCTAAGAAGCCCTTTTCTTTTTAAATTTTTTGGGTAATTAATTTTATTTTCTAGGGTATATATATCCTAGAATTTGCCAACCACCCTGAGAAGTGTTTTGCCAGGCAGTAGTGCGGCGTAAAGTACGAGGGGCTGGTTTTTGAGTCCAGCTAGGATTGGATGGTCCATTCATTTCTGTGACGTAGATATAATTATCATCAAAACTTTCAATATAAGCGACGTGCCCATACCAATTATTGCATTTTAAAACTACGATACTTCCTTCATCTCCAGGATGTAAGGTTAAGCCGGTTTGGAAACCACTGTTGCGGGCATTAGTGAGCCAAGTACGAGCATTACCCCAAGTAGGAGGCACGCATTGTCCTAATTCAGTGGCCCATTTATAAGCTACCCAATCTGTACATTGACCTGGTTGCCAGTAGTAACGATGGCAATTAGGGGCACAGGACTTATTTCTCCAATCACTATAATTACAATCACTTCTTTCAGTAGTGAGAATAGGGGCAGGAGCGCTAACTTTTTTAGGAGAAGTTGGTTGAGGGGTGGGTTTAGGAGCAGGAGCAACAGGTAAAGGTGAACCATTGGGAATAATTAATTCCTCGCCAACAGTTAAGCTGTCTGGGTTCTCAATTTCATTAATTTCAATTATTTCTTCGATTTCAGCTTTGTATTTATTTGCTATTTGAGAAAGTTTTTCATTATTTTTTATTTGATGTAAAATCCCGTCTACCGGTAAAATAATTAATTCATCTCCTGGTTTAATGTTAGAGCGCCAGTAAGTTAAATCATTGGCCCAAAGAACAGTGTAAACATTAAGTCCGTATTTTTCGGCAATATCCCAAGGGTTGTCGTTGGGTCGAACGATATATTTTTCAACTTCAGTACGAGTGGGGATTATGTTTTTTTCAATTACACTGTTTCCAGCCACAAAAGCGGTATCATTAAGAGCAAGGGCTATCTTGAAGTCATTCTCTCTTTCGCGAGTAAGGCTAGCGATTTGAAAGTCAGCTTTTTCTTCTTTTTGAATGGCTTGAAAGTGGATCTCTTGATTATTATTTTCAGATGAAGTTGGCAAAGAAACAATTTGTTTACAATCTTTTATTTGTTGAAAAGAGAAAAACACAAAGAATGCAATAACTAAAAAAACGGGCAATTGTTTCCCCGGTTCTATTTTTTGACAGATTCGCTTTAGGCAGTGCCAGAAGTAAAGGGCACGAAGAATGCCTTTTTTTATAAATCCGATCATAAATTTAGCGAATTTTCTTAAAACACTATCTTGCATAAATGCATTTTTTCTGTATGATATTAATTATTGTAGCTAAAAAATAGAAAAAATCAAGTATGAGTTATCAACATCAAGATTTATTTGAAAAATGGTTTAAAATTTGGGAAGATTTAAAGATTTATCAGGTTTCAGATTTACTTCCAAAAGAAAAAAAAGAATACATCTTAGTGGAATTTCCTTATCCTTCAGGCTCGGGATTACATATTGGGCACGCTTTTAGTTTTGTGGGAGCAGATGTTTACGCTCGTTTTCAGAGAATGAAAGGGAAGAACGTCCTTTTTCCAATGGGTTGGGATGCCTTTGGTTTACCTACTGAAAATTATGCTATTAAGACTAAATCTAAACCTCAGGAAATTACGGCTCAAAACACCGCTACTTTTAAAAGGCAGATGAAAAAATTGCAACTTTCTTTTGACTGGTCGCGAGAAATTAATACTACTGATCCCCAATATTATCAATGGACCCAATGGATTTTTATCCAATTGTTTAAAAAAGGATTAGCTTTTAAAAAAGAGATGCCAATTAATTGGTGTCCCCAGTGCAAGATTGGATTAGCTAACGAAGAGGTAGTTGATGGTAAATGTGAAAGGTGTGGAGCTGAGGTGACCAGGCGTAATATCTCTCAATGGATAGTTAAAATAACTGATTATGCTGATCGTTTATTACAGGGTTTAGAAAAGACAAATTTTATTGAAAAAGTAAAAAGGTCTCAAATTAATTGGATCGGAGCAAGTGAGGGAGCGCAAATTATTTTTCCAATTGAATTGTCTTCCTCTCAGAAAGAAAAAATAGAGATCTTTACTACTCGTCCGGACACATTATGGGGAGCGACTTTTATGGTTTTAGCTCCTGAACATCCTCTTTTGGATAAAATTTTAAAAGTTTGTTCGGAGAAGAAAAATAAAGAGATTAAGGAATATATTAAGAAGTCAAAAAAGAAAAGTGATTTAGAAAGGGTGGATCTTGATAAAGAAAAAACAGGTGTTTTCACTGGTCTTTATGCTTTGAATCCGGTCAATAAAAAAGAAATTCCGGTTTGGATTTCTGATTTTGTTTTAAGTTCTTATGGCACTGGTGCAATTATGGCAGTGCCAGCTCATGATCAAAGAGATTGGGAATTTGCCCAAAAATTTGGATTAGAGATAATTCCAGTAATTAAGCCTGACCAAGAGTGGAATTTCCAAGAAAAAGCTTACGTTGATGTGGAAAAAGGTACTCTTATTAATTCGGGGCCTATCAATAATTTGAGTCCTGATCAGGCTTTTTCTAAAATGATTAATTGGTTGCAAGAAAAAGGTATTGGTCGGTCAGCAAAAAATTATCATTTACGAGATTGGATTTTTTCTCGTCAACATTATTGGGGAGAACCTATTCCTATGATTTTTTGTCCTCAGTGTGGTTGGCAACCAGCAAAAGAAGAAGATCTGCCGATAGAGTTGCCTAAAGTAGAGCGTTATCATCCTACTGATACTGGAGAAAGCCCCTTATCTCAAATTAAAGAATGGGTGGAGACAACTTGCCCTTTGTGTGGTGGGCCAGCTAAAAGAGAAACAGATACTATGCCTAATTGGGCGGGGTCAGATTGGTATTTTTTAAGGTATATTGATCCTCAAAATCAAGAAAAATTAGTTGATCTTGAAAAAGCCAGAAAATGGTTGCCGGTAGATATTTATATTGGAGGCGACGAGCATAACACCTTACATCTTCTCTATTCTCGTTTTATTTATCAATTCTTATGGGATTTGGGAGTTGTGCCCTCGGAACATCCGGAACCTTATCAAAAAAGAATTTCTCATGGTGTGATTTTGGGCCCAGATTCTCAAAGAATGAGCAAGTCTAAAGGAAATGTGGTGGACCCTGAAGAAGTTATGGGAAGGTTTGATAAATATGGTTCAGATATTTTAAGAATTTATTTAATGTTCATTGGTCCTTTTGAAGGGACTATGGCTTGGAATGATCAATCTTTAACTGGCATTAAAAGATTTTTAGATAAGATTGAAAAGGCTATTCAGTCCTCTTTGGATTTTAGTTCAACTAAAGATAATTGCTCAATTAATCCTAGAATGGAAACTATTTTGCACCAAACCATTCAAAAGGTTTCTCAAGATATTAAAGAAACGAAATTCAATACGGCCGTTGCTGGCTTAATGGAGTTTTTGAATGAAATTAGAGCACAAAGTCAAGAAAAAAAGATTTCAGTTAAGATTTTAGAGAATTTTCTGTTACTATTATCCCCTTTTGCTCCAATTTTTTGTGAGGAACAATGGCAAAAGATAAAAAGTAAAAGTAAAAGCATTTTTTTAGAAAACTGGCCCGAGTTTGATTCTCGTTTAACTCAAGACAAAAAAATAGAATTTGTAGTTCAAGTCAATGGGAAGGTTCGCGAAAAAATTGATCTTTCTACGGGACTAAAACAAAAAGAAGTAGAAGAAATTATTTTCGCTTTACCTCAGATTAAAAAATATCTTTTGGGTAAAAAACCTAAAAAAATTATTTTTTTACCAGACAAGTTGATTAATATTGTAATTTAGTCGGGAATTAATTTTTTGATTTTTGGTTTTATTTTTTAGTTATTCTTTTGTGAAAATAAAGGAAATTAAGAAAATTTGTCGAGAATATAATTTTACTCCCTTGCGTCGGCGAGGGCAAAATTTTTTAATCAATCCTTCAGTTGTGCGAAGAGTTATCAAAGAAGCCAAATTAACTAAAGAAGATTTAATTCTGGAAGTGGGCCCAGGATTAGGGGCTTTGACCGAAGAGCTTGTTCAGCAAGCAGGAAAAGTGATAGCTATAGAGATTGATTCCTGTTTAGTGAAAATTTTAAAAGATAAAATAAAAGAAAAAGGTAATTTAGAAATAATCAAAGCTAGTATTTTTGATGATTTGCCTAAGCAAATTAAACTAGCTGATAATTATAAAGTTATCGCCAACCTACCTTTTAATATTACGGGCAAAGCATTAAGGATTTTTTTAGAAGAGAGGGAAAAGATAAAATTGATGATTTTGATTGTTCAAAGAGAAGTGGCAGAAAGAATAGTTGCCCAACCTCCTCAAATGTCTCTTCTAAGTTTAGCTGTGCAGTTTTATGCCCACCCCGAAATTATTTTTGACATTCATCAAAGTAATTTCTGGCCTCAACCTCAAGTGCAGTCAACAGTTATTAAAATAATTCCTAATCAACAAAAAATTAGCCCTGAGCAAGAGGCTATTTTTTTTCAAATTATTAAAAAAGGATTTTCTTCTAAGAGAAAGTATTTGCTTAACAATCTAAGCAAAAGTGTTATAATTAAAAAGAAGAAAGATGAACTTCTGGACATTTTTAAAGAAATCGATTTAAGTCCTCAAGTGCGAGCCCAAGAGTTGAGTATAGGAAAGTGGTTAGAGTTGACGAGAGCCTTAGAGCGTTGAGGAGTTAATTATTTGAGTGTTTAGAATTATTGTTGAATTCCGTGAGCGCGCGGTCATTTAAATAGGGTAAATAATAGTTTTTAACTGATTTGAAAAGGGGAGAAATCGTAAAACCGTTAAAAAACTTACGTTTTTCGAAAATTGACCTTAAAACCATTTCTCGGAGCGGGTTTTAGAGAGGCAGTTTTTGGGGTCTGGCCCCAACTAAAGGGATTTTTTATGGAAGAAAAGAAGGAGCATAATAAAAAGAAGAGGAAAATTTTTCAATTATTTTTGTTTATTGTCTTGGGTGGATTTATCTTATTTCTGGGTTTTGTTCAGCTGAAAACAGCGATCTATGGCCCTTATTTTTTGCAAAAAGAAAATAATTCTAATTTTTCTGAAGAAGAAATTTTGAATATTCTGACTCAACAGGCTCAGGAAATGGACACAGATCAAGACGGTCTTTCTGATTATGAAGAATTCTACACCCATCAAACTTCTCCTTATCTTGGGGATTCAGATGGAGATAATTTTAACGATTTAGAAGAGATAGAGGCAGAGAGCGACCCTTTGGATCCTTTTTCGACCCCTTATCGTCAATCTCCTTCTGAAACAGAATCGACAACAGGAGAAAAGGGGTTAATTTGGGAGGCAAGTTTGCCGGAAAATCTTTCAGCTGAAGAGATTCGTTCTTTATTGTTGCGCCTGGGAATTGAATCTGAGATTGTGGAAAATATTAGTGACAAAGAACTGGAAAACCTATATAATGAAACCAAGGAAGAGACAGGGATTAATCCTCAAGTTTTGCTTAATCCCTCTTTATTAGATATAGATACTGAATCTTTAAGACAATCTTTAATAGAGGAAGGAATAGATCCTTTGCTTCTGGAAGATATGGATGACAAAACTTTGAAATCAATGTTTTTGGAATATTTAAATTTAAAATAATTTGTTTTTTTTATTGAATATGATTTTTAAGGAATCAGGCAATGCTTTTAAAAAAGGAGCGACCTTGTTGATGGTATTTTTTTTGGTCGTTTCTTTTTCTTTTGTTCCTCAAAAGGTTCAAGCTCAGTTTATAGTTACTGATATTTTTAAAATGGGTTGGGATGTAGCCAAAAAGGCTTGGGAACATGGCGGAGCAATTGCTTACCATAACGCCCTTAGTTATGTTCTTCAGCAAATGGCTAAACAAACCGGAGAATGGTTGGCAGAAGGAGGCAAGGGAAAAAAGCCTCTTTTTTGGACTGATCCAAAAGAATTTTTTGAAAAAGCAGGAGATCAAGTACTGGGAGAGTTTATTGACGGCATGGCCAGCAGTTTTTTGGGTCAAAGTTTATGTGATAATTTAGATTACACGGTTAAGTTTAACATTTTAGCCAATCTGGACCCTAATTATGCGCAAACCAAATGGGCGGAAGAGCCAGAATGTTCATTTTCTCAAATGAAGAAAAATCTAGAAAAAATGAAAATATCTAATATGGCTGAATTTTCTACTGAATTAAAAGAAGGAAAAGTAGATAAGCAGGAAAGCATGATTACTACTTTAATTCAAGGAGACTCTGTTTTAACCAGCGAACAAAAAATATGGTTGGATGGCGAATTAGATACTTGTCCAGAGCCTGGCTCTTGTCCAGAGGGAGAAGACTATATTGTTATTTGGGACTCTCATTATTATGAGATAGCAAATGCTGGAGCTGCTGCCTATTTACATTCTTATACTCAAAAATTTAAAGATATTTTAGAAGAATTAAAGGCAATTAGTGAAGGAGAGACTGAAGGTCAAAAACAACATGATGTTTTAGAAGGCACAGCGGTTAGAAAATTTAAAGATTTGCAAGATAAATTAGCTCCAGATACAGGCCCAGAGCTTTGGGGGGATGGGGAGGTTTATTCTCCAGGAAGCAATTCAAGAACTGGTCTAAAGGCCTTAAATGAAGTTAGCGCAGAATGCGTTAGAAATAGTCAACAAATTTGTGATAATCCTGATTGTGTGGCTCTTTGTCATATTGGTGGCACAAACAATTGCCAGAGCGATGAATCAACTTGTTTGGACCGTTTAAAAAGAATTAAGTCTTACAGTAATCAATTAGTAGAATGGGCGAGCACTATCCAGGATATGACTGATCGGTCTATTGCTAATTGGGAAGCTAGAGAGGCAATTCCCGACTTGGATCCGCTTACTGATGCCGAGTTTATGTTTAATCCAGAAAGTAATCCCATTGGGATTCAAATGAGCTTGGAAAGCAAGCTTTTTGCTCAACAAACAGAAGCAATTGAGAAAAGTAAATTTTTCCGTCAGTTACAAGGCTCTATGAATGCGGTTACTTCCAAAGTTTCTGGTTTAGTTAAGTGGCCATCTACTTTAGTGGATGAAAAAACTAGAGATATGGTGGAAGCTTCGCAAGGCAGTATTGCTGAAACTACGGGAGTGGCAGCAGCGGATGCCTTAAATGTTTTGGCTAGCACCTTTCTTCAACAATTTATGAAAAGGATAATGAAAGGTTCTCTTAATCCTGCTTTGGATAGTGGAGGAGTTACTGTTCCTTCTGACCCTGACGCTCCTCCAGCTAACAAGGTTATTTCGGTTTTAAGCGGAATTGAAATTGTTCCTTTGAGTCAGAGTAGTCAAGAAATGACGATTTATGACGAGTTTACGGTTTGCCCTAGCGGAACAGACCAAAAACATATTTCTCAATTTAATTGTTTAATTGATAATAAATTATCTCGGGCCATGGAAGAAAAATTGACTTTAGCTGAAGCCATGGAAAGGGATTTCTTGAGCCCATCTGAACGTTTAGGAGTAGAGGGCCAGTCAAATAGTTTGTTGGCTGAATCTAATTTAAAGAAGTTAAGATTATTAGGAATTATTCCCTTAGGACTAGAAATTGCTCATAAAAAAATTATTGAAGAGCAGTACAGCAATGGTTTGCCTTTATCTGAAGTTATAGCTGGTTTTAATCAAAGAGGGGAAGATGGGATTTGTGGTACTTTAGATCAAGGAGAAAGTCCTTTTTGTAATCTAGTTGATCCTAATTGGGTTTTAAGGGCCGATAGTTATTTGTGCGAATTAACTGGCTATTCAGCTATTCCGGGCCGAGATAGCGTTTTTCGCCAAGAATCTTGTTTAGATTTTAAAACTTGTATTTCCGAATCAGAAGAAAGTTGTGATACTTGGTCTTACTGTACTCGTGCCAAAAACGTCTGGCGATTTGATGGAGATGAATGTGATGCTCAATACAGTAGCTGTACCTCTTATGTTAATCAAAATAATGGAAAAACCTATTCTTATTTGGCCAATACTTTGAATTTTGAAAATTGTGATTCCAATAATGTGGGGTGTCAATGGTATTGTTCAGATTGGGATCCAGTATATTCAGGGGTTGAAAATTGGTCTTGTGCTGCTCCAGGTTGGCGAAAATATAATTGTAATTTAGGCTCTCCTTGTGAGACTGAAGCTGGATGTGATTGTAGTTGTGATGGCGATAACGGATGTCCGTCGGGAATTGGATCTTGTTTGGTCGCCGAAGGCGCTACTTATTGTACTTTAGAAAAACCTCATCCTCAAAATACTATATTCTTTAGTAGTCATGTGGATGATTGTAAAGAAACAGAAGAGGGTTGTTCTCAGTATATTAGGACGACCCCAGGCTTAGGCGTTAATTTTTTAGTAAATGGTAGTTTTGAATTAGGAGTTAATTCGGGAGGAGCTCCCCTAGGCTGGAGTTCCAATCAAGAGCAATTGATTAGTAAGTTTAACCCAGAAGAAGGATCCATTCCTAATGGGAATAATGTTTTAAGAATTCAAGGGGAAGGAGGACCGTATGGGATATTTTTAAAGCAAGAGGTTAATAATATTTCTCCATCTTCAAGTAATTTAATTATCTCTGGTTATTACAAAGATGTTGATAGTTCGGTGAGTGGTGATAATAAATTAAGGGTTAAGGCTTGTTATGATTCTGGTTGTAGTGACTTTGACCTTAAAGAAAAACCAATTGACCTTGAAGAAAATCAATGGAAATATAATGTTCTTACAATTTCTTTGAATAAAAATAAATCAATTGATCATTTAGTGGTGGAGGCCATAAGAAATGCTGTTAATAATTTTTCCGGAATTCTTTACTTAGATTCTTTTCAGGTTAGAAACGAAAGCGGTAATTCTTCTTATCGCGAGTATGGCTCGCACGGTAATGTTTATTTAAAAAGCGCTCCTCAATGGATGAATTGTTATGATACTGATTCTTCTAACGATCATGCAGATTGTGTTAATTTTATTTCTCTTTGTTCAGCTGAAGAGGTTGGCTGTGAGCTCTATACTTCTGTCAGCAATCAGGGCGATATTCAGATTCCAGCCATAGTTCAAGAATCAGATCAATGTCCTTCTACTTGCGTTGGTTATGAGACTTTTGAAGAAATTGGCTCTTTTTTTGATCCTCGAGTCAATCGTTGGGTGGAAATGATTCCGCAAACTGCGCGAAAATGTTTAGCTCCAGGTTGTGAGGCGTTTACCAATTTAGATTTTTTGGCTCAAGGTGGTGAAGCTGAGGAATATTATACTTATCTTCGTCAGTGCGTTAAAGTTAATCAAGAAGGATTGGCGATTATTGATTCGGCGGGAGAAGAAATTTCTCCAGCCTCTAATGATACTTGCCAGTATTACTATACTTGGATCGGAGAAGAAGAGTCTGGCTATCAATTAAGAAGTTATTATTTGGAAAAAGATTCTAATTTGGGTGGTCCACTTCAAGTTAGTTCAAGCCCTAATCCAAGTTGGGGAGAATGTGATGAAAATAATTTAGACAACCCTCATTGTCGTCAATTTTATGACGATGAAGGTAATGTTTATTATCGTTTTTATAAAAATACGATTAGCTGTTCTCAGGATTGTAAACCTTATCGTCGAGAGATTGATGACGAAATTTATATGGCTATTGGCACAGAAGGAGAGGTCTGCCGCCCCCAAGACTTAGGTTGCCGCGAGTACAAAGGGGCTGCCTACGGAAGTATGCGTAATTTATTTGAAGATAAATTTTTAAATGAAAATAGTCTTGCAGGTTGGGAGAGAGTAGAACTAAGCACAGAGTCTTTAGATCGTTTTGGTTATTCTCTTCAGGCCAACGATACTTATGTGAAAAAGCCTGCATCTTCTTATCTTAAACAGGGAGGAGTTTATTCTTTGAAGCTTTGGGTTAAAGGAGGTGGGAATTATAGAGCTTCTTTGGGAAGCGTTGATTTCCTCCAAGGAGAGAGCCAGGCTGTTGTTTCTGAAGAGTGGCAAGAAATAAAGTTTGGAACAATTTATTTTAATCAAGAGTTAAGTGGTGATGAAAATTTAATTATTTACGGCCCCAATGAATTTTATTTAGATAATATTTCTTTGAATAAAGTAGAGGATGATCTTTATTTAATTAAAGATTCTTGGGATACTCCTCAAATTTGTGATTTGGATGCTGACGGAAATATTTCTCCAGGATACATGGTTGGTTGTCGGGCTTATCAAGACCGAGTTAAGAATTATCATTATTTTAAATCTTTTAGCCGTCTTTGTTCATCCGAAGCTGCTGGTTGTGAGGCTTTGATCAATACTTATAATTCAAGCTCCCCTTTCTCGGAACAATTTAATTCTGGCTCACCGGACGGAGACGAGTTAACTGTCTTAGCCGACGCTACGGTCTACCGAATATATGATTCTGAATATTCTTGTGCGGCCGAGAAAAAGGGTTGTCAAAAATTTGGTCAACCTGAGTTCAGTGAAGAGGAAGAGGTGGTTGGCTATCAAGATGTCTTTTTAATCAATGACCCCGATGCTTATCAGTTGCAATCTATACTTTGCGACTTCAGTGGATGGGGTTGCCAAGAATATAATGGCCCGGTTTATTTTAAAGACCCGGGAAGTAAAGTTTGCGAGTACCGAGAAAATGTTTCGCTTTATGGAGAAACCAAAAATGGTTGGTTTAAGCAGGGAACCAACAATCCTTGTTATCTTGAAAGTGGTCTTGCCTATCAACCCTATGGTTCGGTTTATGGAATTCGTTTTAATGATGACCCCCTTTATGATGGTTGGGCGGGAATTTGCCCAGGCGGTCAAGATGGCTGTACCCAGTTTATTGATCCTTTGGCTCAAAATTTAATTTTAAATAGTGGCTTGGAAGAAGATGTTAATGAGGACGGGGTTCCCGATCATTGGGATTCTTATGCTTTGCCTGATTCTTTTGATTTGCAAAATAACGGTTGTTTGAGTGGTCAATGTTGGTTTGTGGATACTACGAGTGATACTGCGGCCGCTAGTCAGTATATCAAAATTAATCCCGGCTCTACTTACGAGCTTTCTGCTTGGGTGAAAGCAAGAGAGGGATCGACAGGATCTGTTAAAATTTATCTCGCTTATGTCGACCAGAAGCCTTCTGGCGACTGGATAGATGTTGTTTCTGTTGCTAATGATAATGATTTGCAAGGAAAATGGGAAAAATTAAGCGTGAGTTTAATCGCTCCTCTTGATGCTCAATATGCTCGAGTTTTGGTTCCTTATGTCAGTGATTTAATGGAGGTTCATGTTGATAATATCTCCTTAATTGAGAAAAATTCTTCAAAAGGAAGCTATTATTTTATTAATAACGACAATTTAGATCGTTCTTCTTGCGCTGGTATGGTTGGAGTCAAAGATGGTTGTATTCTTTTTAATGATACCTCTTTATCCGGTCGTTTGCCTTATGATTCGGCGTCTACTTATGCTTTAAGCCAAGAGAATAATGATTTAGCAGTACCAGTTAGTAATATTCCTGTTGGTTCGGGGGCGGAAGGAGATAGTAATTTAATTTTAAAAGTAAAAAGAGATCGAGTCTGTGGGGAGTGGTTGCATTGTTCTGGGTCTTATCAGGTTTGGGACAGCTCTATTGATGATTATCGCCAAGTCTGTGATTCTTGGGTTCGTTGCGATCAATTAATTGGTGAGGCCAAGAACGCTCAATGTGGGCATGTTGTTTATGACCCTAATCCTCAAGTTTTAACGCCAGAACTTTATCAAGAAAGAAATGTTTCTTGGAAAGGGATGGATTATGTTGGTTATTCTCTTCTGGGCACTTATCCAGTAGAGAGGCTAACTCCCACAGAAAACGAGCTTAAATATCAATTAACCTATTTTGATCAAGATGGTAATGATTTGGGGATTGATAATCAAGGAACAATATTAGATAAGTCTGTCCACGTTTATCCAGAAAAAGATTCTCCTTTTAAGAAAAATGCTGGTGAATATTATAATAAAGTTAATTTATGTAATAGTTCGGAAGAAGACGATGCCAGTTCTCTTTATCCAGATTGTCAGGGTGTTTACAAAAAAGTTGAATATGGGGATCAATATAGCGGGCAAACTAAATATTTTAATTTTGATGATAGTGGTGCAGCTGATCAAGGGGTTTGTAGAATGAGCGGTGAGGAATGCGGCGACGATGAGACTGATTGTATTACTGCAGGTGACGAATGTTTGCCTCCATTAAGAGTGACTGATGCAGTTGGTCTGCGTGGTTTTTGTTTAGAGCCAGATGAGTCTAAACCGGACGAGATTGATGCCTGCATTACTTGGTGGCCCGGAGCAGCTGTAGGAGACATGGACGTTTTTAATATGTATTATTCAGCTGGTTATGTGCCTCCAGCAGCTACAAAATGGTATTGTGCTAGTGATGACAGTGGGGATGAATTGGGGATAGCTAGGCAAGCGTGTGATTATAATTGTAAAAGAGGTTTTGGTGGTAGTTATTCTAAATATATTGGCTTGTCGGATAGTCAATCTGACTGGCGGGTTAATGGGAAAAGTGGTTGTGGGGGGGATGATATTAATTCAGGAATTTTTAGATTAGGAGAGATTGAAAAAATAGAAGTTTATATTTTTGCAGACGATGGCACTAGCAGTGGTAGCTGCACAAGCCCTCATTGTCAAGGTTATGTAACTCTTAACAAAGAAACTGGTTGGTGGAGGGGAATAAAGAATAATGATCAAGGTAGCTGTAACAAGGGGAATGGCGAAGGCTTGCCCACTTCTTTTCCTTCTAGTTTTCCCCTGAGTGCACCAGATGGAGGAGGGTCTACGTCGGTAAAGGCTTGCTTCAATGAGGCTTGTGATAGTTATGATGATGATGATTATTTACATCATTTTGAAATTAAATTAGAAGAGGATAATTCTGGAAGTGATGCAACGGGTGGTTTTGGGAGAGATGATGGTACGCATGGGGTACGTATTTATCTTAAGGGTTGTCAATATGTGGTTAATGCGATTCCAGGGTACAGTGATGGTTTGGCTATTGCTTACACAGATCGCCTTTGGGAGTATGACACTGATTATTATCTTGATCATTATGGTAACCAAAAATGCGAGCCATACGGCGCTGTTAATGCAACTAACCCCGAAAGATTGATTATGACTGGAGCACTTGGAAATGATTGCGAGGAAGGAAAAGCCAATATTGTTTATAATCAAAATGGCCTCCAAAATTTATTTGTTAAAGTAGATGAAGTTAAAGAATTTAATTCTTCAATCATGAAATATGAACCATTGGATAGTGGCTCCTGGAGCTCTTGGGATTTAAGAGATGCTGCTGGTTCTCCTGGAGAAGCACCGCAAATTTCTTCGTTAGAAGAAAACGGGAGTAAGTTTACCATAGGGCAATACGATAGTGGCGATGTTGGCCCAGAACAGTCTCCTTATGTGGCTAATTTCAAGTTTTATGCTTGGGCTGACGCTAATCATATGCCGCTTAGGGAAATTAGCATTGATTGGGATGACGATACTGTCTCTTTTCGTAATGTTATTTCTAAAAACCATAAACCAATATGTGACGGCACTACTGATTTTGGTTCAATTGAAGAAACTTGTGTGGATAAATATTTTTCTTTTAATCATACTTATCTCTGTCAGAGAAATAGTTCAAGTTGGGAGGCTTATGATTGCGAAAATATGTGCTGCTTTAAGCCTAAGGTTCATCTTAAGGATAACTGGAATTGGTGTTTGGGTGGAAAGTATGCTAAGAACGATGGTAATTGTAAGGATAAAGAGGATGCAGGCATTCTTTATGATGGTTTGATCAAAGTCAGACCTCAATAAGGCAATTTAGATAATTAAATTATTTTTAATTATTGTGAGAAAACTTTTTTTAGAAAAAATTAAAGATGCTCTTATTATTAGAAAGAAAAGTACTTTTTTGCTTTTGTTAATAATTTTTGTTATTTGTGGAGCTATTTTCTTTGTTTCTCCGGTATTAGCCGCCGATGTCGGCAATTTTGTTGCCGGTATTTTGGGCTGGATAATTATGCAATTAGTAGCGATGCTGGGCAAGATTCTGACCTGGGTGATTGCCTTATTGGTTCAAGTGGCTCAATATAATACTTTTATTAACGCACCAGCAGTATCTAAGGGGTGGTTGATCATTCGAGATGTTTGTAATATGTTTTTTATTGCTTTGCTTTTAGTTATTGCTTTTGGTACTGTCTTGGGCGTTGAAAAGTATTCTTATAAAAGAACTTTGGGCGCGCTTTTGCTTGCAGCGGTTGTAATTAATTTTTCTAAATTTATTTGTGGCTTTTTTATTGACCTAGCTCAGATTTTAATGCTTACTTTTGTGGAGGCTTTTCGTTCAGCTGCCAGTGGGAATTTTATTCAAATGTTGGGCATGGGGAAGTGGTTGAATATTGGTGGGGCAACAAGCGGTAGCAATATAGGGGCCAGCGCTCTCACTGGTGCTTTTTTTGCTCTGATTTTAGTGATCATTTCTTTAATTGTTATCGGAGTAATGATGGTGGTTTTGGCTTTTCGTATTATCATGCTCTGGCTTTTGGTAGTTTTATCTCCTTTTGCTTTTGTTTTGAATGTGATTCCGGGAAAAATGAAAAGTTATAGCTTAATGTGGTGGGAAAAATTTACCAGTTATTTAATCGTCGGTCCAGTGATGGCTTTCTTTATCTGGCTTTCTTTTTCCGTGGCTGACGAAAGTTCTATTATCCCCAACGATGATTCAATTGAGGGCGCTCCCGGAAGCGAGGTTAATTTGCAAGAAGCTCGAGTTTCCGAAGCTGCAAATCCCTCTAATTTTGCTAAATTTGTGGTTTCTATTTCCATGTTAATTGGTTCACTTTTAATTGCTCAGCAGTTAGGAGTGGCTGGCGGAAAGTTAGCTGGTAAAGCTGTTGGAGAAATACAGGCTTATGGCACCGGCAAGAAAGGGGTTTTGAAGAGAGTTAAAGGGGTTAGCAAGGGTGTGGCTGCTGGAGCAATTGGAGCGGTAGGAGGGCTCGTAAAAGGCGTTTTGGACGAAGCTAAAAAAGTTCCGGGCCTTGGAAGAGTTGTGAGTGCGGGAGAGAAAGCTTGGCAGGCTCCAGCTAAATTTAAGAAAAAGATAATAGATGATCTTCAAGAAGGAAAAGAATACCGAACTAAGAAAATTAGTGAAGGCAAGGGGAATATTTTAGACAAGACTTTTAATGCTTTTGATCGAAATTTTGATAGATTTGGTAAAGATGACCGTAGTGTAGGCCAAGTAGCTCAGACGCAGAGAGTTAAAAACAACCAAGAAAGATTAAAAGGAAAAAGCGATGAAGAGTTAAGGGTTTTGGCGAAAATGGGGACAGCGGCAGAAAAAATGGCAGCGGCAATCCTTTTGCTAGAAAGAGGTTCTTTGAAGAAGAATACAGCTCAAAATAAAGATATTTTGAGAACCGCTGGAAGAACTATGGCTGGTAATGCTCCTTTAAGAGATCAGTTTGAAAAAGCAGTACGAGAAAAGGCAGATATGGGGTTAGTAGCAGAAGTTCAGTTTAATAATTTAGAAAATAAATCTGATCAAGAAGATTTCTTGAGAGCTATGCAGAAAAAGGAAATTAAAGTTGCTGATGTTGTTGGTAAATTAGATCAAGGCCAGATTGAAAAATTACAAGAGGGGGCTGGAGGTAAAGAAAAGTTTAGTAAGTTTGTCTTAGGTTCTTTGGGTGATGAAAAAGGAGCCGCAGAATTAAAGAGGAAGTTAAAGGTAACTAATAATGAGGACAGAATAGACGAGATTTTAGGAGAACAGACCGAATTTAAAAATGACGAGGAAAGGAGGAAATATATTTTAGCCGGTGGAAGCTTAACCAATGTTTTGCAGGGAATGGATGCTGCCGAAAAAGATAATTTTATTAGCAGTAAGGACAATAAGGATTTATTTGAAAAAAGAAATATCAGAAAAAATGATCTAAGAGACAAAGATACAGTTAGGGCTTTAAGCTCTAATCTGTCTACAGATCTTATGATAAATTTATCTACAGATCGGGGAGACAAAGAAGCTATTTTGGAAACAATGTCAGAAATAGTTAAAGAAAATAATCAAAGAGGTGATTACGATACTGACGAAACTCAGCAATTAAGAAAAAATTATATTCGTTTAAATAAAAATGAATTAGGCAAAGAAGGCGAGTTTAATAAATTGTATGAAGGCGCTGGAAACAAAGAAGAGGTTACGCAATCTGTTAAAGCTCAAATTGAAGCAGGTAAAATCAAGGTAGAACATTTAATTAAAATCAGCTCAGAAGACTTGCGAGACAAGCCAGAATTGACTAAAACGATTGCCCTTAAGCTTGACCTTAAGCAATTCAAAGAATTATATGCCCAAAA
The DNA here is from genome assembly GCA_021735685.1 of Patescibacteria group bacterium. Taxonomy (GTDB): domain Bacteria; phylum Patescibacteriota; class Patescibacteriia; order UBA2591; family UBA6264; genus JAIPGN01. The sequence continues at coordinate 83,504 of JAIPGN010000001.1, forward strand.
TTCAAGAACAGCGCGAGAGGTTATTAAGAAGGTGAAAGAATTGGCAAGCGGTGGGAACGGAAAGATGGCTTCACTTTTAGAAGATGTTAAGCATTCACAAATGGGTTATTTGGTTGACAGCGGAGAAAGAGGTTCGGGGGGGGGGCATAGAGATAGTTGGGGAAAATTATAAAATAACAAACGAAGATAAAAAAGGTAAAAAACATGGATAACAAGGCAAAGCAAAATAAAACCTTTAGCGATCTTCCGGCTCATGTCCAAGATTTTTTATTAAGCCAAGAAAGCATTAATCTTAATAAAGAAATCTCTCAAAAGTTTGCTTTTTCAGATCAGCAGAGAAGGCTTTATTTGGAGATTCTTTTAAAGATATATTTAAAAGAAATTTCTTTAGACCAATTAACAGAGTCTTTGGGTGGATTAGAGTTAGGCCAAGAAAAAAATAAAGAATTGGCTTTAGAGATTTTAAAGAAAAAAATTTTGCCTTTAAGCGATTATTTAAAAATTAATGTCTTGTCTTATATCAAAGAGCTAGGAGGAGAAATTCCGGCTGACGAAATGTCAGAATTAGTTAAAAGGAAAAGCCAAGGTAAAATAGATGCTGATCAAGTTATGAAACGAGTTGAGAGAGATTTGGGATTAAAGTTAGAGGATAACGTTTTAAGGAATCGTTTTAAAAATATCATTATTTCCTTCTTGCGTAACATTCGGAGTCCTTTGGAAACGACGATCGTCCTCAAAAGATCTCCTAAGATAGGCGGTTTAGGTTTAAGTCAAGAAAAAGTTGATCAAGTAATGAAACTTTTGCGTCAAGATGACAAGGGCTTGAATCAGAAAAAATTCACAAAAGAGAAAGATTCTAATTCTCATCAAAATTTTTCTTTAGACAGAAAAAAAATCGTTGATCCTGATAAAAGCAAAAAACTGATAGAGGCTCCTTCGCCTAGCGAAGAGTTGTTGCGCATTGAAACACGTTCGTCGCGACCTCTTTTGGAAGAAGAAAAGAAAGAGCAAAAAAACGAAGAGCCACAAGAAAAGAAGGTTTCTCAAGAAAGTGTCGATTTATCAAAGCAAGAAGAAAAAACTCCTTTGCCCCCAGAAGAAGATTTACTTCCTGAGAAAGAAAAAATGATTGAGGATATTGAAGAGGCAATGAAAAATTTTACCCCTCCCATTTCTGAAGATTCAAAAAAAGGCAAAAAAACAGTTCCCACAGAAATCAAGACTAAGGAAGAAGAAAAGACAGAAAAAGATATTGAAATTGAAAAAGGAAAAAAGGATCAAGAAGTTACCTCCTTAAAAAACAAGATTGAGAAGAAAGAAAAAATAAGGGAAAAGAAAACAACAGAAACAAGTAAGACAAAAAATTTCCCAAAAGAAAAACAAGAGTCTTCTTCTTTGCCTTTTTTAGAGAAGTCTTCTGGAGAGCCTGAAAAAGCAAACAGAGAAAGAGTAGAGGGGGTGAGTAGTCAGCCAAGGATTTATGGACCAGCCGATCAATTAAGAAGTATTAGCTTAATTGATTGGAGAAGATGGGGGTCTTCAGCAGAAGCAGCTCATAAAATAGAAGATAAAATAAATTTATTAGCCGAAGATTCTCTGGTGAAGAAAGCTGAAGGAATTAAGGCTTGGAAAGATTCAGAAATTAATAAGCTTTATTTAAAAATTGGCGAAGATTCAATTAATCAAGGACAGTCTGTAGAGAAGATAATTAAAAAACGCCAAGAGGCCGGAGAAAAAACTTTAACCGCAGAAGAGTTTAATACAGTGGTGGAGTTGAATCGAAAATTGCGTTTTTAAAAAATCAAAAATAAAAAATCAAAATGCAAAATGACAGCGTAAAGTTTAAAAGTGATTTTAAGAAAAGACTTTATGACTGGGTTTTGCGATTAATCAAATTTATTGATAGTCTTCACAAAGATTCCGTTTGTAATGTTATGGGAAAGCAACTTTTAAGAAGTGGAACAAGCATTTTAGCAAATTACATTGAAGCAAATTCAGCAAGCTCTAAAAAAGATTTTATTAATTACTTTACTCATTCTTTGAAATCTGCCAATGAATCAAAGGTGTGGCTTGCTTTATTAAGAGATGCAAACAAAGGAGATAAGGACAAATTAAAATGGTTGTTACAAGAATTGATAGAGATAGCTAATATTTTAGCTTCCAGTATTTTAACACTAAAAGGCAAGAAATAATTTTAATAATTTTTATTTGTCATTTTAATTTTTGATATTTACATTTTACATTTTTTATCATGCAATTTGTTGTTCCTCAATTTATTAATGTTGAGCCTAAAATTTTGGGGCCAATTACGCCTCGGCAATTAATTATTTTAATTATTACCTTTGGCCTTGGTTTTGTTTGTTTTAAATTGGCTGATCTTACCCTTTTCATTTTAGAAGCTATTATTCTTTTAATAGTGGGAGGAGGTTTGGCTTTTGCCAAAGTTAATAAACGACCTTTGCATCTTTTCCTTTTTGACCTTATCAAGACTGTTAAAAATCCTAATTTGAGAGTTTGGCAAAAAGAATTGTCTCCAGCCCCGGAAAAGGAGTTGAAAATTAAAGAAGAAATTGAAGAAGATCCGGAAACCCGTCGCCGACGACCACTCTTGCGCTCAAAATTATCTCAAATATCTTTATTAGTGGACACGGGCGGAAAATATCAAGAAGAAGATTGGGAAGATGTGGTTTGAAATTTTAGTTAATATACAGTTTTAAGCTTGAGTATTTACGCCTTAATTTATTAAAAATTATGTCTAATTTTGCTTCTACTCAGAAATATTTAAAAATTTCAGAAATAAAAAATGACTGCCTGGTTTTAAAAGATGGCAGTTTGCGGGTAATTTTATTGGCCTCTTCTATTAATTTTGCTTTAAAATCAGAAGATGAACAAAAAGCTGTTATTCAAAATTATGCTCGTTTTTTAAATACTTTGGAATTTCCTTTGCAAATTGTTACCCATTCTCGTCCCTTTAACATTGATCCTTATGTCAACGAATTAAATATTCTGCGCCAAAATCAAACTAATGAACTTTTAAGGAATCAAACTACAGATTACCGTGATTTTATTAAAGAATTAATAGATCTGGGACAAATTATGAGTCGTCGCTTTTATATTGTGGTTCCTTATAATCCAGGAGGAGATACGAAAAAAGGTTTTTTTAGTCGAGGTGTTGACACCCTTAGCGCTGCTATTGTGGTTAAGATCAAAAAAGAAAAATTTGAAACTTATCGAGAAGCTCTTTTTAAAAGGGCGGACAATATTACTGCTGGGCTTTCTTCTATGGGTGTTAAAGCTAGACCTTTGGATACTCAAAGTTTAATTGAGTTATTTTATAAGATATATAATCCTACAGAATCCAAAAATCAAAATTTGGTGGATTTAAAAAAATTAAGAATAGAAGAAGAATAGAGACTAAGCGCTTAGGCACTTTAACTTTCATTAGAATATTACAATTATTGATTAATAATTAATTTATCTATGGCTATTAGACCGGAGGATTTTTCAAAAAAGAAAGAAGAAGAAAAGAAAAAAAGAGTTTCCTTGCCCAATCAAGAGGCGCAGGAGATTATTGATATTGAAGAAAGATATCGTCAAGGGCGTTTTAAAATCCAAGATTTAATTGCTCCTTCAGCTTTAAAGGTTAATCCCCAACATCTTCAACTTGGTGATAAGTATTTGCGTACTATTTTTGTAGTTGGCTTCCCTCGCTACGTTGCGGTGGGGTGGTTTATGCCGGTTATTAACTTTAATGCCTATTTGGATGTAGCCATGTTTTTTTATCCCGTTAAATCCAGTATTGTTTTGAAGCAATTACAGAACAGGTCAGGTAATTTGCAAGCGGAAATGAGCACAGCCCAAGAAAAAGGTTTGCCTCGAGATCCCTTAAAGGAGACCGCTCTTCAAGATATTGAAAAATTAAGAGATGATTTGACTACGGGAGTGGAAAAATTTTTTCAGTTTGGTTTATATATTACGATTTATGCGGAGAAAGAAAAACAATTAGATACCTTATCTGAAAAAGTAGAAAGTCTTCTTGCCTCTAAGTTGATTTATAGTCGACGGGTTTTTTATCAATCTGAACAGGGTTTTAATTCCACTTTGCCTCTTTGCGATGACGAGTTGATGATTTTAAATAATATTAATTCTTCTCCTTGTGCCTCCAGCTTTCCTTTTATTTCTGCGGATCTAACCTCAGATAATGGGGTGCTTTATGGAGTTAATCGGCACAATAATAGTTTGATCTTGTTCGACCGTTTTTCTATGCCCAATGCCAATTTTGTTGTTTTTGCTACCTCGGGAGCTGGTAAGTCATATTTTTGCAAATTAGAGGTTTTGCGCTCAATGATGATGGGCACCGATGTTATTATTATTGATCCTGAGCAAGAATATAAGCATCTTTGTGACGCCGTAGGAGGAACTTATGTTAATATTTCTCTCTCTTCTAAAAGTAAAATTAATCCTTTTGACTTGCCTCGTTCTGAGGACCCTAATATTAGTGCCGCTGATATCATTCGTAACAGCGTGATTACGGTTAAAGGCCTTTTAAGAATTATGATTGGCCAAACGGGTAAATCTGGAATGAAGAATTTTACTGCTCGCGAAGATTCTCTTATGGATCGAGCTTTAATTGAAACCTATGCCAAAAAAGATATTGTGCCGGGTTGTGACTTAACTCAAGTAGAAACGCCAATTATGAGTGATTTGCAAGAAGTATTGGAGGGAATGGAAGGGGGTTCGGATTTGTCTGAAAGATTAAAGAAATATACCGAGGGAACTTTTTCTGGATTTTTGAATCATCCTACTAATGTAGAAACTAAAAATCAATTAGTTGTTTTCTCAGTGCGTGATATTGAAGACGAATTAAGACCAATGGCTATTTATACGATTGTTAATTATATTTGGAATACAGTTCGAGCGGAATTAAAAAAGAGAATTCTTTTAATTGATGAGGCTTGGTGGTTGATGCAGCATGAAGATTCCGCGAAATTTATTTTTTCTCTAGTTAAAAGATGTCGTAAGTATTATTTAGGAGTTACTACTATCACTCAAGACGTTAATGACTTTTTGGAATCTTCTTATGGTCGAGCTATTGTTACTAATTCTGCCCTGCAATTGCTTTTAAAACAATCGCCAGCTGCTATTGACGGAGTAGCTAAAACTTTTATGCTCACTGAGGGAGAAAGATATCTATTATTAGAATGTGGAGTGGGTGATGGTATTTTCTTTGCCGGTTCTAAGCATGCGGCGATTAAAATAGTAGCTTCTTATTCCGAGGACCAGCTTATAACTTCTGACCCCAAACAATTGCTAGAAATCGCCGAAGCCAAGGAAGAGTTTGCTCGCCAGCAGGGAATTTAAAAAATAATAATTTGTTATGAAAAAAAGAGACGCTTTGTTATTGTTGATAATTATTTTATTAATTGGGGCTTTTATTCTTTTAATTTTGGGACAGAATTTTTTTGCGCCAAAAGAGGAGATTATTGTTCCGGAGGATCAAGAAACAATAACTGACCCTCTTGCTGAAGAAGAATTGGAAGGGGGAATAGAAGAAGAAGCAAAAGAAGAGCCTCAAGAGGTCGAACCGATCTTAGCCCTTCAGAGAAGATTAGAGAATAAGGCCCGTTTCTTTATTGAGCGCTATAATACTTTTTCTTCTGATAACGAAGAAGAAAATTTATATAGCGTCCTTGCTCAAGCTAGTTCTAAATTCGCTCTCCAGATAGAAAATTTAATTAGAGAAAGTTCGGCTCGAGAAAATAAAGATTTTTATTCTTTACAAACTAAAGTTTTGAGCATAGAAAGGATTGATTTTATAGAAGGAGAAAGAGCTACTTTTAAAGCTCAAGTTCAAGAAACAGAAGAGAAAGGAGGAATTGTTGGAAATTCTTACAAGGAAGTTGAATTGATTTTTGTTTACGAAGATGGAGAATGGAAAGTAGATAGCTTAAGCATTGGTTCTTAATAGCATTAGAGCAAGAGAACATGAGATTAGAATTATTTGAAAATTGTAATTTATTATTATGCCTGACTACTTGGAGAAGGCTCGTTTAGAACAAGAAAAAAGAAGAGAACTCTGGCAACAGCAACAAAAAGCCAGAATGGCTCAAAAATTGAAAGAAAGATCTTTGCTTTTAGCAGGAGATAACGAGGAAGAAAAAGGAGAAAAAGGAGTAGAGGCGGAAGAGGGTAAAGGAGAAGTCCAGGAAGGAAGTTTTGCCTCTGCCATGGCTAGGGTAAGAGAAGCTAAACGCAAGAAAATTGCTCGAGAAAAAAAACTTTCTGAAAACGAGAGCAAGGGAATAGAAGGAAAGATAGAAGAGTCCCAGAAGTCGTTGAAGAATTTGAAAAATATTTATCGGATTATTAACGGCACCTCAGCGGTAACTGTTGTTGGAATTATTATTACTTTCTTGGTGATGAATGCTCAGCTTTTCTTCGGCAATCTTTTAAAAATAGACAAAATCCCCGCTCTTTCTTTTTGGGAGTTATTGTTGGTTTTATTAGTTGATTTTATTTTAATTTTAACGATACTTACTGCTTTAGTTTTTATTATTGCCGCTGTCGGTCTAATTCTAGAGCATCCTCTGATTAAATTTTTGACAGATACTTTTAATATATCAATGCCATGAAAAAAAATAATTTTCATAAATTTAATATTTTTTTATTAGTTGTCTTATTCTTAGCTTTGTTTTCTTTCTTTTCTCCAGTTAAGGCGCAAGAGGGAACAACTTTTACTCCTCAAACAGGTATTCCGGGGAGCGAATTTGAAGCCGGTCAAGTTTTGGGAATAACGGGTCGTAGTTTTATTGATTATCTAGTAGCTTTTTACCAATGGGCAGTGGGAGCGATTGCAATTTTAGCAGTAGTAATGATCATGGTGGCTGGTTTTCAATGGATGGCCGCAGCTGGCAATGCTGCCCTTATTGGCAAGGCTAAAAATAGAATTAGCAATTCCTTGGTAGGCTTACTTTTAGCTGTAGGTGCTTATTCTTTGTTAAACTTTATCAATCCTTCTTTGGTTAATCTCCGCACTTTAGATTTGGAGCCCATAGAATATTTGCCTTTATTCACTTCAGAAGTTTCTTGTGAAAATGGCTATATTACTTATACCTGGGATGGTTATTATTGTTACGACATGCCCGGCTACAGTACTTACGAAAGCCAATATTACCCTATTGATGATTTTGTTGATTATGACGATTTATTAGAAAATTCTGAATTAACGAGAGGGGCGGACATGAAACTTGATTTGGGTGTGCACGCTGCTCGCATCGCTAATTGCGATGCCCAAAATGACTTCGGTAGATTTCTGAGACCCGGCATTAGAGCTGATACAGCCGAAGGTATTGTTCTCACTTATGATCCTCCAGCAAAGATGAACCATAGCCTCACTACTCATAGAGCTGCATTCACCAGTGAACGGACGGGAATTAATCTGATGCTAAATTATGACGAATATGACGGCGCCAGGATTCCTTTATTGGAGGGATTAAATGTTAATTACACGGGAAGGACAGATGGAGGCTTGTCTTCTGCTTATGTTAGGAACATAGTAGTGCAAACTAAAAAGTTTTGTGCAGTTTGTTGTCAAAGTGAAGACGAGGAAGGGGAGATTGATTTTGTTAAGTCTAATAAGTGTCCCCAGGGAGCAAAAGAGATTGAGCCTTCCGCATGTTGCGTAAAATATGAAGAAAAAGATTGTCCAGATTTACTGCCTTATCAGTGTGGAGGAGTTGAGAAATTTTGTGATTTTGAGTGTCATTGGCACGACGCAGCTGTGCAAGGAGGACAAGGTTATTGCGGAACCATTTAAAAGGGGACAGTCCCCTCATTTTCCTCTCTCAGAATGCTTTCTGCAAGCGGGTTTTAAGCAATTTTTTGCAATTTGGCGAAAAAACGCTTATTTTTAAAAATTTTGATCTAAACTAAATTAAAATATGTCTCCAAAAACAAAAAAAATTTTAATTATTATTGCTTTTGTCATTGTTGTCGCTTTATTGGCTTTTCTTTTGTATTCTGTTTTTTTTAGAAAGCCGGTTGAACCAGAAATAGAACCTCCCGTTGATGAATTGCCAGAGGAGACAGTTTTGCCTCGTTTACCAGTAAGCAGAGAAGAATGGGAGGGAATGACCATTAGCGAAAGAATTCAGCAGGATTTACCTGCAGAAGAATGGCCTAGCGAGGAAGGTGTTTTCGAAGAAGGAGAAATAGAAAGACGGGCTCAAATTATTTCTCAAGAAATTGATGAAATTGCTCAAGGGGGTAGAACTTGGGTTAGTCCGGTTTTAACTGAGCCAGTACAATGGGCGACAACCGGACCAGAGGAAGGCAAGAGTGTTTATTATAGTCCGCGGGATGGCTATTTTTATGAAGTAGATCATTTAGGGAATAAAAATCTATTAAGTGAACAAGCTTTTTACGAAGTACAAAATGTTAACTGGTCTCCGAATAAAAACAGAGCTATTTTAGAATATCCAGATGGCTTTAAGATAATGTATGATTTTGTAAAAGAAAAACAGTACACCCTGCCTAACAATTGGGAAGATTTTAGTTGGAATCCAGAGGGAGAAAGAATTGCTTTTAAGGCTTTGAGTCGTTACCCGGAAAATAACTGGCTTTCTATTTCTAATGCAGATGGTAGCCAGGCGCGCCCAATTGAACATTTGGGCGATAATGCTGACAAAGTAACGGTTAGTTGGTCGCCTCATAATCAAATAGTGGCTTTTTCTGCCACGGGAGCACCTCGGGGGGCATGGGAGCAAGAATTGATTCTTTTAGGACAACACAGCGAAAATTTTAAGGGATTAATTATCGATGGAAGAGATTTTCAACCAGAATGGTCACCTCAAGGAGATCGGTTAGTTTATAGTGTTTATTCCGCAGAATATGATTTTCAGCCCCGTTTGTATCTGGTAAATGGAGGAGTTGACGACCCAGGAGGTGATAAAAAATCTCTTAATTTAACTACTTGGGCTCATAAATGTGCTTTCAATAAAGAAGGTTCTTCCTTGTATTGTGCGGTGCCTCGGGATTTACCAGAGGGGGCAGGATTAGTTAAAGAGTTGGCCGAGCGATCTCGTGATGATTTTTATAAGATTGATACCGAAACTGGAAAAGTTTCTTTCTTAGCTGAAGGAGCAATGGGGGGTTATAACGTGGAAAATATTTATGTTTCTGAAGATGAAACATATTTGTATTTTGTTGATAAATATGGTCATCGTCTAAGATATATTCAATTAAAATAATAATTGTGTTTGAATGTTCAAAGTGTAATAGCCAATTTCCAAAGTGGTTGGGTCAGTGTCCGGAATGTGGGTCTTGGGGAACGATTACAGAAGAGCTTACAGTTAATAAAGAAAGTAACAAAAACAGGAAACCCTTAGTGTCTTTCTCTGAAATTCAGCGAAAAAAGGCAAAAAAAATAGAGACCAAGATAGAAGAGATAGACAGAGTATTGGGAGAAGGCTTAGTGCCCTCTTCTTTAGTTTTATTAGGAGGGCAACCAGGTATTGGAAAGTCTACTTTAGCTTTACAGATAATTGGTCAATTTAAAGAAAGTCCTACTCTTTATGTGAGTGGAGAGGAGTCCTCTTTTCAGATTCAATCTCGTTGTCAGCGCTTAAATATCAAGACCAATAACCTTGATTTTTTGGGAGAAACAGAAATAGAATCAATTGCTGCTGGATTAAGGGAGAAGAAGCCAGTTCTTACTATTATTGACTCTATTCAAACCATTTATTCTGCTGACTTGAAAGGTGCGCCAGGAAGCTTAAGCCAAATCAGATTAACTCTCTCTCGCTTAAGAGAACTCGCTCAAGAAACTAAATCTGTTATTTTAATTGTCGGTCAGGTGACAAAAGATGGGTTGGTCGCTGGCCCGAAAACCTTGGAGCATTTAGTGGATGTCATTCTTTATTTAGAAGGAAGTCCTGGTCAGCAATTTCGTTTTTTAAGATCGTTGAAAAATCGTTTTGGCTCTACTCAGGAAATTGGAGTTTTTAATATGCAAGAAAAGGGGCTGATTGAAGTTAAAAGTCCTTCTGAGTTTTTTTTAGCCAACCGCAATCTTGAAGCTAGTGGAGCTGTGGTTACGCCCGTAATTGAAGGTGGACGTTCTTTTTTAGTGGAAGTGCAGGCTTTGGTTTCTCGAACTAGTTTTGGTTATCCTCAGAGAAAATGCAGTGGCTTTGAACTTAGTCGCTTAAATTTATTGATTGCAGTCTTAATTCAAAGATTGAAATTAAATTTAAATCAGCAAGATATTCATATTAATATAGTAGGTGGCTTACGAGTTAAAGAGCCGGCAATTGATTTGGCTGTCTGTTTGGCTATTTTTTCTGCTTACAAGAATGAGCCCTTTCCTAGTCATTGCTCAGTTTTTGGAGAAGTGGGATTAACTGGAGAGGTACGTGGAGTTGTTTTCGCAGAAAAGAGAATAAAAGAATGCTTGAAAATGGGTTTAAAGAAAATAGTTTGCCCTTCGATTGTTAATAATGATAATCCAAAAATCGCTTCTGTTAAAAATTTACAAGAAGCGATTAAGGTTATTAAAGGTTTTAAGTAATTTTTTATTCTAAATGTACAGATTCTTGAAGGTCTTTTTTGATTAAATTAGTTAATCTAGGATATTTTTTAATACTTTTTTTAACAGCAGCTTTTGTCTCTTGGATCAGTTTGGTGTCAGACCATTCGGCGATTTTAAGAAAATTTGAAAATCCGGATTGCTTGATGCTTAAAATTTCTCCAGGACCTCTTAATTCTAAGTCTTTTTGGGCAAGCTCAAAGCCGTCTTTAGCTTTTAAAAGGGCCGAGAGCCTTTTTTTTGTTTTGGGGCTTTCATTGTCAGTAAAAAGAAAACAATAAGACTGGTGAGATCCCCTACCCACCCTTCCTCTTAATTGATGAAGCTGAGCTAAGCCAAAATGTTCGGCTCCTTTAATTAACATTAAGCTAGCATTAGGAATGTCGATTCCTACTTCTAAAACCGTGGTGGCGATTAGCAAGTTAGTTTGACCGGATGTAAAATTTTGCATAATTTCTTCTTTTTCCTTTTCTTTCATCTTCCCGTGAATAAAATCAACTTTAAGTTGAGGGAATATCTTTTGGGATAATTTTTTATATTCTTCGTTTACTGATTTGCTTTCATTCTTTGATTCAAGAAGGATTGTGCTTTTAAGAGATTTTTCAATTAAAGGGCAAATCACAAAAGCTTGGCGACCTTTTTTAATCTCTTTTTTGATAAATTGATAGGTTTCCTTTTCTTTTTCGGGAGTGACAATTTCAGTAATTATTTTTTTTCTTTTGGCTGGCATTTCTTTAATTACAGATAAATCGAGATTACTATAAAGAGTTAAGGCAATTGATCGAGGGATAGGAGTAGCGGTTAAAGACAGAAAATGAGGAGATAAATTATTTTGATTTGATAATTTGCTTAAATTTTGCCTTTGTTTAACCCCAAAGCGGTGTTGTTCATCTACAACAATTAATCCTAAATTTTGAAAAGTAAGCTTTTTGCTTTTCTTTTTTTTACCAGGCTCTATTAAGCTGTGAGTTCCAATAATTATTTGTAGCTCTCCTTTTTCTATTTGGTTGTAAAGTTTATTTTTGGTTATTTCTTTATTTTTTTTAGCAGATAAATCGTTGATCAAAGTCTTAGAAGAGGTTAGTAGACCGATTTTAATTTTAATTTTTTTTAAGAGTTGAGAAATGTTTTGAAATTGTTGTTGGGCTAAAATTCCAGTAGGAGCCATATAAGAAACTTGATAGCCATTTAAAACAACATTAAGGATGGCGATGACTATGGCTATTGTTTTGCCGCTGCCCACATCTCCCTCTAAAAGGCGATTCATTTTGGTTCCCTTTTCTAAGTCTTTAATTATTTCCCAAGATGCTTTTTTTTGGTCATCGGTTAATTTAAAGGGAAGGCTTTGAATTAATTTTTGGGTTTCTGTAAGTTGAAATTTGATTAAGGGAGCTTTTTCTTTTTTCATTCTTTGACGAAGGAGTTGGTTTTTAAATTGAAGAAGAAAGAGCTCATTAAATTTTAAGCGTTGACGAGCTTGTTTCATTGTTTTTAAATTTTGAGGGAAATGAATTTGTTGTAGAGCGGTTTTAAGTTCAATTAATTGATATTCTTTTTTAATTTCTGAAGGCAACCAATCAGAAAGAGGCCAGATGGCCTTCAAAGATTGACTAACAAGAAAGCGGATTTGTTTTTGAGTAAGGCGAGAGGTGGTGGAGTAAATCGGAACTAAGCGCCCGGTGTGCAAGGGAGCTTGACCAGAATAACAAATTTCATAAGAAGGGTTTATTAATTGTAGGCCGTGATTAGAGTCATCAATAGTGCCGGCTAAATAAATTTGTTGTCCCGGTTTTATGTTTTTTGCCAAAAAACCTTGATTGAACCAAAGTACTTGCAAAGAGCCGCTATTATCAGAAACAATTGCTTCCGTAAGGGTCATCTTTTTCCGATTGGATCGGCGATTCGCAATTAGATTAACTTTAACTTTAATGGTTCCTCTTTTTTTAGTTTTAAATTCTTCAATACTTAAAATTTGCGAATAATCTTCGTAACGAAAAGGGTAGTGTTGCAAGAGATCCCTGACTGTGGTTATTCCTATTTTTTTTAATTGGGAGGAGGTCTTTTCCCCAACTCGGTTTAATGCGGAAACCGATTTTTGAAATTTATTCATACCTTTTGATTTTATCAGAGTTTGACTTTTTGGCAATTTAAGGATATACTAGTTAAAAAAGGAGAGGTGCCTGAGTGGTTGAAAGGGGCACCCTGCTAAGGTGTTAGGCCTTAACGGGCCTCGAGGGTTCGAATCCCTCCCTCTCCGCCATTATTTTAAATAAAGCCAAAAATGAAAAAAATAGTTTCTAAAATAGACAAAAAAAAGATAAAAGAACTGCTGGAAAGAGGCGTTAATGAGGTAATTGAAAGAGATCACTTGGAAAAGCGTTTGTTGTCTGGAGAGAAATTAAGAATAAAGTTGGGAATTGATCCTACTAGCCCCAATATTCATATTGGCCGGGCCGTGATTCTTTTAAAATTAAAAGAATTTCAGAATTTGGGGCATCAAATAGTTTTTATTATTGGCGATTTTACTGGAGAAATTGGCGATACTTCTGACAAGGAAAGCGAGCGACCTATGCTTTCCACGAAACAGATTAAAGAAAATGTAAAAACTTACATCGAGCAAGTTGGTCACATTTTAGATGTCGATAAAACTGAAATACATTTTAATTCTCAGTGGCTTCAAAAGATTGGTTATCAAGAAATTGGTCGCCAGGCCGATCAATTTTCCTTGGCCGAGTTTATCGCCAGAGAGAATATTAACAAAAGATTAAAAGCTGGTAAAAGGATTTCCTTGCGAGAGCTTTTGTACCCCCTAATGCAAGGTTATGACAGCGTAGTTGTTAAGGCTGATCTAGAGGTTGGGGGAACGGACCAAAGGTTTAATCTTTTGGCAGGAAGGTCTTTGCAATCTTATTACCAACAAGCTCCTCAAGATATTTTAATGATGAATCTCATTTTGGGTCGAGATAAACGCAAAATGAGTTCTAGCTGGGGCAATACTATTAATATTTTAGATTCTCCAGAAGATATGTTTGGAAAGGTGATGAGTTTGCATGATGATTTAATCATTAGTTATTTTGAACATTGCACGCAAGTGCCCTTGTCTGAGCTTGAAAAATATTCCCAACAATTAAAGCAGGATCAAGTTAATCCTCGAGACCTGAAGTTGAAATTAGCTTCAGAGATTACTTCTATTTATTGGGGCAGGAATAAGGCTAAACAGGCTCAGGAAAATTTTTCTTTAGTTTTTCAGAAAAAAGAAAAACCAAATGAGATTTTAAGCAAAAGTACTACCAAAAAAAATATTATAGAAGTTTTAGCTGATCTTGGCTTGGCGCAGAGTAAGACGGAGGCAAGAAGGCTGATTGAACAAAAAGGGGTTAGGGTTAACGATGAAATTGTTAATGACTTTAATTTTAGGGTTAAAAAAGGAGATTTAATTCAAAAAGGCAAAAGGCATTTTTTGAGGATAGTTTAGTTCTTTAAGTTAAAATTTATGGAAAAAAACAAAAAACAAGAAACCTTAGACTCATCTTATGGCCGTTTGCTCTTGCAATGGGATTTTAAGGAAGAGGGCCGAAAAAAAAGAGATTTCAAATGGTATTTTTTTGTTTTTTTTATCTTAGGGGGCATTTTCGTTTATTCTTTCTTAACTGGTAATTTTCTTTTTTCTCTTTTTTTGGTTTTATTTATAATCGTTATTTTATCTCCCCGTATTACCCCAGATCAGGAGTTGTCTTTTACTATCTTTGAGGATGGGATTCTTTTAGGAGAAAAGAAATTTTATGATTGGAAAAGTATTAAAAATTTTCATTTAGTTTATGACCCTCCAAGAGTTAAAAAATTATATTTTGACTTAGAAAATATTTTTTTATCGGACTTATCAATTCCCTTAGAAGGGCAAGACCCAAGTGAAGTGAGGGAATTATTGAATTCTTATTTAGAAGAGGATTTAGAAAGAAGTTATGAAACCTTAATGGATCGGTTAAATCGTTGGTTAAAGCTTTAGAGGCCCTCGTAGCTCAACGGATAGAGCACAGGATTGCGGATTCTGCGATAGAGGTTCGATTCCTCTCGAGGGCGCTTCATTAAAAGAGACAAAACAGAGAATGATTTCTGATCAAAATTAAGCAATAAAAAAAAGAGACCTCAGATTGGTCTTTTTTTGTTTGTTCTAAGAGAGTAAGCTTCTTTTTTTTGCCCTTTGCCCTTGTAATGTATGTTATCTTTTAAGATGTACGAGGTTCGACCTCGTACATCTTTTTAATGTTTATTATTATAATATAAAATGGGCGCAAATATTTTAGAACTCGCTAAAAAGGCGTGTTTTTTTTGTATAAAAAGGGAGATGTAGAAGAAAGACAAGAATTGCTCCATTTTATGCTTTCGAACTTTTTTCTAAAAGGCGAAAATCTACTCCCAGAGTACAAAAAACCCTTTGATACTATCTATCAAAGAGCGTTGTGTTGCGATTAGTTGGGTTTATGGGATGAATTTTAGAGGGAAGAAATAATTAGATCTTTTTATCTCTACGACGAAGAATAGTAGAAATTTCTTAAGAGAGATAAGTAGGGGTTTAAAATTTGCATTGACTCATTAATAAAGGTCGTGTTTACCAGTTAAATAAAATCTAACCACATTTTTCTTTTTGTCCGCAAAGTCAAAAATAATTCTATATTCATAATTTATGGAAAACGCCCAAAAATTACTCAACTTCCCATGAAGTCTATGAGTCTCAAGCTTTGGATTAAATGGGTTTTTGCGGAAAATTTTTTCTTTTTTCTCGGCTAAATCTTTAATTTTTGATGGTAATTTTTTGTATTGCTTTTTAAACTTAGGCAAATATAAAATTTCCATAAATTAATTTACCGTATATCCTTCAGAGATTTTAATATTTTTCCTTTACCAGCTTCAAAATTTAAACGATCTTTTTTTAATTCCTCTGCTATTTTTTTGGCGTTCCACTCACGAATAAGATAGCGAATAAATTCGCTAACAGAAGCATATCCTTCTCCTTTAACCTCTTTTTTTATTAATTTTACCAATTTTTCGGGCAAAGAAACGTTAACAATGTTACGCATATAACTATATATTAATTGTAATAATTTGTATTACAATGTTAACATGTGTAACAATAACGTCAATTATCAAAATGTGGATAACTTTTTGCAAGCATTAAATAAAAAAATAGAGTGAATGACTCTATTTTAAGGTACTGGCGGTCCGGACGGGATTCGAACCCGCAACCTTCTGCGTGACAGGCAGATGATCTAACCAGTTGATCTACCGGACCTTTTCAATAAGCTTGGTAAAGACTTGAGGAAAATGTTCGGCAAGTTGAGCTAAAATTTTGCGATCCAAGTCAATATCGTTTTTCTTTAGTCCGGCGATAAATTTAGAATAACTTAATCCATTCTCCCGGCAAAGGGCGTTAATTTTGATTTGCCAGAGCTGTCGCATTGTTCTTTTTTTGTTGCGACGGTCACGGTAAGCATAAACCCCTGCTTTTTTAATAGCGGTTTTAGCTAGTTTTATCTTGCTTTTCCTTCCGCCACGATAACCTTTAACTGCTTTCAGTATTTTTCTTCTTTTTTTAAGATGGTTTTTACCTCTTTTGACTCTGGGCATATTTATTTTAAAGAATTTAAGTATTAATTAAAGTTTAAAGATTTTGTTTTAATGTCTTGGCAAAACCTTTGCTGAGAACTCTTCTTTTTCTTTTGTTTTTGGTAACTTTTCGGGATTCACGAGCATTGAAATGATCTTGACCACAGGTAATATGCAAAAATTTATCATTTTTGCTTTTTTTAACTCTTTTGGAAATAGTTTTGCTTGGTTTTTGAGCCATAATGTTAATTATTTTTTGCTGACTAAGGTAGTTAGTCTATTACCTTGCCTCTTTATTTTTTGTTCAGCTTGAACATCTTCTCCTAATTGGTTGATAAAGCTTTGGATTAATTCTTTGGCTAAAGAAACATGAGCTTTTTCTCTGCCGCGGAGAATCATTTCAATTTTTATTTTATTACCTTTATCTAAAAATTCTTGAGCTTTTTTTAGTCGAAATTCCAGATCATGCTTACCAATTCGGGGAGTAAGGCGAATGCCTTTGACTTCATTAATCTTTTGTTCTTTTCTTTGCTGTTTCTCTTTCTTTTTTAGTTCGTATTTAAAATGGCTAAAGTCCATAATTTTGGCAATTGGAGGTTTAACCTGGGGGCTAATTTCTACTAGGTCTAATTTTTTTTCTTGAGCCAATTCCAAAGCTTTTTCAATAGCCATAACATTTAGGTGCTCTCCTTTTTCGTCAATAAGGCGAACTTCAGGACTGGTTATATTTTTGTTAACTCGATAATACTTCAAGTCTAAGTAAATTAATTTTTTAAGATTTTGTGTTTATTGGAAAATGGTGGAGATGGCGGGTACTTCCCCCGCGTCCACAAGAGCTGAAACTAAAACTTCTACCTTTATATTTCAATTGTTTTTTCAGTTAAAGAGCAAGAATTGAAAAAAATCTCTTTAGCTATAGCCCGAAGTTGAGACAACTAACTTTCTCGGGCAGAAGGTTAGTTGTTTTTCTGCTAATAAAACACCCAATTTTTTAGCAGAATTCAAAAATTAGGTGGCTCTTGCCTTTTTAGGCTCGAGCAAAGTTAAAGGCAGGAATGCTGAACATTTGCCTTACTTTAGCAATAAATTTGCCGTTTATTTTGTGAAAGAGAATTACGCGTCTCTTTAGGTCGCGAAAGGCTATTTTAGTCACAAATTCTCTGCGTCGATTATTGACATCCCCATTTGTGAACAGAATTAATCATACACTTTTTTTCCACTTCTGTCAATTATTTTTTATTTTCTCCGTCAATGATTTTGTTTTTAATATTGGTTGGTACCGGAGCATAGTGATCAAACTCCATGCTAGAATTTCCGCGTCCTTCTGTGATGGAACGAAGAGTAGTGGTGTAACCAAACATTTCTGAAAGAGGAGTCAGGGCGTGAACTACTTTTACTTGCCCACGTGTTTTAGTTTCCTGAATTTGAGAACGGCGAGAACTGAGATCTCCAATAACATCTCCCATAAATTTTTCCGGAGCGACAACCTCTATTTTCATAATCGGTTCTAATATAATTGGGCTAGCCTTTTGCACTCCTTCTTTGATTCCTCTAATGGCAGCCATTTTAAAAGCTGATTCCGAAGAGTCAACCTCGTGGAATGATCCATCATAAAGAGTAACTTTCATGTCAACCAAAGGATAGCCAGCTAAAACTCCTTCCGTCATAGCTTGATCGATTCCCTTCTTGATTGCAGGAATAAATTCTCGCGGAATAGCTCCTCCTTTAATTTTATCCACAAATTCAAAACCTTCTCCTCTTTCAAGAGGTTCAAGCTCCAGACAACAGTGTCCGTATTGACCCCGTCCGCCAGATTGATGAATATATTTTCCCTCTGCTTTCACAGAAGTGGTAATGCTTTCTTTGTAAGAAACTTGTGGTTGGCCAATGTTAACGTTAACTTTAAATTCTCTTTGAAGGCGATCCACAATGATTTCTAAATGAAATTCTCCCATTCCCGAGATAATAGTTTGTCCGGTTTCTTCATCGGTTCTTACTTGGAAAGTGGGATCCTCTTCCACTAATTTACTAATGCTAATGCCCATTTTTTCTTGATCTGATTTGGTTTTGGGTTCAATGGCAATAGAAATAACTGGATCGGGGAAGGTGATGGATTCAAGAATAATTGGAGCTTTAGGATCACAAAGAGTGTCTCCGGTAGAAGTATTTTTTAGACCAACGATAGCTGCGATTTCTCCAGTTGAAATTTCGTTAATTTCTTTTCTTTGGTTGGCGTGCATTTGAACAATACGTCCAACCCTTTCTTTATTATTGGTAGTGGTGTTTAAGACATAGGAACCAGAAGGAAGGGAGCCAGAATAAACGCGGAAATAACAGAGTTTGCCGACATAAGGGTCAGTAGCTATTTTAAAAGCTAAGGCAGCAAAGGGTTCCTCGGGAGAAGCGGAGCGAGTTATTTTTTTTTCTTCGTTTCCCGGTTCAAAGCCTTCTACAGGGCGGACATCCAAAGGAGAAGGGAGGTAGAGGGAAATAGCGTCTAACAAGAACTGAATCCCTTTGTTTTTGAGGGCAGAGCCGCACAAAACAGGCACTATTTTTCCTTGAATTGTGGCTTGACGAATTAGTTTTCTTAGAGTCGAAAGGTCTGGTTCTTCTCCTTCTAAGTATTTGTGCATCAACTCGTCATCTCCTTCGATAATTTTTTCTATTAATTGAGTGCGATATTTTTTTACTTTTTCTTTTAGGTTGTCAGGAATTTCTCGCATTTCTATTTCTTGACCCATTTCGTCAAGATAAAAATGGGCTTTTTGGGTTAGTAAATCTATAATACCTTGAAAATTTGCTTCAGAACCAATAGGCAATTGAATCGGGTAAGCGTCTTTGGTTAGACGCTCGTGAATAGATTCTAGGTCAGCATAAAAATCAGCTCCCATGCGGTCCATTTTGTTTACGAATCCGATTAAAGGAATTTGGTACTTTTCAGCTTGATGATAAACTGTTTCTGATTGAGGTTCTACTCCAGCTACTCCGTCAAAGACAACTACTCCGCTATCTAAAATACGTAAAGCTCTTTGAACTTCAGCGGTAAAGTCAATGTGTCCCGGAGTATCAATAATATTAATTTTAGTTTTTTTGTCTTCAGGATTAGTCCAAAAAACAGTGGTAGCTGCAGAGGTGATGGTTACACCTCTTTCTCTTTCTTGTTCCATCCAGTCCATTTCAGCTTGCCCCTCATGAACTTCTCCGACCTTGTGTTTGCGTCCAGTGTAATAGAGAATTCTTTCACTAACGGTAGTTTTCCCAGCGTCAATGTGGGCGATAATTCCAATATTACGTAACATTTCTAAATTAATTTTTTCAGGCATATTTATTTGTTTTAAATATTAATAATTTTCTCCTCTTAAAAAACAAAGAGGAGAATTTTTAAATTCTAATAAGTTCGATTTAAAAAGTAATTTTT
This sequence comes from Patescibacteria group bacterium, assembly GCA_021735685.1. Classification (GTDB taxonomy): domain Bacteria; phylum Patescibacteriota; class Patescibacteriia; order UBA2591; family UBA6264; genus JAIPGN01. Next base: position 103,114 of record JAIPGN010000001.1, read on the forward strand.
GCTGGAAATTTTTTAATGATATTTAGCAAAATGAGCAAAAGCCTTGTTGGCTTCGGCCATACGGCGAACATCCTCTTTCTTTTTGATGGCGTTACCTTGGTTTTCAGCGGCTTCTAAGATTTCCAAGGCTAATTTTTCGGCCATTGCTTTTCCTTTGCGTTGACGAGCAGCGTTGATAATCCAGCGAGAAGCCAGAATGAAACGACGCTCTTCAGTGGTAGGGGTGGGAATCTGGTAATTTGCGCCTCCCACTCTACGAGATCGAGTTTCAATAAAAGGAGCAGCATTTTTTATTGCTTGTTGAAAAGTTTCCAAAGGATCCTTTTTGGTTTTTTCCTGAAGGTAGTCAAATGATTGATAAAGTATTTTTGTTGCTATACTTTTTTTACCTCTTTTCATTAGATAATTAATGAATTTGGCTACAGTTGTAGATTGATATTTGGGATCAGGACTAATTTTTCTTTTAGCAGCTTGTTTTCCTCGCATAGAATTTTGAAATAAATTTATTGATTAGAATTTTCTTTTTTAGGTTTTTTGGTTCCGTAAAGACTACGGCTCTGTTTTCTTCCTTCAACTCCACTAGTATCGTAAACACCACGAACCACATGGTATCTAACCCCTGGTAAATCTTTAACTCTTCCTCCTCTAATTAAAACCACAGAGTGCTCTTGAAGGTTATGACCAATACCAGGAATGTAAGCGGTTACTTCCATGCCATTTGACAATCTAACCCTTGCTATTTTTCGCAGAGCGGAGTTAGGTTTTTTTGGAGTTTGGGTGGTTACTTTTAGGCAGATGCCTCTTAAAAAAGGGCGACCTCTTTTTAGGAAAGTTCTTTTTCTTTTAAGAATATTAAAATTTACCCGGAGAGCAGGGGTATCTGATTTTTTTTTGGTTTTTTTTCTTCCTTTGCGGACAAGTTGATTAATAGTAGGCATGTTTGATTAATTAATTGATTAGAAAAATAAGTCCTCCGTTAAATGAGTTTAAATTCTTGATTAATTTTATCCTATTTTTTTAAAAATGTCAATTTTTGCTTCCTTAATTAAAGAAATAAAGGCGTCTCAAAAGAAAAAAGGTTGTCCCACGATTAATTTATAGATAGCTAATATTAAGGGAATGATCAACCGGAAGCCAAAGAAGATAAAAAGAAAAAGAAAGAACAAAGAATATTTTCTCATCATTATCTGGTAGTGATAAAAACGGCTAGGAAGGAAAGCAAATAGAATTTTAGAACCATCCAAAGGAGGGACAGGCAAAAGATTAAAAATGGCCAAAAGAATATTAATGTAAATGATAATGCTTAAAAAATAAGTGAAATCATTGCTAGGATAAAATCTAATAATTAAGCCAAGAACAACAGCAATCAACAAGTTGGCCAAGGGTCCGGCTAAAGCTACTAATCCGGCACCGTGTTTTTGGTTGCGCAGGTTATAGGGGTTAAAGGGAACGGGCTTAGCGTAAGCAAAAATAAATCTTCCTCCTAGGGCAATGAAGAGGATGGGCATCAAGATGGTCCCCCAGAGATCAATGTGAGCTAAAGGGTTAAGAGTAAGCCTTCCTGCTCTTTTGGCGGTAGGATCGCCCAATTGGTCAGCGGCCCAAGCATGGGCGTACTCGTGAATTATGGCTGAAGGAATGACAACAAAAAAGAAAAAAATTATTTGCATAATGGTTATTTTAAGTAAAATAGAATTAGTTTAATAGTTTAACAAAAAAAGAGTTGCCTTACCAGTTTTAATTTGCTAATATGTTTTTAAGTACTCTTATTTGTTTATTAAAATGTTAATTTAAATTTTTATGTCAAGACGTTGTGATGTTTGTGGACGAGGTCCTCAGGTAGCGTTTTCCAGATCGCATTCAAATGTAGCAACTAAAAAACGCTGTCTTGTGAATTTGCAAACTAAAAATATATCAGAAGCTAATAATGATATTAAGAAGCTTTTATCAGATAGTAATTTTTTAAAAAAAGTTTTTAAAAAAGAAAAATTAGATTCAAAAGATATAAATAAGGCCAAGAAAATTAAGATTTGTACGCGGTGTTTAAAGACTTTAAAAAAATATTTACCTTCAGGTAAATAGTTTTTTGCGGGGATTGGCGCAGCGGTAGCGCGCACGCCTGGGGGGCGTGAGGTCAGGAGTTCGATCCTCCTATCCCCGATTTTAAGCTCTAATGAAAAATATTCTTGTTTTTTGACAATTTTTAGCGAAAAGAATTTTTAAGAGCCCGATCAATTCTTCTTTTTAGTTCTTTTTGTTTAATTACTTCTCTTTTATCGTATTTTTTTCGACCCTGAACAGTAGCTATCTCTACTTTAATAATACCACCTCTTAGATAAACTTGCAGAGGAATAACGCTCCAGCCAGGAGTGTTAATTTTTCCCTGAATTTTCTTTATTTCTTTTTTATGTAATAAGAGTTTCCGAGATTGAGTGGGATTATATTTTTTTTGCTCTTGAGTAGCTGGCGGGTAAGGGGCAATGTGGGCGTTGAGAAGGTGAACATTATTTTGACGGTCAATACTGACATAACTACTAGTAAGATTAACGCGGCCCTTTTTAATTGATTTTACTTCTGGTCCGGAAAGAATAATCCCTGCCTCAAACTTTTGTACTATTTTATAGTCAAGAAAGGCTTTTTTGTTCCTACTTATTATTTTCATGGTCAAAAAATTTTAGCTTTACTTTTTTATATTTTACAGATTAATTCCCTTTTTGTCTATTTACCTTTCCTTTATTTAAGAATAAAAATTAATAATTTTAAATTATGAGAATAGGAATAGATTGCCGAACTATTTTAAGCTCATCTGGAAAAGGAGGGGATGGAGTTGGACATTATATTTATCAATTAGTGCGCCATTTATTAAAAATTGATTCTCGTAATCATTATGTTTTGTTTTTTGATCATTCGGTGGGTCGCAGTAGAACTGCCAAATTTAGGCAAAAAAATGTTTCCATTAAATTTATTCCCTTTGTTCAATACGGAGCTTTAATGCCAGAAAAATATACTCATCTTCTTTTAAATGCTGTTTTTTCTCGTGAAAAATTAGATGTTTTCCATTCCCCAATGCCTTGGCTACCTCTTTCTTACCCGGGCAAAACAGTGGTTACTGTTCATGATTTAACTTTTTATAAGCTTTTTGAGCTTTATTCTTCTTCTCGGCAAAAACAGAATATAATTTCTGAAAAGAAAATGCCACAAGTTTTAGAAAGAGCAAGTAGAATTATTGCTGTTTCTCGTTCCACCTCTCAAGACTTGCAACAATTTTTTAATATTGATCAGAAAAAAATTGAAATTATTTATCACGGGATAGACGAAAGATTCCTCCAGAAAAATAAACCGCAAAAAATTAAAGAAGTGAAAAGCAAATACGGAATTACTAAAAAATATTTATTCTCGTTGAGTAACTTTGATCCTCGCAAAAATATAGCTCGCGTTATTTATGCTTACGAGAGGTTAAGAAAGTTAATGAAAAAAAAGGGGAAGAAATTTTCTGAATATCAATTAGTTTTAGGGGGCAATAAGAGAAGTTCTGACTTCAAAAAAATCAAAAAAATAGCTAATGCCTCTAGATATAAAAAAGATATTATTTTTCCTGGTTACACCAAAGCTCCAGACTTAAATGCTTTATTTGAGGGAGCAAGCTTGTTTCTTTTTCCTTCTCTTTATGAAGGGTTTGGCTTTCCGGCCCTAGAGGCAATGACCAAAGGAGTGCCGGTAATTACTAGCAATACTTCTTCTTTGAAGGAAATTGCTGGTCAGGCAGCTTTAACAATTGATCCCTATAATGTAGCAGAAATAACAAGGGCGATCTATGATTTATTGACAGATAAAAAATTATATGATAATTTTAAGTCAAAGGGGAGGGCTTTGGTTCAGAAATTTGAATGGGAGCAATGCGCTCGAAAAACCCTAAAGTGTTATCGTCGAATAAACAAGTCTAATTAATTTTAATAAATATTTTAAGTATGAACGAAGTAAAATTAAAATCCTCAAGCTCAGATTCTTCTTTTTCTTCTTCTCAAAAAAAGAAGAAAGGTTTCTTTGCCTTAGTTTTTAGCATCTTAGTGCTAGTTATTTTGGTAGTTATTCTAACCATTTTCTTCTTAAATGTTGGTCCAAAAACTGACTCTTCTTGGTCGGCCGTTTTTTTAACTAATGGTCGCACTTATTTTGGCCAAATTAAGGGAGAAAACTCAGATTTTATCACCTTGAACAATGTTTATTATTTGCAGATGCAAGAAGTTCCGGCAGCTGCTGAAGGAGAACAGCCTCAGTCTCAGCTTTCTTTGATGAGTATTGAGGACGAAATGCATTCTCCAGAAGATTACATGAAAATTAATAAAGAGCATGTTCTCTTTATGCAAGGATTAAAATCAGACTCTTCGATTGTTACTTCTTTGGAAGGCAATAATTAATTAGAGAGAGAAAGAATGAATGGTTAAATTAACTTTTCATATTAATCGTCACAACAAAAACATGGCGGCAAGTTTTTTGGGCCTTGTTTTTGTTTTCTTATTTTTGGTTTTAATTGGCGGAGCAATTAGTTTTTTTTCTTCTTCTTTTTCAGAAGAAAGAGAAGAAGGAGAGACAGAAAAAGTTGACTTTTGGCTTCACTCTTCCTCTCCTTGTCGAGTTGGTGAAAAATGTACTTTTTTTGTCTTCTTGCGTAATTCAGAGTCTTGCGATTTACTTTCAGTGGAAGCAGCCTTGTCTTTCCCGTCCTCCTTTTCTTTAGACTCCCAGCTCGAAGGCTATCAGAGGGACGCTATGGGAAATTACGTTTGGTCTTGGGAAAAAATAGAAAAAAATAGTTTAGAAGAGATTAAGATTGAAGGTGTTTTTTCCGGAGAGACCGATTTAAATCCTTCGATCAAGGGGTCTCTTTATTTCAACTTAGAGGGCCTTTCTGCTGATTTTTCTGATAATTTTATTGATTCTTTACAAGTTAACCCCTTGGATTTGGAGATTTCTTTAAAGCCTCTAAGCTTTACTTATAATTGGGGAGAAGTTTTAGGCTTTGTTTTGTCTTATAAAAATGGCAGTTTGGAGGAGGTAAAGGATCTAGGAATAAAGATTTTTCTTGATCAACAGTATTATTTCGCTCTTAATGACCTTGATCAAAATTTTTGGCATTATTATTTAACTCCGGAATATCAAACTTCTTTGCCAGAATTAAAGTATAGGCAAGGTTCAGATTTGGTTTCGCGAGGATGGGATGCACGTTTGATCCAAGATTGGGAGACCTTGTCTCTAGATGAAGAAGGAGTTATTATTTTTCACCTTCCTTTGATTTCTGTTAAAAAAGCTCAGGAGAATTTTTTCACCAAAGCTGAAGCTGGCATAAAGGCTTTGGCTTATGGCAAAGTTAAAGATTTTGAGGGAGTTTTAACTAAAAGCTCTAAGGTGAGTTTGAAAATAGGGACTGATTTGAATTTACAGGCTCTTCTGGGTTATTATGACAAAGAAGAGCAAAAATTGATTTCAGGAGAAAGCCCTTTACTTCGTATAGGAGAAAAAGTTTTTTATCAAGTTTTTTGGAATTTAGAAAATGGAAGCAATTCTGTTGAAGAAGTAAAAGTGAAGACAAAGCTTCCTCCTTCAGTAGAATGGAGCGAGAGGAACGAAAATTTGGGCGCTTCTTTGTCTTATAACAAGACAACTAGAGAGATTATTTGGAGAGTAGAAAATATGAATGCTTATCAAGGAGTTAGGGCTGAGGATTTGACTGGAATTAATTTTGAAGTGGCGATTATTCCTCTTCCTGAACAGGCTGGCGAAAGAATAGCTTTAACTGAAGATATCTTTTTAACTGGACGCGATCAGTTTACTGATCGACCTTTATTGCAACAAATTAACGCCTTGGAGACAGAAGTTGTGCCCTTGCCTTAAAAAATAGTTTAAGTAACGGGATAATGTTTTTATGACAGATTATTTTGTTTTTTCTGGAGTGATCCTCCAAGAGCATAATCTTAAGGAGAATGATAAATTGATAAAATTTTATACTAAGGAAAGGGGACAAATTGATATTTTGGTTCAGGGCGCCAGAAAACTTAAAAGTAAGCTAAATCCCATTATTTCTTCTCGTTTTTCTGTTTTAAGGTTAACTTTGGTCCAAGGCCAAAGTTTTTATCGATTAATTGATGGTCAAGTAGAGAAGAATTTCAAAAGAATTAATCAGGATTATCAAAAAATTTTGTTAGCTGAGGGCGTTTTAAAAAAACTTGGAGCTTTGGTTAGTTTCCAAAGAGGGGATTTTAAAATTTTATTATTAATTACTAAATATTTGAAATTTTTAGAGAAAGAAGCGAGACCATATTCTTTATTACTTTCTCTTGCTTTTCTAATCAAGGCTTTAGCCTTTGTTGGCTACTGTCCATCAATAAAGAATGAGAAATTGAGCCTTTCCAAGAAATTAGATACTCAAATTTTTTTTGACCTAGATCAAGGAATTTTTATAGAAAAACAAAATTTTCGTTTTCCGCGAGATAAAGCTGACTCTTTTTTTAAACTAAATTACCGCGTTTTTTATATTTTACAAACTGCCCTTTATCAAGAGCTGGAGCAATTAAAAGAATATAATTTTGCCCCTCAGGATATTTTAAAAGCTTGGAAGGCAATTAATAAATTTTTAAAATGGCAGGTTAGTTTTTAGGATATAGTTGAAATTCAATAATTTTTACTTATTTCTTATGTTTAAGATTGTTAAAAAATCAAAACGCTCCCAGGCTCGTTTAGGAAAATTGAAAACAGGACACGGAAGCATAAGAACTCCTTTTTTTATGCCAATCGCCACCCAAGCCTCGGTTAAAGGTCTAACTCCTCGACAAATTGAAGAAATGGGAGCCCAGATTGTTCTTTCTAATACTTATCATTTGTTTTTGCGGCCAGGTTTGGAAGTTATTAAAAAAGCACAGGGCCTTCATAAATTTATGAATTGGCAAAAACCGATTTTAACCGATAGTGGCGGTTATCAAGTTTTTTCTTTAGCTTCTCAGGCGAAAATTGATAACCAGGGAGTGAATTTTTCTTCTCAAATTAATGGTGATAAATTTTTTTTAACCCCGGTTAAAGCGATTGAGATTCAAGGGGTTTTAGGATCAGATATAGTCATGTCCTTTGATCATTGTCCTAATTGGCCTTGTTCGCGAACTGAAGCTCGAGAGGCCATGCAAAGGACTCTTCAATGGGCTCAAGAAGGCAAGAACTTTCATCAAAGAAAAAAAATGTCTAGCTTGTTATTTGGAATTGCCCAAGGATCAGTTTATCCAGATTTAAGAGCTGAAAGCGCTCGTCAGTTAAGGAAGATAGGTTTTGATGGTTATGCAATCGGAGGTTTAACTCTGGGAGAGCCTTTTTCGGAGACCAAAGAATCTATTCAATCAGCCTTACAAGAGTTTCCTTTGGATCAACCTCATTATTTAATGGGGGCGGGTCAGCCTGAGCAAATAGTTGATTTTGTGCAAATGGGAGTTGATATGTTTGATTGCGTTATTCCTACTCGCAATGCTCGACATGGCTTGCTTTATGTGCGAAGAAAAAAAGAATTAACTCAAAAAAATTTTTATCAAAAAATACATATCACCAACGCTCAATACAAGCAGGATTTACAACCCCTTGACTCAAAGTGTGGCTGTTATACTTGCCAAAATTTTTCGCGAGCTTATTTGAGACATCTGTTTCTCGCTCAAGAACAACTGGGAAAAACTTTAGCTACCATTCATAATTTGTTTTTTTATTTGGAGTTGATGCGAGATTTAAGGAAAATGATTGAGCAAGAAAAAATATAATAATTAAAATTTTTGAAGCTGGAAGATTTAACCCTAAGAAGTTGAATTAAAAAAATTGCTAAAACTAGAGTTATTCTTTCAGCTTGCTATTTTTGATTTTTTTGTTATTATTTTTAGATAAAGGCGCGTTCGTCTAGTGGTTAGGACGCCAGGTTTTCATCCTGGTAACAGGGGTTCGATTCCCCTACGCGCTGCCATTTAAAACAAAAGAGATAAAAGGTTTTAGGTTGTTAGTTTTTTCTTGAAAATTAATTTAGTAATATTTATTTTTTTATGCTCTCTTTAGAGAAGATTAAGGATAATTCTCAAATTTTAGAGTTTATTCGTCAAAGTCACTTATCCATGCAAGCTCTGGGTTACACAGAGCATGGTCTTCGGCACGCTAGTTTAGTGGCCAAAGAAGCTCAAAGGGTTGCTGCTGATATTAATCTTAAGGAGAAAGAACAACAATTGGCCAGTATTGCTGGCTTTTGCCATGACATGGGTAATTTTTTGGGACGCTCTCAGCATCATTATTGGAGCGCTCTTTTATTTCATCAAATTTTTTCTGCTGATTTTTCGAGTGAGGAAATGGCTCTTTTAATGCAGGCCATTGCTAATCATGATAAGTACACCATGAAATTAACCAATAATATATCGGCTTTAGTTGTTTTGGCTGACAAGGCTGATGTGCATCGGGAAAGAGTTTCCTCTAAGTCTTTGGAAGAAATCAAGAAAGATAAACACAATCGCGTTAATTATGCGGTTACCAAATCTGATTTAAGGGTTAATTTTACCAAAAAGCAAATTGCCTTGGTTCTTAAAATTGACACTAATTTTGTGCCAGTAATGGAGTATTTTGAGATTTTTACTGAGCGAATGGCTTATTGTCGCAAGGCAGCTGAGTATTTGGGTTATAAGTTTGGTTTGATTGTGAATGGTTTTAAATTGTTGTAATTTTTATGGATTCTTTGCGTCAGAATAAAATTAATGAGTTAATTAAAAGGGAGTTAAGTGAAATTTTGATTAAAAATTTTGATTTTCCTTTAGATTGTTTGGTTACTATTTTAGATGTAGAAACTTCTTCAGACTTGAGCAAGTCTAAAATATTTTTTAGTATTTTTCCCTTGGAGCAATCTTTGTCTGTTTTTAATCTTTTAAAAAAAGATATTGGGACTTTACAGAAAGCTCTCAACAGGAGATTAAAAATGAAGGTGGTTCCTCATCTTAAACTTTATCTAAAGCAATAAAAATGGATCATTTTTTAAAAAAAATTGTTAATCTTTGCAAAAGGCGAGGCTTTGTCTTTCCTTCTTCTGAAATTTATGGTGGCTTTGAAAGTTGCTATGATTATGGCTTTTTGGGCACACTGTTAATTAATAATATTAAGCAAGAATGGTGGAAATCAATGACTCAGTATCGTGATGATGTAGTGGGTCTAGATGCAAGTATTTTAATGGCTCCGCAAGTTTGGAAAGCTTCTGGTCACTTAACCGCTGGCTTTAGTGACGCTTTAGTAGAATGTAAAAAGTGTCATCATCGTTTTCGTTTAGATTATTTATCAGAAAATAAATGTCCAGATTGCGGAGGAGAATTAACTCCGGAAAAGAAATTTAATTTAATGATGAAAACTTTTGTCGGTTCTGCAGAAAATGAAGCTGCTGTCACTTTTCTGCGAGGAGAAACTTGTCAAGGGATTTACATGAATTATCGTTCTCTAAGAGATAGCTTGCGTCTTAAGGTTCCTTTTGGGATTGCTCAAATAGGTAAGGCCTTTCGTAATGAAATTAGCCCACGTTATTTTATTTTTAAAACTAGAGAATTTGAACAAATGGAAATGCAATATTTTGTTTCACCTCAACCCGAAAAGAAAGATCAATGGTTTAATTATTGGAAAGAGGAGCGCTTAAATTGGTATTTAGGATTAGGGGTTAAAAAGGAAAATTTGCGTTTCCGGAAACATGCTGAAGACGAATTAGCTCATTACGCCCAAAAGGCATTGGACTTGGAATACAAGTTTCCTTGGGGTTGGGACGAAATAGAGGGGATTCATGATCGAGGAGATTGGGATTTATCTAATCATAGTCGACATAGTGGGCAAGACTTAAGCTATCTTGATCCACAAACTAACGAAAGATTTATTCCTCATGTTATCGAAACCTCGGCTGGAGTGGCTCGTTCTTTTTTGGTTTTTATGGCGGAAGCTTATACGGAAATAGAGGGAGGAAGAACGGTTACTACTAAATCTAATAAGGAGAAAGAAGTTTTTTTGAGCTTTGACCCTCGTTTAGCGCCTATTAAAATAGCAATTTTGCCTTTAAGCAAGAAAGAGCCTTTAGTAAATTTGGCTCGCGAGATTCAAAAAAAATTAAGACAAAATTGGATGACTCAGTATGACCAAAGCTCTTCTATCGGTCGTCGTTATCGTCGTCAAGATGAAATTGGTACTCCTTATTGCTTGACCGTTGACTTTGATAGTTTAGAAGATAAAAAAGTTACAGTTAGAAGTCGAGACACAATGCAACAAGAAAGAATAGAAATTTCTCAATTAGTTGACTTTTTCAGAAAAAAGATGAACTCAGCTGAGAATTAAAAAAACGGGCGTTTTTTCGCCATTTTTAAAAAATGGGGCGGAAGTTAGCTCGGAGAGCGACTTCTGCGCCGAAAAAAAAGGGGGACTGTCCCCGATAAAAAAATATGTTGGAGAAAAATTTAGCTAATGGTTTAAAATTAATTAAAGTCCCCTTAAAAAACACCAAAACAACTACTGTTTTGGTGCTTTTGCCTGTGGGCTCTCGTTACGAAGGTCCGGAATTGTATGGTGCCTCTCATTTTATTGAGCACCTGATGTTTAAAGGGACCAAAAAGAGACCCAATAATTTAAAGATTGCTCGTGTTTTAGATGCTATTGGCGCTCAATTTAATGCTTTTACTTCCAAGGATCACACTGGTTATTGGATTAAATCGGCAGCTGATAAGGTAGAAACTAGCTTTGACCTTCTCTCTGATATGCTTTTTCATTCGCTTTTTCATTCAAAGGATTTTCAACAAGAAAAGGGAGTGATTGTTGAAGAAATTAAAATGTATCAAGAGAATCCTTTGTTTTATATTGAAGATTTTTTCGAACAAACTCTCTACAATGGTCATTCTTTGGGAAGAACAATTAGTGGGCGGAGCACAGATGTTCGAAAGATGAAATTATCTAAATTATTGAATTATAAAAATAAATTTTATCAACCTGGGCAAATGGTCGTGGCAGTGGCTGGACAAATAGACCAGAAGCAGATAAATAGTTTAGTGAAAAAATATTTTTTTCCTCAGGAATCTCAAAAAAAGAAGCAGAATCAGTATTCAGCTTTTTCTGCTCCTTCAAACCCAAAAACAAAGGTTAAAATTTTGCGGAGAAAAATTAATCAAGCGCAAATTGCTTTGGGAGGATTGGGTTGCGCTTATCATGATCAACGCCTAGAAGCTTTAATGCTTCTTCTTATCATCTTAGGAGGGAATATGAGCTCTCGTCTTTTTAACGAAGTTCGAGTTAAGAGAGGTTTAGCTTATTTTGTTAAAGCCGACCTCGATCTTTATCAAGATGTCGGAAGTTATTCTATTAGGGCGGGAGTAGACAAAAATAAGGTCTTAGAGACCTTAGAAGTAATTGCTACGGAGTTGCACCGAGTCAAAAAATATGGAGTTAGTTCTTCAGAGCTCAAAAGAGCTCAGGATTATTTTCAAGGGACAATGCTCCTTTCTTTGGAAGATCCTTCTTTGTTGGCTTCTTGGTATGCGAAGCAAGCTCTTTTTTCTTTGGAGAAAATTACTCCAGCTCAAAGGATTAAAAAAATTAAAAAAGTTAAAGCTGAGGAAATTCAAGATTTAGCTAATCATTTTTTTCAAAAAAGTAAAATTAATCTAGCTTTGATTGGCCCTTTTCAGAATCCAAAACCCTTCTTGCGGGTTTTAGAGAATAAAGTATAATAGAGAAGAGAGGATTTGATTAATCTGGAATTAAAATTAGATTTTAAAATAATAATTAGAATAATTTTAGTTATATGTCTGCGGAAAAAATTACTATTATTAAGCCAGATTTTGGGTCAATTCTAAAAATAGTTGGCATTGGTCTTGGCCTTTGGGTTCTTTATTTGATTAGAGAAATTATTTTAATTGTTTTAGCGGCTAGTCTTTTGTCTACTATTATTTCGCCGGCAGTTAATTATTTAGAAAAAAAGAAATTGCCTCGTTGGTTGGGCGCTTTTTTTGTTTTTCTTGGCATTTTGGCAGTAGTGGCTTTAATTTTTTCAGCAATTGTTCCCATGGCTATTAGTCAAAGTAGGGTTTTTGTTCAGCAAATTCCCTCTATTGTTACTTCTTTTTTCAATAATCTCTCTTTAGAGATTCAGACTGAGCTGTCTGCTCTTTTAAAGCAATGGTTTGAAACTTCTCCTCTTGACGGACGGGTCGTTTTTTCTCTTTTGGGTAATGTGGCTGGCCAAATTTTTTCTTTTTTCACTATTTTAATTATTGCTTTTTACTTAACAGTTCGGGATCGGCAAAAAAACAAGACTTTTGTTTCTTTTTTGCCTCAAAAATATCAAAAGTTTTTTGAAAGTTTTATCGATTCAACCAAAAAGCAAATTGGTGACTGGGGAAGGGGGTTATTGTTTCTTTCTTTGTTTGTTGGAATTTTAGCTTATCTTGGTTTATCAATTTTGGGAGTTAAATTTGCTTTAACCTTAGCTTTGATTGCGGCTTTAACCGAAGTTATTCCTTATATTGGTCCTTGGTTGGGAGCAATTCCAGCGGTGATGATTGCTTTTTTACAGTCTCCTACCTTAGCTTTGCTAGTTATTATTCTTTATATTGTTATTCAACAAGTGGAAAATGTTTTATTAACTCCTAATATTATGCATCGGGCTGTAGGGCTTGATCCTTTGGTGATCATTATTATTCTTTTGATTGGCGGAAAATTAGCTGGTCCCTTGGGTATGATTTTAGCTGTTCCTTTAGCTACCATTTGCTCTATCCTGATTAAGGAATATCAAAAATATCAGGAAACGGTTCCAAAAACAGTCTTTAAAGATTAAATAATTTTGAAGAATAAGTTTATATGTTTGTTAAAAAAATAGGAATAGATTTGGGAACCACTAATGTTTTGGTTTATCTTCCTCATAGGGGGATTGTAACTAATGAACCTTCGGTGGTGGCTATTTCTACCACTGATAAAAGTATTTTGGCGGTTGGTGATGATGCTAAGGAAATGATTGGGCGAACTCCTGACACCATTATTGCTAAAAGACCTTTAAAGGATGGAGTGATTGCTGATTACAAAACCACGGAGGCGATGTTGCGTTATTTCGTGGGCAAGGCAGTGGGCCGTTTTAGTTTTTTCCGTCCAGAAGTTATGGTGGCAGTACCCGGCGGAATTACTTCTACTGAAAAAAGGGCGGTAGTGGATGCAACTATGCGAGCAGGGGCAAAAGCAGCTTACATTATTAAAGAACCAATTGCGGCGGCTATTGGCTCTAACATTCCTATCGGTTCAGCTTCGGGTCATATGATTATTGATATTGGCGGAGGCACTACTGAGGCGGCAGTTATTTCTTTGGGTGGGATTGTAGCTTGCACTTCGGTCCGCGTGGCTGGCAATAAATTGGATGCTGCCATTGCTAGCTTTGTTCGTAAAAAATATAATTTAGCGGTGGGTGAGAGGACGGCCGAGCAAATTAAAATTAAGATAGGTTCAGCCCTGCCTCTAGAGAAAAAGATGAAATTAGATATTAAGGGCCGAGATATGATTTTAGGTTTGCCTCGTATTATTACAATTAACTCTGATGACATTACCGAAGCGATTCAAGATGAGTTAGACGCTATTATTACTGCAGTTAAATCAGTGCTTTATGACACCCCTCCTGAGTTGTCTGCAGATGTGATGAGTAAAGGGATGGTCCTTTCTGGAGGAAGTTCTTTGCTTAAAAATTTAGACAAGTTATTAACTGATGCTATTGGAGTGCCAGCTTATTTATCTGAAGAACCCCTTTTATCCGTAGCTAAAGGAACAGGCATGGCTTTGGACAATTTGGAATCATATAAAAGGAGCGTATCTTCTAATAAATAGAAAAAAAGATTTATTCCCTTTTTTGTTGGGAATATAAGGAGAGAAAGATTATAATTTCATAAAGCATGATTATTGGCATTGACGCCTCTCGGGCCAACCAAGAACAAAAAACTGGCGTGGAATGGTATTCTTATTATTTAATTGAAGAATTAAAAAAAATACCATTAAAATCACAGGAGAAGATTATTTTATATTCTCCGCACAAGTTAAAGGGAAAATTGGGTGTTTTGCCTTCGGGCTGGGAGGAAAAAGTTTTATCATGGCCAATTGTTTATTTATGGACACAGATTAGATTAGCCGGGGAAATGTTATTTCGCTCCCCGGATCTTTTATTTGTCCCCTCTTCAGGCCTTCCTTTTTTGCTCCCCAGGAAAAAAGTGATTACTGTTCATGATTTAGGTTTTAAACACTTTCCTGAATCTTATACTCTTTTTCAAAGATTTTATTATTTTTTGGTTCACTTTTGGTCAATTCGAATTGCAAGTCGAATCATTGTTCCTTCGGAATTCACTAAAAAAGATATTCAAAAGGAGTTTGGAATAGCAAAGGAAAAGATTAAAGTAATTCCTCTTGGCTTTCAACAACAAAATCGTAAAAATTTAAAAAAAGAGGTTATTAGTCTTTTGAACAAGTATGAGTTAAATTCGCCATTTTTTCTTTACGTAGGACGATTAGAAAAGAAGAAGAATATAGTTGGTTTAATTGAAGCTTATCAACGTTTTAGAAGGTCAACTTCGAAATCATTAATTCCAAAATTAATTTTGGTGGGGCGACCTGGTTATGGTTATTCAGATATTCAAAAAAGCATTTTTTCCACTCCAGGAGTTAAAGAGTTGGGCTATCTGTCCTCTAAAGAATTATCTTTAATTTATTCTCAAGCTTTGGCTTTTGTTTTCCCTTCTTTTTATGAAGGTTTTGGAATCCCCTTACTGGAGGCTATGGCTAATGGTTGTCCAATTTTGTCTAGTTGGGCTGGTTCTCTGCCAGAAATAGGAAGAGATGCCGTTCTTTATTGTGATCCATTAAACTTAGATAGTATAACTCAGGGAATGTTAACTCTTTTTGAGAAGGAAGAGAAAAGGAAGGCTTTAATTAAAAAAGGTTATCAAAGAGTACAGTTTTTTTCTTGGAAAAAATGTGCCCAGGCCACAAAAAAAGTTTTATTTTCTTCATTAAAATGAAAATTATTGGTCATCAAAAAATTATAGATTATTTGGTTAAAAGTGTTCATCGTAAAAAGCTGGCTCAATCTTATTTGTTTTGTGGACCAGCACAGGTAGGAAAAAAAATGGTAGCCAAATATTTTGCAGCTACGATTCTTTGTGAACAAGAAGAGAATCCTTGTCTTCAGTGTGATTCTTGTTTACGAGTGGCTCAAGACGAACACCCAGATATTTATTATGTTCAGCCAGAAGAAAATAAGGAAATTATTGGCATTAATCAGATTAGATCTATGAAAAATGCCGCTATCTTTAGCCCCTTTTCTGGTTCGGCTAAAATTGTTATAATAGAGAAGGCTGATAATTTAAGTAAGGCGGCGGCAAATTCTTTGTTAAAAATTTTAGAAGATCCTCCTGATCGTGTTTTTATAATTCTTTTAGCTCAAGGATTGGCTAATTTACCTTCTACCATTTATTCTCGATGTCAAGTTTTAAGACTTAAGCCCCCCCATTCTTCAGAGATAATTTCTTTTTTGCAAGAAGAATTCAATTTTGATCAAGAAAAAGCTGAAAAAATAACAAGTTTATCTTGGGGTTTGCCGGGGCGGGCGATTAATTTAGTCAAAAATAAAGAGTTGGGTCTAAAAAAACAAGAAGAATTAATTTCTAAATTTTTATTTTTTCTAACCGAGAGAGACAATTTAGAAAATAAAATAAAATTATCAGATTTGATATTAAAATCAGAGAGTCAAGAATCTTTGTTTGTTTTACTGCAAGTAGTTCGTGACTTTTATTTGATTAAAGCTGGATTAAATTCGGCCACAGCCCTGAAAGAAGAGCAAAAAAAAAAATTAGCTCAAATGTATTCTTTTCTTGAGTTACGTCTTTTCGCCCAAGAGATTATGCGGGTACGAAATCAGTTAACTGCGCCTTTGAATAAAAAATTATTAATTGAAAATTTGTTTTTTAATAACTTTACTTAAATTTATTTAATATGATTTTTAAAAAAAATATTTTAATTTTTCTTGTTCCTCTTTGTTTAGTTTTGGTTACAGCCTGCACTTCTAAGCCTCAGTATGGAGGGGGAGTTTTTAAAACTTTAGATGCTGGAAGTTCTTGGCAGCAAAAAACAAATGTTTGCGTTTTAGAAAACGAAAATAGAATTTTAGATCGGGTTGACGTCAATGTTTTAATTCTAGACCCTCAAGATCACCAAACTCTTTATTTGGGAACTAAAAGAAATGGCCTTTTTGTTAGCACCGATAGGGCTGAAAGCTGGGGAAAGTTGAGGAGTTTACCTAAAGGAGAGATTCATGCCATTGCCATCCATCCTCAAGCTAAACATATTATTTTTGTATCTCTTGATAATCAGGTTTTTAGAAGTATAGACGCGGGTCGGACTTGGGAAATTGTTTACCTAGAGGCTTTACCCAAGGTTTATGTTAAAAAAATCTCCATTGATTCTTTTTCCCCAGAAAGAATTTATCTTGGCCTTTCTGATGGTCGTTTGATTCGGAGCGAAGATGAAGCTTTTAGTTGGGCTACTTTAAATAATTTTAAAGATAGTATTGAAGGGGTTTTAATTAACGCTGTCAGTCCTGAAAGAATTTATGTTGCCACTGCACAAAAGGGTATTTTTCGGTCAGACAATATGGGACTAGATTGGATTTCTTTAAGTGATTCTTTAAGTGATTATAATGGAGCAAAAAAAGTATCTAAAATTTTATTTCAATCTTTCGATCCAGAGATTCTGGTCGCCTCCAGTAATTACGGGCTTTTAAGCACTAATAACCAGGGGCAAACCTGGCAAGACCACAAATTGTTAACTGATTATGGAGATTTAAAGATAATTTCCTTTGATGTTCATCAGAGTAATCCTCAGATTATTTATTATACGGTTAAGGGAAGGAATTTAGTTTTTCAGTCTTTAGACGGAGGAATGAATTGGACTCCTAAATCAGTGCCTACCAAAAATCAATTATCAGCAATAATTATTGATCCTTTTAATCCTTATCTTCTCTATTTGGGTTCAAATTCGGCCGAGAATTAAAGACATAAATTTATAATTTATTTATTAATTTATTTTTTTAGTCATATGGATTTCATTAAGAATAATCAAGAAAAATTTACTAAAGTTGTCGATTTTCTAAAGAAGGATGTTCAAAGTTTGAGAACTAATCGGGTTAGCACAGAATTAGTGGCGCCTATTTTAGTTGAAGCTTATGGAGTTAAAACGAGATTGGATCAGCTGGCCTCTCTTAGTATTCCTGAGCCTCGTTTGATCTTGATTCAGCCTTGGGACAAAAGCATTTTTAAAAACATTGAACAAGCCTTAATTAAAGCTGAAATCGGGGTTATGCCAGTGATTAGCGATGGCTTTATTCGTTTAAAAATGCCTTCTTTAAATGAAGAAAGCAGGAAACATTTAGTAAAAATTTTGCACGAGAAGTTAGAAAATAGTCGACGAAATTTACGAGGAATTCGAGATGAGGTTAAGGAGGAAATTGTGAATGCGGAAAAAAACAAAGAAATCAGCGAAGATGACAAGTATCGTTTTTTCGACGAACTTGACCAGACAACCAGAGAAGAGCAAGAAAAAATTAAAGAAATCGGAGAGAAAAAAGAAAAAGAAATTATGGAAATTTAGTATTTATGTTTATTGTTTTAGCCCTTCTTGCTCTTAGTGTTTTGGTTTTTTTTCATGAGCTTGGCCATTTTTTAATGGCTAAGATTTTTAAGGTTAAAGTAGAAGAGTTTGGAATTGGCTATCCTCCTCGTCTTGGGGGTTTCGTTTTTGACAATTCAAAAATAAAATTTTTTCGCGGCCAGAGAAAAAAGAAGTTTTCTTCTTCTCGGACAATTTATTCACTTAATTTAATCCCCTTAGGAGGGTTTACTAAACTTAAAGGAGAGATGGGGGGGGATGAAAGCCCAGATAGTTTCGCTACCCAAGTTTGGTGGAAAAAGGCTTTAGTAGCTGGAGGAGGAGCTTTAATGAATGTTTTTTTAGCTATTCTTCTTCTCTCTTTTCTTGGTTTAGTGGGAATTCCTCGGGATTTGAGTCAAGAAGATTTAAATACAGTTCAGGTTATAAGTGAACCTAAAATTCAAATTGGAGCAGTTTTTGCTGATTCGCCGGCAGCGCAAGCCGGTTTGGAGATTGGAGATGTTTTGTTGGCCATTGATGGTCAAGAATTTTCTCAACTAGATAAGGTTCAGAGTTATATTCAAGAAAAAGTCGGTCAATCTATTAACCTTAAGTATCAAAGGGAAGAAAAGATTTTTCAACAAAGTTTGCTAGTCTCCACTTATGATGAGGCTTTCCAAGGACAAGAATCAACTCAGCCCCCTAACGACGCGGACAAAGGTTTTATTGGAGTCTTTTTGTCTCAAACTGCTTTGGTAAGATATCCGTGGTATCAAGCTTTGGGCCAAGGGGTTTCCATGACTTTTTCTCTTTTGGGGCAAATTTTTTCAGGAATCTTTCTACTTTTAAAAAGTTTATTGACTAAGCAGGAAATGATGGGAGGGGTGGTTGGTCCAGTAGGAATTACTCGGATGATTAGTGACACTGCCCGTTTGGGCTTTATTTATCTAATACATTTTGCCGCTATACTTTCGGTTGCCATTGGAGCTTTTCAATTAATCCCTTTTCCAGCTTTAGATGGCTCCAGAATTGTTTTTTCTTTAGTTGAGGGAGTGCGGAGCCGTCGTTTTCGTCCACAGACAGAGGCAATGATTATGGGATTAGGTTTCTATTTGTTATTAGCCCTTTTGGTTATTGTTAGTTTTCGGGAGATAGTAAATTTATTTTAAGCCTTATGTTACAATCTAATTTTTTATCAAAAACTTTACGCAAAAATCCCAAAGATAGCGTGGCGATTAGTCATCAATTTTTGGTTCGTGGAGGATACATTCAGCAATTAACTAGCGGTATTTGGAGTCTTTTGCCTCTTGGTTTTCGAGTTTATCAGAAAATAGAGAATATCATTAGAGAAGAGATGACAGCAGTAGGAGGAGAAGAATTGAGGATGCCCGCCTTGCAACCAAAGGAAATTTGGACAGCGAGTGGGCGCTGGAATAGCATTGATCCTCCTTTGTTTAAATTTAAGGATCGTCACAAAAAAGAATTGGCTCTAGGATCTACTCATGAAGAGGTGATAACTAAAATAGCCGGATCTTTCATAGATTCTTATAAGGATTTACCAAAATATGTTTTTCAGATTCAGAATAAGTTCAGAAACGAATTGCGTCCTACAGCTGGTTTATTGCGGACTAGGGAATTTGTAATGAAGGACATGTATAGCTTTCATGCCACTAACCAAGACCTGGACGCTTATTATTTAAAGGTTGCTCAATCTTATAAAAAGCTTTATTCTCGTTGTGGTTTAGAGGCGATGATGGTCAATGCTTCTTCTGGGACTATTGGCGGAGACTCTTCCAATGAGTTTATCGTAGCCGCGGATTCAGGAGAAGATAATATTTTTCTTTGTCCTGACTGTGGTTGGGCCACCAACTCCGAAGTAGGAGGCTCTCTTTCTGTTTGCCCTCAATGTCAAGCAAAATTAATTGCCAAAAAGGGTATAGAGGTTGGACATATTTTTAAATTAGGAGATACTTATAGCCAAAAGATGAAAGCTTTATTTATGGACGAGAGGGGCAACAAGAAGCCAATTATAGCCGGTTGTTACGGGATTGGCCTAGAAAGACTAATGGCCACGGTTATTGAGGTTAATCATGATTCTAAGGGCATTATTTGGCCTCAGGAAATAGCCCCCTTTCAGGTTCATCTTTTGGGGTTAGATTTAGAGGACGAAAAGGTTTTATCTCGAGCTCAAGAAATTTATCAAAAACTTAAGTCAATAAATATTGAAGTTTTATTCGATGATCGCAAAGAAACCGCTGGTGTTAAATTTAAGGATGCGGACTTAATTGGCATTCCCTGGAGATTGGTGGTCAGCAAGAAAACAGGAGATAAGATAGAGGTCAAAGAGAGGAGAGAAGGAAAAGAAGAGTTATTTACAGAAAATCAATTATTAGATAAAGTAAAAGCAATTTTTTGAATTGCTGGCAGGCTTGCCTGATAATTTTTAAATAATTGTTTAATCAGAAATTATGTTAAAAAAAATTTTTTCTAAAGATATTGCTTTAGATTTAGGGACAACCAATGTTAGGGTTTATGTTCGCGGTAAGGGTTTGGTGGTTAATGAGCCTACAGTGGTCGCCATTAATACGAGAAATGATCAAATCGTAGCTATTGGGAGCAATGCTCTTAGGATGTTGGGAAAGGCGCCGAAACATATTTCCGTGATTCAGCCCTTGGTTAATGGTGTTATTTCTGATTTTGAGGTTACGGAAAAGATGTTGAGGATGATTTTTAATAAAGTTCACCATGATAGCTTTACTTTAATTCCTCGCCCACGAGTAGTAGCTTCTGTCCCTTTAGATGTTACAGAAGTAGAAAAGAAATCTTTAGAGGATGTTATTTTACAGGCTGGAGCGCGCACGGTTTTTTTGGTTGAACGGCCAGTGGCATCAGCCATTGGAGCGCGTTTGCCAGTTCAAGAATCAATTGGAAATTTAATTGTAGAACTGGGTGGAGGAATTTCAGAGATAGCAGTTATTTCTCTTAATGGAATCGTTGCTCACAAATCATTAAAAGTGGGTGGAGAGTTATTGAGTAAAAATATTATTGATTATGTTCGGGAAAACTTTGGAGTGTTATTAGGCCAGCAAACCGCAGAAGCCGTGAAAATTAAGATTGGTTCGGCGGCTTCGGTTAGTAAATCACAGGAAATGAAAATTAAGGGTCGAGATTTAGTCAGTGGATTACCGCGCGAGGTGGTTATTACCGATACTCAAGTTCGAGAAGCGGTTCTGCCTAGTTTAAAAATTATCACGGAGGGAGTTCGAGATACAATTGAATCTACACCGCCAGAATTGGTTTCTGATATTTATGAGAGAGGAGTCATTCTTTCTGGAGGAGCCTCTCTTTTAAAGGGATTAGATAAATTAATTAGAAAAAAAATTAATATTTCAGTTTATTTAGTTGATGATCCTTCCACGGCGGTTATCAGAGGAATGGGCTTAATTTTAGAAGATTTTGATAATTTAAAAAGCGTTATCATTCCTTCGGCTCGAGATTAAAAAAATATTAGTTATATTAGAAAAGCGAGTTCTGGTTAGGGGCTCGTTTTTTTAGTGGTGACAAAAATCATCATCCTTCGTCTTCTTTTAAAGAAGCTTAAAGTTTAATAATAAATGATAAATTATGACTTTTCTCTTTGGCTGCTATTTAGAAAATAAAAAAAGGAAAATGACTTATTGGGAGGGAGCCCAAAAAGTTTCCTTATTTAATTTTATTTTTAAATTTAGGTGATAATCTTTCCTCTTTTTGATAAAGTTTATACTTTTTGAGCCCCGGTCATAAGCAAGCAAAGGGGCTTTTATCTTTTAAAAGGAATAATATGGAAAATATCATAATTAAATTTTTAATAACTGGTTTAACTGCCCTAGGGTTGACGGTTTTTCATTCCTTGATTTATGCTTTTTACCTTGAGAGCTCTTTTTTAGCCAAAGAAGAAGTTAATTTACTTAACATTTTTTATTTATTATTTTTTGTTTTTCTGGGAAATTGGGGTAAGCGTTTTGTCGACTTTTGGGGAACAAGGTTTTCTTTCTTGCTTTCTTCATTTAGTCAAGGATTAGGATTGATTCTTTATGCTTGGGCTTATAGCTTTCTATCTCTTTTATTAGCGGATGCTTTTTTAGCTACAGGAATAATTATTTTTTTAAGTATATTTAGGAAATGGACTATTGATTCTTTTTCTGGATCTCCCTTAAAAGAGGAAACGGAAGGCGATCAGTTTGTTTCCGGTTTGAAGCTTTTGATTCTTTGGTCAAGCTTTCTTTGGGGACAGAAGAATTTAGTTTTGTCTTTTAGTCTTTTTAACTTAATTTATTGGATGACCATGATAGTAGTTGTCTCTTTTCAAGAAGAGAAAAAAAGACAAGAATTGAAATGGGGGTTTGAATTTAATCGGATTGTAAGAAAAAACATTCTTCTTTTTTGGCAAGCTGATATTTTTTTGTTGACAATCGGTCTCGGATTTTTGATTGCCCTTAGTTCTTATTTCGTTCAATGTTTTTCTTTTTCTTTACTTGAGATGGTTAGCAAGAAAGAATTTCCTTTGACTAAAATTCAAATTCATTCTTTAAGGGAAAAATTTTTCAGCATTGGAAAGAAAATGACTTTTTCCTATCCCCGGACCCATACGCTTTATCAAGTAGTGAGATAGAATAAGAGGATTTGAGACAAAAAGGCTTTCTTTTAGAGAAAGAAAGCCTTTTGTTGTGATCATAAAAATGTTATGATGTTTAAATATGAATGAAGCTTTAAATAAGACTCAAAAATTTTTTTTGCGCCTGATTCGTCATAAAGCCTATGGCTTAGCTTTTAATATTATTCGCAAAGGAAGAGCCTCTGATTTGGCTGATTTATTTCGTTATTTAACGCCTAAGCAGAAGCAATGGTTTGCTGATAGTGTTTTAAAGTCTCATCAATTAGCGGCAGTTTTAAGCGAAATGGAAGATGACCTGGTTGTTCAATTTATTTCTTTGATTAATAAGAAAGATTTAATTCCAGCTATAGAGAAAATGAATCCAGATGACGCCGCTGATCTTTTTTTGACTCTTAAAGAAGAAGAAAGGCAAACTTTACTTCGGAAATTAAATAAAGAGCAAAGATTAACAATTTCGCGCCTTTTGGGCTTTGGGCCTCACACAGCTGGAGGAATTATGACCACGGATTTTTTAGCTTTGTCTGAGGATGTGACTTCGGCTAAGGCTATTAGTTTGATCAAAAAACAGGAAAGAAGATCAGAAATATTATATATTTACGTTATTGATCATCATCAGCAATTAGTGGGAGTGATTTCTTTTCGTCAACTGGTTTTAGCCCAAAGAAACCAGAGGTTATCGAATTTAATGGAAAAGGATCCTATTTCCATTTCTGTAGACGAAGATCAAGAAGAAGCTAGTTCTAAGATTGCTAAATATAACTTATTAGCTTTGCCGGTAGTTGACGATCATCATTGTTTGGTGGGACAAATTACCGTGGATGACGCTATGGATGTTCTTTATGAAGAAGCTACCGAGGATATCTATCATTTGGCTAGTTTGGACACAGAGGAGCATGTTAGCACGCCGGCGCTTCATTCTACTCGTTTAAGATTTCCTTGGTTAGTTCTCAATCTTTTAACTTGTATTTTGGCGGCTTTGTCAGTTAGTTTTTTTGAAGAAACTATAGAAAAATATGTGGTTCTGGCTGTACTGTTGCCGGTGGTGGCGGGCATGGGAGGTAATGCTGGTACACAATCTTTGGTAGTAGTCACCAGAGGGTTGGCTCTAGGAGAGATTGATTGGCGTTCAGGCATAAAGAC
Source organism: Patescibacteria group bacterium (assembly GCA_021735685.1). GTDB lineage: Bacteria > Patescibacteriota > Patescibacteriia > UBA2591 > UBA6264 > JAIPGN01. Next base: position 126,596 of record JAIPGN010000001.1, read on the forward strand.
CATCTTTAAAGAAATTAAAGTTGGCTCTCTGAATGGTTTTCTTTTGGGAGTGATGATGGCGGTAATCACTTTTCTTTGGTATCATAATTTAGCCTTAAGTTTGGTTATTTTTTTGGCCATGTTGGGCAATTTGTTTATTGCTGGACTTTTTGGTTCTTTGGTTCCGCTTTTCTTAAGAAAATTAAAATTAGATCCTGCTTTAGGATCTTCAATTTTTGTGACCACAGCCACAGATGTTTTTGGCTTTGTTTTTTATTTAGGTTTGGCGACTTTATTGATAAATTTTATTATTTAATTTAATTAATTATGATTTTAGAACAACTTTCTTCTCAAGATTTTTGGTTTCTCTTGATTTTGGGTCTTTGGATTTTGCCTTGGAAAGGAATTGCACTTTGGCGAGCCGCTCGCCGTTCTGAAAAATGGTGGTTCGTGGTTTTATTAGTTTTAAACACTTTAGCTGTTTTAGAAATTATATATATTTTTGTTTTCAGCCGGAACAAAAGAAAATTTTTTCCTGAGGAGAATTAATTTTTTAAAACAAAAAAGACAAAAGGAAAAAACTTTTTGTCTTTTTTGTTTTTAATTTTCTAGCTTCAAAGAGATTAATTTTGAGGTTCCATTCTTTTGCATACTTACTCCGTAAAGAACATCTGCAATCTCAATGATTTCTTGATTATGAGTAATTACAATGAATTGAGTATGGGGACGAAGCTCTTTAATGATTTGGGCGAATTTTGCTGAATTTTCAGGATCTAGAGAAGCTGCTACTTCATCTAAGATGACAAAAGGGGGTTTATTAATGGAGATAATAGCAGCAATGAGAGCGAGAGATGTTAAGGCCTTTTCCCCGCCAGAAAGCATGGAAATATTTTTTATTTTTTTGTTAGGAGGGGTAGCCAAAATTTCAATTTCTTTTTTCTCTTCCGGAGAAGAATCTTCTTTTAATTGGATTTTAGCTTGACCTCCGTTAAATATAATTTTGAAATATCGATCAAAAGCTTGGTTAATTTTATGGAAACTTTCTCGAAACTGATTTTTGATTTTTTCTTCTAACTCTTGGTTGATTTTATTTAAAGATTTAATACTAGTTTTTAAGTCGTTGCTTTGTTTTTCCAAGAAATTATATCGTTGCTGAACGCGGGGATATTCTTGAAGAACCTCGGGGTCAATTCCTCCAATAATTTCTAATTGATATTTTAATTGTTCTATTTTTTGTCGGGAAATATCTGAAGAGACATTTATCTCTTTTTTTGTTTTTTCTTCTTTGATTAGATTGATTGTGTTTTGGTCTAGATTTTTAATTTCATTTTTGATTTCTTCTTCCAGGCCCTGTTCCTTGGTTTCGAAGCGAGCTAGTTCAATTTTAAGTTGGTTGGTTTGGTATTCAATCTCTCCTAATTTTTTTTGTGAATTTGATATTTTTTCTTGCCAGTCAAAAATCTCTTTTTCTTTTTCATTAATGGCGTGAGAAAGGTCTTTAATCTCTTTTTGAAATTTTTCTAATTTTTGGTTAGCAATTATTATTTTTTCTTTAATCTCTTCTTGTTGTTTTTTGAGCCCTTGTAACTCTCCTTTTTCTTCAAGATTATCGGAGGTAGTTTCTGCTGAAGGCTCTTTTTCTTGTAAGGAGTCAATAATTTCTTGTATTTGGGCTTGAGATTTATCTATCCATTTTTCAATTTCTCCCCAATTTTTTTCTTTACTGCTTGCACATTTTTTTATTTTTTCTTGAATGATTTGTAAATTTTTGATGGAATTTATTAATTCTTCTCGATCAATTTCTGGCAATTCTTTTATTTTTGCTTTAATGGTGTTTTGAATTTTATTTTGAATCTCGTTTGTTCTTTGACTGAGATTAGCTTGCCGAGAAAGAAGATTATTTTTTTCTTCTAGCCATTGTTGATATTTTTCTTGAGTTTTTTGGTAGCCTTCTCGGGAAGATTTTTGAAAGGACTGTTTTGAATCTTCTTGGAATTTTTTTAATTCTCGAGAAATTTCTTCTTGTTTTTCTTGGTTTATTTTTATTTTTTTTTGAATTTCCTCATTTCTTTGGTGTAATCTTTGCCAAGAATATTGGTAATATTTTATTTGTTCCTCAGTTAATTCTTTTTCGATTTCTTTTCTTTTCTCCAGTCTTTTGATTTGGCGAGACAGGGAATTGAGAAGTGGTCTTATTTCCGAAAGAATGATAGCTGTTTTTTTAAGGTTTTCTTGGCTTTTAATGATTTTCTTTTGAGCTTTTTCTTGTTTAATTTGGTATTGCTTAACGCTGGTAGCTTCATCAAAAAAATTCTGTCTTTCTTGGGGTGATAATTCTAGTATTTTTTGTATAGTTCCTTGACTGATAATGCTGTAGCTTTTTTGACCAAATCCGCTTTTAGCCATAAGAAGAGATATGTCCTGAAGTCTAACTTTATTTTTATTAATCAAATATTCGCTTTCTCCGTTACGATAGAGGCGACGAGTAATAGTAAACTCTTGATAAGGAAAATCTTGATTATTGTTTTTTTCGTTATTAAAAAATAAAACAACCTCAGCTAAGTTGAGGTGTTTTTTTAAGCCAGATCCAGAGAAGATAATATCTTCTGATTTTTTCCCGCGCAAGGATTTAAGGCTTTGTTCTCCTAGAGCCCAACGAATAGATTCTCCTAAATTAGATTTTCCTGAACCATTAGGGCCAATAATAGCGGCGATGCCAGATTGACCAGAGGCGGATCGACTAAATTCAATTACTGTTTTTTGAGCAAAGGACTTAAACCCAATTAACTCTAAGCGCTGAAGGTACATATCAATTAAATTTCTTTTCTTTTTTAATTTTTTGGAGAGCTTTTTTAGCGGCATTAACTTCGGCAGCTTGTTTGCTTGAGCCTTGGCCTACGCTAATTAATTTTTTTTCAAAAAAAACTCCACTTTCGAATTTTTTGGAATGATCGGGACCTTTTTCTTTAAGGATCTGATAAGAAGGAGTGTAGCCGTATTTTTCTTGTGTTAATTCCTGTAAGTGGCTTTTAGGATCCAAGTAAAGTTCTAGCTTGAGAATCATTTCTAATTGGGTCCATAAATATTTTTCAATAAATTTTTGAGCTCCCCCTAGGCCCTGATCTAGATAAAGGGCTCCAATAATTGCTTCAAAAGTATTAGCTAAGACAGCTTGATTTTGTTGATTGTGGAGTCTAGATTCACCTTTGCTTAAATAAAGATATTGGTTAATTTTTAACTGACCGGCTACTCGAGCTAGAGACTTGGTGTTCACTAGACTAGCGCGCAAAGAGGTTAGCTCTCCTTCTGGTTTCTGCGGGAATTTTTTATATAATAATTTGGTAATTATTAGCTCTAAAACAGCGTCTCCCAGAAATTCTAATCTTTCGTTATGTTTCCAGCCAGAAGAAGGGTGCTCGTTGAGATAAGAACGATGAGTTAAGGCTTCTTGTAAAAGAGAATTGTTTTTAAATTCTACTTCAATTTTTTCTTGAAACTGTTTTAGTTTATTCATTTTTTTTTATTTCTTCATAAATAGCTCCGAGCACTCCATTGATAAACTTACCGGAAGTATCGCTTCCAAAAGATTTAGCTATTTCTACGGCTTCGTTAATGATTACGCGGGGAGGATTTTCTGGAGAAATTAAAAGTTCAAAGATGCCTATTCTAAGAATGTTGCGATCGGTTAAAGTTATTTTTTCTAAGGGCCATTGAGGGGCGTATTTAACAATGAGAGAATCTATCTCTTTAACATTGGCTAGAATTTCTTTGACTAATTTTTCAAAAAATTTTTTTTCTTTAAAAACCGGAGGAGCAAATTCCTTTAAAATGTATTGAATAGTGTTCTCGGTTTCAGTTTTTGGAGAGAGAAAAGATTGATTAAAGTCCCATTGACTTAAGACTTGCAGGGCTAGAGTACGGGCTATTCTTCGAGAAGACATAAGTCTTTAGTTAATTTTTTATTTTTTTGGAATCTGAAGGATCCTTTTTGGAGGATGCGGATTTTGTTTTTTTGTTTTCAGCGGATTTTGTTTTTTTATCTAAATCAATAACGTCTCGACCAGAATAAGTCCCGCAAAAAGGACAAGCTTGGTGGGGTTTTTTTGGTTTTTGACATTGCGGACAAATCGATAAGTTTAATTTTTTAAGTCTAAATTGGTATTGTCTTGTTTTCTGGCGAGTTTTTGATCTTTTTTGTTTTGGTAAAGCCATATTATTGTTGATTTATTACTAATTGATTTTATTATATCAGCTTTAATGGTCTTGGCAAGAGAAAGTTAAAGGGGTTGTTAATATTTAAGATTTGTAATATGATGTTAAGGGGATTATTCACAATTTATTCACAATTTATTAACCTTATTTTTCTTATTTTTTCAAAGAGATTGTGTTATCATGAAAATTGAAACTAAGTAATATTTTTTATGGACAAAAAGCAAATCTGGAATATAGTTTTGTCGGAATTAGAGCTTTTGATTTCTAAAGCTAATTTTAAGACATGGTTGCAAAATACTTATATTTTGAGTTTGGAGAATGAGGGAAAAAAAGTAATAGTTGGAGTTCCTAATAGTTTTGCTAAAAGTTGGTTAGAAAATAAGTACCACAAGTATATTTTGGAAGCTTTGCGGGGAGCCACAGAGGAAAAGGTTAAAGAGGTGGTTTATAAAATAAATGCAGATTCAAATAAAAAAGGACATTCAAGTAACAATATTGCTCCTCGTCCCCAAAAGAAAAAAACAGAAGAAAGCGAAGGGGCTTCAGCCAATAATCATGGTTTAAATCCTCGTTACACTTTTGAGAATTTTGTAGTAGGTGAGGGCTCAGAGTTGGCTTATGCTGCTTGTCAAGCGGTTTGCGATAATGCTGGCAAAAAATATAATCCTCTTTTTATTTACGGAGGTGTGGGATTAGGCAAAACTCATCTTTTGCAGGCTGTGGGCCATTCAATTTTAAAGAAAAGTCCTAAAAGTAAATTATTTTACACTAATGCTGAAAAATTTACTAATGATTTTATTACTGCCATTGGAAACGGCACTATGGAAAAATTTAAAAAATTTTATCGCCAATTAAAAGTTTTTTTAATTGATGATATTCAATTTATGACCGGCAAGGATCGAACCCAAGAAGAATTTTTTCATACTTTTAATGCTCTTTATCAAGAAGAAAGGCAAATTATTATTGCTTCTGATCGCCCCCCTAAAGAAATCCCTGCCCTCCAAGATCGTCTGACATCTCGTTTAACTTGGGGTTTAATCGCTGATATTGCTCCGCCAGGCTTGGAAACTAGAATTGCTATCTTAAAAGCTAAATGCGAAGAGAAAGAATATCCTTTAAGTGAAGAGATTCTGGGGTATTTGGCTACCCATATTCAAAGTAATGTGCGTGAATTGGAAGGAGCTCTAAATAAATTAATTGCTTATCAGGAATTTCATCAACAGCAAGAGCTGGATTTGGAAACAGTTAAGAATATATTAAGCACGCTTAATAATAGTAAAAATAAAACAGGGTTTGTTCACCCTCGGCAATTAATGGAAGTGGTGGCTAATTTTTATGGATTAGAACTATCAGATATGATTAGTTCTTCACGAAAAAAAGAGTTTGTTCTACCTCGGCAAATAACTATGTATTTAATGAGAGAAGAGAATAAGGCTTCTTTTCCTTTTATCGGCAAAGAACTAGGGAAAAGAGATCATACTACAGCTATGCATGCTTGTGAAAAAATTAAAAAAGCTATTGACAAAGATCCTAAATTAAAAAAAGAAATAGATTTAATTAAAGAAAGGTTATATAATTAATAAAAGTTTTTTGGTTTTTATGTACGTAATTAAGGCTTCTGGAGAAAAAGTTAAATTTAATTCTTCTAAAATTAGAAAGACTTGCTTGCGAGCTGGCGCTCCCAAAGATGTTTGTCGGAAGGTTGAGCAATTGGTAAAAGATCAGGTCCGAGAAGGAATGTCCACTCAAGAAATTTTAAAAATTACTTTGGAACATTTAGAAAAATATAGCCCTTTGACTTCAATTCGTTATGGTCTTAAAAGAGCTATTTTTGGTTTAGGTCCCACTGGGTTTGTTTTTGAAAAATTTGTAGCTTATCTTTTTCAAGCTTATGGCTTTAGCGCTTATTGTCCTCCCATCCTAAAGGGTCGTTGTGTTGAACAAGAGGTGGATGTAATTGCGATTAAAAAAAGGAAAGGGTCTCAAAAAAAATCTCAACAAAAATATTTAATCGAGTGCAAGTATCGTAATACTGCGGGCTTGAAGGTGGATCTTCAAGATGCTCTTTGTCTCTGGGCTCGATTTAAGGATTTAGAGAAGGAAAATTTTACTCAACCTTGGTTGGTTTCTAATGCTAAATTTACTAAAGCCGCTATTCAATATGGACGTTGTCAGGGAATTAAACTATTGGGTTGGAGATATCCTTCTCGCCAAAGCCTCAATGCTTTAATTGAGAAAAAAAAGCTTTATCCGATTACAATTTTGAAAGAAGTGAGCGGGAAATTGGCTCAAAATTTTTTTAATCAAGACGTTATTATACTTAGTCATCTGTGCTCTTCTCATATAAATAATTTGTCTTCACGAGTGGGAATTAGTTCAGGCAAAATGAAGAGAATAGTCGAAGCGGCTCAATTGATTTTAAAAAGCTAATCACAATCATTAATTAAAATAATCAAAAGATGTTAAATATTGATGATTTATTAAAATATGATCAAAATTCTAATTTCGATGACAGCAAGGAAAGACAATTAAAGAATAAGCTTTCCCATTTGGAAGATGAGGAAATAGAAGAAAAAGTAAGCACTCAAGCCCGTTCAATGGGTTTGCCTTATATGAATTTAACTGATTTTCCTGTTTCTGAAGAAGCCTTGCGGATGATTCCCAAGGAAGGGGCTTTGAATTATCAGGCAATTTGTTTTTATCGTACTGATCGTTTAGCTAAAATTGGCTCTCTGGATCCACAAAATAATTCTTTTAGTGAGTTTTGTCGCCATTTTGAAGCGGCTCATGATTTAAATATAGAAATCTATTTGATTTCAGCTAATAGTTTTAATGCGGTTTTGAAGAGATATGAAACTTTGCCTAAAATTAGAGAGATGGCCAAAGGAGTTGAAATCAGTGCCGAAGATTTTAAAAAATTCGAAAATAAAATTCAAAGTTTTCAAGATCTTAATCAAGAAATTCAAAAAACAGATATTTCTAATTTGATTACTTTAGTTATTGCTAGTTCAGTTAAATCTCGAGCCTCAGATATTCATATTGAGGCCGAAGAAGACGGAATTAAACTAAGATTTAGAGTTGACGGTATTTTGATTGATGTGGCGGAGATTGATAAGAAATTTTGGCTTCAAGTTATTTCACGGATTAAGCTTTTGTCGGGATTAAAAATTAATGTTGTGGGGCGACCGCAGGACGGAAGATTTGTTATTAAATTAGAGAAAGAAAAAATAGACGTAAGAGTTTCTTGCCTGCCCACTTCTTATGGAGAAAGTGTGGTGATGCGTCTCTTGCGTTCTTCTACTGCTGGATTAAGCTTTGAGGATTTAGGATTAAGGGGAAGAAGTTATCAGATTTTAAAAAGAGAAGTAGAGCGCCCCAATGGTATGATTATTACCACCGGTCCTACTGGATCCGGCAAAACCACTACTCTTTATGCCATTATTAATAAATTGAATGACGAGGAAACCAAAATTATTACTTTAGAGGATCCAATTGAATATCGAGTTAAGGGAGTTAATCAAAGTCAGGTTGACCAATCCAAGGATTATACTTTTGCTAATGGATTGCGCTCTATTTTACGTCAAGATCCAGACGTAGTTATGGTGGGAGAAATTAGAGATGCGGAGACAGCAAAAATTGCTATTCAGTCCGCTTTAACCGGACATATGGTTGTTTCTACTTTACATACTAATGATGCCGCCGGAGCCTTGCCTCGTTTTCTTTCCATGGGCGTTAAGCCCTTCCTTTTAGCCCCCGCCTTAAACGCTGTTATTGGGCAAAGGTTAGTGCGTAGAATTTGCGAAAAGTGCAAAAAAGAAGTTCAATTAACTTCTGAAAAATTGGAAAGAGTTAAGGCTCTTTTGAAGGACATTCCCTCTTCAGCTGAGGTTAAGATAGATTTTAACAATTTAAAATTTTACCAAGGAGAAGGTTGTCCAGCTTGTCAGGGCTTGGGTTATCATGGACGAATTGGTATTTATGAAGTTCTGGCGGTTAATGCTGAAGTTGAAAAAGCAATTTTAGAAGGAAGTTTATCTGAATACAAGGCGCGAGAATTGAGTCAACAACAGGGAATGGTTACAATGGTTCAAGATGGTTTATTAAAGGCTTTAGATGGCATTACTAGCATAGAGGAAGTTTTCCGAGTAGCTGAATAAATAGATTATTTTTGTAAAATAAAAAGTTTGGGAGTTTAAATCCCAAACTTTTTTATTTTAAGTTCTTGGAAATAGAAATATTTTTTTATTGTAATTTAGCTAAATTTTGAATAATTTTTTTCTCCTCTCCAGAAAAAGAAGCAAAACTTTTTTGGAATTGAGAGGGAAGAGAGACAATTTCTTTAGGATTGATCTCCTTTTCTTTGCGCCATTTTCTGATTTCACTAACTAATTCTTTCAGCTCGGTAAATTTTTTTTCTGTGGTTTTATTAATTTGAGAAAATTCAACCTCTGGCCAAGGAGCAATAATCAACAATCGGGCATAGTCTTTTTTCTTTATTTCATTAAGCTGCAAATTAATGGTTTCTGTAACAAAGGGGATAAAAGGATGTAACATTTTTAAACATTCTTTTAGGACTAGACGCAGAATAGCATAAGTTTGCGCCTCTAAAGAACTGTTTTCTTTTTGGAATTTAGAAATTTCTAGATACCAATCAGCAAAGTCATGCCAAACAAATTCATAAATGTCTTTAGCGGCTGAACTTAGATTATTGTTTTCAATTTGAGGCCCAACTTCTTTAATCAAATTGTTGAGTCGAGAGAGAATCCATTGATCGGCAATAGTAGGTTTCTTGATTTTCTTATTTTCCGAATTAGAAGGGTCCATCATTTCTACAAAACGAGAAATGTTCCAAAGTTTGTTAATAAAGTTACGAGCAGCCAAGATAGTGCGTTCATCAAAACGAATTTCTTGTTGATCGCGATTAGCTTGTAGGATGATGCCCAAACGAGTGGCATCAGCTCCGTATTTTTCGACAAAATTTAAAGGGTCGATTCCAGTTTTTAGAGACTTGCTCATCCTCTTTCCATCGATAGTCAGAATTGTTCCATGGATATATACTTTTTTGAAAGGAATATCTTCTAAAAACTCAAAGCCAGAAAAAATCATTCTAGCAACCCAGAGATAAAGGATATCTCGAGCCGTAGAAAGCAAAGAGGTTGGGTAATATTCTTGTAAATCTTTTGTCTTTTGAGGCCAACCTAAAGTGGCGAATGGCCAAAGGGCAGAAGAAAACCAAGTGTCCAGAACATCAGCTGATTGTTGCATTTTACATTTTTGGCAATAAGGGCAAGCTTGGGGAGCTTCGGCAGCTACAATATATTTTTCTTTTTGATTTTGACAAAACCAAACTGGCAATTGATGCCCCCACCATAATTGGCGAGAAATGCACCAATCTTCTATGTTTTCCATCCAATTTAGGTAGATTTTTTTATAGCGAGAAGGAATTATTTTAATTTTATTCTCCTGAACGCTTTTGATGGCTGGCTGGGCAAGTTCTTTCATTTTTACAAACCATTGAGTAGATATTTGTGGTTCAATTGGAGAAGAACAGCGATCACAAAGAGAAATTTGATGTTGATATTCTTCAGTTTTAACCAAAAGTTCTTTTTTTGTTAATTCTTCAATAATTTTTTCTCGAGCCTCTAAGGCGCTTAAGTCAGCATAAATTCCAGCCTCTTTAGTCATTTTTCCTTGAGGTCCAATTACGTTAATGACGGGAAGTTGATGGTCTTTGCCGATTTGCCAATCGGTTTGATCATGCGCTGGAGTGATTTTAAGGGCGCCGGTGCCAAAATCAGATTTGACTAGATGGTGCTTGATAATTGGAATCTCTCTTTCCACTAAAGGAACAATTGCTTTTTGATTAATCAGTTCTTTATATTTTTTGTCTCTTGGGTTAACAGCAATGGCGGTATCGCCAAGCATAGTTTCGGGTCGAGTGGTGGCAATAGTAATGAATTTTTTTGGATTATTCTTTAGGGGGTATTTGATATACCATAATCTGCCTTTTCTTTCTTGATATTTGATCTCAATATCCGAAATAGCGGTTTCGCATCGCGGACACCAATTGACAATTCGGGGCCCTCTGTAGATATATCCCTTTTGATGATAATGTATAAAGGCCTTAAGAACTGCTTGAGCATATTGTTGGTCAAGTGTAAAGCGTAAACGAGACCAATCACAAGAATATCCCAATTTTTTTAATTGTTTCAGAATAATATCGCCATATTCTTTTTTCCATTCCCAGACCTTTTCTGTGAATTTTTCTCTTCCTAATTGATGACGAGAGAGTCCTTCTTGGGCTAATTTTTTTTCTACTACATTTTGTGTAGCAATGCCAGCATGATCAGTTCCTGGTAGCCAGAGGGTTTTATCTCCTTGCATGCGATGATATCTGATTAAAATATCTTGAATAGTGTTATTAAGAGCATGACCCATGTGCAGTGATCCCGTAACATTAGGGGGTGGAATAGTGACACAGTATTTATTTTTTCGAGTTCCTGGCAATTTATCTGGATTAAAAAAATCGCTCTTTTCCCAGAGTTGATATATTTCTTTTTCAAATTCTTGGGGAATGTATTTTTTTTGCATAGATTTAGAGGCCTTTAATTTTAATTATTCTTTCTGATTCTTGGTGGCCATTCTCTATTTTAACAGAAATATGATCTTCTGGCAAAATGTTTTTAATTTTTTCAGCCCACTCAATTATGGTAATAGTTTCTTTTTGCCTTAAGAAATCAAGGGCTCCAATAGCCATCAACTCTTCTTCAGAATTAAGACGATAGGCATCAATGTGACAAAAGTTTTTCAGATTTTTATTCGAAGAAAGGGGGTAAATTTTCATTAAAGTAAAAGTAGGACTATTGACGTTTTTTTTAATTTTAAGTCCCTGGGCAATTCCTTGAGCAAAGACAGTTTTTCCTGCTCCGAGATTTCCGTGTAAAGCTAAAACATCTCCTCCTTTTAACTTCAGAGCCGTTTTTTTAGCCAGTTTAATAGTTTCTTGAGGGGAATGACTCTGGAAATTGACGTTTTCTTTTTTTTCTTTTTTCATATTTTTTAAAATTAGCACATTTTATTAAAAGGGGACAGTCCCCCCTGACTGCTTGTCAGGATGCTACTCCAATAGTATAATATAAGGCAGAAAATACGATTTGGCGAAAAATCAGCAAAAAATATTTTTTAGAATTTATTTTATGCCAAGAAAAGCTCGTAAATATATTGATTACCGAGAAACAATTTATCACGTTGTTTGCCGTGGCAATAATCAAAAGAAAATTTTTTCAGGAGTTCGAGATTATAAAAAATTATTAAGTATTATTAGAGAAACCAAAAAGAAAATGCCTTTTTGGTTTTATTCTTATAGTTTTTTGCCCAATCATTTTCATTTATTGATTGAAACTCGCGATTTTTCTCTCTCTAAGATTGTGGGACGAATTAATTTTTTGTACGCAGTTTATTTTAATCACCGTCATCATCGCTCGGGGCATCTTTTTCAGGACAGGTTTTACAGCAGTGTAATCAACAAAGAGGATTATTTTTGGACCGTTAGCTGTTATATTGACCTAAACCCAGTTCGGGCCAAAATAGTTATTTTGCCAGAAAATCATCGCTGGGGAAGTTTCAAAATTTATAAAGAAAAGATTATTAAGGATGATTTGATTGACAGAAATAAATTTTTATCTTATATTGGAAGAAAAGGCCCAGAAGAATGTCGTCAGGAATATTTAAATTTTGTGCAAGGAAAAATTATCTCTGATGATAAAAAAATTCTTACCTTTCTTAATTGATTTTGGAAAACGGGCCATTTCTCGCCAAATTAAAAAAAGAGGCGGGAAATTCGCTTGGGAAGCGGCTGCTGCGTTGCAAAAAGATGGGGACTGTCCCCGGTAAAAAAATAAAAATATGGAGAAAGATTTTTCAATTATAATCGGAGGGGCAGCTGGACAAGGTTCACGCCGAGCCGGTCTATTAATAGCCAAGGCTTTTCAGTCTTTAGGCTATTATGTTTTTGTCTATGACGAGTATCAGTCTTTAGTGCGAGGTGGGCATAGTTTTTCTAGCATTAGGGTCTCTTCAACTAAAAAAAACTCTTCCTCTTCGGAAATAGATTTTTTGATAGCTTTAGATCAGCGAACCTGGGAAGAGCATCGTCATTCTTTAAAAAAAGAAGGTCAAGTTTTTTACAACCATGATTATTTTCAAATTGAAAAAGAAAAGAGGGCTCAAGGTATTGTTGCTACGCAAATAGTAGAGAAAGAAAAAGGTAAGAAAATTATGGAAAATATTTCTTTAGTTGCTTTTTTCTTGGGCAGTTTAGGCTTCTCTGAAGAAGCTTTGAAGACTCTTTTTAGAAAAGAATTTAATAAATTCCAAGAAATTAATTTAAAAATTGCTCAGAAATCTTTTGAAAAAAGTATTTTAATTAAGAAGATTCCTCTTAGAAAGAAAAAACAGGAATTTTCTCTTCTTACTGGCAATCAAGCTTTGGCTCAGGGAGCAATTAAGGCTGGACTTGAATTTTATTTTGCTTATCCCATGACTCCAGCCACAGGCATTTTGCACTATTTAGCTGGTTCAACGGGAAGAAAGGCGGGAATAAAAACAGTTCAAATGGAAAACGAATTAGCTGTTGCTAATGCCGCTCTAGGCAGTGCTTACGCTGGTAAGCCCACTATGTTAGCCACTTCGGGTGGAGGTTTAGCCTTAATGGGAGAGGCTTTTAGTTTGGGGGTACAAGCGGAAATTCCTTTACTTTTTATTAATAGCCAGAGACCAGCTCCAGCTAGTGGCGTTCCTACTTACACAGCTCAGGGAGATTTATCCTTTAGTTTAGGATTAGGACATGGAGATATTGTAAAGTTTTTAGTAGCTCCGGGCGATGCCGAAGAAGCGGCTTATTGGGCGGGGAAGCTTCTTTCTCTCTCTTGGGAATATCAAACACCTTCTTTACTTTTAATTGATAAGCAAATTTCTGAAAGTACTTTTAGTTTTGATCCCGAAATTTTAAAAAAAATTTCTCCAATTCAAATTTTTCCTCAATCAAAAAATAAGAGTCTTAATTATCAAAGGTATGAGATTACTAAAAATGGCACTTCTTCTTTAGCTTTTCCGGGTCAAAAAGGAATAGTGGTTAAGGCTAATAGTTATGAGCATCTAGAAAATGGTTTAACTACAGAGCAAGAAATAGAAATTCAAAAAATGCAAGACAAAAGATTGCGCAAATATCAAGCTATGCAAAAAGTTGTTAACCAAGTTGATGCGGTGAAAGTTTATGGTAACAAAAAATCTTCTCAAGCTATTTTAGTTTGGGGCTCAACTAAAGGTCCAGCCCGAGAAGTGGCAGAAGAATTAAAGATTAAAATGATTCAACCTTTATTTTTGGAACCGTTCCCAGAGAAAAGAATTAAAGCTGCTTTGCAAGGGGTTGAGCATTTAGTTTTAATTGAAGGTAATGCTTTGGGGCAATTAGAGGGTCTTTTAAAATCTTATCAGATTATTCCTCAAGAAAAGATTTTAAAATACAATTCTCGTCCTTTCTTGGCTTCAGAAATTAAAGCTGCTTTAAATAAAATTTACAAAAATGAGCGATCAAAATAAATTAAAATTAGAAACCAATGCCCTTAATACTTGGTGTCCAGGTTGTGGGAATTTTGGCATTTTGTTTGCTTTCAAAAAGGCAATTTCTTCTTTAATTCAAGAAGGAACTCCTCGAGAAAATATAGTCTTAAGTAGTGGTATTGGTTGCTCTTCCAAAATAGTTGATTATCTTAATTTAAATAGTTTTTGTTCTTTGCATGGCCGTCCTTTGGCAATAGCCGAGGGGGTTAAAATTGCTAATCCTAAATTAAAGGTAATAGTTTTTGCTGGGGACGGAGGCACATATAATGAAGGAATTTCTCATTTGATCCATGCTGCTAAAAGAAATATTGATCTCACGGTTTTAGTGCATGATAATCGCTGTTTCGCCTTGACCACTGGTCAATTTACGGCTACTTCTCCTCAGGGCTTCAAAGGAAAGTCAACTCCGCAGGGTTCTCGCGAAGAACCTTTTGATCCTTTGCGATTGATGTTAGCTTCTAATGCTAGTTTTATTGCGCGGGGTTATTCGGGTAAAATTGTTCATTTGCAAAAGATAATTTCAGCGGCTCTTAAGCATCCAGGTTTTTCCTTTGTTAACATTCTTCAGCCCTGTGTTTCTTTTTTTAACACTACTGACTTTTACAATCAAAGAGTTTACGAAATGAAAGATTGCGACTTGGGCTCTCGCCAGAAAGCTTTGGCTAAAATGCAAGAATGGAATTATCAAGAAAACGAAAAGAAAATCCCTTTGGGAATTTTCTTGCAGGTTAAACGTCCTGTCTATTAATCTTTTTATTGATTCATTTTTTTAGCTTTCCTCTATCTCTAAGTTGGGGTTAGCTTTTATTTTACGCCAATTATTTTTTAGATTTTGTTTTTTAAGGGAATTTAATTTTTGGTATTGAAAATAAGCGGCAACAGCAATCATGGTGGCATTATCCATACAAAATTCTAAAGGAGGGATTAAAATTTTTGGAGAAGAGCTCATTTTTTCGGCTTGAATCAAAAACTGTTTTCTTAATTCTTGATTAGCGATTACTCCGCCACCTAAAATAATTGAATTAACTTTAAACTCTTGGGCAGCTCGAAAAGTTTTTTTAAGGAGGACGTCAATGATTGCTTGCTGAGACTCATAGCAAATTTCAGCGATGAATTTTTGATTTTGAAGAAAAGCTTTTCTTTTCTGAATGGTATAAAGAACGGCTGTTTTTAGGCCAGAAAAGCTGAAATCATAGTTTTTGCTCTGAATCATGGGCCGGGGCAGTTTAGTTTTTATTTGATTGGGCTTAGCTTGAGCAGCGTATTGAGAAACAATTGGTCCGCCTGGATAGCCCAGACCAAGTAATTTGGCAATTTTGTCAAAACATTCTCCAGCGGCATCATCACGAGTTTGTCCGATTTTTTTTTGATGGTGATAATCTTGGAGTAAAATTAATTCCGTGTGTCCGCCAGAGACAATCAAACCGAGAGCGGGGAAAGAGGGGGTTTCCTTAAGAAAGTTGGCTGCTAAGTGTCCTTGAAGATGATTGACACCTAAAAGAGGTTTTTGCCAAGCCAAAGAAAGAGTTTTGGCTGTTTCTACTCCCACCAAAAGAGAGGTAATTAGTCCAGGTCCCTCGGTAACCGCAATTAGATCAATAAGCTTTGGTTTAACGCTTAAGGCTTTTTCAATAACAGGAATAATTTTTTTAATATGTTCGCGGGCCGCTAACTCTGGGATGATTCCCCCGTATTGATTATGTAGAGAAATCTGAGAGGCAATTACTTTTTTTAAAACTTTAAACTTGCCTCGCTCTATTTTTAAGAGAGAGGCTGCGGTTTCGTCACAAGATGTTTCTATGCCAAGAATAAGCATAATTGAATAATTTGTTATTAATAATTAATTATTAATGATGAAATTATAACTGTTTAATTATTTAAGTCTCAATCCCTGTTTTCTCGCGACTTAGCCTTTGACAAATCTCTAATTTATAATTAAAATATAAATTAATAATTTTATCAACAAAGTTATTTTTGTTTATGCCTAAAATTTCTTCAGGCCTTCAAAAATTAATCAAAGATTATCAATTTTGGCAGAAATCTTTATCTTTGCCTCCTGGAGCTATTGTTATTCAGGCTGATGAGGTAGCTAGCAAGCTTGCCTCTCTTTATGAGCGTATCAGAAAAGTGGTGGATTGGAAAGAGCAACATTTAATGAGAAGAGTGGCTATTGAGAGAATTCTAAAAAGAAGGCTTCTTTTAAGAACCAAAGGACAGCAAATTGCTGAGCCTTTTGTTTTAGAATTAGTGCGAGGCGGTTATTTTCCTTCTACTCCGATTGAGAAACAAAAAATATCAGTTGTTCAAAAGGTTTTAGATAAGTACATCTTTATTCTTGATCGCCTAAAAAAAATTGATTTAAAGGGCAAAAATCAAGGAGAGGTTTATACAGATATTTTGGGAATTGCCGCTTGTGAAATTGAAGAAGTTCTGGCGCCTAATTTTTACTTAAAACAAAATGCTTTAATTCGTTTTGCCGAAGGAGTGATGAGAGAAAGAATCAAAGTGGGAAGCCGAGCGCGGGAATTAACTCAGATCACAGATGAAGAAATTAAAATTCAAATTTATATTAGCTTACAGCAATCCCTCTTTAAATTAGATGCGCCGATTATTAGTTATAATTTAATTAAGCGTTATTATCCTTTTTGGTCTCATCCTACTCCTGAGCAAATTAAACCTTTTGCAGAAAGACTGGGGCAAGTTTTGGAAGATATTGAGACTCAACTTAATCATCCTTTAGCTAATAAGTTTTACAAAATAATGGAACGCTACAATACTCCTTATTTGTTGTTGGATGATATTCTTAGCGAGGATCCTCAGGTTTTGTCTTCTGATAAAATTGAAGAGCCTTCAGATTTGAATCGTTATGTGAGTCGAGCTTATTCGGATCGTTTAAAGACTTTGCGTTCTCGTTTAGGGCGAGCTGCTTTTTACAGCACGCTTTCTATTTTTTTAACCAACCTTTTCACTCTTTATGTTTTAGAGTTTCCTTTTGCTAAATACGTGATGGGAAGCATCAATCCTTTGGCGGCAGTAATTGATGTTTTGGGGCCTACTTTTTTAATGCTTTTTTTAGTTTCTACGGTTAGAACTCCTTCTTCGGGGAACAAAAAAATAGTTTTAGAAGAAGTGCAAAAAATAGTTTACGAGGACATGGAAAAAGTAAGTTATGAGGTGGAGGTTTATCGTAAAGGTAATTTTGTTTTCCGTTTGATTAATAATTTAATTTATGGCATTAGTTTTGCTGCTTGTTTTGGTCTTATTCTTTTTGCTCTTTATAAATTAAATTATCCGCCCCTTTCTTATCTCCTTTTGATTATGTTTACTTCTTTAATTGCTTTTACCGGGAATAAAATTAGAAAAAGGTCACGTGAATTGCACGTGACTGAAAAGAAAGATAGTTTTTTTCAAGTTATTATTGATTTATTTTCTGTGCCAGTGATGAGTTTAGGGAAATGGTTTTTGGCCCGTTGGAAAAAGATTAATATTTTGGGAGTAGCCTTTAATGTTTTGATTGACACTCCTTTTTTAATTTTTGTTCAGTTCCTAGAACAATGGAGATATTTTTTAAAAGAAAAAAAAGAGAATTTAAGATAAATAATAGAAATAATTGATTGTTCTCTAGCAGTCAATGTAATTTATGTTTGTTATGACAAAATATGTTTTTGTAGTCGGAGGAGTAATGTCGGGATTAGGTAAGGGAGTGGCCACTGCCTCTATGGGTCGGCTTTTACAAAGCAAAGGTTATCGTGTTTCTGCGATCAAAATTGATCCCTACATTAATGTTGATGCTGGTACTATGAATCCCGTAGAGCACGGTGAGGTTTTTGTTACTGAAGATGGCTTAGAAACTGATCAAGATTTGGGTAATTATGAGCGTTTTTTGAACAAGGATATTACTAGCTTAAATTACATGACCACGGGAAGTGTTTATAGTAGCGTTATTCAGAAAGAAAGAAATCTAGAATATCAGGGTCGTTGTGTAGAGGTAATCCCTCATATTCCCAATGAAGTTATTGAGCGCATTAAAAAAGTGGGGCAAGAAACTAAATCCGATATAGTTTTGATTGAAGTTGGAGGAACTGTTGGAGAATACCAAAATGCTATTTTTTTAGAAGCTGCTCGGATGATGAAGTTAGAAAATCCAGGCCATGTTGTTTTCGTAATGCTTAGTTATTTGCCCGTGCCCCCTAAAATTGGAGAAATGAAAACTAAACCGACTCAATATGCGGTTCGTACTTTAAATTCAGCTGGCTTGCAACCGGATTTTATTTTAGCACGTTCGGTTGTCCCTTTAGATGCGGTGCGCAAAGAAAAAATTTCTACTTTTTGTAATATTTCTCCGGAAAATATTATTTCAGCGCCAGATGTGGACTCAATTTATAAAGTTCCGCTTAATTTTGCTAAAGATAATTTAGGAGAAAAGATTTTAAAAAAATTGAAATTACCAGCGCGTGCTAGTGATTTGAAAAAATGGCGGCGTATTGTTAAGACCGCTGCGCAAGCTTCTAAGAAAGTGAATGTTGGTTTAGTTGGTAAATATTTTGCTACTGGTAAATTTACTTTAACCGATTCTTATATCTCGGTAATCGAAGCGGTTCGTCATGCTGCTTGGGCCAATAATTGTCGCCCTGTTTTTCATTGGATTAATAGCCAACAGATTGAAAAACAAGGAGTTAAGGCTCTCAAAGATTTAGATGGTGTAATCATTACTCAGGGCTGGGGCAAAAGAGGCTCGGAAGGAATGATTAAAGCCATTCAATTTTGTCGCGAGAATAAAAAGCCCTGTTTTGGACTTTGTTATGGACTACAAATGGCTGTTATTGAGTTTGCTCGTCATGTTTGCGGGATTAAGGGAGCCACTTCAGAAGAAATTGACCCGCAAGCCAAGGATCAAGTTATTCATATTATGCCTGACCAAAAAGATATGGTTGCCCGTAAGCGATATGGAGGAACTATTAGACTAGGAGCTTATCCTTGTTGTTTACAGCCCAAAAGCCGGGCTGCTAGCATTTATCGACAAAAAAAGATTTTTGAAAGACATCGTCATCGTTATGAATTTAATAATCAATATCGAAAAGATTTCGAAAAAAAAGGTTTAGTGGTTAGTGGAGTTTCTCCAGATAATAAATTGGTAGAAATCGTTGAAATTTCTGATCATCCCTTTTTTCTGGCTACTCAATTTCATCCTGAGTACAAATCACGGCTTTTGGCTCCTCACCCTTTATTTAAAGCTTTTGTTAAAGCCTCTTTATTAACCAAGAAATAAACAACTTATCCACATTGACTAATTAAGTTTTTGAGATATAATAATAATTAATTAAAAGAACTTCCCAGCTGGTCATATAATTTGATTTAGCTGAAAAAAGATTATTGCGAAATGTTTACTTTTGTAAAAATTATTGAGCATATTTTTCTGTCGGATGGTTAATTTTTTTTGATTGTAGAAAAAAATGATAACCGCCGGCTCGGCGGTTTTTTTAATTGTTCTTTGAAAATTAAAGAAGAAAAAGCATCTTAAGCTTTAATTATTATATTAAAGCTCACGCCAAAAACATTTAATTATTATGAATTAAATGATGAATTAGAGAATTAATTAGAGCATATGGTGGATGCCTAGACACTAAAAGCCGATGAAGGACGTAGCAGCCTGCGATAAGCTTCGGGAAGGCGGCAAGCAACCTTTGATCCGAAGATCTCCGAATGGGGAAACCTACGAGCGCAAAACGTTCGTGTCTTGTGCTTTAAGCATGAGAAGGGCACCCGGGGAAGTGAAACATCTCAGTACCCGGAGGAAAAGAAAGCGAATAACAAAATTTCGATTTTGTTTGCGATTTCCTTAGTAGTGGCGAACGAAAGGGAAAGAGTCTAAACTTTATAGAACCTAAGTTTTATAGGGATTTTGTCTTCGGACATTATTTTTATTTAACGAAAGGCAGTAAAGCTAAAATGTTCTGTAAAGTGTTGTGGGCCTATTAATGTTTTATTTTTTACTGAATAAAGTTAAAATTTAAATTTTTAATCAAATAGTATGGAATTGCTAACCAAAGAGGGTGAAAGTCCCGTAGATGAAAAAAATTTGCATTTTAATAATTAATAAGACCCAAGTAATACCAAACTCGTGAAATTTGGTATGAATCAAGGCGGACTATCGCCTAAGACTAAATACTTTTAGTGATCGATAGTGAACTAGTACCGTGAGGGAAAGGTGAAAAGCAGCCCGGTTAGGGCGGTTAAAAGTACCTGAAACCATATGCTAACAAGGAGTCAGAGCCCCGAGCTTGTCGAAGGGTGATGGCGTTCCTATTGAAGAATGAGCCAACGAGTTTTCTTGTTATGTTTGGTTAAGTCTAAATATAGACGAAGCCGCAGCGAAAGCGAGTGTTAAAAGCGCGATTTATGATATAACAGGAAAGACCCGAAACTGAGTGAGCTACCCATGGCCAGGGTGAATCTGTCTTAATTGACAGAGGAGGCCCGAACCCGTTGACCGTGCAACATCATGGGATGAGCTGTGGGTAGGGGTAAAAAGCCAATCGAACTCAGTAATAGCTGGTTCTCCCCGAAATAGCTTTAGGGCTAGCCTGTTCTTTACTCTCTGGGGGTAGAGCTACTGGATGAGTGGGGGGGAGTAATCCTACCTCTCTCAATCAAACTCCGAATACCAGAGCCAAAATAGAACAGAGTCAGACTATGGGGGCTAAGCTCCATTAGTCAAAAGGGAAACAGCCCAGACCTCAATCTAAGGTCCCTAAATTTTTTGTTTTTAAAACAAATCGGCTTTCGGGCCGAGAGTTAAGTGTAAAAGGTAGTGAAATGACTTGGACAATCAGGAGGTTGGCTTAGAAGCAGCCATCCTTTAAAGATAGCGTAACAGCTCACTGATCAAGTTGTCTTGCGCCGAAAATGTACCGGGGCTAAACTCAATACCGAAGATGAGGATTACCAATGTTTCGACATTGGTGGTGGTAGGGGAGCATTCTTTGGGCGGTGAAGTCAAGCTGTAAGGCTTGGTGGAGCGCAAAGAAGAGAGAATGTTGGCATGAGTAGTAAAAAGTTCGGTGAGAATCCGAACCACCGCAAATCCAAGGTTTCCTGGGCACTGCTCGTCAGCCCAGGGTTAGGCGGTCCTAAGTTTTTGCCGAAAGGTAAAAATAATGGACAGACGGTTAATATTCCGTCCCTAATATTAGTATCTGATGGAATGACGTTTCTGTAAGCCTCAAGCGTGTTCTGGCTATACGCGTTTAAGTGGTTTGATGGATTTTCTAGGTAAATCCGGAAAATGTAAAATCGGCCACGAATAAGATCTTCGCAAGAGGAGATTTGAGGGGAGCGGGAGCCAAGAAAAGTTTCTAAGGCTAAGCTAATATTATCCGTACCGCAAACCGACACAGGTGGATGAGGAGAGTATCCTCAGGTGGACGAGAGAACCCTCGTTTAGGAACTCGGCAAAAAAGCGTCCGAAACTTCGGAATAAGGACTCTCTCTCTGTTTTCGGACAGAGGGGGCGCAGCTAAAGTACGCCAAGCGACTGTTTAACAAAAACATAGGTCCCTGCTCAAACCGTAAGGTGATATATAGGGGCTGATGCCTGGCCAGTGTCAGAACGTTAAGAGGATTAGTGATATTTTACGCTTGCGTAAAATTGAGCTTTGAATTTAAGCGCTGATGAACGCCGGCGGTAACTATAACCGTCCTAAGGTAACGAAATTCCTTGTCGTGTAAGTTACGACCCGCATGAATGGCATAACGACTTGGCAACTGTCTCAACGAGGGACTCGATGAAATTGCAATGGGCGTGAAGATGCGCTCTACACACAGTAAGACGAAAAGACCCCGTGAAGCTTTACTAAAGCTTGATATTGGATTAGGGGTATATCTGTTCAGAATAGGTGGGAGCCCTTCGGGGCGCCAGTGAGATACCACCCTTATATATTTTTAATCCTAATCCCTTTTTCAAGGGAGACAGTATCTGGTGGTTAGTTTGTCTGGGGCGGATGCCTCCCAAAAGGTAACGGAGGCGTTTAAAGGTTGGCTTAGCGCGGATGGAAATCGCGCTGGAAGCGTAAAGGTACAAGCCAGCTTGACGGCAAGACTTACAAGTCGCGCCGAGAGGAAACTCGAACTTAGTGAACCGACTTTCGCTTATAGGAGCGAAGAAGATTAACGGATAAAAGCTACTCCGGGGATAACAGGTTAGTTTCGCCTGAGAGTTCATATCGACGGCGAAGTTCGACACCTCGATGTCGGCTCATCGCATCCTGGGGGCGGAGCAACTCCCAAGGGTTTGGCTGTTCGCCAATTAAAGCGGTACGCGAGCTGGGTTCAGAACGTCGTGAGACAGTTCGGTCTCTATCTACTGTGTGCGTTGAAACTTGAGAGGGCCCTTCAATAGTACGAGAGGACCTTGAAGGACGAACCTCTAGTGTACCAGTTGTTCTGCCAAGGGCATTGCTGGGTAGCTACGTTCGGTTAGGATAAACGCTGAAAGCATATAAGCGTGAAGCCGTCCTCAAGATTAGGTTTCGTAGACTCCCGGGAGACGACCGGGTTGATAGGCTCTAGGTGTAAGCCCAGTAATGGGTTCAGCCGGGGAGTACTAATCAGTCATCAATTCTCTAATTTATCATTTAGTTCATAATTTATTTTTCCTAAGGACAATAGAATTCTGGTGATTCTGCCGGGGAGGAAACACCTGTTCCCATCCCGAACACAGAAGTTAAGCTCCCTAGGGCCGATGGTAGTCTTTAAGGCGAGAGTAGGTAATCGCCAGAATTCTGTTGTTCTTTTTCTAAAACCGCTATTTTTATTTAGCGGTTTTTTTGTTAAAATCAAAATACCTTTTTTAATGTATTATATAATAATATTTAATTTCTCTGCCTACCGGTAGGCAGGCTTGTCTGCCGGTAGGCAGAAAGGCTCTGCGAATAAAGTGAGCAGGTTTTTGTTATAAACATATGCAATATATAGCTGACTTTCATATTCATTCTAAGTATTCACGAGCTACCTCGCCCCAAATGGACTTGGAGCATTTAGATTATGAGGCTGCTCGCAAAGGAATCCAGGTTTTGGGAACCGGGGATTTTACTCATCCTGCTTGGTTTAAAGAATTAAAAGAGAAATTACATCTAGTGTCCGAAGGTATTTATCAAGTTAAAAACAGTAAATATTTGACTAATTTCATTTTGACTTCGGAATTATCTTGTATCTATAAAAAGAATGGAAAATGTCGCCGAATTCATTTGGTTTTTTTGGCTCCCAGCTTGGAGGTGGTTGAAAAGATTAACAAAAAATTAGACCAGAGATTTAATATAAGGTCAGACGGTCGTCCTATTTTGGGTGTTGATGCCGAAGAGTTAGCTAAGCTCATTTTTGATATTTCTCCGAAATGTTTTTTAATTTGCGCCCATATTTGGACTCCCTGGTTTTCTTTGTTTGGCGCTAAATCGGGATTTGATACAGTAGAAGAATGCTTTGGAGAAATGAGTTCCAAAGTTTATGCTATGGAAACGGGTTTAAGTTCTGACCCGGCCATGAATTGGCGCTTGTCAGCTTTGGATAAATACACCCTACTTAGTAATTCTGATGCTCATAGTCCTCGCAATTTAGGCAGAGAAGCTAACGTTTTTGATTTAAAAAAATTAACTTATTCTAATCTAATTAATGCCATTAAAACCAAAAAAGGCCTAGAATATACTATTGAATTTTATCCAGAAGAAGGAAAATATCATTTAGATGGTCATCGAGCCTGTGACATTAAAATGACCCCTCAGGAATCAATAAAGAACAAAAATATTTGTCCGCAATGTCATCGTCCTCTGACTATTGGCGTCTTGCATCGTGTTAATGAACTAGCTGATCGTCCCGAGGGTTTTATTCCTTCGAAAGCCATCCCATTCAAGAGTATTATCCCTTTGCCTGAATTGATTTCCGAAATAAAAGGAGTGGGCCCCAAATCTAAAACAGTTCAAAAAGAATATGATTCTTTAATTTCTAAGGGCCAAAGTGAATTTAATATTTTACTTCATCTCTCTTTTTCTCAATTAAAAGAAATTACTTCTTTAGAATTAGCTCGGGCCATTATTAAGGCGAGAGAAGGAAAGGTGATTAAAGAAGCTGGTTATGATGGGGTTTATGGAAAGATAAAAGTGTCCGAGTCAGAAGATGGTAAAATTTCTCAAAAAAAACTTTTTTAACCCAAATGTTTTTTCACAAATTAAATTAATCAGCAAATACCTTGGATTGTTCCAAAATAAATGTACGAGGTCGAACCTCGTACATACTTAGGGGTTCAGCCCCTAAGCTCTACTGAGCCTTAACCTTGCAATGTCAATTTGTTAAAAAACTGTAAATGGTTGACCCCTGGGTTAACCGACAAAAGATTTCCTCGCGGGTTTGACTTATGAGGAAGTGAAAAATAAAAAATTAAGAACAAAAATTATGAAAACAAAAATACAAGGCAAAGAGTCGGTCATGGATTATTATCAAGATGATGAGGTGGCCTCGAAATACATAGAGCAAAGATATAGCTCTCTTTTTGGAAAACTAAGGAATGAAATAGAGATTAAAGTCATCAATTCTTTTTTGAAATATTTAAATCCTAAAACGACCTTAGATTTGGCTACAGGCACAGGAAGAATAACTAAAAGTTTGAAAAACTATGGCCAGGGTTATGCACTTGATACGAGTGGAGAAATGTTAGAACACGCTAAAAAGGATATAAATAATTGGACGTTAAGAAAATCAGATGCATTTGATACGCAATTTGAGGATAATTTTTTTGATGTTGTTATATCAACTCGCTTTATCTGGCATTTTGATAAATCTAATAGAATTAAGTTATTTGCAGAAATCCGCAGAATATTAAAAGATAATGGTCACCTTATTTTTGACTTCCCAAACGCAAATATAAAAAGATTTATTCGAAAAAAGGCAAAAATAGGCTTCAAAAGAATTTATACTCAATCCTGGACCACGGCAGGAATCAAAGAAGAATTGTTTAAGAATAATTTTCAGATTGTCTCCATAAAAGGCATTTTGCATAATCCTAAAATATTGCGTAATATGTCTGACAAATCGAGTTCCATGGTTAATTTTTTTAAAATGAAATTGGCAAATATATTAAGTCGCAAAGAGGCTTATAATTATGTAGTTCTTGCCATAAAGACTAAAGAGAGTTGAATCATGGGAAAATAAGAATAATTTACCTTTAATTAAAATTGTTTTATGCCTCCTGGAGGCATCACCAAAAATTTTTACGGGATGAATGATATTACGCAAGAGTTTCATAAGTTATTAGATTTAGTGAAAGATAAGTTAATTTTTATCTTATGAGCATTAATAAATTTCCTTATCAAATTCATCTATGTTTGGGAATTATTTGGATTCTGGTCGGAATATTTTTTCATTCAGGGATAGAGCTAATCGTCTGGACGATTGGTGGTCTAGTGATGATTGTGATTGGTTTGATAAACAAAGGCTCTTGAGAGAAAATCAAGATGATATTAAAAGAAATTGAGGCAAAATCAATTATCGTTAAATCAAATCTCCCGGAGGGGGATTTCGTTATTAATCCTTATACTGGTTGTGGTCACGCTTGTCTTTATTGTTATGCTAGGTTTATGAAGAGATTTACTAATCACTCTGAATCTTGGGGAGACTTTATCGATATAAAAATTAATGCTCCAAACTTAATTCCCGAAAATACTGAAAAATTCAAGAACAAATCAATAGTCTTTGGCTCGGTGACAGATGCTTATCAGCCATTAGAGGGGAAGTATAAGTTAACTCGGCAAATTCTTCAAAAGTTAATACCATTACAGCCGAATTTGGATATTATTACCAAGTCAAACCTTGTTTTGAGAGATATTGATTTATTGAAACAATTTGACAATTGCACAGTCGCTATTTCTGCTTCTTTTCTAGACGAAAAGGTTAAGAATAAATTAGAGCCTCAATCAATTGCCACAAAAAAGAGGATAGATATCCTAAAACAATTGCGTAAAGCCGGTATCAAAACCGTTTTGTTTGTCTCGCCAATTTTTCCTGAAATTAGTGATTGGAAAAAATTAACAGATTCAACTCAAGATTTCGTTAATCAGTATTGGTTTGAAAGTTTAAATCTTTATCCATCAATCAGAAAAGAGGTTTATAAATTTTTAAAAGGATATAATCCCGATTTAATCTCTAGATATAAAGAGATTTATTCTTCTAATAGTCATTATTGGGATAGAACAGAAGACGAAATACAAGATTATTGTAAGCAAAATAAATTGGATTATCGAATTTATTTTCATCACAAGAGTAAATAAGAATTTTGTTTGCAAATGGTTGATCTCTGGAGTTAATCAATAAAAATTCAATTATCAAAGAGTTAAGCATAAATTATTTTGTTAATTAATCATTTATGAGAGTTGCAATCAGCGCTGTAATTATTGAGGATAAAAAACTTTTATTAGTAAAAAAAAGGAAAACATGGATATTACCTGGGGGAAAACCAGAAGAGAATGAAACCGATTTAGAATGCCTCCGAAGAGAAGTTGAAGAAGAGTTATCTGGAACAAAATTGAGCAATATTAAATATTACAATAGTTTTGAGGGCAGAACTCCTCATAAAGGAGATATTCTTCGAGCCAAGGTATACTTTGCAAATATTGATGGACAACTACATCTTCCGTCTAAAGAGATTACAGATTCTCAGTGGGTAGATGATTTTTTAAAATATAATTTGTCGGACATTACTATGAAAATTGTAAATTTTTTAAAAAAAGATAAATATTTAAATAAAGCATAGGTCGAATTGACGGGAAACATGGAAAGATAAATAAAAATTTTAATAAAAATTATAACCCAATGACCCAACAGCAAGCACTTAAAATCTTGAAATCTGGAGTAAATGTTTTTTTAACAGGTTCGGCGGGAACAGGAAAAACCTTTTTGTTAAATCAATTCATTTCATATCTAAGGAAATCTAATAAGAAAATTGGTATAACGGCCTCTACAGGAATTGCTGCTACTCATCTTGAGGGCCGAACAATTCATTCTTGGTCGGGGATTGGCATAAAAAAAGAAATGGATGAAAAATCTTTAAAGCACATCGCCAAAAATAAGAGAATCAACAAAAGAATTAAAGAGACACAGACTTTGATTATTGATGAAATATCAATGCTAGATGCTAATCGATTGACCTTAGTTGATCGAGTTTGCAAAAAAATTAAAGACCCCTTCCTTCCTTTCGGGGGTCTGCAAATAATAATGTGCGGTGATTTTTTTCAGCTTCCTCCAGTAAGCCAGGGAGAAAAGTCGCAATTTGCTTATGAGTCACCAGTTTGGCAAAATTCAAATATTAGGGTTTGCTATCTTAGTAAGCAGTTTCGCCAAAATGATTCCGCATTTACTGACATTTTGAATAAAATTAGAGAAAATAAGGCTGGTTTAGAAGAGTTAAATTTATTAAAGACACGGTTAAACCAATCTATAAATCTTTCTGTAAGACCCACTCAGCTATACACGCACAATGTTAAAGTTGACATAATCAACGATTTGGAATTATCCAGAATTCCCAAAAAAGAAATGACTTATTATATGATCGGTCAAGGAGAAAAGCGCTTAGTTGATCTTTTGAAAAAGAATTGTTTAGCTCCCGAAGAATTGAAATTGAAAATTGGAGCGATGGTAATGTTTGTTAAGAATAATTTTGAGGCCGGTTATGTTAATGGCACCCTTGGTAAGGTGGTTGATTATGATGATGATAAATGTCCGATTATTGAGACAACTTCTGGTCAACACATTATAGCTTCTCCTGTTACTTGGAATATGGAAGAAAATAATGAGGTTGTTGCGAGCGTTAAGCAGGTTCCTCTACGTTTAGCTTGGGCTATTACTGTTCACAAGAGTCAAGGTATGAGCCTAGATGCTGCGGAAATTGATTTGTCAAAATCATTTGAACACGGCATGGGCTATGTGGCCTTGTCTAGAATAAGAAGATTAGATAATGTTAGATTGATGGGTATTAATCAAATAGCTTTACGAGTTAGCCCAGAAGTTGTAGAGAAAGATAAAGAATTCAAAAAATTATCAGAAATATAAATTATGAATTTTTTTAAGGGTCAGATTTTTAAGTATAAAAATAAAAAATATGAAAAAAATATATTTAGATTATAGTGCGACCACTCCTGTGGATCGAAGGGTGATGAAATCGATGCAACCTTATTTTTCTAAAACATTTGCCAATGCTTCTAGTTTGCATAGTGCCGGAAAATTAGCTCAACAAGCTCTTGTTGACTCTCGTCAAAAAATAGCTAATTTACTGGGAGTTTCTCCAGAAGAAATTATTTTTACAGCTAGTGGGAGCGAAGCTAATAATTTAGCTTTCAAAGGTATTTTTAATGCTATAGACCTACCAAAGAAACATATTATCACTTCTTCAATTGAGCATTCTGCTGTTTTGAATCCAGCTCGTTTTTTAGAAGGGCAAGGGGCTCAAGTAACTTATTTGGGTGTTAGTCAAGAAGGAATCATAGATTTAGGAAAATTAAAAAATTCTCTTAAGCCCCAAACTGTTTTAATTTCCATTATGCACGCTAATAATGAAATGGGGGCAATTCAGCCTCTTGCTGAGATTGGCGAAATCATTAAACAGGAAAAAGAAAAAAGAAAAAAAGAGAAAAATAATTATCCTCTTTATTTTCACACAGACGCTGTACAAACTTTGGGGCATCTTCCTTTTCTGGCTCAGAAGTGGGGCGTTGATTTATTCTCGGGGTCAGCTCATAAATTATATGGACCCAAGGGAGTTGGATTGCTTTATTTAAAAAAAGGCATTAAAATTATTCCTCTTTTTCATGGCGGAGCTCATGAAAATGGAAAGCGAGCTTCAACCGAAAATATTCCGGGAATCGTTGGTTTTGCTCGCGCTCTAGAGTTGGCTTATCAAGAAATGGATTCAGAGGTAAAGCGTTTAAAAAAGTTGAGAGATTATTTAATTGAAAGTGTTTTGAAAAAAATAGAAAACTCTTGTCTTAATGGGCCGCAAGCTCAAAGATTGCCCAATAATGCTAATTTAAGTTTTGCTGGAGTAGAGGGAGAGGCTTTGTTAATGTATTTAGATCGTCAACAAATTTATTGCTCTACGGGTTCAGCTTGTTCGTCGGCAAGTTTAGCACCATCACATGTTTTAACTGCCCTAAACCTTCCTCCAGAGATATCTCATTCTTCTTTGCGTTTTTCTTTGGGGCGCTGGACTAATAAAAAAGAAATAGATTATCTTTTAGAAAAATTAATTTTAGCCGTTAAGAACTTGAGAGAAATTTCTGCTTTAAAGATCAATTACTAATATTTAATGAGTATTTATGTCTAATCATTTTCAAGACAATGATAAAATAATGGATCATTTTTTTAATCCTCGTAACTTGGGGACCATGAAAAATCCTGATGCTTTTGGGCAAGTGGGAAATCCCCGCTGTGGAGACATTATGCATATTTATTTAAAAATTGATAATGATATTATTAAAGATATTAAGTTTCAAACTTATGGTTGTGCGGTGGCTATTGCCTCTACATCTATTTTGACTGAGATGGTTAAGGGAAAGACTTTGTCTGAAACTCAAAAAATATCAAGTCAAAGAATCAGAGAAGCTTTGGGAAAGATGCCAGCCTATAAGCAACATTGCACGGTCTTAGCTGAACAAGCTTTAAAAAAGGCAATTGAGGATTATCAAAAAGAAAAAAATGCTTAAGGCTCAAAATCAAAAAAAGATAGCAGTGGCCATGTCTGGCGGAGTTGATTCATCAGTGGCTGCTTTTTTATTAAAAGAAAAAAATGGAATTAAAAATGTTTTTGGTATGACCATGCGGGCCGGACGCTTTCATCAGTTAGCGGTAGAGAGGGCTAAAATTATTTGTCAGAGATTAAAAATTACTCATTATGTGGTTAATTTAGAAAAAGAATTTCAACAAGAAATTATTAAACCTTTTGTTGATGAATATTGCCAATCACACACCCCTAATCCTTGTGTTTGGTGTAACCAGAAAATAAAATTTGGAGTTTTGTTGGAAGCTGCTCAAGAATTGGGAGCTAATTATTTAGCTACTGGACACTATGTTCGTCAAGAAAGTAAAGAGGGTAATTATATTTTAAGAAAAGCCCTCTCTTCCAAAAAAGATCAATCTTATTTTCTTTATCGTTTGAATCAAAAGCAGTTAAGTTCAGCAATTTTTCCTTTAGGAATTTACTCTAAGGAGGAGGTTAAGGAAACGGCCCAAAATAATAGTTTATCTTTTGAAAAACAAAAAGAATCTCAAGACATTTGTTTTTTGCCGGATAATGATTATCGAAAACTTTTGCAAAGAGACTCTTCTGTTTTTGTGCCTGCGGGGAGTTTTAAAGATTTAGAGGGTAATGTTTTAGGGCGACATCAAGGTTTACCTTTTTATACTATTGGTCAGAGAAAAGGTTTGATTTCTGGACAAAAGGAACCTTTTTATGTTTTAGAGATTAATCAAGAAAAAAACGAGATTATCCTCGGTCCGGAAAAATATTTATATCAAAAAAAATTAAAATTTGAAAATTGTTCTTGGGTTAACCCTTCTTTTGTTTTAAAAAACAAAGAAGAGTCTTTTTTTCTTGATCAAATCAGGGGTAAAATTAGATACCAACATCCAGTTGCTCAAATTGAAAATTTTAATCTTAGTAACAATCTCAAACAAGGAGAAGTTAGATTCAAAAGTCCGCAGCGAGCCATTACTCCTGGTCAATCTGTGGTTTTTTATCTTCAGGATCAAGTTTTAGGAGGAGGTTTTATCAGCAAATAATTTATTAAAGATAAATTTAATTTATTTTTTTAATAAAAAAGCACAGAGACTAATTCCCTGTGGTTTTTTAAGTAAAGATGGTGCCGAAGGTGGGACTTGAACCCACAAGCCTTACGGCACATGGTCCTAAACCATGCGTGTTTACCAATTTCACCACTTCGGCCCTAAATAAATAATGTGGAGTTTTAACCTCCACATAGTATTGACTTGGGAGTTGAGCTCCTAAGTAATTAAAGATGGTGCCGGAGGCGGGACTTGAACCCGCACGGACTTGCGTCCACAAGATTTTAAGTCTTGCGTGTCTACCAATTTCACCACCCCGGCTACTTTTTACAACTTTAATTTTAATCAGATAATCTAAAAATGTCAACATTGTCAGAAATGTTTTTTTTTGCTAAGATAATATTATTAGAGTCTTTGCCGGGGTAGCTCAGGGGCCAGAGCAATAGTTTTGTAAACTATCGGTCGTGGGTTCGAATCCCACCCCCGGCTCTCTACTAAAAAATAAAAAATAAATTTATGTCTCAAGCAAATTTGATCAAATTAGAATGCAGTGAATGTCATCGCATCAATTATTATTCTCAAAAAAATAAGAAGACTAATAAAGATAGATTAGAGCTTAAAAAGTATTGTCGTTGGTGCAAAAAACACACCTTGCATAAAGAAACTAAATAAAAACAAAAAAAAGGGGGCGTGGTGAAGTGGTATCATAAGAGTCTCCAAAACTTTTGTCAGAGGTTCGATTCCTCTCGCCCCTGCCTCGTTAAATCTTGATAATTATGGCTGATTATTACGAAACTTTAGGAGTTGAAAAAAATGCTTCTGCTGCGGAAATCAAGAAAGCTTTTCGTCGACTTGCTCAAAAATATCATCCTGATAAAGCCAAGGGAGATGCTCAGAAATTTAAAGAAGTAAATTCTGCTTATCGCACTCTTTCGGATCCAGAAAAACGCCGCATGTATGACCAATATGGTCCTAAATTTGAACAAGCTCAAAATAAAGGAGGCTTTTCTGGTTTTGATTTTAATGATTTTGCTTCTTATGCTAACGCTCAGAGAGAGTCTGGTTCACAAAAAGGTTTTGATTTCGGGGGAACTGGGTTTGAAGACATATTTGAAAATTTATTTGGCGGATCGGTTAATTTTAATCAAGGGCGCGGAAGATCTTCTTTTGCGGGAAGGGATTTACAGATTCGGCTTTTGATTGAATTCAAAGAAGCTATTTTTGGAGCTGAAAAAGAATTGCGTTTTGAGCGTTATGTGCGTTGTCCCAAGTGTCAAGGACAAGGAGCAGAACCAGGTAGTAAAATGAAGACTTGCCCAACTTGTCATGGACAAGGTCAAATAACTCAGAGCCAGTCTACCTTTTTAGGTAATTTTAGAACTAGAAAAATTTGCCCAGAGTGTCGAGGTCAAGGAAAGATTTCTGAAAAAAAATGTCGTTATTGCCATGGGCAAGGTCGGGTTAAGGAGTTCTCTAAAGTAAAAATTAAAATTCCGGCTGGAGTTCATGATCAGCAAGTTATTCGTTTTCACGGTCAAGGAGAAGCAGGTCAATGGGGATCGGAGGCTGGAGATTTATATGTTATTGTTGCTATTAAATCGGATTCTTTCTTTAGTCGTCAAGGAAACAATATTCTTTCTCAAGAAGAAATATCTATTTCTCAAGCAGTTTTGGGAGACAAAATCAAAGTTCGCACTTTATACGGAAACGTTAAATTAAAAATTCCACCCGGAACATCTTCGGGCCAAGAGTTTCGTTTGCGTGGCAAGGGAGTAGCTAAGCAAGGAGACCAAATTGTTAAAATAAAGATCAAAATTCCTCAGCGCTTAACGTCTAGTCAGAAAAAAATATTGGACAAATTGCGTGAAGAGGGGTTATAATTCTTATATATGAATCTTGATTTTTTAACTAATCAGTATCTTCTTTTATTTTATCTGGAACAAGGTATTTATTATTTTGTTCGTTTTTTTTTCGGTTATGGAATTTGGATTCTTTTGACCCTTTTTATTTTAAGGATTTTTTGGAAACGTTGGACCAAAAAAAACAAAAAAAAATATTTAGCTCAACAAAAATATGTACTTTTGGGTATCATCATGCCAAAGTATAATGAACAGGGACCAGAAACTCTAGAAAGATTTTTTGCTCACTTGTCAGGCATTAGAGAAAAATTCAGTTGGTGGGCGAAGAAAATTGAAGGAAAAACCCAGCTTAAGATATCTTTAGAAATAGTTAGTTTTGGTGGTAAGGTGCAATTTTTTATTCACACCCCAGTACAGTTTCAAGATTTAGTAGAATCTGCTATTTATACTTGTTATCCTTTTTTAGAAATTTTTGAGGCGCAGGAAGATTATGCCGTTAAGACGCAAGAGAAGTTTAATGAAGGAGAGGTAGATATCTGGGGAGCAGATTTGCATTTAGCAGAAAAAAATCCTATCCCTATTAGCACCTATCTTCAATTTGAACATAAATTAAGCAAAGAGTTAAAAGATCCTTTAACTGATTTATTAGAAATTTTGGGGAGAATGAGGGAAGGAGAAGAAGCTTGGGTTCAGTATGTAATTAGTCCCATTGATTCAGGTCTAAAAAAAGAGGGAGAGGGCATGATCGCCGATCTTTTGGCTGGCAAAAAGAGCAATAGTGGCAAAAATAATATTATTGACAAAATTGTTGCTGGATTAATGAAATTGTCCCAAGATGCGGTTGAGTTTATTAAGAATGTTTTTGACTTGCATCCCACCACTGACGAATTTGAAGACAAGAAGAAGGGGGATTCGAAAACTTCTTCTGTTGACAAGCGTTTAATTGAAGCTATTCAAAACAAAATAGCAAAAATAGCTTTTCGGGCTGTAGTCCGCATAGTTTATGTAGCAGAAAGAGAAATTTTCGTCAAAAATAAAGGGTCAGTAAGTTTATTTAGTTCTTTTAATTCTTTTCAATCCATGAACCTTAATAGGTTTAAAAAATCTTCTTGGGCTAAGGTTTCCAAGGGTGATTGGAACAAAAACAAGGTTTTAAATTTAAAAAAAGCTAAACTTTTGAAGACTTACCAAAAAAGAGACTTTTCCTGGCGGGTGAGAACAGGCTTACCTAAAATAATAGATGACGTTAAGAAGTTTTTGGCTATCTCTGGATCTTCTCCTGAAGAAAAAACTATTTTAAATATTGAAGAACTCGCAACCCTTTATCATTTTCCAACCGATATTACCAAGTCTTCTGCCATCAGAAAGAGTACTGGCAAAAAAGCTGAATCGCCAACCGATTTACCAGTAGGTTAAGTAGAGTTAAAAAAATGTTAAAAAATTGACATTTTTCAAAAATTACCTCTAAAAACCTTTCCTTGATTGGTTTTTAGAGAAGCAGTTTTTGGGGTCTGGCCCCATTTGAAAAATTAAAATTTGGTTTGTTTATTTGATTATATGAAGCTTTATATTGTGGCTACTCCTTTAGGTAATTTGCAAGATTTGAGTCCTCGTGCTTTGGGGGTTTTTCAAAAAGTTAAATTTTTACTTTGCGAAGATACGAGAAAAACTCGTAAATTATTTTCCGCTTATCAAATTTCTGCGCCTCGTTTAATTAGTTATCATCAACATTCTAATCCCCAAAAAGTAAAAGAAATTATCCAATTATTGAAAAAGGGAGAAGATTTAGCTCTGGTTTCTGATGCTGGGACGCCAGGAATTTCTGACCCCGGTAATAAATTAATTAGCCTGGCTTTAAAAGAAATTAATAATTTAGAGGTGGTTCCCATTCCCGGACCTTGTGCTCTCATTGCTGCTTTGTCTGTAGCTGGTTTTCCGTCAGATCGTTTTCTTTTCTATGGTTTTCTGCCTCGAAAAAAGGGAAGAAAGAAAATTTTACAGGAAATTAAAGAAAGTTCTTGGACGATTGTTTTTTATGAATCTGGCTACAGGATCAAAAAAACTCTAGAGGAATTAGAAGAAATAGAGATGGAGAAAGATCTTGTGGTGGCCCGAGAGTTAACTAAAAAATTTGAAAGTATTTATCGGGGGTCAATTAAGGAAGTTCAACCCCTTTTAAAAGGAAAAAATTTAAAGGGAGAATTTACGGTAGTCATTAATAATCAATAATTTTTCTTATGAATAAGTTTTATATTACTACTCCTATTTACTATGTTAATTCTTATCCGCATTTAGGGAGCGCTTATACTACAGTGGCTGCTGATGTTTTGGCCCGTTTTCATCGAATGAGAGGAGAGGAGGTCTTTTTTTTAACTGGTACGGACGAACACGGATCTAAGGTGGCTGAAGCCGCAGCTCAGAAAAAAACTGAACCGCAGAAATTATGCGATCAAGTTACAGCCAAATACGAAGAAGTTTGGGATACTCTAAAAATATCTTATAATTATTTTATTCGCACCACTGATTCTCAACATGCTCAGACGGTGCGTTATTTTTTAAATTCTTTAAAAGAAAAAGGACTAATCTACAAAGGTCAATATCAAGGTCTTTATTGCCTTGGTTGCGAGCGATATTATACGGAAAAGGAATTAGTGGACGGTCAATGTCCTTTTCATAAGAAAAAGCCAATCAGTTTTTCCGAAGAGTGCTATTTTTTTAAATTATCTGCTTTTCAAGAAAAATTATTAAAACTAATTCGGAGCCAGAAGTTAATAATTGAGCCTCAGGAGAGAAGAAATGAGCTTTTGTCTTTCTTGGAACGCAATCAATTGGAAGATTTGGCAGTTTCTCGAGCTAATGTAAAATGGGGAATTCCTTTGCCTTGGGATTCTCAGCAGACAGCTTATGTCTGGATAGATGCTCTTCTTAACTATCTTTCTGGTTTAGGTTGGCAAGGAGATTCTCAAAAAATATCAGATTTTTGGCCACCTGATGTTCAGCTTTTAGGAAAAGATATTTTGCGTTTTCATTTGGTAATTTGGCCAGCTTTGCTTTTGGCTTTAGATATTCCGTTACCTCGTCGACTTTATGTGCACGGTTTTTTCACTATTAATGGTCAAAAAATGGGCAAATCTTTGGGCAATGCTCTTGATCCAGAGAAAATGGCTGAAGTTTTTGGAGTGGATGCTTTGCGTTGGTTAATGCTTTCTTCTTTTCCCTTTGGGCAAGATGGTGATATTTCTCAATCTAAATTTTATGATCAGTATCAAGCCCAATTAGCCAATGGTCTGGGAAATCTTTTCCGTCGAGTTTTAACCTTGGCGGCTAAAAGTGATCAAGATTTTACTCCTCCTCAGAAAGAAGAGAAAAAAATAATAAAAATTTTACAACAGACTTGGAAAATTTATGAAAAATCTTTAGATGATTTAAAGTTTGAAGCAGCCATTGAAAGTGTTCGAAAAGTAATAGCTGAAGCTGATCGGTATGTGGATCAAAATAAGCCTTGGGAATTACTGAAAAAAGATTTTTCTCGTTATCAAGAAGTAATTTATCATCTTTTGGAAATCTTACGCCATTTGGGTTGGCTAATTCGCCCCTTTATGCCCGACAAGAGCGATCTTATTTTTAAAGGTTTGAATTTAGAGCTTGCTGAAAAAAAGAAAAGTTTAATTCAGGGCAAGAAGTGGGGAGGCACAATTTTTTCGCCAACACCCTTGGAAGAAATTTTATTTCCCCGTCTTTAGGAGAAGAACCAAGCAACTAAGTTTATTTTTTAATTAATTTCAATTAATTGTTATGACTTTATTTGATTTAATTTTATTTCTCATTTTGTTTGGTTTTATTTGGTTTGGCTTGTGGCACGGATTAATTAGAACCATTAGTGGTATTGTGGGCTTTGTTTTGTCTTTGATCGTGGCGGGTCGTTGGTATGAATTTTTAGCAATTAAGCTTTTGCCTTTTTTGAATGATAATTTTTTGTTTGCTCGGATTTTGGGTTTCCTGATTATTTTTG
This sequence comes from Patescibacteria group bacterium, assembly GCA_021735685.1. Lineage (GTDB taxonomy): Bacteria > Patescibacteriota > Patescibacteriia > UBA2591 > UBA6264 > JAIPGN01. The sequence continues at coordinate 163,097 of JAIPGN010000001.1, forward strand.
CCTTAGCCCAGGCTGTTTTCTTTTTTATCTTTCGGGCCTTGAACAAAATTTTCGATTTTTCTATTCTTAAAATTTTTAATCGTTTGGCTGGAGCCTTATTTGGATTTTTCCAAGGAGCTTTAATTGTTGGTTTGGTTTTGTATTTTTCCTCTAAACTTCCTTTAGGCTCCACTTGGTCTCAGCTTTTAGAGAATTCTTTTTTGGCTGGAATTTTAATGAGTTTAAGCAACATTTTGTTGCCTTTAATTCCGCGAGCCATTAAAGAAGTGCAATCATTAATTTAATTAATAAGCTAAGTAAATTATATAATTATGTCTTCAAACATCTCTAAAATCAAGAAAAGGAATAACAAGATCGTTGATTTTAATAAAACTAAAATTGTGGAAGCTATTTATAAGGCCATTCTCGCAGTAAAAGGAGAAGATGGTAAAGATTCTAAAAAATTAGCCGATCAAGTAGTTAAAATTTTAGGAAAGCGTTTCTCTAATAAAATTCCCCACGTAGAAGATGTGCAAGACATAGTAGAGCAAGTTTTAATTCATGCCGACTTGGCTGATGTGGCTCGCGCTTATATTCTTTATCGAGAACAAAGACGTCAGGCTAGAGAAATTATTAATGAGAGCGACAAAAGCGTTGATTTAGTAGAAAAATATTTGTCGGAAGGAGATTGGGAGATTAAGGAAAACGCCAATATGACTTATTCTTTACAAGGATTGAATAATTATATCGCGGGTCTGGCTAGTAAAAAATATTGGTTAAATAAAATTTATCCTCAAGAAATCAGAAAGGCGGTTGAGGATGGTAATTTTCATATTCATGATTTGAGCTCTTTGAGCACATATTGCATGGGTTGGGATTTGCAAGATTTTTTGCTCAAGGGATTTACTGGAGTAGCGGGTAAAATATCATCTGGGCCGGCCAAACATTTTCGTTCTGCCCTGGGGCAAGTGGTAAACTTTTTCTACACCTTGCAAGGAGAGGCAGCTGGAGCGGAAGCCTTTTCTTCCTTTGACACTTATTTGGCTCCTTTTATTGCTTACGACAAGCTTAATTATCGACAAGTGAAGCAGGCCTTACAAGAATTTTTGTTTAATTGTAATGTTCCTACTCGAGTTGGCTTCCAAACTCCCTTTACTAATATTACTTTAGACCTCAAAGTCCCTCGCAATATGTCTAAACAACCGGTTATTATTGGAGGAGAGCTTCAAAAAAAGACTTATGGCGAGTTTCAAAAAGAAATGAACATGCTTAATCGTGCCTTTTATGAATTAATTATGGAGGGTGATTCCAGCCAAAGAGTTTTTACTTTTCCTATTCCTACAATTAATATTACCAAGGATTTCGATTGGGATAATCCCGATTATGAGCCGATGTGGGAAGCGACCGCTAAATATGGCATTAACTATTTTTCTAATTTTATTAATTCGGACTTAGACCCCGAAGATATCAGAAGTATGTGTTGCCGCTTGCGTCTTAATAATAAAGAGCTTCATCACCGTGGCGGCGGGCTTTTTGGAAGCGCTCCTTTGACTGGGAGCGTGGGGGTGGTCACGATTAATCTTCCTCAGATTGGATATTTAACTCAAACTAAAAAAGAATTTTTAGATCGTTTGGGACTTTTAATGGATTTAGCCAGAGAGAGTTTGGAGATCAAAAGAAAGGTTTTAGAAAATTTTATGCAAAAAGGGCTTTATCCTTATTCTAAATTTTATTTATCCAGTATTAAAAAAATGCGAGGAACTTATTTGGCTAATCATTTTTCAACAATTGGCTTGGTGGGGATGAATGAAGCTTTATTAAACTTTAAAGGAGAAGACATTACTTCATCCAAGGGCCAAAAATTAGCTTTAGAGATTTTAGATTATATGCGTCAGCGTTTATTAAAATATCAAGAGAAGACTGGGCATATTTATAATTTAGAAGCCACCCCTGCCGAAGGAACCAGTTATCGTTTGGCCAAAATAGACAAAAAGAAATACCCAGACATTATTACTGCTGGCAGTGGGACATTTTACTATACTAATTCCAGTCAATTGCCGGTTGATTATTCGGGAGGTTTGTTTAATGCCCTGGAATTGCAAGATAAAATACAAATTAAATACACAGGAGGAACAGTTTTTCACGCCTTTTTGGGAGAGAAAATTTTTGATTCAGCAGTAGTTAAGAGTTTAATTAAAAAAGTTTTTACTAAATTTCGTTTACCTTACTTTACCCTAAGCCCGACTTTTAGCATTTGTCCAGAACATGGTTATTTAAGCGGTGAACATTTTACTTGCCCTCATTGTCAGGCTCGAGCGGAAGTTTATTCTCGTATTGTTGGTTATTTGCGGCCAGTGCAGCAATGGAACAAAGGTAAGCGAGAAGAGTTTGGAGAAAGAGAGACTTTTGATCCTAAATTATGATTTTTTGCGGTTGGCAAAAAGAATCTTTTAACGAATGGCCTGGTAAAATTTCTTCGGTTGTTTTTGTAAGTGGTTGTAATTTTCGTTGCCCTTTTTGTCATAATGCCGGCTTGATTTTTAGGCCAGATAATTTTCCTCAGATTAAAGAAAAAGAGGTTATTGATTATTGTAGGAAAAATAAAGATTTTTTAGACGCCCTAGCCTTGACTGGAGGAGAGCCTTTATTAAGGCCTATTTCAGAAATAAAAGATTTTGTTCAAAAAATAAAATCTTTAGGATTGTTGGTCGCTATTGAAACTAATGGTTCCCAACCCAAGATAATTTCTGCTTTAATGCGTACCAGATTGGTTGATTATTGGGCGATGGACATTAAGGCACCTTTAGAGGAAGACAAGTATTATTTTTCCACTGGCGTTAAAATTGACTTGAATGATATTAAGAAAAGTATTAAGATAATAATGGATTCAGCTCAAGATTATGAATTTCGGACTACGGTTGTTCCTTCTCTTTTAAAAAAAGAAGATTTAATGAAAATAGGAAAAGAAATTAAGGGAGCTCGTTGTTATTATCTTCAGCAATTTCGAAATCAAAACACCCTTGATCAATCTTGGCGAGAGATTAAGCCTTATGATTTAGAATGGTTTAAAGATGTTCAATCCAAAATTAAAGGCCCGCAAAAAATTAAAATTCGTATTTAATTATGTTGTTTAATTTTTAAAAATAGATAATATGTTTTTCAAGAAAATATTTTCTCCTTCCAAACCTGATTTTTTAAAGGACGGAGAAGAGGCTAAAGTTATTTGGACTGAAAAAAAACCAGCCCCCAAAAAGAAAACTGGTACTTTTTTTACTTTACGTTTCAAGTTAAGGCCGATTATGGTTATGATGATAGTGAGTATGATTATTGGTGCTCTTGCTGGCGGCTTTTCTGGTTATTATTCGGCTAGTTATTTTGTTGCCGAATTTATGACCACCCCCTCTCAATTAAATTCTTCTTCTATTTTCTTGCAGCGATATCAAGAGCAAAAAGAGTTTTCAGCAACAAGTGGAGAAGATCAAGCTGTGGAGGAGATAGTAGAATTGATTAGTCCTTCGGTTGTTAATATTATTGTAACTAAAGAAGTTTCTTCTTATAGCAGCCCAGACCCTTTTAATAATTTTTTCTGGGACTTGCCTTCTTGGCCGGATAATTTTTTTGGTCCTCAAATTCCAGAAAATTCTGGACCAGAACAACCGCAACAAGAAAAAAAGGAGAAAAGACAAATTGGCGGAGGAACTGGTTTTGTGATTTCTTCTCAAAAGGGCTTAGTTTTAACTAATAAACATGTGGTTAGCGATTTGGAAGCAGAGTATACGGTCACCACTAATGACGGAGAGAGTTTTACGGCCACAGTTTTAGCTCGCGACCCCTTCAATGATATTGCTATTTTACAAGTTGAGGGTTTAGATTTATCAGCAGTTAAATTAGGGAATTCAAATCAATTAAAAATTGGGCAAACCGTTATTGCCATTGGTAATGCTTTGGGAGAATATCGAAATACAGTTACCAAGGGAGTGGTTAGTGGAATTAGTCGCAAGGTGATTGCTGGAGACGCTTATGGCTCTTCTGAAATTTTAGAAGACGTGATTCAAACCGACGCTGCCATTAATTTTGGTAATTCCGGAGGGCCTTTAATTAACCTCAAGGGAGAGGTGATTGGAATTAATACAGCTATCAATCGAGAAGGACAATTGATCGGTTTTGCTATTCCAGTCAATCAAGCCAAAAGGGCCATTGAAAGCGTTGAGGAGTATGGTTATATTGTTCGTCCTTATATTGGAGTTAGGTATATTTTAATTAATAAGGATATTGCCGAGAAAAATAATTTAGATATAGATTATGGTGCTTTAATTGTGCGGGGTTCGGAAACCTCAGAATTGGCAGTTATTCCCGGATCACCAGCTAATGAGGTGGGCTTAGTTGAAAATGATATTATTTTAGAGGTGGATGGGCAAAAAATAACAGAAGATTATTCTTTGTCACGGATAATTCAGGAACATCAACCTGGTGATGAAGTGGGGTTAAAAGTTTTTCATCAAGGAGAAGAGAAAATGGTTAATATCATTCTAGGTGAATATCAGGCTGATTAACCTTATGAATAAAAATAAAAATATTGAAAAAGTTTGGAGCCGGAGTCTCTAAACTTTTTAATTTTTGTTATAATATATAGTATATGGAAATGTCTGAATTAATTTCAGAGTTAAATGATTTTCATCAGAGATTATCTCAGATGCGAGATTTTTTTGATATTGAAGGCCTTAAGAATAAAATTAAAAGCTTAGAAATAGAAATGACTCAACCAGACTTTTGGAGTGAGAACAAAAGAGCTTCCAAAAAATCAAAGGAATTAGCGGACCATAAAGGCACTTTAGAGGAATGGCAAGATTTAACTAATTCCATAAATAATTGTTTAGAAATAGCGACTTTGGATCAAGAAAATCAAGAGGTTAGTCTAAGGAAAGACTTAGAGAAAGAATTAGGAAGAATCAAGAAAAAATTATTACGCCTAGAGAGAGCCACTTTTCTTTCTGGTCAATATGATCGTAAGGATGCCTTGCTTTCTATTTTTGCCGGAGCTGGCGGAGTTGATGCTCAAGATTGGTCGGAAATATTGGCTCGAATGTATTTGCGTTTTGCAGAAAAAATGAACTGGAGTTTTGAAATCGTTGAGCAATCTAAGGGCACGGAGGCAGGAATTAAAAGCGCAACTATAGAAATTAAAGGGCGTTTTGCTTACGGATTTTTAAAAGAAGAATCAGGGGTTCATCGTTTGGTTCGGATTTCTCCTTTTGACGCGGAAAAAATGAGACACACTTCTTTTGCTATGGTGAGTGTTTTGCCAGAATTAGAGGAAGTAGAAGTGGATATCAATCCTGATGATTTGAGAATTGATACTTTTTTAGCTTCTGGGCACGGAGGGCAAAATGTACAAAAGAATGAAACCGCAGTGCGTATTACTCATTTACCCACTAAGCTTACCGCCGCTTGTCAAAGTGAGCGATCACAGAGTCAAAATAAAGAAAACGCATTAAAAATTTTAAAATCCAAACTATATTATTATTTACAATTAGAAAGAGAAGAAGAAAAGGAGCGTTTGAGGGGTGAATTTAAATCAGCCTCTTGGGGCAATCAAATTCGTTCTTATGTTTTACATCCTTATAAGATGATCAAAGATTTGCGCAGCGGTTATGAGAGTAATGACCCTGAGAAAATTTTAGATGGAGATTTGGAAGAAGTTATTGAAAGTTGCCTTCGTCAACAAAAATAGACATTAAAGGCATGGGAATTGGAATTTTATATTAATCATTTAATTTTATGTGTGGTATTATTGGTTATCTTGGTCCGGGCGATGGTATTAGTTTAAGCCTGAGAGGGCTAGAGCGCTTGGAATATCGAGGTTATGATTCTGCCGGTTTAGCTGCTTGGCAAAAGGGGAAGATTGTTTGTCAAAAAACAAAAGGTCAGGTTAAGATTCTACGTCAAAAAATTCTTTCTTTACCGGAAAGCAAAAGCCATTTGGTTATTGCCCATAATCGCTGGGCTACCCATGGAGAGCCCAGTAAAATTAATGCTCATCCTCAAAGTGATTGTTCGCGAAAAATATTTTTAGTCCACAATGGGGTGATTGAAAATTATCAATCTTTGAAAAAGTGGTTAAAGGAAAGGGGCCACTCTTTTTTTTCCCAAACTGATACTGAAGTAATTGCTCATTTAATTGAAGAAAATTATCAAGGAAATTTATTAGAAGCAGTTCAAAAAACTCTTCCTTTGTTATCGGGAGCATATGGCTTAGCTGTAATTTCAGAATCAGAGCCAGAGCGATTGGTAGTAGCTAAGAAGGGGAGTCCCTTAGTGATTGGCGTTTGCCAAAAGGGAGAATATATTGTAGCTTCTGATCCAGTGGCTATTATTGAGCACACGCGGAAGATAATTTATCTTGACGATGAAGAAATTGGAGTTTTAAGCCCTCAAGGGGTAAGAATTACTAATTCTTCTAACTCTCTAGTTAAAAAAGAAGCTCAAAGCGTTGAATGGGATTTAGCTAAGATTGAAAAAGAGGGTTTCCCTCATTTTATGCTTAAGGAAATTTTTAAACAACCGGAAACCATTAAGAATGCTCTGCGCGGGAGGGTGAATAAAAAACAAGGAAAGGTTAAATTAGGTGGACTTAAAGATTGGCTTAGCTTTATTGCTAATTGTCCGCGAGCAGTTTTTTTAGCCTGCGGTACTTCTTGGCACGCTGGCTTAATTGGTAAATACTATTTTGAGAATTTAGTAGGCTTACCAGCTAATGCTGAGTATGCTTCTGAATTCAGATATTCTCAACAACCCATTGATCCGCAAGTTGCTTATTTTGTTATCAGTCAGTCGGGAGAGACTGCTGACACTTTAGCTTCTTTGCGCAAAATTAAAAAGCACGGAGGTCATGTTTTCGGCCTAATTAATGTAGTGGGTTCTACTATTGCCCGGGAAGCTGATGCCGGTGTTTACATTCATGCCGGGCCAGAGATAGGAGTAGCCTCAACTAAAGCCTTTACTTCTCAGGTTACCTTGCTTTCAATTTTAGCCCTATCTTTGGTTCAGGAGAAAAAACTCTGGCCTTTATCTGAAATGAAGAAATCTTTAATAGCCTTAGAACAAATTCCTCAACAAGTAGAAGAAGTGTTGAAAAATGCTAAGAGAATTAAATCTTTGGCTAAAAAATATTATCAATTTCAAAATGCTTTGTATTTGGGAAGAGAATATAATTTTCCGGTTGCTCTAGAGGGAGCCTTAAAGTTAAAAGAGATTTCTTATATTCACGCCGAAGGTTATCCTGCTGCGGAAATTAAGCACGGGCCAATCGCTCTTATTGATCAAAATATGCCGACCTTTGTGGTGGCTACTAATCCTGATGATTTGGTTTATCAAAAAGTAATTACTAACATAGAGGAAATTAAAGCTCGGGGAGGTAATATTTTGGCTGTTGCCAATTCGGGCGATAAGGTTATTGAAAATTTAGCTAATCAAGTTATTTTAGTTCCTCAAACTCTTGATTTTTTGTCGCCGATTATTAATATTATTCCTTGGCAACTTTGGTCCTATTACGTAGCTGTTCAGAGGGGTTGTGATGTGGATAAGCCCCGTAATTTAGCTAAAAGCGTGACCGTAGAATAAAATTTAATTATGTCGAGGTCAAAGAAATTTTTTTATTACCTTTTTTGCTTTGGGGGAGGTATTGGCGTCGCTTCTTTTTGGAAGATTTCTCTTTTTTATTTGGGAAGTTTTTTTATAATTTTATTTTTCTTATTTTTTCTTTTAAGGAAATATAATCTTGGGCCCATTTTTTTGAGCCTTATTTTTTTAGGGGGAGGAATTTTTTATTATCAATGGCGAGCTGAGGAAGTAGACCAGAATCATATTGCTTTTTTTGCAAACCAAGAGGTTGTTTTTCAAGGAAGAATAGAGAGGGCTAGAGATTCAACAGTAAGAGGAGAGGAGGTTGTATTGGGGGAGATAAAGATGATGGGAGAAGAGAAACAAGGGCGAGTCTTACTTAACCTTCCTTTGTATTCAGATTTTCAATATCAAGATTTAGTAGAAGTAAACTGTTTTTTGCAGGGACTTTCTAGTACAGAAGATTCTTATGCTCGTTATTTAAAAGGGAAAAGAATTTTTTCTTTTTGTTTTTGGCCTAAAGTTGAATTAAAGAGCCGGCCATCTTCGCCAAATTTTTATGGTCGAATTTTGGCTATTAGAAAGAAGGCACAGCATTTTATTTTAACTAAATTTTCTGAGCCGCAAGCCAGCTTTTTGGGGGCTATTCTCTTGGGAGTCAAAAAGAGAGTTTCTTCAAAGATTAGGAATTGGTTTAGTTTGACAGGAGCTTCTCATTTATTAGCTGTTTCCGGCTTGCATATTGCTATTTTAGTTCAGATGATTGGCTTTTTTTTAATTAATTTTCTGCGGATCAAAAGAACCAAAGTTTGGTTGCCAATAAGTTTGATTGTTCTTTTTTTTATTCTTTTGACCGGAGCAGCTCCAGCCACCATTAGGGCGGGATTAATGGGGTTGTCTTTGTTTTGGGCTCAAAAAAACGAAAGGGGCTATAATTCTTTAAATTTTTTGTTTTTAATAGGAGTAATAATGCTTCTTTTTAATCCTAATTTTTTAGTTTTTAATATAGGTTTTCAATTGTCCTTTTTGGCGGTTTTGGGAATTGGGCTTTTTTATAATTTTTTTCAAGAATTATTTAGGAAAATTCCTGATTATCGTTTTTTGGCTGGACGTACTTTTTTGAGCTTAACTTGCAGCGCTCAGATTTTAATTTTGCCCTTGGTTCTATATTATTTTGGAACATTTTCTTTAATTGCTCCCTTGGTTAATGTTTTTTTACTTTTAGTCATGCCTAGTTTAATGCTTTTGGGTTTTTTGTTTCTTATTGGCAATTTTCTTAATTTTTACTTGGGTCAATTATTTTTTTATCCTCTTTGGCTATTAGCTACTTATGTGATTTTAATAGTCAAAGTTAGTGCTAAAATTCCTTATTCTTCTTTTATAATCAGTAGTTTTTCAAGGATGGGAGTTTTTCTCTCTTATTTGTTCTTATTTTTATTTTATTTTTATTTACGCTCCTTCTCTTTTTTTGAAAAATGAAAAAGAATCTAAATTTTAAAATTATAAATTCTTGGATTAGAATTTGCGGATTATTGCTTTTGGTATTTTTAATTATTGCCGGCTATTTTTATTTTTTTCTAACACCTCTGGAATCAGAGTTAAGAGTAATTTTTTTGGATATTGGTCAAGGAGATGCCATTTTAATTCAGACTAAAACAAAAAATATTTTAATTGACGGTGGGCCGGATCGAGAAATTATTTACAAGCTGGATCAATACATAGCTGCTCATCAAAGAAAAATAGATTTAATGATTCTTACTCATCCTGACGGAGATCATTTGAATGGCTTGGTTGAGGTCTTGCGGCGTTGGCCAGTTGATAATTTTTTGGAAACAGGAATAAAGGGCTCCTCGCCTGCCTATCTTGATTTACAACGATTGATCTCTGAACGAGATTTGCCAGTTTATTATTCTGTTAATTTAAAGAAAATAGTTTTGAGCCCAGACCTAGAAATGGAAATTCTTTGGCCCTTGAATTCGGGAAATAACTTGATTAAAGAAGACCCCAATTCTCTTTCTTTGGTTCTAAAATTAAGCCACCAAGATAACACTTTTCTTTTGACCGGAGATGCTGATCATGAAGTCGAAGAAAAAATATTAGACATTTATCCTTGCCTAGAATCTTTAGTTCTTAAAGTAGGGCATCATGGCTCTAAATACTCTTCTGGTTTAAGTTTTTTGCAAAAAGTTAAGCCAACTTATGCCGTTATTTCCGTTGGGCAAGACAATAACTTTGGTCATCCTAGTTTAAGAGTTTTAGATAATTTGCAACAAGTTTCCGCTCAGGTCTTGCGTACAGATCAAAAAGGTGATATAATATTTGAAAGCAATGGACAAAATTTGAATTTAAAGACAGCAAGGTAGAGATAGATTTTATTTTAAATTTACCTTAAATTTTTGAGGGTATTTTATTTTTAATTATTTTCTTATGGAGAAAACGTTGATTTTGCTAAAACCAGATTCTTTGCAGAGAAATTTATTGGGACAAATTATGTCTCGTTTCGAAAATAAGGGACTCAAGATTGTTGGTCTCAAGATGATGAAATTGAGTGATAGTTTGCTTTCTGAGCATTATGCTCACCACCAAGATAAACCTTTTTTTAAAGATTTGGTTAATTTTATGGGCAGTGCCCCGGTAATTGCTATGGTTTTAGAGGGAGTTGAAGCAATTAGCACGGTTCGCATTCTTTGTGGTCCTACTTCCGGAAGAAAGGCTGACGTGGGAAGTATCCGAGGAGATTTTTCCATGAGCGGACAACATAATATTATCCATGCCTCTGATTCTTTAGAAGCTGCTCAACAAGAAATTAAACGTTTTTTCCAAGATGATGAAATTTTTAACTACCAAAAGCTAGATCTTTCCGCTATTTATGCCCAAGAGGAATTAAGCTAGAGCGTTTTTGGGATAAAATGTGGAAAAGTAAAGCTTGTCAAAAGATTATAATCAGATATAATAACTTTGGTTTAATATAAAATAAATAAAAAAATAAACTAATTTCGTGGCTACCGCTTTAACGGAGCGCGAATTAATGAGGTAAATAATATGGCAGAAAAAGCGAAATTTGAAAGAGGTAAGACTCACGTTAATGTAGGAACCATTGGTCATGTTGATCATGGAAAAACTACTTTAACGGCGGCTATTTTAAAATGTCTAAAGGCGTCTGGAAAAACTATTGATCGCGAAATGTCAGTTGATCAAATTGACGGAGCGCCCGAAGAAAAAGAAAGAGGAATTACTATTGCCTTGGCGCACGTAGAGTATGAGACTGATAAGCGTCACTATGCTCACATTGATTGTCCCGGGCATGCCGATTATATTAAAAATATGATCACAGGAGCCGCCCAGATGGACGGATCCATTTTAGTAATTTCCGCTACTGATGGGCCTATGCCCCAGACTCGAGAGCACATTCTTTTGTCTCGTCAGGTGGGAGTGCCGGCCATTGTTGTTTTCTTGAATAAAACTGATATGGTTGAAGACAAAGAATTAGTAGAGTTGGTCAAAGAAGAGGTGAAAGACTTGTTAAAGAAATATGAATATCCTGGCGACGAAATTCCAATCATTGAGGGGTCTGCTTTAAAGGCCTTAGAGTGTGGTTGTGGTAAAACTGATTGTCCTCATTGTGGACCAATTTTAAAATTAATTGAAGCTTTAGATGAATATATCCCAGAACCCCAAAGAGACATAGAGCAACCTTTCTTAATGCCGGTAGAAGATATTTTTACTATTGAAGGAAGAGGAACTGTAGTTACTGGAAAGATTGATCGAGGAAAGGTGAAGTTAAATGATGAAGTAGAAATTGTTGGTTTAAAAGCAACTACTAAAACCGTAGTTACTGGAATTGAAATGTTTAGGAAATCCTTAGATGAAGGTTTGGCTGGGGACAATGCTGGTATTCTTTTAAGAGGAATTAAAAAGACTGATATAGAAAGAGGACAGGTCTTAGCTGCTCCGGGAACAGTAACTCCTCACACGGAATTTGAAGGAAAAGTTTATATCCTTTCTAAGGAAGAAGGCGGAAGACACACCCCTTTCTTTAACGGTTACAAACCACAGTTTTATATTCGAACTACTGATGTTACTGGTGAAGCTGATCTTCCCGAGGGAACAGAAATGGCAATGCCAGGCGATACTTTAAGCTTAAAAATTAAATTATCTAAGCCAATTGCCTTGGAAGAACAACAGAGGTTTGCTATTCGTGAAGGAAGTCGTACTGTCGGAGCAGGAGTAGTTACTAAAATTATTAAATAAGAAAAAAAAGAAGAAAGCTGCCCCAACTTTAAGTTGGGGCTTGCTTAAATTAAGGCTATCATCTTTAGTCAGTTGAAAATTTATGACCACCAAGAATCAAGGCCAAAAGAAAAAATCAGCTCAGCAAGATAAATCTGCGGATGCTCCTCGCATTCGGATTAAGGTTAGATCTTATGATCATCGAGTTATTGATCAAGCCTTAAAAGAAATTATTTCTGCAGTTAGTCGTTCTGACGCTAAAATAACCGGACCCATTTTTCTGCCCACTAGCAAGAAAAAATATACTGTTTTGCGGTCTTCTTTTGTTCATAGCCGTTCTCAAGATCAATTTGAAAAAAGAATCCACAACCGTTTGATTGATATTACTGATTTTAATCCCCAAACTTTAGAAGTTTTAAGGGGATTAAATTTACCGGCTGGAGTGGATGTGGAAATTAAAATGTAAAAAATAATTAATGGTTTTTCTTTTTTTTTGATAACCACTAAATTTAATAAGTGAAGTGTCCAAGAAAATTAAAAGCCCCATAGAGAGAAAAAATTCTTTGAACTTAAACTAATCAGACCATAATAAATAAAAAGCCGGATTGATAACCGGTCTTCTCCAAAAGTCTGGTTTTCCGGATTTTTTTATTCAAAGCTTTTTTAAATTAAGCCAATCATGAAATTTATTTTAGGAAAAAAAATAGAAATGACGCAGATTTTTCAAGAAGAAAAAGTTGTTCCAGTTACTAAAATTAAAGCTGGTCCCTGTTACATTACTCAAATTAAAAAAGATGAAAATAAGGAGAAGAAATCTTCTTTGATTCAGATTGGTTTTGAAAAAGTCAAAGAAAGTAAAGTTAAAAAACCTCAAAGACACATTTCTTATCGTTATTTTGCTGAATTTCCAAAAGATTCTGAGCAAGACTTGAAGGTGGGCCAAGAGATTAAGGTTGATGTTTTTCAAAAAGGAGAAAAGGTTAATGTCCAGGGCTTTAGTAAAGGTAAAGGCTTCCAGGGTGTAGTTAAAAGACATGGCTTTCATGGATCTCCAGCTACTCATGGTCATAAAGATCAATTAAGAATGCCGGGCTCAATTGGTTCCACAGACGCGGCGCGAGTTTTTAAAGGAAAAAAAATGGGTGGACAAATGGGAGCAGGGAAAATTACTGTTAAAAATTTAGAAATTATTGATATTTTTCCGGAAGAAAACATTTTGTTAGTCAAAGGAGCGGTGCCGGGGCCAAGAAATTCCTTTTTAAAAATTAAACAATCTTAAATTTTATTTTTTAATAATATGCCGACAATTCCAGTTTACAATCAAAAGGGAGAAAAGACGAAAAGCCAAAAAGTAGAGGCTGATATTTTTGAATGCCCTTTAGATCAGGCCCTAGTTCATCGGGTTTTGATTGCTTCTTTGGCTCAAAAAAGGCATCCACTGGCTCATGCTTTGTTTAGAGGAGAAGTGCGTGGTGGTGGAAAAAAACCTTGGCGTCAGAAAGGAACTGGTCGAGCGCGAGCTGGATCCATTCGTTCTCCGCTTTGGAAGGGAGGGGGAGTTACTTTTGGACCTCGGAAAGAAAGAAAGTTTGCTCAAAAAATTAATAAAAAAGAAAAAAGAAAAGCTCTTTTTATTTGTTTGTCTGACAAGCTTAAAGAGAAAAAAATATACGTTTTGGATCAACTAGAGCTCCCTGAAATCAAAACCAAGAAATTTGTTGAAATCTTAAAAAATATCTCTTTAGGGCAAGACAATAAAAAAATTCTTTTGGCCTTACCAGTTAAAGATGATAAAATTATTAAATCAGCCCGTAATATTAAGGGAATTAGAGTGTTGCCAGTCATTGGCTTGAATGTTTTAGATTTATTAAAAACGGATTATCTATTGACCACAGCTTTGGGAATTAAAAAAATAGAAGAACATTGGGGCGCAAAAGTGTCAAAAAAAGAGAAAACGAAAAAAACAATTAAAAATAATTAGGATAATTTTTCAGAATGTCTTTATTTAAGAAAAAAAAGGACTCTTCTCAGGCTTCTTCTGCGAAAGAAGTAAAGAAAACCAAGGAAACTTCTTCTCAGGCTTCTTCTCAAGAAAAGAAGGCTAAGAATATTTCAACAAAAATCAAAAAAAACGATTATTCTTTCGCTTCCCTTATTATTCGTCCAGTGATTACAGAGAAGGGAACGATGATGGCTGGAGAAAATAATTGTTACGCCTTTGAGATTTCCCCTCGGGCTAATAAAATTTCTATTAAAAGAGCCATAGAAGAGATTTATAAGGTTACTCCCTTAAAGGTTAATATTATTAACAAAAAAGGGAAAAGGGTAAGATATGGTCGTTCTCAAGGAAGAACCAAGAAAACAAAAAAAGCTTTAGTCTTTTTAAGAAAAGGAGATCATATAGAATTTGCAAACAGTGCTTAAAAAATATGTTAAAATTATATAAACCAACAACTCCGGGGAGGCGAAAAACAAGTGTGATCAACACTAAGGATTTGTCTTCGGTTCGCCCGGAAAAGAAATTAAGGGTGATTAAGAAAAAAAAGGCGGGGCGGAGCCATGGTCAGATCACAGTTCGTCATCAAGGGGGTCAAGAAAAAAGATATTATCGTCTTGTTGATTTTTCTCGAAATAAATTTGATATTCCGGCAACTATTAAAACTCTAGAATATGACCCTAATCGTTCGGCTTGGATTTGTTTGGTTGCTTATGCTGATGGCGAAAAAAGATATATTTTAATGCCGGAAGGAATCAAAAAAGGAGATAAGGTTTTGTCTTCTCAGAATAAAATTGAAGCTGAATTGGGCAATCGAATGCCTTTAAAACATATTCCTTTAGGAACCTCAGTTTATAATATTGAGTTACAAGTTAACCAAGGTGGCAAAATCGCTCGTTCAGCTGGTAATGCAGCTACTTTGGTGGATTTAAATAATGGTCTCGCTCAGTTGAAAATGCCCTCTACGGAGAGAAGAATGGTATCAGAAAATTGTTTAGCTAGCGTGGGAGTGGTTAGTAATTCGGATTGGCGTTTTGTTCGCTGGGGAAAGGCAGGGCGAATGAGACATCGAGGAATTAGACCCACGGTTAGAGGAAAGGCTATGGCTCCAGTGGCTCATCCGCATGGTGGAGGAGAGGGTCAGAATCCAATTGGCCTTAAGCATCCCAAAACACCTTGGGGAAAACCAGCCTTGGGCGTTAAGACCAGAAAAAAGAAAAAATGGACCAATAAATACATAATTTCTCGTCGATCTAAGAAGAGAAAAAAGAAATAAATAGGAATACAAGAAATAAACAATTTAATTTTTCTATCATCTTTAGTTATTCGGTTGTTGATTATTGCTTGCGTTTTGCGTTTTGATCATTAAATTAAATATTATATTATGTCCAGATCACTAAAAAAAGGCCCTTGGGTTGATCCCAAGTTGTTAAAAAAAATTTCTAAATTAAAACCAGGGGACAAAACTGTAATTAAGACTTGGTCTCGCAACTCTACTATTGTTCCTGAAATGGTTGGTTTTGTTTTTGGTGTTCATGACGGCAGAAATCATATTTCGGTCCTAATTACTGAAAACATGATTGGCCATAAATTAGGAGAATTTGCTTTAACTAAAAAGTTCGATAGACACGGTGGTAAGATTCAAAAAGCTTTAGAAACAGCTAGCAAAAAGAAATAAATTATATGCAAGTAAAAGCTCAGAGTAAATATTTAAAAATATCAGCCAAGAAAATGCGATTAGTGGCTAACGCTATTAAAGGGATGGATGTTCCTCAGGCTTTGAATTATTTAAAGTTTATTCCCCGCAAAGCTTCGCCTTTAATTTTTAAGACTTTACGTTCTGCTTTAGCCAATGCTGAACATAATTTTGATTTAAGCGGAGATAATCTCTTCGTTAAGGAGATTTTTGCTGATGAGGGCGCAACTTTAAAAAGATGGCGACCACGAGCTTTTGGTCGAGCTACTCCAATTCAAAAGAAAAGCGCTCATCTAACTATTATTTTAGAAGAAAAAAAATCAAGCTCTTCTGTTTCAAAGTCGTCAGACCAATCTTTAAAAAAGAAGAAAGCAAAATCTGACCAAAAGGAAGATTTAAAAATTGTTAGTGCTGAAGAGGCTAAAGAGAGAGAGGCGGGGCCAAAGAGTAAAGAAGATTTAGAAGGGGATTCCGGAGGAGCCAAGCGAAAAGCTCCAGAACAAGATCCTAAAAAAATAAGAAATAGTATCAAGGATGCGAACGTTAAGAAATTTTTTCGAAGAAAAAGTACCTAAAATAAAGATTTTTTAAATAATTTTTCGTTCCTTAGTCTTTATTAACCAATATTTTATGGGTAGAAAAGTTAATCCAAAAATTTTCCGTATTCCGATTATTAATCGTTGGGACTCCAAATGGTTTGCTGGAAAAAATAAATTTCGTCATCTTTTGGAGGAAGATCTGAAAATTAGAAAATTTTTGGTTACAAAATTAAAAAATTGTGGAATTTCCAATCTAGCTATTGAAAGATCAGGTAAAACGATCCGAGTTATTATCCGTACTTCTAAACCTGGCTTAATTATTGGTCGAGGAGGAGTTGATATCGAGAAGCTGAAGTCAGAGATTAAGCCAAAGTTTTTAAAAGATCAAGATTTAAATTTAGAAATTAATGTTATTGAGGAAAAATCTCCTTTGCTTTCCGCAGCTATAATTCTCGAAGGTGCTATTTTGGAATTAGAAAAGAGAATGCCATATCGTCGAGTTTTGAAAAAAGTGGTTCGAAAAGTTAAAGAAAGTGGAGCTCAGGGAGTCAAGATTTCTATTAAAGGACGTTTAGGAGGAGTTGATATTGCTCGTCAAGAGAAGGCAATTTGGGGAAATTTACCCTTGCACACTATTCGGGCTAACATAGATTACGCCCGGGGCGTAGCGGCCACAACCTACGGTTCCATCGGAGTCAAGGTTTGGGTTTACAAAGGAGAGAAGTTTGAAGGTGAGCCTGAAGACAAAAAAGAAAAGGAGTAAGATTTTAATTTTACAAATTTATGTTAATGCCGAAAAAATTAAAATATCGCAAGAGTCACAAGGGCCGTGGTCGAGGCAAAAGAATGGCTACCAAGGGCACTAAGGTTAGTTTTGGAGATTTCGGCTTAAAGAGTTTAGATTTTCGTTGGATTAGCTCTCGTCAGATTGAATCGGCCCGAAGAACTATTACTCATTCTTTAGGCAAGACTGGTAAAGTGTGGATTAGAATTTTTCCGGACAAACCAGTAACTGCCAAGGGGTCGGAAGTCCCGATGGGAGGAGGCAAGGGAGCAGTTGATCATTATGTAGCTATTGTTAAGCCCGGAAATGTTATGTTTGAGATTACTGGAGTTGAAGAGGAAAAAGCGCGTGAGGCTTTCCGTTTAGCTTCTCATAAGTTGCCAGTGAAAACAAAATTTGTTAATCGTGTTTAAATCTAGAGAAAAGCATGAAAATATCTGAAATTAGAAAAAAAACTAAAAAAGAATTAGAAAAGATGCTTCTCGAAGAGCAAGAAAAATTGAGAACTTTGCGTTTTGCTCTTCATCTTAAGCAATCTAAAAACGTACGGGAAATTAGAAAAGTACGTAAAATAATTGCCCAAATTTTTACTATTATTAAAGAAAAGAAATAGGATAAATTAAATTTTATGACTAATAAAAAATTTCAAGGGACAGTGATTAGCGATAAGATGGAAAAAACTATTGTTGTTCAAGTTGATCGAACCAGAATTCACCCTTTGTATCACAAAAGATACACTAGGAGCAAAAAATATAAAGTGCATGATTCGCAAGGAAAGGCCAAAACAGGGGATCAGGTTATTTTTATGGAATGCCGACCTTTTTCTAAAGAGAAAAAATGGAGACTAATTGAAGTCCTAAACAAAAGTTAAAATTTAATTTTTTCTTTCAATTATATGATTCAACCACAAACTAGGTTAAAAATTATAGATAATACTGGGGCCAAGGAAATAATGTGCATTACGGTACTCAGAGGAAACAAAAGACGTTATGCTGGTCTTGGTGATGTTATTGTGGCTACAGTTAAAAAGGCAACTCCTCATGGAATAGTTAAGAAGGGAGAGGTGGTGCGAGCTGTGATTGTGCGACTTAAAAAAGAAACTCGTCGTCCGGATGGCAGTTATATTCGTTTTGAAGATAATGCCGCGGTTATTATTAATCCTAAAACCAAGGAGCCTCGGGGAACTAGAATTTTTAGTGTGGTTGCTCGGGAATTAAGGAGTCATGGTTTTATGAAAATTGTTTCTTTAGCTCCTGAAGTTTTGTAATGATTTTAATTTGAAAAAGTTCAATATGAAAATTAAAAAGAACGACAATGTCCAAATAATTCAAGGCAAAGATGCTGGCAAAAAGGGAAAAGTTTTGCGATCTCTTCCGCAAGTCAATAAAGTTGTGGTTGAGGGTCTTAATTTAGCAGTTAAGCATATTCGTCCACGTCGAGAAGGAGAAAAAGGACAAAAAGTTAAAATAGCTATGCCTATTCAGGTTTCTAATCTTATGCTTATTTGTCCACGTTGCAAAAAGCCAGTTCGAGTTGGTTATAAAATTCTAGCGGATGGCACCAAGCAAAGATTTTGTCGTAAATGTAAAGATGTTTTTAACTAAATCTAAATACTTATTTAGAATTAAAAAAATATTATGTCTTCTTTGGAGAAAAAATATATTAAAGAAATAATTCCAGCTCTGAAAAAAAAGTTTGGTTATCAAAACGATTTAGCAGTACCGAGAGTTATTAAAGTCACAGTTAACGCTGGTCTTAGTCGGGCTCGTTCTGAAAAAGATGGCCAATATGCTGAAATGGTTAGTGACAATATTGCTGAAATTACCGGTCAACGACCAGTTAAAAATTTAGCGAAAAAATCAATTGCTGGTTTTAAGATTAGAGAAGGTTTGGTAGTGGGAGTGAGCACGGTTTTACGTTCTCATAAAATGTATGATTTTTTAACTAAATTAATTAACGTTACTTTACCTCGAATTAGAGATTTTCGCGGCATTCCTTCTAAAAGTATTGACTCGCGAGGTAATTTGTCCATTGGTTTTAAAGAGCAAATTATGTTTCCAGAAATTTCTCCAGAAAAAGCAGAAAGAATACATGGTCTTCAGGTGGTGATTACTACTAATGCCCCCAATAAAGAAGAAGGGAAGGAATTGTTTAAATTAATGGGTTTTCCAATTAAAGATTAAAAAATTTTTTATGGCTAAAAAGTCGCAAATAGTTAAATCAAATAAAAAGCCCAAGTATAGCACTCGTATTGTGCGACGTTGTTGGCGCTGTGGTCGTCAACGTGGTTATATGAGAGAATTTGGACTTTGTCGGATTTGTTTTCGGGAATTAGCAACTAAAGGAGCTATCCCGGGCATTCGCAAATCCTCTTGGTAATAAATAATAAATTTTATTGAGAGCATTAAGAGAAAGGAGGAAAATATTTGCTGGAATTTAAAATTGCTCTGGTGCTCTAATTTTTAACGAATACTTCTATGACTGATCCAATAGCGGACATGTTAACTAGAATTAGAAACGCTTTATTAGTGAAAAAGCAAAGTATAGTTTTGCCTTATTCTAATATAAAGTTTAATATTGGCAAAATTTTGGACGCTGAAAATCTAATTGAAAAAATAGAAGTTCTGGATCTTCAAAAAGATAGTAAATCTAAGAAAACAAACAAGAATTCTAATTTTAAACAAATTAAGATTTTTCTTAAATATGGCCTTGGTCAGAAGTCGGTAATTAAAGGATTGAAAAGGATTAGCAAACCAGGAAGAAAGGTTTATGTGTCCAAAGATAAGATCCCTGTGGTTTTACAGGGTTTTGGTTTGGCCATTTTGTCAACTTCGCAAGGTTTAATGACTGACCGTCAAGCTCGAGAAAAAAAGATAGGAGGAGAAGTTATTTGCCAAATTTGGTAAAAATATTAAAAAAAGACGCAATAGTTAAGAAACAAGAAACAAACATCAGATTCTGTAATTAGTTTATATCTTAATTATTTAAAATAATTTAGCTTAATTAGAACAATTAGAATAATTTTTTTACATGAGTAGAATTGGAAAACAAATTATTAAAATTCCGTCTTCAGTAGAGGTGAAAATAGACAAGAATGAAATTTTAGTTAAAGGTCCAAAGGGAGAATTAAAACAAGAAATACCTCCTTTTGTTAAAGTCAAAATTGATGGCCAGGACTTAAGTCTGAAAGTTGAAGATCAGGGAAATAAAAAACAAAAATCATTGTGGGGAACAATGAATAGGTTGATTGCCAATATGATTAAAGGCGTAAGCGAAGGTTTTGAGAAAAAATTAGAAATGGTGGGAGTTGGTTATCGAGCTGAGGTTAATCAGAATAATTTAATTTTAAGAATAGGTTACTCTCATCCTGTAGATTTTTCCATTCCCGAAGGCATTGAGGCTCAGGTAGAGAAGAGCATTATTACCATCAAAGGTATTAATAAGCAAATAGTAGGAGATACAGCTGCTCGAATTAGACGCTTGCGCAAGCCTGAACCTTATAAGGGCAAAGGGGTTAAATATGTAGATGAAGTTATTAGAAGAAAGGCTGGCAAGAAAACAGCTACTGCTGGTGACAAAGTTTAAGTTTTTTTAATTAAAAATAAGTTGTTATATGGCTACAAAGAAGAAGTCAAGAAATTTTGCTCGAAGGGTGCGTTGTCGTCGTCTTCGCGCTAAAATAAAAGGGAAATCTGATTGTCCCCGTCTTTGTGTTTTTAAAAGTAATAAATATTTGTACGCTCAATTAATAGACGATGATCAAGGGCAGGTTTTAGCTACTGCTTCTCAAGAAATTGGAGCTAAAAATGCCACCCAAGTTGGGAAAGAAATTGCCCAAAAGGCCTTAAAGAAGAATATCAAAAAAATCGTTTTTGATCGGAGTGGTTACAAATATCATGGTTTAATTAAAGCCTTGGCCGAGGGAGCTAGAAAAGAGGGACTTCAATTTTAAAATAATTTAATTTTATTTATGCCCAAACCGAAAACAACAAATAGAAATAGAGGAAGAAATTTTAGATCTAAGCCCGAATTTGAGCAAAAGTTAGTTGATTTGGCTCGAGTTACTCGAGTGGTTAAAGGTGGAAAAAGACTTCGTTTCCGCGCTTGTCTTGTTATTGGAGACCAAAAGGGAAAAATCGGTTTTGGGATTGCTAAAGGCACTGACGTTTCTATCGCGATTAATAAAGCCATGCTTCAGGCTAAGAAAAATCTATTGCAAATTAATGTTCAGAGTGAGACTATCCCTCATGAAATAAGGGCTAAATATGGAGCTGCTAAAGTTCTGCTTCGTCCAGCTCGCAAAGGACATGGTTTGGTTGCTGGAGGAGTGGTGAGAATTATTTTAACTTTAGCTGGTTTTAAAAATTTAACAGCCAAAATTTTAGGTTCAGATAGCAAAATTAATAATGTTAAGGCCACAATGAAAGCTTTGGAAAAATTAATTGAATCTTCTAAGCAAAAATAAAAATATGAGTATTTCGTTGCATAAAATTTCTGGTTCTCAAAAATCTTCTCGCAAAAGAGTAGGACGAGGTAATGCTTCTGGTTCTGGAAATTACTCGGGAAGAGGAATGAAGGGACAAAGGTCTCGTTCAGGAGGAAAATCAGGATTGAAACTAAGGGGCTTAAGGAAGGCAGTTAAGGCTTTTCCTAAATTTTCTTCTTTAAGTAAACAGAAAAGGGCTTGGGCGGTAGTTAGTTTGAGTCAAATTGAGGAAAATTTTTCCAAAGGAGAAAATATTACCCCCAAAAGAATGGTTCAGGCTGGTTTAATTAGAAAGAATGACCAGAGAAAAGTTAAGATTTTGGCCTCTCAGCCAAAATCACCTCTAACCAAGGCTTTAGCTATTAAAGCTCATGCTTTTTCTAAAAAAGCTTTGGAGGAAATAGAGAAATCTAAGGGTCAAGCTTTGGTAATTTAATTTTAATTTATGCGTTTTTGGGAAAAAGTTAAGCATATTTGGCAAATTAAAGATTTAAGAAATAAGATTCTTTTTGTCTTGGGAATGTTGATTATTTTTCGAATAGCTGCTCACATTCCTTTGCCGGGAGTAAACATTGAACGCTTAAGAGATTTTTTTGCCAGTAATGAAATGTTGGGAATGTTGAATATTCTTTCGGGTGGAGCTATGGCCAATTTTTCTATTGTTGCCATGGGAATTGCTCCCTATATTACAGCTTCTATTATTATGCAATTATTGACTATGATTGTGCCTAAACTAGAAGAATTAAGCAAAGAGGGTTCATCTGGTCGTCAAAAAATAAATCAATATTCTCGTCTTTTAACCGTACCTTTGGCTTTAGTTCAGTCTTATGGCATGTTAATGCTCTTAAGGCAATCAGGCCAAGGTGTGATTGGCGAGCTTTCTTTTTTAAATTTAGTTAATATTTTGATCGTTATGTTAGGGGGCACTATCTTTTTAATGTGGATTGGAGAATTGATTACAGAGAAAAAGATAGGTAATGGTATTTCTCTTTTGATCTTTGCTGGTATCGTAGAAAAATTGCCAGCTTCTTTGCAACAATCTATTGCTATTTTTGATGTTTCGCAATTAACTAATTGGATAATTTTAGCAATTTTAGGACTGGTTACAGTGGCTGGTGTAGTTTGGTTAACACAAGGACAAAGAAATATCCCAGTAACTTATGCGCGTCGCATTCGTGGTCACAAAATGTATGGTGGCACGGATACTTATTTACCGATGCGGGTTAATCAAGCCGGAATGATTCCAATTATTTTTGCCATTTCTATTGTTCTTTTTCCTTCCTTAATTGGTCAATTTATGATGAGGTCTTCTTCGGATTTGGTTTTTAATATTGGAGAATTCTTAGTAGGTTTAATGCAAAATCAATTATTTTACGGTTTGTCTTATTTTATTTTAGTAGTGGCTTTTACTTATTTTTATACTAGTATTATTTTTCACCCGCAACAGATTGCCGAACAGTTACAAAAACAAGGAGGATTTATTCCTGGCATTCGTCCCGGAGAGCCTACTTCTTCTTATTTAAGCAATGTCAGTAATCGGATTATGTTGGCGGGGGCGCTTTCTTTGGGAATAATAGCAATTTTACCAATAATTACTCAAAATATTTTCAATATTTCCACTTTTGTAGTCGGGGGAGCAGCAATTTTAATTGTAGTTAGCGTGGTTTTGGAAACAGTTAAGCAGATTCAAGCCCAGGTTTCTATGCACGAGTACGAAGATTTATAAAATTGGGTAACTGGAAAATATCTATGCCCACTAATGTTTTACATATTATTTTATTAGGCCCTCAAGCTTCCGGAAAGGGGACTCAAGCTAAGTTTTTAAGTCAAGAATTTAATCTTGTTCATTTAGAGACTGGTCGTATTTTAAGACAGATGAAAAAAGAGAAAGATGCCTTAGGAGAACGAATTGGTCAGATTATTGATCAGGGAGAAATGGTACCTTCTGAACTAATAGAGAAAATAGTGGAAAAGAAAGTGTATTCTGTTCCAGTTGAGCAAGGTATTGTTTTTGACGGCACTCCTCGCCGTCTTTCAGAGATTCCATCTTTAGAAAAAGTTTTAAAGAAAAATGGGAGAGAAATCACCCATGTTTTTTTTATTAAAATTTCTGAGAAAGAGATTATTAAAAGGCTAAGCAAACGTTATTTTTGTCGCAATTGCGGAAAAATTCTAGTTATTGAAGGAAAAGACCAAGAAAAAGATTTGAAATGTCCAGCTTGTCAAGGTTCTCTAGGGCGACGCCAAGACGATGTTCCCGAAGCAATTAGCAAAAGGTTAGCTCTTTATCAAGAAAAGACTTTGCCGGTTTTAGAATATTATCGTCAGCAAAACAAGTTAATTGAAATTAATGGCGAACAATCTATGTCAGGAGTTTTAAAATCCATTAAATCCTTCTTATGAATCAGAAAGTATCAATTAAAAGCGAGAAGGAAATTAAGATTATGCGCCAAGCCGGGCAAATTTTATCTGAAATTATGAATCGCGTTGCTCAAGAAGTACGTCCCGGTTTAGTTAGTTCATATTTAGATGAATTAGCGGAAAAATTGATTAAAGATCAAGGGGCTCAGCCAGCTTTTAAAGGATATGGTTCAAAGAAAAATCCTTTTCCCGCTACGCTTTGTGTTTCAGTTAATGAAGAGGTGGTACATGGTATTCCTAGTTCAGAAAAAATTTTACAAGAAGGAGATATTGTCGGTTTAGATTGTGGATTAAAATATCAGGGATATTTTTCAGATATGGCTATGACTGTGCCGGTAGGAAAGGTTTCTAAAAGAAAGTTAAAATTAATGCGAGTTACTCGTGATGCTTTGTATCAGGCTATTTCTGTGGTTAAGGCGGGAGTATCCTTGGGAACAGTTTCTGCTGCTATTCAAGAAAAAGCAGTAGAAAATAATTTGGGCGTAGTTCGTAATCTAACTGGACATGGCATTGGGAAAGAATTACATGAACCTCCAGTTATTTTAAATTATGGGCGACCTCGAACGGGATTAATTTTAAAAGAAGGGATGACTTTCTGTTTAGAACCTATGTTCAATCAAGGTGATTGGGCCGTAAAAACTAAAGAAGATGGCTGGACTGTTGTGACTAGAGATAATAGCTGTTCCGCTCACTTCGAGCATATGATTTTAGTTACCAAAAAAGGCTCTCGAATTCTCACCAAGGGGACAGTCCCCTCAAGTTGAGCTCACAGAACCCTTTCCCCAAAAGCCTTTCCTCGTCATTTTTTTGATTTGGCGAGAAAATGCCCTTTTCTAAAAATATTATCAAAATTTTTATTATATTACAAAATTAATGTTGTTGTCTATTGATTACGGGGAAAAGTATATTGGTTTAGCTTTGGCTTCTCCAGAGGTTTCCATTGCTACTCCTTATAAAACTATAATTAAAAAAGATTCTTCTTGGTGGCAAGAGTTAAGAGAGGTTATTTTAAAAGAAAAAATAAGTAAAATTATTATTGGTTATCCCCTAGGGCTAAACAGTGACTCTAGTGAACAAACAGAAAAAATAAAAACTTTTTTTAAAAAATGCCAACAAAATTTTGCTTTACCGGTTTTTCTTTTTGACGAAAGAATGACTACCAAGATGGCAAAAAAGCTTTCTTCAGTCAAAAAAGAAAATCATGCTATTGCAGCTAGTATTATTCTTCAAGATTATCTTGATCGTTTTGCACAGAATTAAATTTTTTTATTTTTAGCTAATTCCGTTCAAAAATTAACGATTTTGAAAAAATGCCCCTGAAACCCGCTTGAAAAGGCGTTTTCAAGAAGAGGATTTTTGGGGTCTGACCCCAAATTAGGATGTATATTTATTTTTTCTTGGCTAGTTTTGTTCTATCTTTAGGAATTACTCCTCTGATGAGGTGGTTAAGTTTTAAGTTTCGAATATTAGATCATCCTTCAGTAGCCTCTCGTAAAATTCACAAAAAAGCCACTCCTTTAATGGGCGGAGTGGCAGTTTTTGTTTCCTTTTTTTTGATTCTTCTTTTTGCTAAAATTTCTTCTGTACTGCCGGGCAATATTCCTTCTTGGAGGCACTTAGGCGGCATGGCTTTGGCTGGTCTCTTTTTGATGATCGGAGGTTTTTTAGATGATAAATATCAACAAAGCCCGAGTAAACAATTTATTTGGCCGGTTCTGGCTGCTCTTTCTATTGTGGTTAGTGGAATCGGTATTGATTTTATTAATAATCCTTTAGGAAAAGGCTATCTTCGTTTTGACCAAATTCAAATTGAAATTTTTAGATTAAAGGGCATTCCCTATTACTTTACTCCTTGGTCAGACCTTTTGACTTTTTTTTGGTTATTATTTTTAATGTATGCTACTAAATTTTTAGATGGTTTGGATGGATTGGTCTCTGGAATCTCAGTAATTGGAGCTTTAAGTATTGCTGGTCTTTGCCTTTTGACCAAATTTTATCAGCCTGATATTGCTAGTTTGGCTTTAATTATGGCGGGTGCTTTTGCCGGTTTCCTGATTTTTAACATTCATCCGGCAAAAATTTTTTTAGGAGAAGGGGGCAGTCTTTTTTCTGGATTTTTATTAGGAGTTTTGGCTATTATTTCTGGAAGCAAGTTTGCTACCACTTTTTTGATTTTAGGTTTGGCTGGCTTGGATTTAATTAGTGTTGTTTTTCAGAGACTTTTTGAGAAACAACATTCTATTTTTCAGGGAGATCAAAAGCATCTTCACTTTCGTCTTTTGAAATCTGGTTTTTCTTATTGGGGTGCGGTTCTTTTTTATTGGCTAATTGCCTTATTTTTTGGGGTAAGCGCCCTGTTGATGGGAACCAGAGGAAAAGTCGTGGCCTTGATTATTTTAATGGGGGCGAGTCTTATTTTTATTAATCTTTTATCTAAAAGAGAAAAGATTAATAAGCTTAAGGAAAAAGTTTAATAATTTCGTTGTCTTGTTTTTTCTTATTTTTTTGCCTATAATAAGCATATGTTAGAATCTCCAGAAAACAAAAACAATGAGGTAATTTTTTTCGCAGAAACTAATTATCGTAATATTCGTAAAAAATTTGGCATTAGGCGCCCAGATCGTCGACGTCATATGTATTTGATTGGAAAAACCGGCACTGGAAAGTCAACGGCCTTGGAAAATATGATTTACCAGGACATTCAAATGGGTCATGGAGTGGCTATTGTAGACCCACACGGTGATTTAGCCGAGAGATCTTTGGATTTTGTGCCCTCTAACAGAATTAATGACGTTATTTATTTTAATCCGGCTGACACTGAATATCCTTTTGCTTTTAATGTTTTAGAAAGAGTTGACCCTAGTCATCGTCATCTAGTTGCTTCGGGATTAATTGGAGTTTTTAAGAAAATTTGGGCTGATTCTTGGGGCCCTCGTTTGGAATATGTTTTAAGAAATACGGTTCTAGCCTTATTAGAATATCCGGGAAGTACACTTTTAGGCATTATGCGCATTCTGGTTAATAAAGAGTTTCGAAAAAAAGTAGTTGGCCGTTTAACTGATCCTGTAGTTAAGTCTTTTTGGACCGATGAATATCCTAAATATCCAGAGAGAATGAGGTCCGAGGCAATTGCTCCGATTCAGAATAAGGTTGGACAATTTTTATCCACCTCTTTGATTCGAGATATTGTTGGACAAGTTAAGTCTAAAATAGATTTACGGGAGATAATGGATGAGAAAAAAATTCTGATTATGAATCTTTCCAAGGGTCGCATTGGCGAGGATGCTTCGGCTTTATTAGGAGCTATGATGGTCACCAAAATTCAAATGGCGGCTATGAGCAGAATTGATCTTCCGGAAGAGGACAGGAAAGATTTTTATCTTTATGTTGACGAGTTTCAAAATTTTGCCACTGATTCTTTTGCTGACATTTTGTCTGAAGCTCGTAAATATCATCTTAATTTAATTTTAGCTCATCAATATATTGGTCAATTAATCAGCAGAGATAATTCTCAAATTCGAGATGCTATTTTTGGCAATGTGGGGACTATTGTAGTTTTTAGGGTAGGGGCCAAGGATGCCGAATTTTTAGCCAAAGAATTTGCTCCTCGCTTTACAGAGGAAGATTTAGTGGATTTAGATCAATATAATATTTATGTTAAATTAATGATTGATGGTATTACCTCTGATCCTTTTTCGGCTATTACTTTACCCCCTTTATCTAAGCCAGAGGGTAATGCTGAAAAGATCATTAAGGTTTCTCGAGAAAGATATGCTGAGCCACGAAAATTAGTAGAAGAAAAAATTATGCGTTGGAGCGGAGTAACAGCGCCGAATGCTGCCCTTCTGTCAGGAAAACAAACAGTAAAGTATGAGGCCAAATGTGATGGTTGTGGGGCAATTGTGCGAGTTCCTTTTATCCCAGATGGGGTTCGTCCAGTTTATTGCAAGACCTGTTTGAAGAAAAGTCGACAAAAAGAACAGGCAAGTCAAAAGAGAAAATTAGAAGAAAAAAAGAAGTCCTCTCAAAAATAGTTTTATGTATAAAGTGGAAATTCCTCAATTTCAAGGCCCTTTTGATTTGCTTTTAGGCTTAATTCAGAAAGAAAAATTAGACATTACGGAAATTGCTTTAGGGCAGGTAACTGATCAATTTTTGCAACACATTAAAGAAATAGAAGAAATTAGACCTGACGAGTTAGCCGATTTTTTATCTATTGCTGCCCGTCTTATTTTTATTAAATCTAAGATTCTTCTTCCGGAAAAGATTTTTGAACAAGATGAAGAAGATGAAGATGAAGAGGATTTATTAGATCAGCTTAGACTCTATCGTCAATACGCTTCAGCGGCTCGCCAAATTGGAAAAATCTTCAATAATCCTTATCTTGGTTTTAGTCGTTGTAAAATTTTTGAAAATATTTGCCCATCCTCTCCTTTTACTTATCAGGTTAATCCTCAAGCTCTCAGAAATAGCTTTCAGCGTTTTTTGGATTTGCGCTTAAAGCAAAAAAAATTGATAACAGCTAAAATTAAAAAAAGAATTTTTTCTTTAAAGAATAAGATTAAAGAAATGCTTTCTTTTTTATCTCAAAATAAAAATTTTATTTTTAATAAAATAATTGCCACTAAATCTCGAGCCGAAAAATCAATTATGTTTTTAGCGGCATTAGAACTTCTTAAAGAAGATAAGATCGAGATTGAACAAAAAGGGCTTTTCCAGGAAATTAAAATAACTGCCAAGAAAAATATTTAATTAATTTTTAATTGCACAAGTTCGACCTGTGGAAACTTTTTTTGTAAGCCCAAGTTTTTATTGTGCCGCTTTAATCGGTTATAAAGAAATTTTAAAATATGAATCAAGGAGAATTAAAATCTAAAATAGAAAGCCTTCTTTTTATTTCTAATCGCCCTTTAGGCAAAAAAGAAATGGCGCGGATTCTTAAGGAAAGAGTAGAAGATTTAGAAGCTGCTTTTTTAGATTTAAGCCAAGAATATCAAGATCCGCAAAGGGGAATAAATATTATTGAGGACGGTCAATCTTGGCAAATGATTACTAATCCTCAGAACGGAGAATTGGTTAAGGATTTTTTACAACAAGAGATAGATCAAGAATTAACTCCCGCCTCTCTAGAAACTCTTTCAGTTATTGCTTATCGCGGGCCGATTACTAAAGAAGAATTGGAGAAAATTCGAGGAGTGAATTGTACTATTATTTTGCGTAATTTATTAATTAAGGGTTTGGTTGAGGAAAAAAAAGTTTCTGGAGAAGAAGAGAGAGATCAAAGCCAGAATCTTTATACGGTAAGTTTGGAGTTTATTAAATGTTTGGGAATTGATAAAGTTCAAGAATTGCCAGATTATGAGAAATTAAATCAAATTGAAAATTTGTCTGAAGATATAAATAAAGAATAATTTATTAATTTATTTTTTTATGCCTAATTTTAAACTAGTTAAAAATTCTCAATTAAAAAAATCTCGTTCTCGTATTTTCTGTTCAGAACTTTTCCGTAAATTTAGCTTAAAGTCTGAAAAGCAAATGATTGAATCCATGAAACCCGAAGGTTATGAAGATCAAGGGTATAGAGATGAAAATTAAAGAAACTTTCCTTTGGGCCAAAATTCCTCTTCAGCTTGACAAGCAAGATGCTTTTTCTTTAGATTCTTCTTCTTTGAGTTGGGAGGTTAAAAGCAGCTCCCTAGAGGTTATTTTAAGGAAAAGAAATTTTTGTCCTCGTACTTTTACTTTTCAAAGTGAAAATTTTTTGGTTTTCGGCTATATTGAATCTTCTCTTTACGCTCAACTTTCTTCCTGTCTGAAGAAAAAAAATCTTTTGGATGCTTTTATTAAAAATCTTTGTTCTGATTATCAACGTGAATTTTTGTTAATTGTTTTAGAAAAAAAATCCGGCCAAGTAAAGGTTTATCGTGACGCTTTCTGCACTTTGCCCATCTTTTATTTAGTTTACGATGGCTTTCTTTTCCTCTCTAATGAATTTATTAATCTTTCTTCTCAGTACCAAAAGGGGACAGAAATAAAAATAGATGTTCAACGATTGGCCGAGCGTTTATTTTTTCGTAGCGGTCATGCCGATCGTACTGTTTTTTTGGATTTAAAAATTTTAAGTGAAAGAAGTGTTTTGTTTTTGCGAAAGAGTGGAATCAAGGTTAAATATCCCTCCCCCCATCCTTTCCCGCAAAAAAAGAAAAGTTCTTTAGCTCTTTTTACAACTTCCTTAGAAAGAGTTTTAAATAATTTTCTTAATCGCATAAAAGATTATTCATTTTTGGGTTTAGAGCTGAGTGGAGGGGTTGACTCTCTTACCCCTCTTAAATTTTTTAAATCCAAAGGTTCAGAGCAAATAAAGACTTTTTCTTTATTGCTTCCTTCTGAGAGCGGAGAAAGGCAGAAAGAAAAACTAGAAACTATTGCTCGTTCAAATACTATTAAGCTAGATTTAACTAAAATGAAAGATCAATGGCCTTTATCTTCTCAGATTTCAGGGCATTGTCTTCAACCTTTTTATTTGGGTCGAGAGATTTATTTTGAATCTTTAAGAGAAATGGCTCTTAAGGCTAAGAAAAAAGGGATTAAATTTATGGTTACTGGTATAGGTGGAGATGAAGCTTTTAGTGTTGACCCTCAAGAAAAAGATGGTTTTCCTGTTTTAAGAGAAAAGGAATTAAGGAAAAAATTTTCTTCTCCTAATTTTTTTACTTCTTTTCTAAAAAAAGTTTTTCGAGAAATAAACTTTGAGTCTTTGCCTTTACCGCTGGTTCCTTACTCTGTACTTGCTTCTAATCTAGCTCGTAATAATATATATTTAAGGCAAAATATTTGGCCTCTTGCTC
This sequence comes from Patescibacteria group bacterium, assembly GCA_021735685.1. Lineage (GTDB taxonomy): Bacteria > Patescibacteriota > Patescibacteriia > UBA2591 > UBA6264 > JAIPGN01. The sequence continues at coordinate 193,696 of JAIPGN010000001.1, forward strand.
CTTTGGCTCATCCTGACTTTATTAGTTTTTGTCGCTCCTTGCCTGCTTTTCAAAGAAAGAACAAGAAAATGTTAAGAGATTATCTTCAAAAACAAGGTCATTCCTCGGCCCTTACTCATCCTGCTTGTAATGAAAATTTTGCTAGTTTTTTTGAAGAAACCATACGTCGTTCAGAGATTAAAGAATTTTTTTGGCACCTTCTTGATAATTCTCAATTAGAAAAATTGAATTTAATCAAAAAAGAAGAATTAATGGAATCTTATTTAAAGTACCAAAACAAAGAAAGTAAAATTAATCCTTTATATTTTTATACTATTATTACCGCTGAAATTTTATTACAAAGTTTTGATTAAAATTATGGTTAAAAAAGTGCTCAAAAAAATATTACCTTCTTTTGTTTGGCGTTTCTATTACTGGAGTTGGTCTTTTTTGGCTAGTCTTTTTTATGGTCATCCCAGCTCTGCTTTGATTGTGGTTGGCATTACGGGGACTGCCGGCAAGTCAACAGTAACTAATTTAATTTGTCGAATTTTAGAAGAAGCTGGTTATCGAGTGGGGTTGACCACGACCTTTAATTTTAGAATTGCCGGAGAGGAATTTGAGAATAAAAAAAAGATGACTATGTTGGGTCGCTTTGCCCTTCAAAAACTCTTGGCCCAGATGAAGAAAAAGGGTTGTGATTATGCTTTGATTGAGACTACTTCTCAGGGCATTGAGCAATATCGCCATTGGGGTATTAATTATGATGTGGGTATTTTTACTAATTTATCGCCAGAACATATTGAATGGCATGGGAGTTTTGAAAAATATCGTCAAGCCAAAGAAAAGCTTTTTGCCCACTTAAGTCGATCTTCTCGAAAAAGAATCAAAGGACAAATAATTCCTAAGACGAGTATAATAAATTTGGATGATGCCAGTAGCCCTTATTTTTTAAAATATGATCTCGACCAAAAGTATGGCTACACTCTTAAGGATTCAATTTTAGAGAACAAAGAAAAGAATTTAAAAATTGTTTCAGCTCAAGGAATTAAAGAAGGGGAAGAGGGATTGGAATTTAAAGTTGATTCTTTTGATTTCTCTTTAAATCTAAAGGGAATTTTTAATGCTAGTAATGCTTTAGCAGCTTTAACTTTTGCCCTTTCTCAGAAAATTGATTTAAAAATTGGTCAAAAAGCTTTAAGTTGCCTTCAAAAGATGCCCGGCCGGATGGAGATTGTGGTTAAAAAACCTTTTCAGGTTGTAGTTGATTATGCTCACACTCCTAATTCTTTAGAAAAAGTTTATCAGACATTCTTTGAAGAAAAGAAAAGAATGATTTGTGTTTTGGGTTCAGCTGGAGGAGGAAGAGATAAATCTAAACGACCGCTTCTTGGAGCTTTGGCTGAACAGTATGCTGATCAAATTATTGTTACCAACGAAGACCCTTATGATGAGGATCCTCAAGAGATTATTGATCATATAAAAGAGGGGATTAAAACAAAAAAATATCAAGAAATTTTAGACCGGCGTCAAGCCATTGAAAGAGCATTAGAAATAGCTCAGCCTGGAGATACGGTTATTATTACAGGAAAAGGTTGTGAACCTTGGATTATGGGAGCTCGTGGCCAAAAAATCCCTTGGGATGATCGTTTAATTGTTAAAGAATATTTAAAATCAAAATCCTAGTTTTTATTTTTACTAATAAAAGTTGGGGAAAACTTGTGGATAAAGCTTAAGAAAAGACTTGACAATATTGCGGTTTTTATCTATGCTTAACGTTAGACAAGCAAACAATTCTTTCTTTTCCTTTATTAAAGAAAGATTTAATTTTTTGAACTTTGTTTATTCCGGTGAAAATTAATTTATTTTTTAAAATAAAATAAAAAAAGCTCTCCGGCTTTTAGTTTGAGAGGGTTTTTCGTTTTTTTCTTTTTATGATTAGTTCTAAACGCAAATTTTTTGCTAAAGCTATAACTAATAATAACTTTACTTTACCTGATTTAACCAAAAATCAGAAATTATCATATAACTGGTTTTTAAACGAAGGCTTGGAAGAGTTGATTAAAGAGTTCTCGCCAATTAAAGATTTGATTGGTAAAAATTTTGAATTGCACTTTTTGAGTTGCACTTTGGGAGAACCAAAATTTGACGAAATTATTAGCAAAGACAGAAACTTAACTTATGAAGCACCCCTTACTGTACGGGTGCGTTTAGTTAACAAGAAAACCGGTAAAAAAACCGAACAAGATATTTATTTTGGCGATATTCCCTTGATGACTGGCAAGGGAACTTTAATTATCAATGGCATTGAAAGAGTTATTATTCAGCAATTAGTAAGATCTCCAGGCGTTATTTTTTCTCATGAGCGTTTGCGAGGTCATTTTTATTATAGCGCTAAAGTTATTCCTGATCGAGGAGCTTGGTTAGAGTTTGAAACTGACGCTCGAAAAAATATTATTTGGGTAAGAATTGATCGTCAAAGAAAAATTCCAGCCACTGCTCTTTTAAGAGTCTTTGGCTTTGGTTCAGATGTTGAAATTTTAGATCAATTCAAAAAAGATAAAGAAATAATGGATAGCAAATATATCCAAGAAACTTTAGAAAAAGATCCTTCAGCCTCAGAGGACGAAGGTTTAATTGAAGTTTATCGAAAAATTAGGCCCGGAGATTTAGCTACGGTTGATAATGCTCGTTCTTTAATTTATGCTATGTTTTTTAATCATAGTCGTTATGATCTTAGTAAGGTAGGGCGATATAAACTTAATCAACGCCTTCATTTAGATCCTAAGATAGAAAAGAGGACTATCCGTCCCGAAGATTTAATTGCTATTGTTACCGAATTGATTCATCTTAACGTGCGACAAAGCGAAGCTGACGATGTTGACCATTTATCTAATCGTCGAGTAAGAGCGATTGGGGAATTAGTTCAAAATAGAATGCGAGTGGGAATGTTAAGACTCCAGAGAATAGTTCGCGATCGGATGGGATTAATTGAGACTAAAAAATATGGTCCAGCTCAGTTGGTTAACGTTAAGCCAATTGTGGGAGTAATCAGAGAATTCTTTATGTCTTCTCAGCTATCCCAATTTATGGACCAGACTAATATTCTTTCGGAATTGGAACATAAAAGAAGATTAACTGTAGTGGGACCAGGTGGTTTATCTCGTGATCGAGCTGGTTTTGAGGTAAGGGACGTTCATCGTACTTATTATGGAAAAATTTGTCCGATTGCCACTCCTGAAGGCCCTAATGTGGGATTGGTTAATTATTTAGCTTGCTATTCTCGTTTAAATGAATATGGTTTTATTGAAACTCCTTATTACAAAGTAAAAAATGGAAAAATAACAGATGAAATTGTTTATTTCAACGCCTTTGAAGAAGAGGAACATATTTTAATGCCTTTTAGTGCGCATATTGATAAGAATCGTTGTTTGGTTGACAAAGAAGTGGAGGCGCGTATTTATGGGCAACCGGGATTTTGTGATGTAGAAGAGGTGGAGTATGTTGATGTGGCTGCTAATCAAATTGTCAGTGTTTCCACAGCCTTGATTCCTTTTTTAGAAAATGATGATGGAGTTAGAGCTTTAATGGGTAGTAATATGCAAAGACAGGCTGTTCCTTTGTTAAGGCCAGAGGCTCCTTTAGTGGGTACAGGCGTAGAAGGAAGGGTAGCTCAAGATTCTGGTCATCTTTTGATTGCCGAAGAGGATGGAGAAGTTACAGAAGTTGATTCTCAGCATATTTGCTTACGTTATAAATCAGGTCAGAAAAAAGAATATTTTTTAAAAAAATATGATCGTTCCAATTTTAATACTTGCTTTGATCAAAGGCCTGCTATAAAAAGAGGGGAGAAATTTAAAAAGGGTGACATTTTGGTTGAAGGCTCTTCTGTAGAAGGAGGCGAGTTGGCCTTAGGTCAAAATGTTCTTTGTGCTTTTATGTCTTGGGAAGGTGGTAATTTCGAGGACGCCATCCTTCTTTCTTCTCGTTTGGTTCGCGATGGAAAATTTAATTCTTTGCATATTGATGAGCATGTAGTTGATATTCGAGAAACTAAATTTGGTCCAGAAATGACCACGCGCGATATTCCTAACGTTAGCGAGGCTAAATTAAAAGATTTAGATGAGGATGGAATTATCCGGATTGGAGCAGAAGTTAAATCTGGCGATATTTTAGTGGGTAAAATTACGCCACGCGGAGAAGCAGAATTAACTGCCGAAGAAAAGCTTTTAAAAGCTATTTTTGGTGAAAAGGCACGAGATATTCGTGATTCCTCACTCTATTTAGAACATGGAGAACACGGCAAAGTGATTGGTATTAAGATTTTTACCCGAGAGAAAGGAGATAAATTGCCGGCTGGAGTAATTAAATCTATCCAGGTTTTGGTTGCTGATTTGCGAAAAATTCAGGTGGGAGATAAAATGTCTGGTCGTCATGGCAACAAGGGAGTGGTTTCTCGTATTGTGGCGGAAGAAGATATGCCTTATTTAGAAAATGGTCAAAGTGTGGATATTGTGCTTAATCCTTTGGGAGTGGTTTCTCGTATGAATATTGGTCAGATTTTAGAAACGCATTTAGGATTAGCTGCGAAAGAATTAGGCTACAAGGCTGCCACTCCAGTTTTGAATGGAGTTACTGAAGAAGAAATTAGTGAAGAATTGGTTCGTGCTGGTTATTCTCCAGATGGCAAAATGTATCTTTATGATGGTCGCAGCGGAGAAAGGTTTAAAAACAAAGTCACGGTTGGTTATATTTACGCTTTAAAGTTAAACCACTTAGTAGAAGATAAGATTCATCAACGCTCTATTGGTCCTTATTCTTTGATTACCCAGCAACCTTTGGGCGGAAAGGCTCAATTTGGTGGACAGAGATTTGGCGAAATGGAAGTTTGGGCCTTGGAGGGTTATGGAGCTGCTTATACTTTGCAAGAAATGTTAACTATTAAATCTGATGATGTCGTTGGCCGTACCAAAGCTTACGAATCAATTATTAAAGGGGAGTCGATTAAAGAAATTAATGTTCCCGAATCTTTTAATGTTTTGGTCAGAGAGCTAAAAGGTTTGGGTTTGAACATTGAAATGTTTCAAGACGGTCAAAAGATAAAAAAGGAATAATTTATTTATGTCTAATCCATCGACAATTTCAACTTTAGTTTTAAGAGGAAGTAACAAAGGAAGGCAACCTTGTGATTTTAACGAGATTCGCTTGAGTTTGGCTTCTACTGAACAAATTAAAGCTTGGTCACATGGAGAAGTTACTAAGCCAGAAACTATTAATTATCGGAGTCGAAATCCAGAAAGAGATGGTTTATTTTGTCAGAAAATTTTTGGCCCGGTTAAGGATTGGCAGTGTGCTTGCGGAAAATATAAAAAATTACGTTACAAGGGCATAGTTTGTGATCGTTGTGGAGTAGAGGTGACCAGAAGCTTGGTGCGCAGAGAGCGCTTTGGTCATATTGATTTGGCTGCTCCGGTAGCTCATATTTGGTTTTTGCGTAGTTTGCCTTCCAAAATTGGATTAGTTTTAAAAATGTCTATTTCTTCTTTAGAAAAAGTAATTTACTTTGCTAATTTTGTAATTACAGAAGTCAAAGAAGATTTAAAAAATGAAGCTTTAGATAAATTAGAGAAAGAATATAAGGAAAAGCAGAAAGAATTAAAGGCAGCTAAGGCTGATGAAGATACTCTAGCTTTGAGCGACAAATACAAAGAAACTCGTAAAGAGATTGCCGGTTTAGAAGAAAAGAAATTATTAACTGAATTTGAATATCGCGAACTTTCTTTGAAATATGGTCATATTTTTAGTGCTGATATTGGTGCGGAAGCTGTTTTTAAATTATTGGCCAAAGAAGATCTTAGTAAAATTGTTCACGATTTAGAAAAAAAGAAAAAAGCAATTAACGACAACAACAAAAAGAAGAAGATAGTACAGAGAATCAAGTACATGCGTAGTTTTATGGGGAATAAGATTAAGCCCGAGGATATGATTTTAAGGGTAATTCCGGTAATTCCTCCAGAATTACGTCCTTTAGTGCCTTTGGACGGAGGAAGATTCGCTTCTTCTGACCTTAACGACTTGTATCGTCGAGTGATTAATCGTAATAATCGCTTGAAAAGACTTTACGAATTAAAAGCTCCCGAAGTTATTTTGCGCAATGAGAAGAGAATGTTGCAGGAAGCAGTGGATGCTTTATTTGATAATAATATGCGTTCGGGTAAAACCGTTGTTGCTTCTACAGGGCAGCGTCGTTCTTTAAAGTCTTTAGCTGATATTTTAAAAGGAAAACAGGGTCGTTTCCGTCAGAATTTATTAGGAAAAAGAGTAGATTATTCTGGCCGTTCTGTAATTGTGGTTGGCCCGAAATTAAAATTAGATCAATGTGGTTTGCCTAAAGTAATGGCTTTAGAGCTTTTTAAACCTTTTATTGCCTCTCAATTAATTAAAAAAGGATTAGTACATAATGTTCGTAGTGCTAATCGGACTATTGAACAGAAGACCGAAGATGTTTGGGCCCTTTTAGAAGAAATCATTAAAGATGCTTATGTGCTTTTAAATCGAGCACCCACTTTGCATCGTTTAGGAATTCAAGGATTTCGTCCAGTTTTAGTAGAAGGAAAAGCTATTCAAATCCATCCTTTAGTTTGCACTGCCTTTAATGCTGATTTTGATGGAGATACCATGTCAGTTCACGTGCCTATTACTGATATGGCCAAAAAAGAGGTAGAAGAAATTATTTTATCCACTAATAATCTTTTAAAACCAGCTACTGGCAGTCCAGTAATTACTCCTACCAAAGATATGGTTTGGGGTGCCTATTATTTAACTTTCTTGCCAGAAACTGACAAAAAAGAAGAAGACTTAAAAGTTTTTTCTTCTAGTCGGGAAGCTATTTTAGCCTATGAAATAGGTAAGGTTGATTTACAGGAAAAAATTAGAGTTAAGTTTGATGGAAAGGTGAGAGAGGCAAGCGTGGGACGTCTTATTTTTAACTCTATTATCCCTTTTGGAATTTACAAGATGGATCAACCGGTAGATAAAAAAGTTTTGGGAAAAATTTTAGCTGAATTATTAGAACAAGCTGAAGAAGCGGAAGCGGTGAAAGTTTTAGACAAAATTAAAGAATACGGATTTAATTATTTAACTGATTCTGGTCTTTCTTTTGGCATTAAAGATTTGCCTCAAGTTAAGAATAAGAATAAGATTATTGAAGAAACAGAAGGTCAAATTAGGGAAATTAAATCACAGTATGAAATGGGTCTTTTGGCTGATGACGAAAGATATTTAAAAACTATTGAAGCTTGGATTGATACCAAAGACAAGGTTACTGCTATAGTTCAGGCCAATAAACCTGTTTTTAGCCCGGTTTTTTCTATGGTTGAGTCAGGAGCACGTGGTTCTTGGTCGCAGTTCGTTCAGATGGTTGGAATGAGAGGAATTGTCCGTTCTCCGAGTGGTAAATTAATTGAATTGCCAATTAAATCTTCTTTAAAGGAAGGTTATAATATTTTAGAATATTTTATTTCTTCGCATGGTTCTCGTAAGGGTTCTTCTGACACTGCTTTGCGAACAGCTAAGGCTGGTTATTTAACTCGTCGAATGGTTGACCTTTCTCAAGACGTTTTAGTGGTAGAAGAAGATTGTGGAGATAAGAAAGGTTTAGTTTTAACCAAGGAAGAAAACGAGGAAATGGTAGAGACTTGGGAGAGTCGTCTTTTTGGTCGTACTTCTGCTCAAGATTTTAAAGACCCTAAAACTAAAAAAATCATTGTCAAAGAAGGAGAAATTATTGATCGAGACAAAGCTCGTGCTATTACTCAAATTAATCCTGATCAATTTGCTATTTATTCGGTTTTAACTTGTAAGAGTTTAAGAGGAGTTTGTTCCAAATGTTATGGTTATGATTTGGCTTATAATAAAAAAGTCAAAGTAGGGGTTCCCGTAGGAGTGGTAGCTGCTCAAAGCATTGGTGAGCCAGGCACTCAGTTAACTCTTCGTACTTTCCATACCGGAGGAGTAGCAGATACTGACATTACTCAAGGTTTGCCTCGGGTAGAAGAGCTTTTTGAGGCTCGAGCAAGTAAAGGACAGGCCTTTTTGGCTCCAGCTGATGGTAAAGCTTCGGTGATTGATAATGACGAAGAAAAAAAGATAATTTTTGAATATCAAATTAATAAGAAAGAGATTTATCATTTTGCCGACAAAGAAGATTGGGAAATCAAAGTTAAAGCAGGAAAAGAAGTCAAGGCCAAAGATATTTTAGCAGAACAAAAAGGCAAAAAGATAAAAGCTAAACATAGCGGTTCAATAGAAATTGACCCTCAAGGGAATATTGTTTTGATTTATCCTGTAAAAGTTGAAGAAGAATTTGATGCCAGTAATCGTGCTATTTGGGTCAAGGATCAAGCTAAGGTAAAGGCAGGAGAACAATTAACCGACGGAAGCTTAGACTTGCGAGAGCTTTACCGTTTACAGGGCAAGAGAGAGGTCGAGAAGTATATTTTACGCGAAGTGCAGCATATTTATTCTTCCCAGGGCCAAAAATTAAACGACAAGCATATTGAAGTTGTGATTAAGCAAATGTTTTCTCGCTGTTTAATTAAAGATAGTGGAGATACTGATCTTTTCCCAGGAGAAATAGTTCCTAAAAGTTATTTCTTGGAGGCCAATCAAAAAATTAAAAGTTCTCAAGAAAAGGCAGTGGCTCAAGATTTATTATTAGGAATTACCAAGGTTTCTCTTTCTACTGATAGCTGGTTGTCGGCCGCTTCTTTTCAACAGACTTCTCGCGTGTTAGTGGATACCGCCATTAATGGACGTTCTGATTACCTAAGGGGACTTAAAGAAAATGTGATTGTGGGACGTTTAATTCCGGCTGGCACTGGCTTAAGAGAGTAAAAAATGTTATTATATTAATATTAGAAAGTTTGTTTGAATATTAATATAATTTCATTATGGCTCGTTCTGTTTCGTCAAAAAAGAAAAAGATTAAAAAAACTACAAACCCTAAAAACCAATCAAAGTCACAAAATTGGATTGTCGCTATTGTTCTAATTACTTTAGCGATTGTTTTATTTTTAGGATTGTTAGATTCGGCTGGGTTAGTTGGTAATTTTTTAGGACAAAGTTTAACTTTACTCTTTGGTTGGGCTAGCTGGATTTTACCGATTTTCTTCTTGCTTTTTGCTTATCTTTTCTTAAATTATTTTAAGATTCAAGAAAAAGGACGCAGTTTTAACGTTCGCTTAATTAGTTTAATTTTTTGTTTTTTAATTTGTAGTGCCATTTTTCACCTCTTTGTTTTAACTGATGCTGACGCCTTAACTAATCACAGAGGAGGAGGTTATGTTGGTTATGCTTTAACTTATTTTTTGGTTAATAGTTTTGGTTTTTGGGCTGCTTCTTTGATTTTTGTTTGTATCTTTTTGGTCACTTTAATTATATCCCTAGAAGGGATTTTTAGTTTTAAGAAAAAAGAAAGCAAAAAAGAAGAGGAAATCGAAGAAGAAGGTTCTGAACAGGAGTTACCTTTAAAAAAGACTAGAAGGTCTCGTTCTTCAAAAATTGGCAAAAAAATAGCCGGTTCTTGGAAAAAGGTTTCTCAAAAAATAGATCAAGCTGATTCAGAGCTAGAGCAAGAATTATCAATTCCAGAAAAAGAATTGTCTTCAGATTCAAAGAAAGATGATCAATCAGGAATCAAGATTCCTTCTCCGCGTAAATTTTCTAAAGTTGATTTACCTTTAAATCTCTTAGAAGGGGATTCTACCCGAGCTCAAGGCGGAGACACAAAGGCCAATGCCTTGATTATTGAAAAGACATTGAAAAATTTTTCTATTCCTGTAGAAATGAGGGACGTCAAAGTGGGACCGACTGTCACTCAATATACTTTAAAGCCCGTCCAAGGAGTAAAACTTTCTCAAATTACTAGTTTAGGCAATGATTTAGCTTTAGCTTTGGCAGCTCACCCTATTCGTATTGAGGCTCCGATTCCGGGGCAATCTTTAGTTGGGATTGAGGTTCCTAATCAGAAAACAGCCATTATTCGATTACGAGAAATTCTAAGTAGTAAGGCTTTTAAACAAAGATCTAATAATTTAACTTTAGGTTTAGGAAGAGATGTGGCTGGTGATATTCGTTTAGCAGATTTAGGGCGAATGCCTCATTTATTAGTGGCTGGATCTACAGGTTCAGGAAAAACTATCTTTTTAAATACTATTATTCTTAGCCTCCTTTATCAGAATTCAATTAATGATTTGAAATTTATTTTTGTAGACCCGAAAAGAGTAGAATTAACCCTTTACGAAGGTCTGCCTCATCTTTTAACTCCGGTAATTACTGATGTTACTAAAACTGTTAATGCCTTAAAATGGGCGGTAGGAGAAATGGATCGTCGTTTTGATGTGATGGCTGAGGCTAAAAAAAGAGATATTGGTAGCTATAATAAGGCTCATCCAGATGAAAAAATGCCTTATATTGTGATTGTAATTGATGAGTTAGCGGATCTAATGGCTGTGGCTGCTCAAGATGTGGAGGCTTGTATTATTCGATTAGCGCAGATGGCACGGGCCACCGGCATTCATTTAGTGATGGCCACTCAAAGGCCTTCAGTTAATGTTATTACTGGTTTAATTAAGGCTAATATTACAGCTCGAGTTTCTTTTTCTGTGGTTTCTTCGGCAGATTCTCGTACTATTTTAGATTTTTCTGGAGCAGAAAAATTATTGGGTCGCGGAGATATGCTTTTCACTTATGCTGAACTTTCTAAACCAAAGAGATTACAAGGAGCTTATGTCTCTGACCAAGAGATTAAAAAAATTGTCAATTATTTAAAAGAAGTCGCTGAGCCAGAATATGAAGAAGGGGTAGTAGAGTCTCAATCTCGTTCTATTGTTGATTCTCATTTTGGTGGAGACATGGAAGAAGAAGATGAGCTAATGCCTCAAGCTCGAGAAATGATTATTCGGGCAGGAAAAGCTTCTGCTTCTTTTTTGCAAAGAAGATTAAGAATTGGTTATGCTCGGGCGGCGCGCATTTTAGATTATTTAGAAGAAGAGGGGACTATTGGACCTTCACAAGGATCTAAAGCCAGGGAAGTTTTTAAAAAACCTTATGAAGAAGACGGAGAAGCAGAAGAGCGAACTTATGATAATGATCTCTAGTTACAGAACCAAACGGATTAATAATTTAATACAAAATTCCAATTTTCAATTACCTTCAGTGCCCAATTAACCATCCTCTATGTTTTTATCAAAATCAATTGCACAAAATACTATTGGCAGCATCCTAAAAGAAGCTCGCCAGAAGAATAAATGGACCTTAAAGCAAGCTGAAAGAAAAACTGGCATTGCTCAAAAATATTTAGAATGTTTAGAGGCCGATGATTTTTATAAATTACCGGGGACTACTTATACCCGCGGTTTTTTAGAAAGATATGCTGAATTTTTAAAACTTAAGCCAGAGGTTATTATTGAAAGGTGGCGAAAAGAATTTAGCCAAGCTACTAAACCGAAAGTTCCTGAAAAAATGGGGATTAAAAATAAGCCTCATACTTTTGCTGAAATTAGTGTTTATTTTGTTATTTTTGCGGTTTTGTTATTCCTGGTTTATCTTGGTCTTACTATTAGAGACACTCTTTTTACCTCTAATTTAGAAGTTTCTAGTCCGGCTGAAAATATCATTACTCAAGATTCTCATTTAACTATTGAAGGAAGCGCTGACCCAGGAGCTGATATTTTTATCAATGGCCAACTTTTAGAAAATGTTAGCGCGGACGGTACTTTTCAGCAAGAAATTAATTTATTTCCTGGCCTTAACGTTATTGAAGTGGCAGCCCAAAAGAAACATTCACAAAAAAAAATAGTGTCGCGTCAAGTGATTTTAGAAAAATAATATAATATAAAAAATATGGCTTCAAAAAAAACCAGCAAAAAAGTAGACAGTAAGCCAGAGGTTAAAAAAGAGCTTACTGATCGTCAAAAAGCCACGGAAGTGGCGATTAATCAAATTAAAGAAAGGTTTGGCGAAGGTTCTATTATGATGCTTCGCGAGGCCAAAAAAATGGAAGTAGAGGCTATCTCTACTGGTTGTTTATCCTTGGATTTAGCTTTAGGGATTGGCGGTTTACCCCGCGGCAGAGTTATTGAGATTTTCGGTAAAGAAATGAGCGGAAAAAGCACTTTAGCTCTCCATGTTATTGCTGAGGCTCAGAAAAAAGGCGGAGTAGCCGCTTTTGTTGATGCTGAGCATGCTTTGGACCCAGAATATGCTAAAAGAATCGGGGTAAAAGTCAATGATTTATTGATTTCCCAGCCGGATACGGGAGAGCAAGCCTTAGAAATAGTAGAAACTCTAGTGCGTTCTAATGGAATAGATGTAATTGTAATAGATTCTGTAGCGGCCTTAACTCCGAAAAAAGAAATTGAGGGCGAAATGGGAGATTCGCACATGGGCTTACAGGCTCGTTTAATGAGTCAGGCCTTGCGCAAGCTAACCGCCATTGTGAGCAAGAGTAAGGCTTCGGTGATCTTCATTAATCAAGTAAGAATGAAGATTGGTGTATTTTTTGGTAATCCGGAAACCACTACTGGAGGATTAGCCCTTAAATTCTACTCTTCAGTAAGGGTGGAGTTAAAACGTTTGGCTCAAATTAAAAAGAAAGATGATGTAATTGGTAATAAGGTTAAGGCTAAGATTGCTAAAAATAAGGTAGCTCCTCCTTTCAAGACTTGTGAGTTTGAAATTATGTATAATCAAGGAATTTCTTGGGAAGGGGACTTATTGAACTTAGGAGCTAAATATGATTTAGTTAAAAAATCTGGTAATACCCTTAGTTATGAAGAAACTAAACTTGGCGTAGGTTGGGAAAATTCTAAGCAAGCCTTGCGTGATAATCCCAAATTAGCTAAAGAACTGAAAAAGAAAATCCTAAAAGCGATCAAAGAAGAACAAAAATCCTAAAAAAATATGTACGAGGTTCGACCTCGTACATTTGCCCCTAAAACGTCTCAACCATGCTATGTACGAGGTTCGACCTCGTACATGGATAGTAGATAAAATAAAAAAATTGCGGAGAAATTATTCTTCGCAATTTTTCTTTATTCTATTGTTTTTTGATACTAATAATTAGTTTTTTTAACTTTCAGTTTTTCGATCGGGTCTTCCTTAAAATATTCTGCCCCAAAAGCATAAAGAATTCCTAAAAATATTCCCAGAATGCCAGCAATGATAACATTTTGCTTTCGGTTTGGAGAAATTCTGGTTTCAGGAGCTGTGGCTGGAACTTCAACTTCTGTGGGTTTGGTTTGATAAACCCTCTCGTATTTTTTAGATTGAATTTGTTGTTCTAGGTTAACTAGTTTATGTTCCAAATTCAGTAGTTGAGATTCTTTGCTTTCTTTTTGGTTTTTGACTGTGGCTAAAAGATCAATATAGCTTTCGGCAATGCGGCCTTGGCCATCGCTGTAAGCGGCCGAACGGTTATTAATTTCTCTTTGATAATTTTCAATATCGCTTTCTAGGCGAGTAATTTCTTCGTTAGTTTTAGTAATATTTTTTTCTGTTTTTTCTTTTTCGCTTACAATGGTAGCTAACTCGGTTTCGTAATTTTTTTCTGCTTCACTAAAGATATTGTTGTGATAGGTAAGGAGAATGTCTGAGACTGCTTGCACCACGGTTACTGCTTGTTCTGGAGTATGAGCCCTTCCTTGAATTTCAATAAATTTAGAAAACTTGTCTTGGTTTTCGCCATTTTCATTTTCTTTGATGTCAAACATTTGAGCTACTTGATTAGTGGTGGCTCCTTCTGATAATGCTAAAGGTTCCTTAATTTTGTTTTTAACTTGTTGGAGAACGGTTTCTCGAGAAAAAACAGAGTTGATAGTATTAAGGCTTTGAATGGGATCTCCTTTAATTTTTCCGACTTCAATTAAGTTGCTAGCCTGAAAAACAGGAGTTATTAGAAGACTGATGATAATACTAAAGATTACAATCCCTCCAAAAATACTGGCAATTTGCCATTTTCTCTTGCAAAGGACTTTAATATAATCTCGTAAGTCAATTTCATCTTCTTCTGAATAATGATGTTCTTCTAAGATTTTTTCTTCTTGGCTTTGATATTCGTTGTTTTCCATATTATTTGTGTTTTAAATTTTATTTAAAAATTGCGACGGGCGGCAAAATTAAATGCATAAAAATATTTTTGCCACAATTGGTCGGAAGATTCAAATTGATTATTAAATTGGAAGTAATCTATTAAGGCCTCCCGCAATCGAGTTAATTCTTTTAATCGTTTTTTATTTTTAAAATCTTGAATGGTAAGACTTAAGAGCTCTAGCCCACGCACAAAGGCTTTTTCGCTATAATCATTCTTATTTTTATTTTTCCAGTTAATCGTTCTTTCTATTTCACTGCCAACATTAGCCATTTGTTCTATGAAAGGAATTTTTTCCCAGCGGCCGGAAGCTAAACTTTGGTGTTGTGGCTTCATTTTTCAATAATATTATTTACTATTTCAATAATTGATTTTTGAATTTGAGAATCATTTACTCCTCGGCTTCTATTTCCCTGAGATGGCCGGAAGTTAATCATAGAGTCAAATTCAATCATTTTCTGGCCTTGGTCATATGGATAGATATTTATTCCCCAAAGATTGTTTTGCTTTGACCCATTTTCTGCAATTCTTGAATTGATATTTTGTCTTTAATAATTTTCATAAATTGATTTTGATTTCTTGATTTAATTTAACAAAAAAAGAGACTTTTGTCAATTTACGATTTGCCCATAAATTAAACCAAGATACTCGTGAATAGCTAAATCTACGTTTCTTAAATTTTGAGCGCAAGGAAAAAAATCTAGGAGATCATATTTTTCTTTTTGAACTTTAAAATCAGCTGGAACTGGAAAAGGGGATAGACCTTGTTGGTGAAAAAGGAAAACCGAACGAGGGAGATGATAGGCAGAAGTGATTAAATAAAAGCATTGATCTTTTAGTATTTCTTTCAAATTTTGTGCACTTTCTCCAGTAGTGCGTGATTTATTTTCTAAAATTATTTTATCAGGATCAAGGCCTTGACTGATTAGATGATTTTTTAATTTCAAGGCTTGGGTATCTTCGGGGTTTAAAAAGTATTGACCACTAACGATTATTTTTGTTTCTGGCTTAAGGTTAGCTATTCTTGTCGCTTCTGTGGCCCGCAGGCGGTCGCTTTCCGCTCCGCCCAGTAAAATTACAGCTTGAGTTATTTCTTTGGGCAGAGGCCCTTCTAGGGCCGAGAATTGATTTTCTAGGGGGGCGATAATAGTATCTGGAAAGGGAGTAATACTAAAGAGATAATAGATAATTAATCCTAAAATTAAAAGTCTAGTTCCTCTTTTTTTCTTTTTTAAAAGCAATAAAAACCCGAGAAGGGTAATTAAAAGGATAAAAACACTGGGTGTTAAAAATTGTTGAATAACTTTAAACCAAATCATAATTTTTTTAAAATTTTATTTTTTATTTTAGAAAATTGGTGCTGGTTAAGATTTATTTCCGGCACTTCTTTGGTTGTTTCTAAGATTTTTTTTAGTTCTTTAATAAAGTTTTCTTTTTTTTCTTTTTTTAAAAAATTAAGATAAAATTTAAAATTAAAGTTTTGCCTCAGGAGACTAATGATGTCAATTTTATCTTTTTCTCCTTTAATAGAGCCGGATCTATTTTGAAAAGCATACTGTTTTAAAATCATTAATATTTCTATTTTTGGCAAAACAAATCCAGAGTAAAGAATGGTATTCTTTTCTATTTTCTCTATAGGAAGGCCGAGGTCAGAAAAAAAGGGAAGGTAGATGTCAATATCAGAATGATCAGTTTTGATTTCATATTTTTTCAATCTTTGATTTTTGATTAAATCGTGTTCTTGTTTTAATTTTTCTAACTCTTGGTAATCGCAAATAAAGTCAATATCTTTTGATTTTAATCCCTGAGTATAAAGAAAAACGGCCCATCCACCAATTAAAATAAAATGATGTTTTCTTTTTAACTCTTGGAGGAGTTGCCAACTTTTTTTAGTTATTAGGTCGTGATAAAAAGACATTTTTAATTATTAATTTTACTCTTTAAGGCTTCTAGAAAGTCTTGCGCATACCATTCTTCAGCATTCCAAAGATCAGCAAAGGTTTGACCCCAGGTTGTAATTTTGCCGTAAGAGGGGAGAAAATCATCTGCTTTAAGAACAATAAGATTGGGATAGCCTTTTTTCTTAGGGAATCTTTTCTTTATTTTTTTCACTTCTTTTTCAAAGGCATAAATATAAATTTTATCATAATCAGCCGGTTGGTCAGAAAAATGTTGGTTGTAGGCAGCGTAAAGACCATAAATTATTTGAGGAGGCATTAGGGCTTCAATTTTTGAAGAAGGTAAATTTTCAACTCTAGTTTGATAAACAATGTCTTTCTTTAAATTTCGGTAAGTGCTCCAAAGGTAGAGAAGTTTTTCTTTATTTTTAATTCGGAAATTACGGCTAGTCACCTCAATTATTTTTAATTGACGAGGCGCTTTCAAGGCGTGAAAAATAGTGCTCAAGGAAACAGAAAACTTTTGAGCCAATTCTTTTTGAGTGAATTGTTCAATTTTTTTTTCTATACTTTGATAAAGGATTTCTCTCCAAATAATTTCTTTTTTGTTCATTTCGATTTTATTTAAGAAAAATAAGCCTCATTTCGATAATAATCGAAATGAGTGCTTTTGTCAAGAAAATAATTGTGGATAATTAGGCCTGCCTGCTGATAGGCAGGGTCAATGATTAAAACAATTCTTTTTTATGCTTTATTACAAAATCTCTCTGCTCTTTAATCATCTTCTGAGGCATGTCTTTAAATACCTTGTATTTCTTGTTCTTGCTATTTAATGGGTTCTCATCTTTTGATCTCACCAAGAAAGCAATGCCCACGGGTTGGTCAAAATATTCAGGAAAATCATATTCAATCACTCCGATCATTTTTTCAACTTCTATATCTTCTTCCATCTCTTCTTGAGCTAATCTTTTTACTGCTTTTTCCAGGTTTTCTCCTTTTAGCACGGTTCCCCCGGGAATATGCCATTTGCCAATAGCTGGGGGAATCTCTCTTTTAGTTAAAGCTATTCCTTTATTGGTTGATAAAATTACCTCAACGCAAAGTCGAGGCACTGTGGAATAGATCTTTTTATATTCTTTAAATGGTAGTTTTTTTATTTTCATTTTATTTCTAACAGTCCCTTTATTTTTTCTTTATTCATCTCTGATAAAGCTTGTTCAAATTCTTTTAAGATTATTTGAATATCGTCTCCATTTTTTTCTAAATGAGAGATAAATATTTTTTCATGCTTGGTTGGCGATTCTTTTTCAGTAATAATTTCTTCAAACAATTTTTCCCCCGGCCGAATGCCAGCAAAAACAATGGGAATGTCAATATCCGGCTTATAACCAGCCAAACGAATCATTTCTTTAGCTAAATCTAATATTTTTACTGGTTGACCCATATCCAGCACAAAAACCTCTCCATCTTGGCCAATGGCTCCAGCCTGCATAATCAAAAGACAAGCTTCAGCAGTAATCATAAAATATCTTTTCATTTCGGGGTCAGTCACTTCTACGGGGCCTCCTTTTTCAATTTGTCTTTGGAAAATAGGGACGACACTGCCTTGACTGCCCAAAACATTACCAAATCTAACTGCGCAAAAACGAGTTGGAATTTTTTGTGAGCGGGCTTTTTGATTAAGCCAAACGCAAACTTTTTCCGCCATTCTTTTGCTAGCCCCCATAATAGAAGTTGGATTAATAGCTTTATCTGTCGAGACCATAACAAATTTTTTGACTTTATGTTTCAAGGAAGCCTCTCCTGTATTAAGAGTTCCTAAAATATTGTTGCGCACGGCTTCATCAGGGTCGTCTTCCATCATCGGCACGTGCTTGTAGGCGGCCGCATGAAAAACTACATCTGGTTGGCATTTTTGAAAAAGGTGGTCAATTTTGTTCTGGTCACAGATATCAGCTAAAGCAAAGAATAAAGGATTTTCTGGAAAATTAGAATTTTTCCAAGCTTGATTAAGTTTCTTTTTTAGATAAAAAAGAGCGGTTTCTCTTTGATCTAAAGCAATTAATTGCCGGGGTTTAAATTTTAATATTTGTTCGCAAAGCACCGAGCCAATAGAGCCGGCTGCACCGGTCACTAAAATTCTTTTGTCGGTAACATATTCTTTAATGGCTTGAGTATCTATTTGGACTGGCTCACGTCCCAATAAATCTTCAATAGATATCTCCCGTAGATTATTTAAACTGACTTTTTCTTCTAGAATTTCTTTAGTGCCGGGTAAGATTTTGATTTTCTTAATTTTAGCTTGCCGGGCTAATTCCACAGTCTTTCTAATGGTTGGGATAGGGGCAGAGGGCATGGCAATAATTATTTCCGCAATTTCTCTTTGTTCAATGATTTCAGCTAATTGTTCAATAGTTCCTAAAACTTTAATTCCATGAATTAAAATTCCTTTTTTCATCGGACTGTCATCAATAAAGCCTTCTAAAGAGTAGGGGGTCTGAGAATTAGCAATTAAATGCCGAGCTAATTTTTCTCCGGCTTCGCCGGCGCCAATAATTAAAACTTTGTTTTTTTTGCCTTTTTCTTTTTTCCAGCTGTTTTTTAATCCGTGTAAATATATTCTTTTGGCAAAGCGCAAGCTGGCTGTAAAAAAGAAAGCCAAGGCTCCAGAAATAAAGACAATAGAACGGGGGAATCCTTTAAAAAGTTCATTTTCTTTTAAAACAAAAAGAATTGCTCCCAAAGAAGCAAATCCTAAAATTACAGCTCGTCCAACTTTCAAAATTTCGCGAATGCTAATAAAAGACCAAGAAATAGAATAAAGTCTTTCCAAAACAAAAAAGATAATAGTCAGAGGGACAGCCAAAGCAATGAATCCCTTAATCATTGTAAAGTATTCAGGCTTAATGTTTCCATCAAAACGAAGCAAAAATCCCAAAAAACAAGCTAAAGCAATTAAAAGCACATCAAAGAACAGAAAGAAAGCCGTTCTTTTTAAGCTTGTTTTGTGAAATATCTTTTTTCTTGCTCCGTAGAATAATTTTGAATTATTTATTCTCATAATAAAAATATTCTTTAAGTCGGCGTTTTAACAATCTTTGACCTTGGCTTGTTTTTAAATATTTTTCTCTACGTATAGCATCGTTTTTATTTAAGCAAGCTTCATAATGTATCAATTCCCATGGCCGGTATGGCTTGGTGGATTTAACTAATCCTTTATTGTGTTTTTCTAATCGTTCTTTTAAATTCGTAGTATAACCAATATAGAGTTGGTTGTTATTTTTGCTTTGGATAACATAATTATAGAAAAACATAATTTTCAAAATTTCTCTACGGGGTTTACAAGCATTCTTTAAGATTTTTGACTATATATTTAATTTGCTTTTGAGTGAGGTTGTTGTAAAAGGGGAGGGCAATGGTTTGTTGGGAGATTTTTTCAGTTATCGGAAAGTCTCCTTTTTTGTATTGAAATTTTTTTCGATAGAGAGGTTGAAGGTGGATGGGTTGGAAATAATTACTACAGGCAATTCCTTTAGCTCTTAGTTTTTTTAAAATTTGGTCGCGATTTTTCTTAATTTGAACCACATAAACAAACCAAGAAATTTTAGCTTGAGGATTACGATAGGGGATTTGAATCTCGGGAATGTTCTTTAATTCTTGATCATACATTTTAGCCACTTTCTCTCTCTTTTTTAATATTTCTTGGAGACGAGAGAGTTGGGTTAATCCCAGGGCAGCGTTAATATCGCTCATGCGATAATTGTAGCCTAAATAAAAATGTTCAAGCCATTTGCCATTTTCTACCTTTCTTCCTTGATTCATTAAGGCTCGGCAATGGTCGGCTATTTTTTTATTATTAGTTACAATCAAGCCCCCTTCGCCAGTGGTTATTTGTTTATTGGGGTAAAAAGCAAAAGTGGCTGCATCTCCAAAGCTTCCACATTTACGCCAAGGGGATTGTTTCCGAACGGGGACTGCTCCCGATTTATACTCTGCTCCGATAGCCTCGCAAGAATCTTCAATTATTTTCAAATTATACTTCTTGGCGATTTTTGAAATTTTGTCCCAGTCAGCTGGAAAGCCAAAAACATCTACAATGACCATAGCTTTTAGTTTTTTCCTCTTTTCAGCAGGCAGATTGGTGATTGTTTTTTCTATTTTACCAGGATCAATATTCAGCGTTAAGGGATCAATATCCACAAAAATTGGTTTAGCTTTTTCGTATAAAATGCAGTTAGCAGAGGCAATGAAAGAAAAAGGCGTAGTGATTACTCCATCGCCCTCTTTAATTCCTATTGATTTAATTAATAAATGAAGAGCAGAAGTGCCCGAATTAACTGCTATCGCATATTTGGCCCCAATATATTGGGCAAATTTTTCTTCAAATTCTTTTAGTTTGGGGCCCAAAGCTAAATTGGGCGTTTTTAAAACATCTAAAACCGCTTTTCTCTCTTTTTCTGTTATATCTGGATTTGATAAGGGAATTTTCATGTAAATAATATATTAGTGATAATAATGGAGATGATTGAAATTGTGGATAAGTTTTGACAAAAATTTCAATTATGTTATATTAATAAATGGTGCTTGGAGGGCTTTGGCCCTGTCACGGCTATCCAAGCTGTAGCCAAGCGCCATTATTAAGACGTTGCGTTTTTACGCAACGTTTTTTGTTTAATTTATGTTTTCTTCCATACTGCTACCATGCAAAATGCGTTTACCGTTTTTTTTGTCGATTTTCCAATAAGGGATAACGCTCCAGAAATATTTTTCTCCACCAGCCACGTTTTTAATTATAATTTTCAAGCGAATATTGTCTAGAACGGCAATAAATTCATAAAATGTGACATCTTTTAAAATTTTTTTCCATTTTCCATTTGTTTTTTGTTGTTCAAATCGTTTAGTTTGCCAGATGCCTTGTAAGGTGTGAGAATTTTTTAGAACCTGTGGAACAAAAGGCAAAAGTTTTAATCGGGGATATTGATCAATTTGTGGTCTAGCCTGTTGATCTGTCTTGAACTTTAAGTGTCTTAATCCTTTTGCATTGAAAGCGATTTTTTCTTTAAAATAAGGGCATTTAATGTTATTTATTCTTTTATAAAAATTTTCAGCATCTTTTCTTATTTGGTCAAAATCATCTTTATTTTTAAGGTTAAATTTCCCCATATTTTCTTTTTTCTTTTTTGATTTTATGTTTTTGAATTGTCATTTTAATTTTTGATATTTACATTTTACATTAAATAAACAATGATCCCTACTCCTACTATTATAGCTTGAACTCCATAGCAAATCAAGACAGTTTTTTTAGTAGATAATCCCTTTAAGTGTAAACGGTCATATAAATGTCCGCGGTCGCCGGATAAAGGTGATTTTCCTTGACTCAATCTTCTAATAATAGCCCAGGTAGCGTCAATAATAGGCCAGCCAATAATCAAAATGGGGCCGATAAACTGGCGGAAGCTATAGACAGGATGACCTGAGAACATAATAGCTAAAAGCGCTAAAGAAAATCCTAAGAAATGACTACCATTGTCTCCCATAAATATAGAAGCTGGATTCCAGTTATAAAATAAAAAGCCCAGAATTCCGCCTAGAATTCCTAAACCAATGGTTAAGGCGAATAAATTATTGCCTTGAAAAGATAAAAGAATGAAGCCTAATAGAGAAATAGCACTTAGTCCGCCAGCTAGACCATCCATACCGTCTTGCATATTTAAAGCATTCATGGCGCCGACAATATAAAAGCCAGCTATTATTGCTCCAATCCAAGGATTAATAGAAAAACCAAAATTAACCCCAATCTTAATTAAGATGAGGATAATGGCCACTCCAGCTAAAAATTGGCAAAAAAGCTTGAGAAGGGGATTGCCAAATTTTTTCCATTTTAAGTCATCCCAAAATCCTAGAAAAAGAATAATAATGCTACCAACTAAGAGCCCGAGAGCTTGCAGGCCGGAAACTTGATGAAAAACACGAGAAATTCCTAGCCCGGCGCTTAAGCCAATAAAAATACCAATTCCCCCTAGATAAGGAATTGGTTTTTTGTGTATTTTTAAAACATCCCCCTTGGGGTCATCATAAAGGTGGAGTTTGATTGCTAGTTTTTTGAGAAGGGGAATGGCGACAAGAGAAAAAACAAAAGCGATTAAAAAAGATAATAATAAATTCATTTTTTTATTTTATATTTTTTTGATAATACTTATAATCTTTCTCTAGGTCAATAAATTCAGCATGAATGGGGTATTTCTTTTTAATTTTTTCTCCTGGCATCTTCATAAAATCATTCCCATATCTTAGTTTCAAGTATTGTTTCACTTTATTGGGAACAGGAAGAAAGGTGTCGGCAAATTTTATAAATTTAGGTTTTCCTAGATAATTTTTGGGGAAGGAGGTATGTTTAAATTCTGCTTTTCCGAAAAAATGTCCTACATATTTAGTTTTTTTCTTATTTAGGCTCCTTACAAATTTAATCAATATTTTTTTTATAGGTTTTTTTATAATTTTCTTTGCTATATGTATTGCTATTTTTTTCTTTTTATTGTTTGTTTTGTATCCTCGTTCTGCTAATGTTTGGGCAGTAAGTATTCTAGCACAAAGATATTGAAGATAGCGATAAATGTAATTACTAGAAACATTGTTTAGGCACATAATATCAACATATATTCCTTTATGCATTTTTCTGTTTTCGACCCCTTTCTCGATAAATGTTGTGTTGTTCATTCGTATTTTAGTAAAAAACATTGGCCACTCTTCGGTATTTTCTTCTTGTAGGTGAAAATTTTTAGTATCTAAGTTTACTTTACATGCCTTAATAAATTTTTTGTAGTTTTTGTAAGTCATAAAGACATCAAAATCGTCGTCCCATGGGATAAATCCTTGATGGCGCATGGCTCCAAGAGCTGATCCTCCCATAAGATAATAAGTTATTTCGTTTTCTTTGCAGAATTTATCTAAATATTTTGCTATTTCGAGTATTTTAGATTGCAGGTCTTTAATATTTTTTGTCATATAATTTTCAAATTTTTTTAGCTAAATAATAGAAGTTGCTTAAAATTTTTTTTATAAATTTATTTTTAGCAAAAAAGTTGGTTGTTTTTTTAAGGATTTTAAATATTAAGATTTTAATTTTTGTCTTTAAGTAACATTTATTCCATCTATGTGGGTGCGTGCTTATTATTAAAGATTTATTTTTCTTGATTAAGTCTAAAAAAGTTTTTTTATTTAATTTTATATTTTGGTTTTTTATTTTTTTCTTGTCGTCATTTTTTATGTCTTTGACTATTTGCCATTTATAGCCAGTATCAGAAATGTATATATAATTATCTTTATCGTAAATATTTATTACAATGTCTTTTATTTTTTTGAATTTTTTTTGAATTTTTTTATTTTTAAAAAAATCTTTATTTGATGACCAATTTTTTCTTTTCAAGACAGGATTACCATGTGGGCAAATTGTTTTTATGGCAAAACCTAATTTTTTAAATTTTTTAATATTTTTAGAGAACTCTAATAATGATTTTTCCCAATTCCCTTTGTTTGAGTCAAGAACGTCATAATGATAAGCAATTTCATGTCCCAACTTTTTTATTTTTTCAAGAATCTCAATATTTTTTTTATTGCTCAAGAGATAAGCTTGAATATAAAAAGTGGATGGCAGGTTGTATCTATGCTCAATTTTGGCTATATCTAAAGCTTTTTTTAAATTTGTCTCAACATCATGTTTTAATATAATATGCTTAGGCCCTCTTTCGTCACAAGCATCTCTTGCTTTAATAAAAGGAATATTAGCCCTTGTTTTCAATAATGAACATAGTTGATCCCATTTTTTATGAGTAAACATTAAGTTAATTTTAAAAAAAATTTTCTTCTGTAATCTTGTCAATTATTCCTCGTAATTTAGTTGAAGAGATGTTTTTTGTATAAGGAAAATACTCGACTTTTGTTCCGTATTTATTTAAGGTTTTTTCTACTTGATTGAACAATTTGCTTCCTTTCCAGTCGTCACCAACGAACATTACATCGAAACTTATTTTTTTAAAAGCTTGAATTTTATCACGATTTTCTTGAGGCACAACCTTATCAACATATTTTATGGATTTAATTATAGCAACACGTTCTTTAAATGGTATTATTGGCTTTTTGTTTTTATAGCTTAAAACTAATTCGTCCGTGCTTACTCCGACTATGAGATAATCGCACATTTTCTTTGCCTTTTTTAAAATATTTAAATGCCCTATGTGAAACATGTCAAACACTCCTGTAGTGTAGCCAATTTTATATATTTTTTTCGTCATATTTATTAATGCATTAAATTAACAAGTTTGTGTGTTTGTTGTTTTAATTTTTAACCTTTGCGATAAGTTTAAGTTTTCCTAAATAGTTTTCGAAAGATATATTTACGTATATTGTTTGGCAAAAGGATTTGCACGGCGAAACGAGATAAAGCATTAAATAGATACTGAAAAGGGTTGATTATTTTATTTTTTAGCATATATTTTTGTAATTTGATTTCGCTTTTGAAGTATTTCCACCCCCCACGCCTTTTGTAGGTTTCTTTATCTATTCTTACGTAAACTAAATTGTCAGGCAAATTTTTAAAGTTACAACCGATTTCATGCATTCTGACCCAAAGATAGTAGTCTTCTTCACAATACCAATCTATATATCCACCAGCTTTCAACGTAGATGATTTTCGCATCATTACAGTTACTTGGTTAAAGGGACATCTTTTTTTTAAATATTTTTTTATTCTAGAATCATTTAGCGGAACACATCTTATTCCTATAATATTTTTAATTGAATTGATAAATTCATAAATTTGACCTCCAACTACATCAAGATTTTTATTGTTCTGAAAACAAGCAAGTTGTTTTTCAAAACGATCGGAAACGGAAATATCATCGCTATCCATTAAGGCGACCAACTCGTGGTCAGCTGCTTTAATACCTATTTGGCGGGCGATAGCATGTCCTTTATTTTGGGAAAGTCGAATGAATTTGAAGTTTTTGAGAGAATTTTTGAATTTATCTATAACTTTATTAATATCTTCAGGCACTGGGCCATCGACCACCAAGATAATTTCAGATGGTTTTATTGTTTGATTAACAATACTTTCAATTGCTTTACGGAAATGTTCAGCATCATCTTTTTTGTAAACGGAAATGCAAACAGAAAATTTTGTAATCTTATTCTTTTTTATTTTAAAGCTTGATGATTTATTCATTGTTAGGAGTGAAAATTCTTTTTATAAATTTATCAATAGTATATTTTTGAACTTTTTTAAAAGCATTTATTTTTGTTTTTTTATAAATTTTTTTATTTTGTATTAATTGATCTATTTTTTCAAAAAAACTATCATCGTTGTTAAATTTTGCAAAAATAATTTCTTTTTTGTCTTCGAAAATTACAGGCAAAGAACCGACTGGCGTACTTACTACTGGCAATCCATTGGCCATGGCTTCAAGAATTACCCTCGGAGAACCTTCAGAAAGACTAGCAAATAAAAAAATATCATGAGCCCGGTATAATTTGTTTAATTTTTTTCTGCTATCAATATGACCCAAGAAGTCTACTTGAGAATCTAATTCTTTCTTTGTGACAATTGATTTCAATTCTTTTTCAAATTCTCCTTCTCCGGCTATTGTCAATTTTGCATTGGAGTATTTTTTGATTATTTTAGAAAAGGCAGAAATAATAATTTCGACACCTTTTGCCGTTCTAAGACCTCCAACATATAATAATTTAGGTGATTTTGTTATTTCTTTTTTTATATTAAAACAAAAATCTTTTTTAATCAAAGTAGATGATATAAGTGGAGTAATATTCATTTGGTATTTTTTTAATTTATCGGCTATATGATAGCCGTTAGAAAAAACTGTTGCCCCTTTACAGGCCCATATATAGGCCCTGAATTCGAATCTGAAGAAGAATAATAAAAGATTTTTTTTAAGACTATTAAAATTGGGGTTATTTTTGATAACATCAATAGGGTCACCTACAAAATGAATAATCCTTTTTTTGTTAGCGAAAAATATTTTAGATAGCCATCCGAAAGGATTAGGGAATCTAACATAATAAATATCGTATTTTTTTGATAAAACGCTAAAAGCTTTTATATAATAGAGAACTTTTTTTATGGCATTTAGGTAATTTTTATTAAAAGGCAAATCATAAATAACAATACCTTTGATGTTTTTTAGAGAACGATATTCTGTGTTCAATGTTTTTTTGACGGGAGAAAGTAAACAAATTTCTTCGTAATATTTTGATATCTCTTTTAAATATACCAACTGTGTATATGGTATATAATATTCTGATTTAATTTTATGCAGAAGCCATCCTTGTATAACAATTTTTTTATTCATTTTTTTTGTTTTCTATATTAGATAATTTAATACTTAACCCTAGCACGAGAGCGGTGGTGGGCATAAATAGAACTTCGTGAGAGGTAAGGCCACGAACCAGGATCATAACGACGGACAAGAGAAAAATCGATGCATATTTATCCTCTTCAATCTCTTTTTTTGCGAGGCGATACTTGTTAAGAGAATTAATAATAAGAGTTATCATCAAAATAATAACTATAAAACCACTTAAACCTAACTCTGATAATAAAGTTAAATAAATACAATGGGTGTCAAGAAGATCAAATCTTTTTTCTATTTGCGGGTTATTATTTTTATAATTAACATATCGACCTGAGCTTATTCCTAATAATGGTTTTTTTTGAAATATTATTATTGTTTTTTTAATTTGCGTCGACCTTCCAGATAAACTTCCGTCATTCATGAGTTCATCTTTTACAAAAATACCGCTGATTCGTTCTTTTATTTTATTAATTGTTGAGGGATTTGAATTTATGCCATAAGATAGGCACGCAACCAGTAATATAAGCGTAAAGATTATATGTTTTTTATTTTTAGATAATAAAAAAATGCAAACAATGGATGTAGCCATTATTAACCACGCAAATCTGCTCACGGTTAATATTTGAGCCGAGGATATAATTATAAAAATAATAACCCAAAATATTTTTTGTTTTTTTCTCTTTGCAAAAATAAATAAAAAGGCAAGAGCAAAAGGATAAACGCCGACAGTCCAATTGCTTAGAGAATTTTTGGTGGCGAATGAAAATGGATTCACGTAAAATTTTATTGCTCCGCAAAAGTATTTAACAAGACCATATAGGCAAATAATACTTACGGCTATAGTTGTGGCCTTTATCACAACAATTACATCTTGTCGGTTTTTGAGCGTAGCAGCTATAAGAAGGGTTGTGCAAAAAAAGCTTGACCATTTTATTAAAGCATTCATATTAAATGTTCCGTTGGCCAAAAAAGAAGAGAGTATGATAGTTAAAAAAACGCAAAAAATTAATAAGTATTTTTTTAACCCCTTAAAAGATAGTAGATTGAATGGCAGAGATAGGAGAAATATTATAGGCATTAATAAAAATGCCGGGTGCACCGACGTGTCTAAGATATTTATTCTTAGTTTCTGCCATAAGGAAAATATCAAGAGTAAAGAAAATAAACACCAAAGCTTCCCCATTAGTGTCAAAGGTTCCTTTTTTTGCTTGCTACTGTTATAAGTTAAATGATTCATTGATAAATTTTAAAAGTGAACGGGCCATTTCTTCTTCGACTGTTAGGCTTTTTTTAATTTTGATCCAATTATTATTGTTTTTTGTATAGAAAAAGTCGGCATATAAGATAGTGTATATGCCAAAATATAATGCTTGAAATTCTATGAGATAACATTTGTCTTTTTTTATTGCGACATCTAAGGACAAGTAAGGAGATTTTATCGTTTCGTTTATTTTGTGACAGAAATTTAGAAGGTTTTCTGGTGGAGTTTCATAGGTAAATTTATAGCTACCGCTGGCCCTGAAGTCATTTTTTTTTACTCCTCGTTTTAGTGCATAGTAATGGTTACTATAAATAAGAATTTTCCAATCATTTTGAAGTCCAGGAACATATTCTTGTATTACGAATTTATTGGTGTTATTTCTGTAAATTCTCTCCTTATCTCTTATTCCCATCAAGTAAGCCAGCACTGCTCTTGCAGAGAAGAATGTCTTTTTAAATAATGAATCAAAAATAGAGGATATTTGTTTAGATTTTTTCTTTGCTTGTTTGTGGTTTTCAAGAAGGCAAACTTTTTTACTTCCGGAACCATCAGGGATTTTGAGCACCAAGGGAAATTTAAATTTTAGAATATTTTCCGAAAATTCTTTAAAGGAGCCGAAGGATTTGCCTTGTAGGTTGCCAAAATTTAGAATTTTTTTATAGATTTCTTGGAAACATTTATTGTGATGGGCTCTGAATAAATAGAAATTAGGGACCAGAACGCCGCCTTGTTTTTTTATTCCCAGAAGAATATCTTCTATATAATCTTTGTATTTACCTACCTCGCAGCTTGAATAGAGTACTATTTTATTATTGAAGTTGATTTTTTGAAAATTTATTTCAGAAAATTTAAGTATTTCGATTTCAATTCCGCTTTCCTTTAAGAGGTGAGCGAATTTATCTAGACTAAATTCATGTTTGTCCCATTCGGAGTAAAAGCGATTATCATAATCTAATAGAATATAAATTTTTTTTGTTACTTTGTTATCCATCTTTTTATTTTTTTTAGTAATTTAATGGTTTTTTTAAAAATTTTAGAAGGGAAAATTACGATTTGTGTTTTGAGGTTTTTTCTTTCCCCGAAGAAATATTTAAATGGTCTTTTAATAATAAATTCCCATAGATTGTATATGCGCCAAAATAATTTATAATTCGTGGGTGAAAATTTTAATTTGTTAGATCTTTTTTTTATTATTTTCATCCAAATTATTTTTTTTTCTATTTTCGTCTCTATATCTTTAATCGCTGTTGGAATAATTCTCACATTTTTTACCATGCTTTTGTTTTGAACGTCTATATCAATTAGGGCAACTCCACCATGCAATTGATCGTCGGTCCACAGTACCGGATCTTTCGCAATAACATCAGAGAAGGAGAAATTTCCTAAACTATATAATATATAACCATTTTTGTGTTTTTCTATTCCTTGCAAAGTGTGAGTGTGGTGTCCATAAATTATATTAGCGCCTGAATCTATTAATAAATGTGCTATATCTCGTTGTTGAGGTGTCGGGTAATGACTAAATTCTTTCCCCCAGTGAATAGACACTATAACCAAATTTTTCCCGTTATTGGACAGTTTTTTGATTCTTTCTGCTGTTTTTTTAGGTTCTGTTAAAAAATTAAGATACATGTTGCCGTTTTTCGGTAGCGAAGGATGGGTGCCTGGAGTAGTATACGAGATTACTTTTATTGTTCTGTTTTTTAATCTTAGCTCAACTATTTTTTCCGCGTCTTTTTTCTTTAAACCAGCTCCTAGAAACAAGAAGCCATTAGAGTGCAGCCAATCTGTTGTTTTTATAAATCCTTCTTGTAGGTAATCAAATATATGATTGTTGCCTATATTAACAATCTGCGGACGTAGGTGATTTAATAGTTTGGCGGTTTGTTGATTGGTATGCAGACTGGGTTCTTTTAGAGGGTTTTTATTTTTTGCTATTATAGGAGATTCTAGGTTTACAAGCAACAGATCAACCTTTTCTTGTCTTAGAAATTTTTTAATCCTGTAAAATGATTTTTGAGTTGGCTGAAAATTTTTACTTATGCAATATTTATTATTTAAAGATATATCTCCTATAAGGGCTATCTTAAAAATTTCTTTATTTTTTTTTATCATTTGGTTAATTCGGTAAAATATTTTTTAAAATTTTCACGATTGCTTTCTTCTAAAAGATGGTAGTGTAGCTTGTGTTTTGATCTGGATTGGTTTGAAAAGATTGAGTTTATCATATCAGCGTATTTTTTGATAGATGATTTTTTTAGCTTAGTTTTGGAATTTTGTTCGTAACTTGAAATAAATAGATCGGCCATTTTTTTTCTTTTTAGATAATGTCTCCGTTTCGAGAAAATATTAGAATAAGGTGGCGACACAAAGATGGCATTTACAAAACAGAAAATATCCCAATAGATTGGCCCATGATTTATGCCTTGTCCCACAACTGGCGTTATATCCCAATCTAATATTATTAAATTGTAGCTTAAATCGTATTGAAGATTGTTAAGATTAAAGTCGCCATGTAGAAATGCGCAAGGGTCTTCTTTATCTGTATCAAAAAAATTCGAGAATTCTATTGCATTTTTGCTTGAAAGTGTCAAATTCTTATGAATAACCCCCAAAGATCTTCCTGCCATTTTGATGAGTTTTTCCATCTCTCCTTGTTTTGAATTTAAGAGATTTGATAACGGCTTGATATTTTTAATATACGTTGTTATAAGTATTCCTTTTTCTTTGTCTATTAATATTGTTTTTGGAATTTTGAACATTCCGCATTCACGAGAGAGTTGATAGGCTTTCTCGGTTTTTATGCCCTCAAGCGAGATTTCTTTTGGCAAACCGGTTTTTACAATAATCTTATTTTTAATATCTATAGATTTATTTGTCATACTTTAACGTTTTCATTGACTACATATAAAGATTACATTTCTACTGATATATAGCAAAAATTTTAAATGAGAAAAGAAATATTCTATTTTCCGTATAGGGTTTATGGGGAGTATGGTTTTTTCTTTTATAATCGGCAATATTCCTATATGATGAGTCTCTAATATTTTTAAGTCTGCTAAGGATAACATTTTTTTCACTTCGCCAATATTCATCGTATTTATCGTTTTTTGCCTTTTTAAAATTAAGTAATAGAGGCGTATTATTATCGCAGAGGGGCTAAAGCGATTCATGTGAATATTAAAAACAATGAGACCGTTTGGTTTTAAAAGTTTTTTTAATTCAACTATGGTTTTATTTTTTAATTCTGGTTGCGCGTTGAGAAAAAAACGAAACGCCGTAATAAGGTCAAATTTTTCACAAAAAAGGGAATTTTCTTTGGTGAGATCAATATTTAATAATTTAGTTTTTCTCAATTTTTTTTTCGCAACACTTAACATCTCCTGAGAGACATCAGCTCCGTAGGATATGTTTGTGTAAGGTTCAATCAATTCGGTGATTCTGCCGGTACCGCAAGCAAAGTCTAAATAATCTATTTTTCTATTATTAAAATATTTACTTATTGTTTTTTTTAGTATTTTTTGCTCCCATTTCCAAATCATTGATCTATAATTATATTCGGTAAAACTTTTAGCATATGACTTGCCTTTGCCGGGAGATTTATGAGATTCTCTATAATCAACGTTTTTCATAATTTATTTTATTATTTTTTTAAAAGCCTTTCCAGCAAAGCGAGAACAGAAAAATAGATAGCACCTGATATTAAAATAACTACAATAATATGGATATTGTATTTTGATATAGCCATGATGGTCAGATACATAAAGGCGCTGGCCAGGATGGAATTAATAGCACGAATTGTAATTTTTTTGGTGATCGGTTTAACTATGGTATGTCTTTTTACAGCCATAAAATAACAAAACAACATTATCAACATAGAAACAAGGGTGGAGGTTGCTGCGCCGTATAAGCTGTATTTTGGGATAAGCACAAAGTTTAAAATAATATTTAGTGCCGCCCCTATTAAAGCTATCCAGAATACTTTGATTTGCTGATCTAAGATAATCAATATTTCGTTATATGATCTTATTATTAAAAGTAAGCTCCCCATGGGGATTAAAATTTTTAATGCTAAAATGGATGGACTAAAACTTGATCCGTAAATCAAATTTATTATATCGGGAGCTAGGACTATTCCTCCCATCGACAGAGGGATAGCCATTAGTATGGCTATGCTGGTTCTATAGTCACATAATCTTTGCAGGTTTTTGAGATTTTTTTTAGATTTGCTGATCGCTGGATAAAAGCTTTGAGCAACAAGAGCTCCTGGGATTAATGCCATATCAATTAATCTGTAAGAAGCGTTGTACCAGCCTACTTCTGTTACTTGTTTCCAAATCCCCATCATAACGGAATCTACCTGGGTATATATTTTACTAAATATTGTAAAAAGCCCAACTGGCCATGCCATTATGAAAAAATTTTTCCAAATTTGGTGATCAAACTTAATTTTTAATTTTATGACTTTAAAATTAAAAAACAATAAAAAAGATATTAATGCGATAGCGCTGGCGACGAAATAGCCGCGGCTTAGATTTAGCGCAGAGGGAGATTTTATTATTGTGATAAATCCAAAACCCGTTATTAGTGCGGATTGGAATATTTTTATTAGAGCTTCATATTGCATTTTTTCTCTTGCGCGTAGAAATGTGCAAGTCAATATGACAATATTGTTGAATGCGGTATAGAGCATCAGAAACCATATCATTGTTCTAGTGCCAGAATCATCGGTCGCAAAAAGTGAGAATGCAATTGTAAAGATGATGACTGAAAGACTTAATATAAGTTTTAGGCTTATTATTGAAGAAAAATTTTTTTCTTTCCCTTTATCTTGAGATAGCTCGCGAGTAGTTATTTTTTCTAAACCGAAATCGGAAAAAACTGCAAATAGAGAAACAAAGGCAAGGGCAAAATTGAATCTCCCGTATTCCGTTGCTCCTAATATGCGAGCTACATAGATAATTAGTAAAAATTTGAACGCTTTGCTAATTATTTCTGAAAAAGCTAACCAAAAGGTGTTTTTAATAATAGTTTGTTTGGTGTTTTTATTTTTAAGTAGAAATGACCTAAGTATTGATTTTATGTGCATTTTTTAAGATTTTATGGATTCTTTGATCCATTTTACTGTTTTGTTAATTCCAATTTTTATGTCAATCAGCGGTTTGTATTTTATAAGTTTTTTTGCTTTTGATATATCAGCCAAAGAATGCTTTACATCACCATCTCTGTGTTTTTCGTAGACTGCTTCAATATTTTTAGAAAGTAATTGGTTGATATATTTTAATAAGTCATTCAAAGAAATTTTTTCCCCGCAGGCTATATTCATAACTTCTCCAGAAATATCTGAATGCATTGCCAAAATATTGGCATTAACTACATTGTCAACATAAGTAAAATCTCTTGATTGCTCTCCATCTCCATAAATTGTAGGTTGTCTATTGTCTAAGATAGATTTAATAAATATGGGTATTACTGCTGAGTATTCTGAATTTGGGTCTTGTTTTGGACCAAAAACATTAAAATATCTTAAGCAAATGGTTGGTAATTTATATAATTGAGCGAAAAGTTGACAATATCTTTCTCCCGCGAGTTTAGTTAGGGCATATGGAGATATTGGATTAATTGGATCATTTTCTTGCTTGGGCAATTTTACAGAATCCCCGTATATAGAAGAAGATGAAGCATATACTAGTTTTTTAACATTCGCATCCCGAGCCGCAATTAGAACGTTTAATGTACCGTCTATATTTGCCTTATTACTTGCAAAGGGATTATTGATAGAGCGGGGGACAGAAGGAATAGCAGCTTCGTGAAACACAAAATCTATATTTTTAACAACTCCTTTAGTCGTTTTTGGATTACTAATATCTCCTTCAATTAGTTCGAAATTTTTGTTATTCAAGAATTCTTCGATATTTTCTTTTTTTCCTGTAGAAAAATTATCGACCACACGAACATAGTTGTTTGACTCTAATAATTTTTTTACAAGGTTGGAGCCAATAAATCCAGCTCCGCCCGTCACAAGGTATTTATTTTTCATAATTAATTTTTAAGGTAATTTTTATAAAATTTTATTGCTTTTGAGTTATCCCCAGTTCAGGGGTTGTTAATTTTTTAGGATGTGATATATTTATTCATGGAGCGACTGTATTTCTTCGGAATTACTTTCGCTCCATTTTTATTTCTCCAGTTTGGGGGTCGCACCTCCAAACTTTTTGTTTTTAAATTTTAATTTTGGTTGTTTGACTAGCATTTTTTCCGCTTTTTTAAATATTTGCTTGACCCAGAGAATGTATTCTTGGTTTTGTTTTTGAGAGATAGTAGCGCCTCCCCCATAAAGCTCCCAATTTCTTTTGGATCGCATTTCGTTAGCTAAAATTTCTATTTCTGGATCTTGGAGAAAAATAGAAAGTTTTTTTATTAGTTCTATGTGATGGCCCCTTTTTGATTTCACCCTTAAGTCCTTGATGGCACAAATAGCGATAGCTAATTTTAGGAGAGCGTCATAAGAAAAACGGAAAGAAACTTCCGGGACATTGGAAGAAAAGGCTATTCTAAAATCTTTTTTAGCAGATTCATAGTAACGGTTTATTTGTTTTTCTGAAAATTTGAACTTTTCAAACATTTAAATAATTTTTATTATTTTTTGAGAAAAAACATTTTTAATAAAATCGTCCTTTTTTTCTTTTCTTTTTTTAAATTCTGCTGGCGAGAAATCAACAATATTTATTTCTCGGCCAATGTCTTTTTCTAGGGGTAGAACTATTCTTTTGGTAGCCAAAGAAGAGTGGTCGCCGATTAGAAGTAAATCAATGTCACTTTCCGCTTGCAAGTTATTTTTAGCGTAAGAGCCAAAAATATAGGCCTCTTTTAATTTTTTAATTTTTTGCAATTTATTTTTAAGATTTTCAACAACTCCGTAATTAGAATTATAAATTCGTTTCAACTCTTCTAGAAGGGGATAGTCTTGGTTAAGAGAATAGTATTTTTGGTTACCGCGTTTTTCAGAAATTAAAATTTTTTCTTTTTCTAGTTCTTTTAATTTTCGAAAAAGATTCCCGACATCTAGATTTAATTTTTTGGCTAATTCATTAATATATTTTTCTTTTTGCGGGTTAAGAAAAAAATATCCTAAAATTTTTTTTGTAATGATTGAACGAAGTTTAAGCATAAAAAATTGTTATTGTAATTATTTACAATAATTATTGTAAAACTTAACAATAAATTGTCAATTATTAATTGCTTTTAAGTTATCCCCAGTTCAGGGGTTGTTAATTTTTTAGGATGTGATATATTTATTCATGGAGCGACTGTATTTCTTCGGAATTACTTTCGCTCCATTTTTTATTTTTTAACAATAAGATTTTTTAAGGTGGAGGAGGCCATTTTTTTAGCCTCCTCCGCGTGCCATCGCATCTTAATGTTCGAACTGAAACTGAATTTTTCCCAAAGAGGTTTGTGTTTTTCTGCTTTTGTTAGATACATTTTGCAGACTAATGCTTTTTTGAGGATAAGTATCCCGAAGCTCGACTAACGACGATTCTCTAGCATTTTCATTAATGGTCCACATTTCATTTTGATAATAAACATATATATCGTTTTTGTTCCCCCTTCCTCCTGATCATGTCAGGAGTTTTTTTGTCTGCGATGACTTTGTGTATAAAGAACAATGTGACTTTTACCAGTTTTTGATTTTCTTCTTGGTTTTTTCTTTAAGGTCGCGATAGACATGACGAGTTTCTTCTTCTAGGTCTGGAGAAATTAAACGTAAAATTTCCGAGCCTAAGATTTTATAGCGTCCGCCAATCTTATTAGCTCGGATAATTCCTTTTTTAAGCCAGCGTTTAATTGTGCTTTTACTGATTTTTAAAAATTCTCTGGTTTCGCCGGTGGTGTAAATTTTATGTGGTTCTATTTTATCCATAGATATTTTATTTT
The DNA here is from genome assembly GCA_021735685.1 of Patescibacteria group bacterium. Lineage (GTDB taxonomy): Bacteria > Patescibacteriota > Patescibacteriia > UBA2591 > UBA6264 > JAIPGN01. The sequence continues at coordinate 229,285 of JAIPGN010000001.1, forward strand.
ATTTCTACACGCGTATAGCGAGAGTGAAGCAGTTTGGCTACGGCCATATAACTAGGTTTGAATTTAATATTATTGCCTACTTTCTTTTTTAATCTTTCGTCTTTAGTTAAATTATGGCCTAGGTCATAAACACTCATATCAGAAGTGGTGCCAACTAGAGAGATATTCTTTTCAGCGGGTTGAAGTTCTTGAGCATCAACATCTAAGAGGCCGAAGTCTAGAATGGCTCGATAGGTTTGAATATTTTCTTTTTTAATTTTTGAGGTGTGGCCAACGCTGGCTTGACTGATTTGTCCTTGGGGTCGAGAGTCTTTCTTTTTCATTTCAATAATATTGGCTTGATACTTAAAAGCACTAATGTTTAGGTTTTTAAATTTTTTTCCAGTTAAAGGGTTAGTTCCCACAAAGGCCGATTCTCCGATCCGAAAATGATTAATATTGTTTGGTATTTTTCTTTTCACTAAAGGAAGGGTAATAGAACTTCCTCCAGAAATATATTTAATTTTTTTATTAAATTTTGCTTCGAGTAATTGTTTGTATAAAGAAAGTTGAATCATTTTGTCGCGAGTTGGTTGAATGCCATACATGCAACCAAGGTTAGCTCCAATCCCTATAATCTTAATATGGGAAAGATTAAAGGTTTGTTGGTAAAAATTGATTAAATTTTTACCTAGAACGCCTTCTCTTAATTCTCCTAATTCTAGCATAATGATAATGCGATGAATTTTATTTTGTTTTTGAGCTTCTTGATTCAAAGCTTTAATCGTGGAAAGAGAGGTATTAAGAGAAATGTCAGCATATTTAATAACTTTGGGAACATCGCGCAAAGAAGGAGGTTTGATATAGAGAGTGCTTAGTTTAGGATTTATCTCTTTTATTCTTTTTAGATTACTTAGACGAGAGTCACCCAAAGAATGAAGTTTTTTCACGGCCGGATATTGGAGGAGTTTTTCTAGAATTTCTTGGTGACCGGATAATAGCTTAGTGACCAAAGTCCATTCTATTTCTTTTGGCTTTAGTATTTGGTCTATCTTCTCAATATTTTCAATTATTTTTTTAGTGTCGACAATTAGTTTACTCATATTCTTATTTTAATTCTTTGTTCATTAAGTGTCAATAGGTGTCAAGGGATTTGGGGGCGAAAAAGTAAATAAAGGGATGGTTAATATTTTTCTGTTGACGATAGAAGAGAATTTATCTAAAATTAAAAAAGACAAACTTTTATTTATCTATTTATCTATTTTTTTTATGGCTGGAAATACAAACGAAAAAGAAAAAGAGATTTTGAAGTTTTGGCAAGATAATCAAACTTTCAAAAAATCAATTAGAGATGAAAATTCTTCTAATTTTGTTTTTTACGAAGGTCCGCCAACTGCTAATGCTGCTCCGGGGATTCATCATGCTGAAGCTCGTGCTTTTAAAGATGTAATTTGTCGTTACAAGAGCATGAAGGGTTTTCGAGTTTTACGAAAAGCAGGTTGGGATACGCACGGCTTGCCAGTGGAAATTCAAATCGAAAAAGAACTGGGATTAAAGGATAAAAAGGGGATTGAGAACTATGGTTTAGAGAAATTTAACAAAAAGTGCCGAGATTCAGTTTGGCGTTACAAAAAAGATTGGGAAGCCTTAACTAAAAGAATGGGTTATTGGTTGGATATGAATAATCCTTATATTACTTATGAGGATAATTATATTGAATCAGTTTGGTGGATTTTAAAGCAAATTTGGGACAAGGGTTTACTTTTTCAAGACTATAAGATTGTTCCTTTCTGCCCGCGTTGTGGAACTACTCTTTCTAGCCATGAATTAGCGCAAGGCTATCGTTTAGTTAAAGAGCCCTCGGTTTATTTGAAACTTTTAGTGGAAGGTCAAGAAAATACTTATCTTTTGGTTTGGACTACTACGCCTTGGACCTTGCCGGGTAATGTGGCTGTGGCCGTAAATCCGCACTTAAACTATGTTAAGGTTGAACAAGGAGGAGAAAAATATATTTTAGCTAAAGACACCTTGGTCTGTTTGGGCGAAGGAGAGCACGAGATTAAGGAAGAATTTCTAGGAAAAGATTTAATTGGGTGGAAATATAAAGCTCCCTATGCGGTTAAGCCCGAAAAAAAGGAAAGAATTTATGAAATCCTAGAAGGAGATTTTATTACCTCGGAAGAGGGGACGGGTTTAGTTCATATTGCCCCAGCTTTTGGTGAGGATGATTATCAATTAATTAAATCACAGGAAAGTCAATTTGCTTTTTTAATGACAGTTGATGGAAAAGGAAATATGAAGACCCCGAATTATGCTTGGGATCAGATGTTTGTCAAAGAAGCTGACCCTTTAATCATTAAAGACTTAAAAGAAAGAAATATCTTGTTCAGGGAAGAGCTTTATGAACATGATTATCCTTTTTGTTGGCGTTGTGACACTCCTTTAATTTATTACGCCCAATCTTCTTGGTTTATTAAAATGACTGAGTTGCGGGAAAAACTAATAGCTAATAATGAAAAGATAAATTGGATTCCTCAACACCTGAAAAAGGGACGTTTTGGTGAATGGTTACGCGAAGTTAAAGATTGGAATCTTTCTCGGGAAAGATATTGGGGTACTCCTTTACCTATTTGGCAATGCGAGAATAAAGAATGTAATCATCAGCAAGTAATTGGTTCAATTCAGGAGTTAAAAGATCTTTCTGGTCAAGATTTAACTGACCTCCATCGTCCCGCCATTGATGAAGTGATTTTTTCTTGTAAGAAATGTGGTTCAAAAATGCACCGAGTGCCAGAAGTAATTGATTGTTGGTTTGATTCTGGCTCAATGCCTTTTGCTCAACAACATTATCCTTTTGAAAACAAGGAATTAATTGACCAGGGTCAGGCCTTTCCCGCTGATTTTATTTCCGAAGGAATTGACCAGACTCGTGGTTGGTTTTATACTCTTTTGGCAATTTCTACTTTATTAGAAAAGGAGCCAGCCTATCGTAATGTAATTACAGTTGGCATTATTCTAGATGAAAAGGGGCAGAAGATGTCTAAGTCCAAAGGCAATATTGTGATTCCAAAAGAAGTAATAGAAAAAGTAGGAGCTGATTGCTTGCGTCTCTATTTCTATACCCTTAATCAAGTAGATCAATCTAAGAAATTTTCTCAACAAGATTTACAAGACTTGCATCGTAAATTTTTCTTTACCTTAAATAATTGTTTAAGTTTTTGGAAAATGTACGAAGGCGAAGAAAGCAAACAAGATTTGAATTTAGAAAAAGTAAGTCATGTTTTAGATCGTTGGATTATTTCTCGTTTACAGAGCGTCATTCAAAAAGTTAACGAAAATATGGATAAATATGACGTGGTTTCTGCAGCTCGTCTTTTTTTGGACTTAGTTGATGATTTGTCTAATTGGTATATTCGTCGCTCACGTTCTCGGTTCCAAAAACCAAACACTCCCCAAGAAAAAGAAGAGGCGAGTCTGGTTTTGCGCTATTTACTTTTAGAGGTTGCCCGTTTGCTAGCTCCGTTTACTCCTTTTGTGAGTGAGGAAATTTATCAGATTTTAAAAAAAGAAGAAGATGTAAACAGTATACACTTAACTGACTATCCTCAGGTCCAAGAAAAATATCCTGATCAAGAGCTAGAGAAAAATATGGCTCAAGTTAAAAACGTGGCCAGTTTGGGTTTGGCCGAAAGGGTTAAGGCCGGAATTAAAGTTAAGCAACCTCTTTCTCTTTTAAAAGTTTCTGACAAAGAAATAAAAGACTCTTCAGAGTTATTGGATTTGATTAAAGAAGAGATTAATGTAAAGGCAGTGCAAGTTGATTCAGAATTAAAAGAAGGAGTTTGGTTAGATTTAGAGCTAACTCCCGAGTTAAAAGCCGAAGGGCAAGTGCGAGAAGTGGTGCGAGCAATTCAACGCATAAAGAAAGAAGCTGAGGTTTGCCCTCAAGACCAAGTGCAAGTAGCTTATCAAACCGAAGATTTGCAAGAGCTTTTAGAGAAATACCAGGATTTAATCAAAAAGGAAACTCGAGTAGAGTTTATTGATTTACAGAAAGGAGAATTTTCCCAAGAAAAGAAAATTAAAATTGATGATAAAGAAATCACTCTTTATTTAAAGGTTGCGAAATAACTGAAAACGTTTACTTGGGAGCCGAGCTTCTAAGTAAATAGTTGTCCACAGGGGAGGGGTTGCTAAAAAATAAAATTTTATTAAAATAAACTATGGTGCTTGTCACGAACTTCGGTTCTTTGGTTTTCGTAAGGTTCGCCTTTCGTTTACCAAGCAAGCACCATTTTTTATTTCCGAAAATGGAATTGTAAGTCGAAAAAATGACGAGAAAAAAGATTTAGCTTGTTAAGCTGCTCAAAACATTTCTGGGCGGCTTCTTTATATCTACTTAGGAGCCGAGCTCCTAAGAGCTGCCTAGGTCCGACCTCGACAGGAAAGTAAATAAAAAAAAGACGCAAAGAGTAAAATCAAAGCATCTTTTTTATTGATTTAAGTATTTGAATTTGTTTTTAGCTGGAATTACTATTAGCTTCCATTATTTTTTCATCTTTATCCACAGCTTTTTTGACCTTGTGGCGATAAGCATAAAATTGATAGATAGTGAAAATAGCCATGGAAGAGATAATAATGCCAATAACATTTAAGCTAAAAAGATAAAGCGATTGACGGGTAATTAAATTATTAGAAGTGGAGAGAGCTAGCCCCAAAGTACTTAAAGGAGGAATGAGGGCTACAGAGATAGCTACACCTGGCATGGATTCATTCATGTGTGGTCGAACCGTGGCTAAAGTTCCGGCTAAGCCGGAAATAATAGCAATAATGAAATAAGAGACTAGAAAATCTTCCGAGAAAAGGAAAAAGTTTTCTAAAACTTGAGCTTTTTTTATAAAAATAAAACCAACCAAAGCGCTAACTGCTACGCAGATGGCAAAGGATTTTACAATTGTAGCCAGAGAACGCAAAGTTAACTTAGGGTCCAGAATTACTATCCCTAGACCTAGGCTTAGTACGGAATAAAGCAGGGGAGCAACCAACATGGCTCCAACTAGAATAGCGGTATTATTCATAATAATCGCAAAGCTGGCGATTAAACTAGACAAGGCAGTCATGATAAAAAATTCTCGACGAGGTGAACTGTTTTCAATGAGTCTTTCAATGGTTTCGTTTTGTTCGTTATTGGTAATATTATTAAAAAGTTTCTTAAACATATTTTCTTTATTTTAATTGTGATTAGCTTTAATTTATGATAATATATAAGTATGATTAAGGCAAGTTGGGAAAAATTTTTAAGAATTATTATTAAATTAGGGAGCGGGGCAATTTTATTTTTGCCTCTTTTTGTTTATCAACCAGTGCTTTATCCTTATATCTTTTCCAAGATTATTGTTTTTCAGATAATTGTAGAAATTCTTTTGGTGACTTGGCTTTTTCTTTTAATTTATGGCCCTCGAAAATATCGGTTAAATTTTCGCCAGCCATTTTTATTATCTCTAAGTATTTTTATTTTAGTTTTAATTATTTCTTCTTTGGCGGGGGTAGATTTGTCCAGAAGCTGGTGGAGTATTCAAGAAAGAATGACGGGGATAATTACTTTGCTCCATTTTTATCTTTGGTTTTTGATTTTAGCCAGTGTTTTTTCGCAAAAAAAAGATTGGCTTTTCTTAATTAAAACTACTTTAATCTCTTCTTTTTTAGTGGGGCTTTATGGTTTAGGTCAAAAAATAGGATTTTCTTTTCTTTTGAAAGATGGAGCAACTCGGATGAGTGCTACTTTGGGTAATCCTGATTTTTTAGGAGTTTACTCCTTGCTTCATGTTTTTTTAGCGAGTATTTTATTTATTGAAACCAAAAAAATCTGGAAATTTTTGGGCGTTTTTCTAGCGCTTTTTAATTTAGTAATTTTATTTTTAGCTGCTACGCGGGGAGCTATTTTAGCCTTGGGTTTTGTCATTTTTGCTTTACTTTTTTTCTTATTTTTCTGCGGGAAAACCAAAAAGATTTTGAAAGTTTTTTTATTGATTCTTTTTTTGATCTTAATTGGAGCTGGTTTATTCTTGCGAGCTAGTCAAGAACAAGAATGGTTCAAAAAAGTGCCTCTGCCTATTAAAAGAATGACAAGATTAAGCCCCAGCGAAAATACAACGCGGCTAAAAGCTTGGCAAATTGGCTTACAAGCTTTTCAAGATCGTCCTTTTTTGGGTTGGGGGGTTGATAATTATAATGTAGCTTTTAATCGGCATTATGATCCTTGGTACTTAACCAAGGGCGATAATGCTACTTGGTTTGATAAAACCCATAATCAAGTTATTGATCTTTTGGCTTGTACGGGAATTTTGGGGACTTTGGCTTATTTAAGTATTTTCTTTTTTCTCTTATGGTTTTTAAGGAAAAAATATTTAGAATCTAAGGCTACAGAGATTCGGGCTGGGCCATCGGCCTTTTCTATTATTACCTTAATCCTTCTTTTTGTTGCTTATTTTATTCAAAATTTATTTGTTTTTGATACACCGAGTTCCCTGATTCTTTTCTATTTTGCTTTGGCTTTTAGCTATTTTATTTTGCAATCAAGAACAGCAGAGCCGGTTCAAGACAAGAAAAATGCTTTTCCCTTGCCGCTGCTTATATTTTTAATTCTTCTCATTATTCCTTGGTTAATGTTTAAAGTTAATCTTGAGCCTTGGCAAAAAAGTAAATTGGGGATAAGAGGAGTTCATTTCAATAGTCTTGATTTTCCGGCCGGTATGAAATGGTATGGTCAGGCTTTAGAGGGTTCGTCTTTTGTTGATGATGAAATCAGATTGCAATTAGCTAAGCAAATTTCTGAAAAGCATGCCGAGGTGGATCAAGAAACCACAGATGCGGATTTACAAGTTTTAGCTCAGGCTACAGAATTAACTATTTTAGAATTTGAAGAAAGTATTCAGGCTCACCCCCAAGATGTTCGCTATTTTTTGTTTTTAGGACAATTATATAATTTGGCCAGCGTTTATCGTCCGGAATATTTAGAAAAGGCTCAGAAAATTTTAGAAAAAGCCCAAGAATTATCGCCGCGCCGTCAGCAAATTTATTTTGCCTTGGGTCGCACTCATCTAAGCTTGGGTAATTATCAGAAAGCTCAGGAGCTTTTTCAAGAAGCTTATTTATTAGAGCCCGGCGCAGGATTGGCTCGTAATAATCTTATGAAAGTTCTTAGGATTTTTAAAGAAAATAATGTTGATTTGGCAACAGATTTAGAAAATTTTATAATTGAGGAAAATTGGTAGAAATGTTATAATTAATTAAGTTTAATTTTAAATAAATTAAGTATGAGCAAAATAGCCAAAATAAAAGCACGGGAAGTTTTAGATTCCCGCGGTAACCCCACCGTGGAGGCAACTGTTTTTTTGGAAAATAGTATTCAAGGAAAAGGTATGGTTCCTTCGGGGGCTTCAACCGGTAAACACGAAGCTGTGGAATTAAGAGATCAAAATCAAAGTCGTTATTCGGGAAAGGGAGTATTGAATGCTTGTCAAAATGTAGAAAAAATTATTGCTCCAGTTTTAGTTGGTCAAGATGTAGATTTGATTAAAATGGATCAGAAGATGTTATCTTTGGATAGCACTAAAGATAAATCTAAGCTGGGCGCTAATGCTATTTTGGCGGTTTCTTTAGCCTTGGCTCGTGCTGAAGCTAAAGAAAAAAAATTACCCCTTTATCAATACTTAAGAGAAATATATCAATTGCCTTTAGTTGAATATCAATTACCAACTCCTTTATTTAATATTATTAACGGAGGTATTCATTCTGATTCTGGTTTAAGCGTGCAAGAGTTTATGGTGATTCCTCTTTCTCCAAAAACTTTTCGGGAAAAAATGAGAATAGGAGCAGAGGTTTTTGGAGCCTTGAAAGAGATTTTAAGAAAAAAGGGTTTGACTTTTGCTGTTGGAGATGAAGGAGGTTTTGCCCCAAAATTAAAAAACACAGAAGCAGCTTTTGATTTATTGGTAGCGGTTTCCGAATTCACTAAACATACTTTAGGAGAAGAGATATTTTTTGGAGTTGATGTGGCCGCTTCTGTCTTTTTTCAAGAGAAATCGAAAAAACCTTATTTATTTGAAAATAAAAAGAGAAGCAGTGCGGAAATGGCTAAAATTTATTGGAAGTGGGTCAAGAAATATCCTTTGCTTTTTATTGAAGATCCTTTTGCTGAAGACGACTGGGATCCTTGGACTTCCTTAACTGCTAAGATTAATAGCTTGGAACAAGGTATTTTATTGGTTGGTGATGATTTATTTACTACCAATATTGAAAGATTGAGAAAAGGGATTGAAAAATCTTCGGTTAATTCTGTTTTAATTAAACCCAATCAAATTGGCACCTTAAGCGAGACCATAGATTGCATTAATTTAGCTCGGAAGCATAATTACAAAGTGGTCATCTCTCATCGTTCCGGAGAAACCAATGATTCTTTTATCGCTGATTTAGCCGTAGCAGTTAATGCTGACTTTATCAAAGCTGGTGCTCCGAATAGAGGAGAAAGAATAGCTAAGTATAATCGATTAATGGAGATAGAAGGCGAATTATCTAATTTGTCGCAAGCACCAAAAAGAAAATAAAAGAATTGTATTTAATAATTTTTTAACAAGTTAGAAAAAATGAAAAAACAAGATCAACGAGCTATGTTGATTATCTTAGATGGTTGGGGCGTGGGTCTAAAAAGTAAAGGAAACGCGATTGAGATGGCCCAAAAGCCCTTTTTTGATAGCTTAAGAGCCAAGTATTCTTATACAGAAATTTGTGCTCATGGTTTAAAGGTTGGTCTTCCTCAAGGGCAACCAGGCAATTCAGAAGCTGGTCATTTGAACTTGGGTGCGGGAAGAGTTATCGAAAGTGATGCTGTGCATATTGATAGTTTGATTAAGGACGGAAGATTTTTCAAAAACCCTGCTTTTTTAGAAGGAATTAGCCATTATCAAAAAAATAAATCGCAAGTGCATTTAATGGGTTTAGTTACTGAAGAAAACAGCGCTCATTCTTCGCCAGGTCATTGGTTGGCGATGCTTAATTTTTTAAAAGAAAAAAAGGTGCCAAAGGTTTTTTTGCATCTTTTTACTGATGGTCGTGATTCTTCGCAACACGCGGCTATTAGGATTTTAGAAAGATTTGAGGCTAAAATTAATGGCAATGGCTCTCCTTTGAAAGTGGAAATTGTTAGCATTGTGGGGCGTTTTTATGCCATGGATCGAGTTCAAGAATGGAGTAACATTGAGAAAGCGTATCAGCTTCTTACGGAAGGAGAGGGCTTCCAAGCCAGTAGTGCGGCTGAAGCGATTGTTAGCGCTTATAACCGGAAAGAAACCGATGAGTTTGTTAGTCCGACGGCAATTGTTGATAAAAAAGGAAAACCTCAGGGTTTGATTAAAGACAAGGATTTGGTTTTCTTTATGAATTTACGTTCTGATCGAGCCAGAGAGTTAAGTAAAGTTTTTGTTCAGAAAGATTTTGAAAAGAAAAATTCCAAGGCTTTTTCACGAAAAAAGTTTTTAGAAAATTTGTTTTTTGTAGCTTTAACTGATTTTGGGCCAGATTTAGGTCGAATTCGAACTGCTTTCCCGAGCCCAAAAGTTGAAGAAACTTTGCCTTTTTGTCTGTCTTCTCGCCAGCAATTATATGTAGCCGAAAGTGAAAAATATGCCCATATTACTTTTTTCTTTAACGGAGGATATGATCATGTGGTTGCTGGAGAAAAAAGAATAATTGTTCCTTCGCCAGCAGTTGAGTCTTATGACCTTCAGCCAGAAATGAGCGCCGAGAAATTAAGTGCCAAAGTTATTCAAGAAATCAATGCCAATCAACCTGGTTTTGTGGCCCTTAATTTCGCTAATCCAGACATGGTTGGGCATACTGGTAATTTGATTGCCGCGACCAAAGCTGTTGAATGCGTTGATCGCAATTTAAAGAAAGTAGTAGCTTGCGCTCAGAAAAATAAATACTCTGTAATTATTACTGCTGATCATGGAAATGCTGAAGAGATGATTGATTTAAGGACTGGGGAAATACGTACTACCCACACTATTAATCCCGTTCCTTTTATTTTATTTGGTCCAGATCTTAAGTCGGTTCAATTAAAGAAAGACGGTTCTTTGTCTGATGTGGCGCCGACAATTTTAGAAATTTTAAATGAATCAAAGCCGCCAATAATGAAAGGGCGAAGCTTAATTAAGTAATATTTTTTATGTCTAATCAGATTCAGCCGGTACTTTTAATTATTCTTGATGGCTTTGGAGTTGCCTCTGTTGGGAACGGCAATGCGGTTACTTCTGCTAATTTGCCGTCTTTGGAGGGATTGGTTAATAATTATCCCACTACCACTCTTCAAGCTTCTGGCGAATCTGTTGGCCTATCTTGGGGCGAGCCAGGCAATTCAGAGGTGGGTCATTTGAATATGGGAGGCGGTCGTATTATTTGGCAAAGTTTACCTCGTATCACTCAGGCCATTAGTGATAATAGTTTTTTTAAAAATAAAGCTTTCTTGAAAGCAGTCGAGCATGCTCAAAAAAATAATTCGGCTTTACATTTAGCTGGTTTAGTCTCTAGCGGGGGAGTGCATTCTTCTTTTGGTCACTTGCACGCTCTTTTGGAATTAGCTGCTCAACAGGGTTTAGAAAAAGTTTATTTACATATTTTTCTAGATGGACGTGACTCTCCGCGAGATAGTGGCCAAGGTTTTGTAGAGGATCTAATTTCCAAGATGAGGAAATTAGGAGTTGGTCAAATTGCAACTTTGTCAGGACGTTTTTACGCTATGGATCGGGATAATAATTGGGACAGAATTGAAAGGGCTTATTTGGCTATGACTAAGGGTTTAGCGGAAGAAGAATTTGAAGATCCTTTAGTTGCGATTGAATCTTCTTATCAAAAAGGAATTTATGATGAGGAATTTGTGCCCGTAGTGATTAAAGAAAAAGATCAAGAGCCAATAGCAGTACAAGATAATGATGCTTTAATTTTCTTTAATTTTCGTCCAGATCGAGCTCGACAAATCACGGAAGCTTTTACCAAAAAAGAATTTGATGGTTTTCCGCGCGAGAAATTGAATAACTTTCTAATGGTTACTTTGACTGAATACGAGCAAGGATTGCCAGTAGAAATTGCTTTCCCAGTTGAAGACATTAAAAATCCTTTAGCCGAGACGATTAGTTCGGCTGGACATGGTCAATTTCATATTGCCGAAACTGAAAAATATGCCCACGTTACTTTTTTCTTTAATGGCCGACGAGAAAAGAATTTCCCGCAAGAGGAAAGAATTCTAATCCCTTCTCCGCAGGTCAGTTCTTATGATCAAAAGCCAGAAATGTCTGCTCCTCAGGTTACTCATCAAGTTTTATGGGCCTTAGGAGATAAGAAATATAAGTTTATAGTAGTTAATTTTGCTAATCCAGATATGGTGGGTCATACGGGTAATTTAGGGGCAGTGATTAAATCTTTGGAAACTTTAGATGGTTTGGTGGGCAAAATTGTTGATTTGGCCTTGAAGCAAAATTGGGTTAGTATCATTACTGCTGATCACGGCAATTGTGAAAAGATGATTAATTTAAGAAGCGGAGAGATTAATAAAGAGCACACTAATAATCCGGTTCCTTTTTTGGTCATTAAAAAAGGAGTAGAGGATCGGGGATTTTCTGGAGGTTTAAAAAATTTAAGCGCCTTAACTCCTAGTGGAGTTTTGGCTGATGTTGCTCCGACGATTTTAAAGATTATGAATTTGCCTCAGCCCCCAGAAATGCAAGGAATTTCTTTGGTTTAATAAATAATAAATAAAATGTTTTATGGAAATAAAGTATTTTGTTCAAAACTTTGAATTAAATTCTGAGGATCAGGAATTTATTGACGAAGCACTACAAAAATTAACCCGTTTTTCAAAAGAAATTAAGGAAGCGCGGATAGATTTAAGTTATAATCCTAACCATTCTAAGGATGAGGTTTTTAGATTAGAAGTTAATTTACGCTTGCCTCGTAAAACTTTAAGGGGGGTTCACCGAGCAGGTGAATTACATAGCGCAGTGCATGCAGTGGAAGATATTTTGCAAAGGCAATTAAAAAAATACAAGGCTTATGGTTCTACTCGTCGACGTTGGACTCAAAAATTATTTGCTCGTTGGCGCAACAAGGCTTAATTACATTTTATTTTATGAGTTTTCTTTCTAAAATTTTCTCTAAGGATCCTAATGAAAAAGAGATTAATCAGCTTCAACCTTTAGTTGAGGCTATTAATGTTGAAGAGGGGAATCTAGAGAAATTGAGTTTAGCAGAATTAAAAAAGAAAAGCTTAGGTCTTCAAGAGAAAATAAAAAAAGGTCAGAGTAAGGAAGATTTTTTAGTGGAAGCTTTTGCTTTAGTGCGGGCTGTTGCTCAGAAAACATTAGGGCAAAGGCATTTTGATGTTCAGTTAATGGGAGGAATTGTTTTACATCAAGGGAAGATAGCGGAAATGAAAACCGGAGAAGGTAAAACGCTGGCTTCTACGGCTCCTATTTATTTGAATGCTTTAGAGCAAAAAGGAGTACATGTGATTACGGTTAATGATTATTTAGCTCGGCGAGATACGGTTTGGATGGGTCAGATTTATCGAGCTTTGGGCTTAAAGGCTGCTTGCTTAGTTCATGACGGAGCCTTTCTCTATGATCCAGAATATATAATTGATGAAGAGGGAAAAGAGCAAGAACAAGGTTCCTCTCGAGATCAACTTAGGGATGCTACGGGCAGTTTTAAGGTAGAGCAAACTTACTTGCGGCCGATTAGTCGAAAAGAGGCCTATCAGGCCGACATCACTTATGGCACTAATAATGAATTTGGTTTTGATTATTTGCGAGATAATTTGGTGCGAGATTTAAAAGATTGTGTTCAAAGGGAATTAAATTATGCGATTATTGATGAGGTGGATAGTGTTTTAATTGACGAGGCTCGTACCCCTTTAATTATTTCGGCTCCTGATCGGGCCTCTGGTCAACTTTATTATAAATTAGCCAATTTGGTTAAATCTTTAAAAAGTGAAAAAGATTATGTGGTGGATGAAAAATTAAGAAGTGTGATTTTAACCGAAGAAGGCATGGCTCAAATGGCTTCTTTTTTAGGAGAGGATCCTTGGGTTAACAATAATACGGAATTAGCTCATCATATTGATGCCGCTTTAAAAGCTTTAGTTCTTTTTCAAAAAGATCGAGATTATGTAGTTCAAAAAGAAGAGATCGTGATTATTGATGAATTTACAGGAAGACTGATGCCGGGCCGTCGTTATTCAGAAGGGTTGCATCAAGCTTTGGAAGCTAAAGAAAATGTCAAAGTCAAGCAAGAGTCTAAAACCTTGGCGACAATTACTTTTCAAAATTATTTTCGCTTCTATCATAAATTAGCTGGAATGACTGGAACCGCAGAAACCGAAGCTGAAGAATTTCATAAAATTTATGATTTAGAGGTAGTGGTTATTCCTACTAATAAGCCCATTATTCGTCAGGACTTAGCTGACCGAATTTATCGTACTAAAGAAGCTAAATTTAAGGCGATTATTGAAGACGTAAAAGAAAGACATCAAAAAGGGCAACCAATTTTAATTGGTACTGGTGGATTTACTATTGGTGAAAAAACAGTAGGAGCAATTGAAAAAAATCAAATTATTAAAAAATTACTTGATCGTCAAGGAGTCTCTTGTCAAGTTTTAGATGCTAAGAATCACGAGAAGGAAGGGCAGGTTATTGCTCAAGCTGGTCGTAAAGGGTCAGTAACAGTAGCCACGAATATGGCCGGTCGAGGAGTGGATATTGTTTTAGGGGGCAGTCCTTTTGATCAAGAAAAATATCAAGAGATTATTGATTTGGGTGGTTTGCATATTATTGGTAGTGAGCGGCACGAATCCCGGCGTATTGATAACCAGTTGCGAGGACGAGCGGGTCGTCAAGGAGATCCGGGATCTAGTCAATTTTTCTTATCTTTAGAAGATGATCTGATGAGAATTTTTGGCGGTAGTCGTTTGTCTGGTTTAATGCAAACTTTAAAAATTCCTGAAGATGTGCCGATTGAAAGTAAGATAGTTTCTCGTTCTATGGAGTCAGCTCAGAAAAAAATTGAAGGTTTTAATTTTGATACCCGAAAACATTTATTGGAATACGATGATATTTTAAACAAGCATCGCGAAACCATTTATCGTTTACGCAAGAGGATTCTAGAAATGGATTATTCAGCCTTACGAGAAAATTTTTTAGCCAAAACCAAAGAAGAGGTTTTCCGTATTATTGAAAGTAAAACCAGGGAAGGAAAAGTAGATCAAGAAGCGGTTTTGAAAATTATGGAGTCAATATTCCCTTCTTCTCAAGAGGATTTTCAAGAAAAAGTTAAACCTTCTTTTTCGGCAAGCAAGATGGCTGAAAAAATAATGGAAGTAGTGGAGAAAGATTTTCAACAAATCGAAAAAGAGATTAAAGAAAAAGAGAAGGAGCTAGGGGATAAGAATTTGATGTCAAAAATTTTGAGATCTATTCACCTTCAGACTATTGATCGCTACTGGGTTTATCATTTGGACATTATTAATAATTTAAAAGGAGGGATTGGTTTACGTGCTTACGGACAACATGATCCTTTAGTGGAGTACAAGAGAGAGTCGCGTCAAAAATTTAGAGACTTATTGATTAATATCGATCAACAAATTATTTACTCGGTCTACAAGATTGGCTTAGTTAAGAATTTTGCTCCTCGTTTTTCTCAACCGACAATAAATTTAGGAAAGAAAAGTGCTGTTTCTTCCCAAAAAAAGAAAGTGGGACGTAATGATCCTTGCCCTTGTGGTTCTGGCAAAAAGTATAAAAAATGTTGTTATCCTAAGTACGAATAATTGAGGGGACAGTCCCCCTCAAGCAAGTCCGCCAAACTCGCTTCCTTGGCGGAAAGTAAGGGCAAAAAATTAAAATGGCGAAAAAACAGCTTATTTGAAAATTGAATTTTTAAATCCTCTGACACCCTCAGTGTGTAGTTCTAATTTTTATCGGTTAAAAAATTTAAAAAAGGGCTTTTTTCTGCCAAATTGAAAAAATGGGCTGGAAAGCTTTTTGGAGAGCTGCTTCTGAGAGGAGAAAAGAAGGGGACTGTCCCCAGTTGTTTTATTTTTTTAAGAAGGGGACTGTCCCCAGTTGTTTTATTTTTTTTATTTGTTAGAATATTAAAATTATTAGCAGTTTTAATTCTTATTTTTTTTATTGATATGAATCGTAATAAAGTTTGGACTAGTTTTATCTTGATTATTGTTTTAGCTTTTTTGGCTTTAATGGTTGATATTCCCCAGCTTCCTGAATGGGTGCCGGGTCATCAATGGTTTTCTCGTCAAAAGGTCCATTTAGGTCTTGATTTGCAAGGAGGCACGCAATTAGTTTATCAAACCGATACTAGCAATATTCCTAAAGAAGAAAAATTGTCTGCAGTTGAAGGGGCTAGAAATGTTGTTGAAAGAAGGATTAATATCTTTGGAGTTACAGAGCCAATTATTCAAATAGCTAAGGTGGAGAATGAGTGGAACTTGATTGTGGAATTGCCGGGGATTGAAGATGTGTCCGCGGCAGTAGAAATGATTGGGGAAACTCCAATCTTGGAATTTAAAGAAAAGGCTCCTCCTCATGAGTTAACTGAAGAGGAAAAACAAGCTTTAGCTGAATATAATCGTCAGGCTCGAGTTAGGGCGGAAGATATTTTAAGCGAGACTTTAGCAGGAGAAGATAGTTTTGCTGATTTGGCTCAAAAATATTCCGAAGATGCGGGTACTAATTTAGATGGAGGCGATTTAGGGTGGTTCCCGCGAGGAATGATGATTCCTGCTTTTGAAGAAGCTGTTTTTGATTCTTCCTTGAATTCAGGAGAAATAATTCCAGAAATCATTGAAACTAGCATTGGTTATCATATTATTAGAAAAACAGATGAAAAAGTGACGGAAGATGGAGAGGTTGAAGAGGTGAAGGCTAGTCATATTTTAATCATGACCCAATCTGAGGAAATGATTAGTCAGGACGGTCAGTGGCAGTATACTGGGCTTACCGGCAAACAGCTTAAAAGAGCTATGGTGACTTTTGCTCCCCAAACTGGAGAGCCGGAAGTTTCTCTAGAGTTTAACTCCGAAGGCGCTAAACTTTTTGGAGAAATTACGGGGAGGAACATAGGTCAACCAGTGGCCATCTTTCTAGATAATTATCCTTTGAGCATTCCAGTAGTACGAGAAAAAATAAGCACGGGAGAAGCTGTTATTAGCGGAGGTTTTGCCCTTAATGAAGCTAAGGAATTGGCTCGTCGTTTGTCGGCTGGTGCCTTGCCCGTCCCTATTAAACTGGTGGGGCAGCAAAATATTGGTCCTAGTTTAGGTAAAATTTCAGTACAAAAAAGTATAGTGGCCGGCATCCTGGGTTTCTTCTTGATTTGTATTTTTATGCTTGGCTTTTATAAATGGCGAGGCGTTTTAGCGGTATCAGCCTTGATTATTTATGCTTTAATTGTTTTAGCTATTTATAAATTAATCCCAGTTACTTTAACTTTAGCTGGAGTAGCTGGTTTCATTATTTCTTTAGGTATGGCTGTTGATGCTAATATTCTTATTTTTGAAAGAATTAAAGACGAAAACCGGTTGGGAAAAAATTTAGCAGTAGCTATTGATGATGGTTTTAGTCATGCTTGGACTGCGATTCGGGATGGCAATATTACAACTTTAATTGTTTGTTTTATTTTGTATCATTTTGGTTCGGGTTTAGTGAGAGGATTTGGTTTAACTTTGGGAATCGGAGTTCTTTTGAGTATGTTCACTGCTATTGTGGCCACTAAAACCTTCCTAAAAATTACTACTAAAGATTTTTTAAAGGATTAATTTTAATTAATAAAGTTTTCTATTAGCCTTATGTTTGATTTTATTGCACACGGGAAAAAGTTCCTTGCTCTTTCTGGGATTTTAATCTTGGTTTCTGTTTTAGCTTTGTCTTTTTGGGGTTTAAAAATGGGAATTGATTTTGAGGGTGGAGCTATTTCTCAAGTTAAATTCTTGGAAGAAAGGCCAAGTAATGTAGAGATTGTCCAGAAATTAGATTCCCTAGAATTGGGTGATGTTAGTGTTCGTCTCAGTGGTTCCAGTTCAGCTATTTTAAGATTTCCGGAAATAGACGAAGAGGTTCACCAGCAAATTTTAGAGTTATTGGGCGAAGTAGAAGAAGAAAGCTATGAAATGGTGGGGCCAGTTATCGGGAGAGAATCATCACGAAAAGCTCGGTCAGCTATTTTTCTTTCTTTGTTAGCTATTATTTTATATGTAACCTGGGCTTTCCGAAAATTATCTCGTGTTTTAGGGAAGGGGGAGTCGTGGCGTTACGGAATTGGGGCTACTTTAGCTTTGGCTCATGATGTTTTAATTCTATTAGGTTTCTTTGCCGTGTTGGGTCATTTTCAAGGAATAGAGGTCAATGTAGCTTTTATTACCGCTTTATTAACTGTTCTTGGCTATTCAGTTAACGACACTATTGTTATTTATGATCGGATTCGAGAGAATCTTTTGCTGCATCGGGCCAAAAATTTGAGAGAGACTATTAATTTAAGCTTAAATGAAACCATTACTCGTTCTTTGAATACTTCTTTAACTACGCTCTCGGTGCTTTTAGCTATTTATATTTTTGGCGGAGAAGCCATCCAAAGTTTTATCCTAGCGATGATGATAGGAGTAATTAGTGGAACTTGGTCTTCTTTGGTAATCGCCAGTCAGTTTTTACTTTGGCGTCGTAAATAATAATTTATATTTTATGCGAGTTGCTTTAGTCCATGATTTTTTGACTCAATATGGGGGGGCGGAAAAAGTCTTGGAAGCTTTTTGTGAAATTTGGCCGCAAGCGCCAATTTTTACTTTGTTTTACGATCGAAAAAAAATGGGGGGACATTTTAAAAATCAAGATATTAGAGTTTCTCCAATTCAGAATTTACCTTGGGGCAAGAAAAAATATCGTTGGTATTTACCTTTAATGCCAAGCGCGATCGAAAGATTTAATCTCAGTGATTTTGATTTAATTATTTCCGATTGTTCTGCTTATAGTAAGGGAGTTTTGACTAGGCCGGGCACATTGCATATTTCTTATTTACATACTCCGACTCGTTATCTTTGGTCAGATGCCTATAAATATATTGATTCTTTATCTGGTGCTGAAAAAATGGTTAGTAAATTTTTGGCCCCAATTTTAACTCGTTTGCGAATTTGGGATCAAATTGCTAGCCAAAGACCGGATCATTTTATTGCTAATTCCGAATTTATTGCTCAAAGAATTAAGCATTATTATCGTCGGGAAAGCACAGTTATTTATCCACCAGTAGAATTTTCTCGGTTTAGGATTGCGCGGAAAATAAAAGATTACTATTTGCTTATTTCTCGTTTTCGCCCTTACAAGAAAGTGGATTTGGCGATTAGATCTTTCAATGAATTAAGAATGCCGTTAAAAATTATTGGCACAGGAGATGATAAATTTTTAAAAAAAATTGCTGGGCCTAATATTGAATTTTTGGGATTTGTTTCGGATCAAGAGAAGGCTAAATATTTATCTCAGTGTCGCGCCTTAATTCATCCCCAAAAAGAAGATTTTGGCATTACTCCTTTAGAGGCCATGGCCTCGGGTCGGCCGGTCATTGCTTATCAAGCTGGCGGAGCCAAGGAGACTGTGATTGAAGGATTGACGGGAAAGTTTTTTAAAGAGCAAAATGTAGCTGCACTTAAAGATGCAGTTTTAAAGTTTAAGGCAGAAAAATTTGATTCTCGAAAAATTCGTCGTCATGCTCAAAGTTTTAGTCAAGCTCAATTTAAGAAAAAAATTAAAAAATTTGTAGAAAAACGTTTAAAGAAAAGATAGTTTTATGATGGCCAGATTTTCTAAATTAAAAGGAACAATTACTGGCGGAGCAATGATCATTGCTCTTTTTTCTGTTTTTAGCCGAATTTTAGGTCTTCTCCGAGATAGGTTATTGAGCAGTAGTTTTGGTGCCGGTCGGGTTTTAGATGCTTATTATGCATCTTTTCGTTTACCCGACTTAATTTTTAATACCCTTATTTTAGGGGCGCTTTCTTCGGCTTTCATCCCCATCTTTTTAAAATATTGGCAAAAAGATAAAGAAGAGGCCTGGCGAATAACTAATTCGGTTTTAAATATTTTATTACTTATTGTTTTGGGTTTGGCCACTTTAGCTTTTTTTCTAGCACCGACCTTGATTAGATATTTAGTGCCAGGTTTTGATTTAGAAACTCAGACTTTGACTGTTTCTTTAACTCGGATTATGCTGATTGGCATTTTGTTTTTTACTTGCAGCAACATTGCCAGCAGTGTCTTGAATTCTTTTCGTCGTTTTTTAGTTTATAGTTTAGCGCCTTTAATGTATAATCTGGGCATTATCTTCGGCATTATGGTTTTAGTGCCTCACACTTCTTTAGGTTTAAAGGGTTTAGCTTGGGGAGTTACTCTAGGAGCAGCTGGACATTTTTTGATCCAATTGCCAGCTTTACTAAAAACTGGTTATCGCTGGCAACCGATCATTTCTTCTCATCAAGCTATTAAGAAGATAGTTAAATTAATGCTACCTCGTTGTTTCGGCCTAGCAGTGAGTCAATTAAATTTCGTGGTTACCACTTTAGTGGCTTCTACTTTGACGGTGGGAGCGGTAGCAATTTACAGCTTGGCTTTCAATCTTTTTAATGTCCCTATTGGCATTTTTGGCATTTCTTTAGCTATTGCTATTTTTCCGGTTTTAAGTGGAAGCTTTGCCCAAGGGGATCAAAAAACCTTTGTTTCTCAAATGTCTAAAACCGTGCAAAGAATTATTTATTTAATTGTTCCGATTACTATTCTTTATTTAAGTTTAAGGGCTCAGATTGTTCGTTTAATTTTAGGGGCCGGGGTGTTTTCTTGGCGGGATACAGTTTTAACCGCTACTACCTTAGGATTTTTCTCTCTTTCTCTTTTAGCGCAAAGTTTAATTCCTTTATTTTCCCGTGCCTTTTATTCTTTACATGATACTTTGACCCCAGTTAAAATAGCAGTAGTTAGTTTTGGAGTTAATATTGTTGGCTGTTTTCTTTTGGGTCGTTGGATTGGAGTAGGGGGATTAGCTTTAGCTTTTTCTTTGGCTTCTTTTATAAATCTAATCTTACTGTATTACTTTTTTCATAAAAAAGCATTACCCTTGCCAAACAAAAAGATAAGAATAACATTTTTGCGAGCCTTTGGGCTTTCTGCGATAATGTTAGTAATTGTTCAGCTAAGTAAAGGCTTATTTGGTTCTTTGGTTAATATGCAAACTTTTGTTGGGGTTTTGATTCAGACTGTTGTTTCAGGTTCAATTGGTCTTTTGTTTTACTTTGTGGCTAGCCTATTTTTGCATTTTCCAGAAGTAGACATAATTAAACAATTTTTTAAAAGAAAATAAGCAAAAAATTTCCAGAAAAAATTTGTTCAGCTTCTGCCTAGATCAAACCTAGGTAAATAATTCCCAAAATGTACGAGGTCGAACCTCGTACGTCGCATGGTTAAGCTGTTCTAGGGGCAAATGTACGAGGTCGAACCTCGTACATGTTTTTTTTGAATATTGACAAGTTGGCTATTTTTTGCTATTCTCGTAATATCTTTAAAAAATGCAAGGAGGTGCGCCATGCTTTTATTTGCAGACGCAATTCTAGTTATTTTTTTGCTTGGTTTAAGTAGAAAAATAACTTCACAGATTCAGATAGCGGAGTCTTTCCGCCGTTGTCGTTGCCAAAAAGAAGAGAATGAGGAAGAAGAGTCAGCGGAAAATCTATTTTTCTTAATTTTCAGTTGGCTTCTCTTTATTTCTTCTGCGATTTTCCTCCTTTTCTTCCCTAAAGATTTTTCATGGAGGGAAACCGCTGTTTTGGTAGCTGCGTTCCAGTTTATTTTGAGTCTTTGTGGAATGTTTTTCCTGGGGCACAAGAAAGCGTTCCATGTAATTCTTAGCGAATATGGCTTTAAAGCTGTGTTCGCAGCCACGATCATTACTGGGGTTTTTGTTGCTTTTTTGTTAGCTATTTTTTCTTAATAAAAAAGCATCAAGTAAGGGGTCTTTTTGAACGAAATTTCAAGAAGACCCTCCTTTTTTTTATTTAGAAATAAGTAAAAGAATTTCTAGAAAAAATTTGTCTAGACTTGTCTAAGCTGGGCTTATCCAAACAAATGTACGAGGTCGAACCTCGTACATCGCATGGTTAAGCTGTTCTAGAGGCAAATGTACGAGGTCGAACCTCGTACATATTTTTTTTGAGACAAAAGTTTTGGGGGCGAAATTTCCAAATCTTGTCAGCTCCTAAACTTTATCATTGTCCTGTCTCTTCGGCTTTAGTCTGTCTAAAATTGACAGAAGGGTCAAAATATCATAAAATTAGCTTAAGAAATTCAAAAGATTAAAAAAACAATTTTGGAATGAAAAGAGAAAATATTAGAAATTTTTGCATTATTTCTCATGTAGATCACGGCAAGTCAACTTTGGCGGATCGTTTTTTAGAAATTACAAATACTGTTGCTAAGGATAAAATCAATCCACAGTACTTAGATCGGATGCCTTTAGAACAAGAAAGGGGAATTACAATCAAGTTGCAGCCAGTAACTATGCGTTATCAAGATCAGGGCGAAGGTTATATCCTGAATTTAATTGATACACCTGGCCACGTTGATTTTTCTTATGAAGTTTCTCGTTCTCTGGCGGCAGTAGAAGGAGCTATTTTGTTAGTTGACGCCGGGCAAGGCATTCAGGCTCAAACTTTAGCTAATTTTTATTTAGCTCAAAAACAAGGTTTGAAAATTGTGCCCGTGATTAATAAGGTGGATTTGCCGAATCTAGACCTTGATTCTATTAAAGAAGAGTTGTCAGATTTAACTGGAGAGCCAGTTTCTGAAATTCTTTGTATTTCTGCTAAAACTGGTCAAGGGGTTGCAGAGCTTTTAAAGAAAGTAATTGATAAAGTGCCAGCTCCTTTAATTAATAAAGGTCAGGATTCTTCTTTATCTGCTTTAATTTTTGATTCATATTTTGATGAATATAAGGGAGTGGTAGCTTTTGTGCGAGTCTTTCAGGGTTTAGTGGAGGCGGAAAAGAAAATTAAATTTATGAGCAATCAAGTTGAATCAATTGCTTTGCAGGTTGGTTTATTTCGTCCAGATTTAACTCCTCAAGAAACTTTGGCTGCTGGAGAAATTGGTTATATTGTGACTGGCTTAAAAGACATTAGTAAGTGTCGAGTAGGTGATACTATTTTTTTGGCCGGGCAAGAAACGAAGATTTGTCCCGGTTATCAAGAGCCGCAACCCATGGTTTTTGCTGGAATTTATCCTCAGGATGGTAGCAAGCAAGGTAAACTAAGAAAAGCCTTAGACAAATTAAAACTCAACGATGCCAGTTTAATTTTTGAGCCGGAAGATTCTTCTGCTTTAGGGCCAGGATTTCGAGCTGGTTTTTTAGGATTGCTTCACCTAGATATTGTCCGAGAAAGGCTGAAAAGGGAATATGGCATGAATTTAGTGATCACGCCACCAAGCGTTTCTTATCAGGTTTTCTTAGAAGGGAAGGAGATGGAAGTAATCAAAAGCCCTAGCGCTTTTCCTGATCCTTCTCAGATAAAAGAGATTAAGGAGCCTTGGGTGAAAATAGATATTGTTTCTCCGCAGAAATATTTTGGGCCTTTAATGGAATACATTGAAAGTTTAGGTAAAGCTCAATTTATTTCTTTAGAATATATAAAATCTTCTCAAAAAGAAAAAAGAGGCTTAATTCATTATGAAGCTCCTTTATCTTTACTCTTGGTTGATTTTTATGATAAAATAAAGGGGTTAAGTCGGGGTTATGCTTCTTATAGTTATCAGTTTTTAGAATATCGTTTGGCGGATGTAGCTAAGTTAGATATTTTGGTAGCTGGTGATCCAGTAGAACAATTAGCTACCATAGTTTATCGCGATCAAGCCTATTTTTCCGGTCGGCGTATTGTCAAAAAATTAAAGGAAATTCTTCCTCGGCAGATGTTTGAGATTAAGGTTCAAGCTGCGATTGGAGGCAAAATTTTAGCTTCAGAGAAAATCTCTGCTTTAAGGAAAAACGTCACCGCTGGTTTATACGGAGGAGACGTTAGTCGAAAGCAAAAATTACTAAAAAAACAAAAGAAAGGTAAAAAGAAAATGGAGCAATTGGGGAAAGTCAATATTCCTCCCGAGGCTTATTTGGCGACAATGTCTAAATAAAATATTTTATATGCCTAGAGAAAAGGAAAAAGAAGTTTCTTCTTTCAAAAGAATAATTTCAGCTAAAGGATCTTTTTATTTTTTAATTTTATTATTATTATTGGCTCTTTTTTATTTAGTTAAAGAGATAAGATATCGACAACTTTTAGTGGAGGAATTAAATTATGTTAAGGAGCAAGTTCAAGAGGAAGAAACGGAAAAGCAAAATTTAATTGAGGATTTGGAAAAGATTAAAAGTGATTATTTTAAAGAGAAGGCGGCCCGTTTGAATCTAGGCCTGCAAATGCCAGGAGAAAAGGCGGTGGTTGTTATTCCACCAGAAGATTATCAGGCGGAAGAAAAGGATATAACTTCTTC
Source organism: Patescibacteria group bacterium (assembly GCA_021735685.1). GTDB lineage: Bacteria > Patescibacteriota > Patescibacteriia > UBA2591 > UBA6264 > JAIPGN01. Next base: position 252,897 of record JAIPGN010000001.1, read on the forward strand.
TTCTGAAGGCTCCTGGAATCTTAAATCTTGGTGGGATTATTTTTTCAAAAGATCTAATCATTAGTTGATGGATTTTATTAAATTCTTAGATCATTCTTTATTTTTTTGGGTTAATGATTGGGTGGGTCAGTTTATGCTTTTGGATTTTTTTGCTATTTTCTGTGCTGATTTTTTGATTTTCTTTGTTATTTTATTAAGTATTCTTTTTTATTTTTTGAAACGAAGAGATCGCTTAGTTTCTGTCTTTTTGAAGATTATCATTGGTGTACTTTTTGTTTATCTGGTTAGTATTTTTCTGGGATATATTCTCGGATTTTTTTATTTACGACAACGTCCTTTTTTAGCTTATCCTTCCATTATTCATTTAACTGATTTTTTAGCTTCTGCTCATAAATTTTCTTTCCCCTCTGATCATACAGCTGTTTCTTTAGTGATAGCTTTATTAATTTTTAAAGATTGGCCTCAGTGGGGTCGAGTTTTAATTGGCAGTGCAATTTTAATTGGACTGTCTCGTGTTTTTGTAGGCGTGCACTATCCTCTAGATATTTTAGGTGGAGTTTTAAATGCTTTTTTAGCTTTTACAATGGTGCGTTTAATTTTTAAAAAAAAGAGAAGCTCTGAAAATAAACAGAACTTCTTGGATAAGGTGTAAGAAAGAATAGCAGGAGCGGGGATCGAACCCGCGACATGTGCCTTATGAAGACACCGCTCTGCCACTGAGCTATCCTGCCATGGTTGCGGGGACAGGATTCGAACCTGTATCCTCCAGGTTATGGGCCTGGCGAGCTGCCATTGCTCTACCCCGCGTCAGGACATTTCCTATTATAGCAAAGAAATATTTTTTGACAAGGTTTGCCTTAGGAAAGGATTTGTTTTCCCCTTTCTAATTTGTTAAAATATACAAATAGTTGTTATGAAAAATGTTTCCTTTAATTCTCCTTTAGCTGACCGCATGCGTCCCGTTTCTTTTCAGGAATTTTTGGGGCAAAAAGAAGTAGTTGGCGAAACTGCTCTTTTGAAATCGGTAATTAAATCAAATCAATTACCTTCTTTAATTTTTTGGGGTCCGCCCGGTAGCGGGAAAACAACTTTAGCTTTTATTATTGCCGACCAATCGCAAGCTCAATTTGAAAAATTAAGTGCGGTCAGTTCTGGGATTAAAGAGCTAAAATCAGTTTTTAAAAAGGCTGAGGAGAATGCTCAAAATAATCAAAAAACTATTATTTTTGTTGACGAAATTCATCGTTGGCGAAAAAATCAACAAGACGCTCTTTTGCCTTATGTAGAAGAGGGGAAGATTATTTTAATCGGAACTACTACCGAAAATCCGAGTTTTGAAATTACTAGCGCTTTGCTTTCTCGTTGTCGAGTTATTGTTTTAAAGGCTTTGGAAGAAAAACAAATAGAAAAAATTATTCAAAGAGCTTTAACTGACAAAAAAAGGGGGTTGGGAAAATTAAAGATAGAAATCAAACCAAGAGTGATTAGTTTTATTGCTCAAATGAGCAGTGGAGACGCACGAACTGCTCTTAATATTTTAGAATACGCTGTTTCTTCTCAATCTCAAAAAGAAAAGGGCAAAATAAAAGTTACAACAAAAGTAATCAAGGAGACTTTACAAAAATCTCATCTTTTTTACGACAAGAACGGAGAAGAACATTATAATATTATTTCTGCTCTACATAAATCTCTACGAGGTTCAAATCCAGATGCAGCTCTTTATTGGTTGGCCCGGATGGTGGAGGCTGGTGAAGACCCTTTGTATATTGCTCGTCGTTTGATCCGTTTTGCTGCGGAAGACATTGGTTTAGCTAATTCTCAGGCCTTAGAACAAGCTGTAGCTGCTTACCAAGCTTGTCATTTTATTGGTTTACCAGAAGCTAATGTAGTCTTAGCTCAGGCGGTTGTTTATTTAGCTAAATGTCGTAAATCTAATTTAATTTACTTAGCTTACAAAAAAGCAGCTCAAGATGTTCAAAAATATGGTAATTTGCCGGTACCTCTTCATTTGCGTAACGCCGCTAGTGGTCTAATGGAAGACCTTGGTTATGGAAAGGGTTATCAATACAGCCCAGAGCACAATTATCAAGAAAAGCAGGAATATTGGCCGGAAAAATTAAAAAATAAAAAATATTTATAAAAAAATATGACATCCGTAAATCAAGAAAAAAATAAAAGAGATTTGAGTCTGAGTGAATTGTCTAGATATTTGGGAGTTAATAAAAATAGAGTTCTTAAAAAAATTCGTCAAGAAAATATTAATTTGATCGAAAAAGAAGGAAGCTTGTTTTGCTCTCTTCAAGATTTGGACAAAATTGTAAAGATTTTTATTTCCCCGCAAAAAATTGCTCAGATTACAAAAAAAATGTTAGATGATTATGGGTCTCTATTTAAGCGTTTAAGTTAATCTTATGAAAAGAATTTTTTTAAGTGAAATTGAAATACTTTTTAATGATCTCAACCAAGGACTGAAAGAACGTTATCATGAAAAAATGCCGAATTTTGAGACTCGCTATCGCAATGTTTTAGAAAGTTCTTTGGTGGTTCCTTTTGAAGAATTTGGAGGAAAGGCTTTTTATGAAAGTTTGCCGGAGAAACTAGCAATCATCTTTTATTTGTTGATTAAAAATCACGCTTTCCGAGACGGCAACAAGAGAATGGCTTTAGCTACTCTTTTGTTTTTCTTGGCTAATAATAACAAGTGGTTAAGAGCAGAAGAAGACGAATTGTATGATTTTATTTTATGGGTTACAGAAAGTAAACCGCAGAATAAAAATTACGTGTTGGCTGATATTGAAAAATTCATTATTGAACATTTAGTAAGTTATCATCATTAGTTTAAAAATATGGAGAAAGTAAAATTTCAAGAATTATCCCCAGAATATCAGCGATTAGTGGAAGCAGCTGAAGAGGCGCGAACGAAATCTTATAGCCCTTATTCTCAAATTAAAGTAGGGGCTGCTATTTTAAGCCAGGATCAAGAGGTGATTAAAGGAGCGAATATGGAAAACGCTTCTTTTCCTTTAAGTATTTGTGCCGAAGCTGCGGCTTTAGCTCAAGCCAATACTCGAGGAATATCTTCTTTTCAAGCCCTTGCTCTGATTAGCTCTTTGGAGAAAATAATCACTCCTTGTGGAGCTTGTCGTCAGATTTTAATTGAATTTTGGCAAAGATCTGGAATTGATTTTGAAGTAATTATGAGCGGGCAAAAAAAGGAAGAGGTAAGGTTAGCCAAGGTTTCTGAACTCTTGCCTTGGTCTTTTGGCATTGATGAATAAAAACAAAATGATTGACACTCACGCCCATTTAAATTTTGAAAATTTCTCTTCTGATTATTCAGAAGTTATTAAACGGTCCTTAGAAAATAATGTCCGTTTAATTATTAATGTAGGAACAAATTTAGTGACCAGCCAAAAAGCTGTTGATTTAGCTGAAGAGAATGAAAGTTGTCGGGCGACGGTTGGTTGCCATCCTTTAGAGATTGAAGAGGGAAATTTCGATCTAGAGCAATATCGAAATTTGATTATTGAAAATCAGAATAAAGTTAAGGCAGTAGGAGAGATCGGATTGGATTATTACTATTCACAGAAGGAAAAAGTTCAACAAAAAGAAATTTTGATTAGGCAAATTAGCTTAGCTCAAGAATTTAAGTTGCCTTTAATTTTACATTGCCGAGGAGACAAAGAGAAACCTTTTGAAGCTTATCAGGAATTATTAGAAATTTTAAAGAAAGATTCTTTTTCTGGAATAAAAGGAGTAGCGCATTGCTTTGGGGCAAATTGGAGCTTAGCAAAAAAATTCTTAGATTTAGGTTTTTTAATTAGCTTTACTGGCATAGTTACTTTTAAAAATGCAGGAGATCAGCTCTTAGAAGTAGTTAAGAAAGTGCCTTTAGATAAATTTTTATTAGAAACCGATTCTCCTTATTTAGCGCCAGCACCTTATCGCGGACAGCGTAATGAACCATCTTATATTCCTTTAATTGCCCAAAGAATAGCGGACTTAAAGGAAGTCTCTCTGGAAGAGGTGAGTAAAGTCACTACGCTCAGTGCTCAGAAATTATTTAACCTTTCTTAATGAAAAAAGACATTTTAAAGGAATTGAACCAAGAGCAAAAAGAGGCGGTTACTTTTCAAGATGGCCCTTGCTTAATTATTGCTGGAGCTGGTACGGGCAAGACCACAGTAATTACTAAAAGGATAGCTTGGTTAATTGAGCAAAAATTAGCTCAACCGCATGAAATTCTAGCTCTTACTTTTACCGAAAAGGCAGCCCAAGAAATGGAAGAAAGGGTTGATCGACTTTTACCTTATGGTTATTTAGATCTTTGGGTTTCCACTTTTCACTCTTTTTGTCAAAAAATTTTAGAAACTCATGCTTTAGATATAGGTCTGCCGATTGATTTTAAGCTTTTAGATGAAAGTCAGCAGGCTTTTTTGGTTCAGCAAAATTTTGATCGTTTTCAACTTGATTATTATCGCCCTCTGGGTAATCCCACTAAATTTATTTCTGCTTTACTTAAACATTTTTCGCGAGCTAAAGACGAATTGATTAGTCCGCAAGATTATTTAGATTATACAGAAAATTTAAAGTTAAATCATGATTCTTCTATGTCTGATCAAGCTGTTAATACAGAAGTGGCCCGCTTAGGAGAGGTGGCCCAAGCTTTTCAGACTTATCAACAAATACTTTTGGATAATAATTCTTTGGATTTTGGAGATTTATTGGCCTATACTATTCGGCTTTTTCAAAAAAGGCCTCAAATTTTAGAAAAATATAGAGAGCAATTTAAATATGTTTTGATAGATGAATTTCAAGACACAAATTGGGCTCAGTATGAATTAATTAAGACGTTATCTCATCCGAAAAATAATGTAATCGTGGTTTCTGATGATGACCAAGCTATTTATCGTTTTCGAGGCTCTTCCTATAATAATGTTTTGCAGTTCAAAAAAGATTATCCGCAAGCTAAGCAAATTGCGCTTTTAAAGAATTATCGTTCTTGTCAGAATATTTTAGACCTGGCTTATGATTTTATTCAGGCCAATAATCCAGCTCGTTTAGAGGCTCAACATAAAGGGATAGTTAAAAAATTGGAGGCAGTCAAAAAAAATAAAGCTGAGATCAAATATTTTCAGGCCAAAACCAAAGAAGATGAAATTGGTTTGGTGGTTAAGAAAATTATTGAATTAAAGAAGAAAGATTCCGATTCTAGCTGGAATGATTTTGCTATTTTAGTCAGAGCCAATTCTCAAGCAGAGGCCTTTTGTCAGGCTCTGCAATTTGCTAATATTCCTTATCAATTTTTAGCTCACCGAGGACTTTTTTTCAAGCCAATAATTATTGACCTTTTGTCTTATTTGAAACTATTAGATAATTATCGAGAAAGTTCAGCTATTTATCGTTTATTTTTGTCTCCGATCTTCCGAGAAAAGATTAATCACGAAGATTTATCTAATTTTGTTTATTTTGCTAACAAAAAAAGTTGGTCTTTTTATCAAGCGATGAAAAAAGCTAATTTAATTCCAGGATTGTCAGAAGGAGCCATAAAAGAGATTTTAAGATTTGCTGATTTAATCGAAAAGCACACCGCCCTATCTAAGGAAGAAAACGTGAGTAGGGTTATTTATGCTTTTTTGGAAGAGAGTGGTTATTTAAAGATTTTGGCTGAAAAGGAGAATGGGCGGCAAAGTATTTTTTGGTTAAATCAATTTTTCAAAAAAGTAGAAAGTTTTGAAGAGGCTAATTTTGACAAAACTCTGACCAATTTTAATAAAATGATGGAATTGATGATTGATACTGGTGACACTGGTTCCATGTTAGCAGATGATGAGGCTGGGCCTGAGGCAGTAAAAATTACTACGGTTCACAGCGCTAAGGGTTTAGAATTTAAATGGGTTTTTATTGTTAATTTAGTGGAACGACGTTTTCCTTCTATTGGAAGGTCTGATCCCATAGAATTGCCTCCTGCGTTAATTAAAGAAATTATTCCGGAAGGAGACGTTCATCTTCAAGAAGAAAGAAGACTTTTCTATGTGGCTTTAACTCGAGCCAAAGATGGTTTGTTTTTAACTGCAGCTGAAGATTATGGAGGCAAAACCAAGAAAAAAGCATCTCGTTTTTTGTCAGAATTAAAATTAAACAAAAAGGATCAATTAATTGGCCTTACTTCTGGCGCTCATTATGTTCGTCGAGAAGAAAAGAAGGAGAAACCATCACCTTCTTTGAGGCTACCATCCAAGTTTAGTTTTTCTCAGTTAAATGCTTTTTCAAAATGTCCTCAGCAATATAAGTTTGCTTTTGTCCTTAAGCTTCCGCGCGAAGGTAAGGCTGCTTTTAGCTTTGGGAGTACGATCCATAACACCTTGCAAATTTTTGTACAAGAGTGGATGAAAAAAAATCAAGCAGTTCAGAAAAATATTTTTAATCCTTCTGATAATTCGTCAACTCAAGGCAAAGGTTTAAGGTGGGAGGATTTATTAAAGATTTATCAAAAGTGTTGGATTGAGGATTGGTATGAAAACGAAGAACAGAGAAAAGAATATCAAAAAAAAGGTAAAGTTATTCTGAAGTCTTTTTATGAAGATTTTAAAAAGAATCCTCCTCAAGTTTTGGGAGTAGAGCAAGGTTTTGTTTTTAAATTGGGGGATTATTGGCTTAAAGGAAAAATTGATCGAGTTGATAGAGTAGAAGGAGGGCTAGAGTTAATAGATTATAAAACCGGTCGTCCTAAAGAAAAATTAAATGCTGAAGACAAAGAACAGCTTTTAATTTATCAATTAGCAGCTCAATCTTTGCAAAACATTTTTCCTGAAAAGGTTAAAACTTTAACTTATTATTATTTAGAAAATGGACAAAAATGTTCTTTTTCAGCTCAACCCAAGGAATTGGAAAAAATAAAGGAAAAATTGATAGAGAGAATTGAAAAGATTAAACAGAGTGATTTCCCGGCTCAACCCAGTAGATTGTGTAAATATTGCGATTTCTATAACATCTGCGAAGATCGAATGTAGTTTTTTTGGATTGACAAAAGGTCAATTTTGTGATATCTTGATGATATAAGAATGAATAAATTATTAGTTTAATTTAAAAAAATGGAATTTAAAAAATTAAGTCATCAGGAGAAAGAAGAAGAGCAAGAAGCTTTAATTGCTCGAGAAGAAGAGGAGGAGGAAGAAAATGAAGAAGCTTTAATTGCTGAAGAAGAGGCCGAAGAAAAAGAGGAGAGAAAAAGAAAAAAAGCTTTATTTTATAAAAAGATTAAAAAAGACAAAGAACAAGATTAGCTTTAACTATATGGAAATGTCTAAAAAAAATAACAAACCTGAGGAAAAAAAGGCAACAGGTGAAACTAAAGAAGGAAGTAGCTATGAAGCTCAGATAAAAAAAGCAGAAAATATTGATGCTTTAATGGCAACTTTAGATGATATTCCTAATTTTTTTGAGGAAGAAAATGAGGATAAAGCTAAAGAAGAATTTAAGGAAAAATTTGAAATTCTTAAAAAAGAAGTTGAGGCTCGTAAAGAAGATGAAGACGTCGTTGAATATGGCGGCTTTAATTTTTTTACTACAGAATATGGATTAAGAAGCAAGATAAGAGAGCTGTTATTGGGAGAAAGCTTTAAAGATGAAATAGAAAATAAAGACGCAGAAGAACAAGAAACAGAAAAGGAGAAAGCAAATAATGAAAAAGAAGAAGAGAGAAAAAAAAGGGAAAAAGAGGCTCTAGAAAAGAAAGCTGAGGAAAAAGAAATGCTTTATTCTACTAAAATTGATTTAATGGAAGATCTTGATGATAATGAAAAGAAAGAATTAAAAGATAAGGTAAGATTTGTTAATAAAGAAAAAGTAGCTGAAGAGTGTCAAGGAGATTTTGAGGAATTGTTAAAATTGTCTGCCCAAGAGGAAGGGGAGATAGTTAAAAAGAAAAAAGAAGACAAAGATGAGAAAGTTGAAGAAGGTAAAGAGGAAGAGGAGAGTGAAGAGCAAATAGAAATTGATCTTGAAGGATTACCAACAGAAGGGGAAGGTAAGTATCAGGAAAAAATAAAAGAAATGAGCGAGAAATTAGATTTACCTGAGGAAGAAATTGAGCAAATTGTTAACCAACAAAAAGCTAATTTAGTTGAATTAACAGCTCAGAAATCTAAAAAGAAAGAAAAGAAATGGAAGAAAATAGGCAAAACTTTGGGAATTTATGCGGTTCTTGGCGGCGGCTTAGGTTTATTAACTGGTGGCTTAGGCATTGGTATTGGTCTTGCGGCCGGAAGAATCATTGATACTATTTTTAAAGGAAAGAAAACTAAAAAGGATCAAGAAAAGGCCCAACAAGAAGTTAATGCCATTTTATTAAAAACCAAAGAGGCTGAAGGAGAAGCCGATAAAGAAGAAGACGAAGGCACGAAAAGTGTTTTGGATTCTTTTTATGATAATATTTTTACTGAATTGTCTTTGGCTAAGCGCAATCAAATCGAGGGCCAGAATAAAGAAAAGAGTGAGCTTGGAAAAAAAATTTCTAAACTAGAAGAAAGTTATCGCCCAGAAGATAAAGAAAAATTAGCAGAACTTTATCAAACGAGAAGGGAACAGCAAAAAGAAAAAATCCAAGATTATTTAATGGCAAAGGGCTTAGAAGGAGAAGAATTAGAAAAAAGAGTGAAATTGTCAGCTCAGTTAGTAGAATTAGATGATAATCAAAAAATAATGGAACTTGATTTTGCTAAACGCAAGGCCAGTAAAGTCGCTAAGATCTTTAGCAAACTAGATTCAATTTTAAGTCATCCTGCTCTTTTGGGTGGAGCCAAGCAGGCAGAGAGCCAAAATAAAGAAAAGATAATTACTGCTAGTATTTTTGCAGTAGCTGGTGTTTTGGCTCGTTCTTGCCCAATAGTTAGGAATGTTTTAATGGCTTATGCGGGTATGAAATTAGGCTCTGCTGCCGCTGATTTAATGTTTGGAAAAAACAAAGAACTAAGAGAGGTTTCTGGCGAACAGCTTAGCCTAGAAAGCAGCGTTGAGGACCTTAATCGAGCTAAGGCCCAACTTTTAGACCCTAAATATAAAGAAAAAAATCCTTTAGAACATGCTAAATTACAAGAAAAAATATTTGCTATTGATCGTGCCAGAATGGAGAAAGCCTTAGGAAAGACAGAGGCAACAGAGAGGGAAGATGAGGAGGCTGAAGGTGAAAAAATTGAAACTGATTCAGAGGAAGAGAAGATAGAGGTAAAAGAAGAAGAGGAAATAAAAGAAGCTGTAGAGGAAAAATATGGTTACATTGTTCAGGCCAACCAAGAATTAGAAGAAGCAATTAAAAAAAGAAGAGCAGCTCAGGGAGCACATAAAGGAATGAAAATATTTTTAGGAATAGCTGGCGGAGTAGCAGGTTGGTTTTTGGGAGAATATATGAATAAGCAAAATGAGGCTAAGGAAGCAGAGAAGGCCCAAGCAAAGAAATTAGAAGAAACGCAAAAAGATTTTCCTAAAGAAAATGTTAATAATGAAACTCCTCTTGACAAGCAAATAAAAATGTCAGCTGCCGAATTAGAAGCGCAAGAAAAGGAGCTGGCTCGAATTGAAGCAGAAAGAAGAATGGCTGAACTTAATAAGCCCGTTGTAGTAGAAAAGGGAGATACGGTTTGGGGAGTGTGCGAAAAGCAATTAGAAGAAAGAGTAGATAATTGGGAAGAATTAAGCCAGGCGGAAAAAGATTATTTGATTGATTGGTATAAAGATAAAGTAGTGGCTAATCCCGCAGAGTATGGAATTGATGGTGGTAATGCCAGTTCTTTAAAAATTGGCTCGGAAATTAAAGTTGCTAATTTATTTAAAGATCAGGGTGAAATGGTTAAAGCTTTAGCTAAAGCACAGGGCTTAAGTACGGAACAAGTCCAAAATATTATGAATAATCGAGAATTGATTGGTAATGTTATGAGTCAAAAATTAGAAGAAGTTCCCGGAGATAAATTATTAGAAGCAGTGCGAGTGATGGGCGGAACTGATCAAGCGGGGGCTGGCTTTGTGGCTGAAGTTGAAAAAAGAGCCACTGAGGTTTTAGGGGAAGCTGTTACTTCTGATCAAACTCAAACTATATTAAATAATCCTGAGGTTTTTGGGAAAATAATGGATTCTGGGGTTGAGAGTCTTGAAGAAGTGGAAAATGAAACTTTGGGTCAAGCCTTTAGGCTGCTTAAGAATACTGATAGCGTGGGCAAAGAATTACTTCAAGAGGCTCAAGAAGTAGAAGGAGCGATAGGAGAAGAGTTAGTAGAAAGAGCTAGTGGTAGTTGGGAAAGGATTAAGAATATTATCGGTGGAGACCCCTATGACAATCAATTTCATGCTGGTTATGACATTGACCCTAATAAGCCCTTGATGAGCGTTTATCAGAATGATTGGATATCTCAAAAAGCTGACGAGGCTTTAAGTAAAGGAGATGAATTAATTAGTCAAGCTGAAAAAATGCAGGAATTGATTGGCAAGAGTGACTCTTGGTGGCATAAACTTTGGGGTATTGAGGGTAAAATTGAAAAATTAAAAGACACCTTTGATCAAAATACTGACATCTTTAATCAGGTGAAAGAAACTTACTATAATGGTTGGCAGCAAGGAAAATCTTCGGCTCAAGAATGGTTTAATCTAACCGGAGATAAAAAGATTCTTGGTGATTATTTTGGAGGAGATTTTTTCGAAAAAAATAACTCTCTTTTGAGCGAAAAAATATCAAAATTACAAGAATTAATTAACCAACTAGGCAGTCGATATAGCAATGGAGCAGTATAATTGATTATTTCATAGTTTTAAAAAATATAAGTTAAATTATTATGAATGAAGAAAAAAATCCAACAGAAGCTTTTGCTGATAGCTTGATTCAGCAAGCCAATATTACTCTCCCAGAAGAAGAATTGGAAGTTTATCGCAATAAATTAATGCAGCAGATTGAAAAAAGATTAGGTTTAATATCCTTAGATGCCTTAGATGATAAAGGTTTAGAGGATTATGAAAAATTATTAGGAGAAAATCCAGACCCGAATGATCCTCAAGTGCGAGATTTTTTTAGCTCTCGAATTGAAAATTACGAAGAAAAAATTAAAGAAGCTTTAGATAATTTTAAGGCCGAATTTCTTTCTGCTTTAAATAAATAAAATCTTAAAGCTATTTCTGAAAAAAGTTTGGAGGCTGAACCTCCAAACTTTTTCGTTCCTTTTTTTAAAATTATTTCAAAATATGTTTATAATGATTATAATAAAAAACATATGAGCAAAAGAAAGGTTCAATTTATTAATGATGAGTATTATCACGTCTATAATCGAGGAGTTGATAAGAGAATAGTTTTTGAGTCTTCAGAAGATTTAGAAAGATTCTTTTTAAGTATGCAAGAGTTTAACGATATAAATCCTATTGGCAGCATTTATGAGGAAAAATTAATCAAAAATAGAATAGAAAAGTTTGGAGGTTCAGCCTCCAAACTTTCAGCCTCTGATTTTTCCCCGAAAGAAAAGGAGAAATTAGTAGAATTCATTTGTTATAATTTATTGCCAAATCATTATCATTTTTTTCTGAAGCAATTAGTAGATAATGGGATTCAGAAATTTATGCATAGAATATCAACGGGCTATACGGGATTTTTTAACAGGAAAAATAAGCGCAACGGTTCTTTGTTTCAAGGCAGATATAAAGCAATTCATGTTAATTCTAATGAGTATTTGTTGCACTTAAGCACATATATTAATCTTAATCACCAGGTACATAATTTAGAAAAGTTTGGAGGTTCAGCCTCCAAACTTTTTAAATCTAGTTGGAGAGAATATTTAGGGCAGGATCAAAAAGAAATTTGCGCTAAGGATATTATTTTAGATCAATTTGACTCTAGTAATAATTATCAAAAATTTAGCGAAGAAGGTTTAGAAAGAATTAAGGAGAGCAAAGAAATTCAAAAATATTTATTAGAGGAATTAAATAATTAATTATTGTTAATAAATGAATTACTATGACTAGCCTTCAAAACAAGATTATTGATAAAGTTAGAGAAAGTGGAGTTAAAGAAGGGGAGGATTATTTTTCTTTTCACCAACGCAGATTTGAGCATTTATTTGAATTATTAGATAAGCAAGAAGAAAGCAAAAGAAATTTATTAGAGGTTGGTTTTGGTTTTTTGCATTCTCTAATAGCAGCTCATTATTTGGGTTATCAAAATTTATTTGGAATAGACATAGACATTAACGAAAATATTTTAAATAAGGTAAACAAAAAATTTAATTTTATTCTTAAACAATGCGATTTGGCAAAAGATAAAATTCCTTTTGAGACATCTTTTTTTAATTTTGTTTTATTGACCGAGACTTTAGAGCACTTTAATTTTCATCCTCGGAGAGCAATTAATGAGCTTTATCGGGTTTTGAAACCAGGCGGTCGTTTAATTATCACCACCCCCAACCTTTTTCGACTAAACAATCGGATAAAGTTTTGTCTCCGAAAAAGCATTTATGATGACATTAAAAAAGAAGAAATCATCCATTATCGGGAATACTCTTCAAAAGAGATTAAATATTTATTAAGGGAAGCTGGCTTTAAAAATATCAAAATTAATTATATTGATTTTGGGTATCCAGATAGAAATAAGCTTAATAAATTAGTGAATAAAATTTTTGGCTTTTTCTTTCCTGGATTAAGGCCAAATATTTTGGCAATTGCGATTAAATAGGTTTTTGAGTTATCCACAGACAAAGGGTTGTGTAAAAATAATAATCTGTTAAGATAAATAACGGTGCTTATTTTGAACTTCGGTTCTTTGGTTGACGAAAGGTTCGCCTTTCAGATGCCAGATAAGCACCATTTTTTATTTTCAGATTTTGAGTATAATTAAAACTATTTTTAATTGACGTCAAATTAATTTGGCGTTTTTTTAATTTATAATATTGACGAATTAAAAATAAAGTATTAAATTAAAAACAATAATTTTGGTTATGTTATTCTTAAGAAGAAATATTAAAAGAGAATTATTTTGTCCTTTTTTAATATTTCTTTTTTTATATGATTTGATTGGGAGAAATAAATTTTGGGAGCGAAGTTTTATCCGATTATTAAGCTCTCCTCTTGTAAGACCGCCTTAGGGCGGTCTTTTTTGTTTTAAAGAATTAATTTTTTATTATGAAAAAAGTAATCAAGAAATTTTTAATTATCATTCTTTCCATTATTGCTCTAGGAAGTTTTTATTTGTATTTTACGATTTTGGCCTGGCAAGGATTATCAGCTCAGGAAAAATTGGGAGTAATAGAATATGCTTATGAAGAATGTCGTGCTCAGGGAGGGCAGAATTGTGAGCAAAAAATAGCTGAGCAAATTGAAGATTATATTGATACACAGAAAATTGAATTCATTGATATTATTCAAGATAAACAAATGCCTGGCGAAAATAGGATTTTAGCTCTAAGCATGTTTTTTAATTTTTGTCGCGGCAATGAAATTCTCCCGATTTCGCCAGAGACTGATTTTTATTACGCCCTAGCTATTGATCAAGGTAATCCTTTTGATTTACGACAACTTGCTTTTTCTTATTTTTTAGAAGGTCAGTTGGGTGACGCAGAAACAGAAAATTTACAAGAATTGATAATTGGTGATCAGGAAGCTCACCCTGACTTTCAGGAAATGGTTGTTAAAAATTTGAACGAAGAGGGAATGGATAAAAATAAAGAAAAGTTGTTAGAAAATTTAAAGAATCCAGATTCAGAAGTTCGTTTTGAAATAGCTGAATTTTTAGGTCAAGAGGCTGATCAGAAATGGTTGCTGGATTTATTAGAGATAGCCCAAGAAAAAGGTGGCGATTTAAGGGGTCGAGCCTTGGCGCTTTTGGCCATTGAGGGTTTAGTTGAAAGAGGAGAAGGAGGCGAAGATTATTCGGAATTAATGGTTTCAGTAGAGCCCTTATTGAAACACGAGGAATCAGTAATTAAACTTGGAGCAGAGGGTGTCTGGGAGGCTCTAACTGGAGAGGGTTATTTGGATAATGTTAGTGCCGAAGAGATAGATGATTACATCACTGATGTTTTCTTGGGGGATTATTAATAAATAATAAATTTTTAAATTGAAATTTATGAAAAAGACAAAGGCGATTGCCCTAGGGGTAATATTTTTTTTATTATTTTTTGGTTGGTTTAGTCGGGCTCGAGCTTTACCTTGGGGGAGCATTCTTTATCACACATCAGAAAGTGGGAAAATGTATGGATATAATAATTTCGAGTTTTCCCCAATCTCTAGTAAATTTTATCCCGGCGCTGTGGGGATTTATATTGGAAAAAGTAAAAAATTCGGTTGGCCTTTGGTGGTGGAGGTTGATTATGGCCAGGTGCGAATTATTCCAGCTCAATATTTTGTTGATTTAGATCGAGGAGAAGAGTTTGTGGGAGCGAAAATTCCCAAAGATTTTAATTATAGCTTAAAGGCCGCTAAATCCATAATGAGAAAAATAATAGCTCAAGAGGGAGAGCTCTTTGATCATACTTATGCTCAGCAAAAAGGTCCTCAGAGTGGAGATTGGACTTCAGTGGGATTTGTGGAAAAGATTTATGAAAGTACTAGTGCTCCGCATCTCACTTATCATCCAGATCCTTTAATGAACTATAGTCATTATGATATTAATATTACTCCAGACGGCTTTGACAAACAGAGCAAGATTAATGACTCTGGCGATTGTTTTTCTTTAAGCCAAGAATTTTCCGCGCTTCATCAATTCGGGCAAGGCGATTTTTGGTCTCAATTCGCTTTTAAGGAACTAAAGGATATTATTAAAAAATTAAAAACAAAAATAGATTTAAGTCAATTTCTTTCTTTAAGTATTTGGGGGAAAAATTATGGAGGTGACTCTTACTTCTTTTTCCCAGCCACGCAGTTTAATCAAAAAACTTTACGTGATGTTGACTTGGATATTAAAATAGCTTCTTTTGGCAAATCGCAAATAGAAGGTACTCGTTCCCAGGGGCTTCGTCAGCTAGATGCAGTGGGAGCCTTCACGGATAGGTTTATTAGGGAAGCCGGGGCATTGGTTTTTAGAAACGTAGTGGCTGGGAAAGATTCTTTTCTGGGATCAGCGATTAACTTTGTTTCCTCGGTTAAAAATTGGCTTTCTTTGGGCAAAAAAATAACTGATTTAGCTGAGGCTGGCCACATAAAAATAGATTTAAATTTTATGCAAAACCTAAACGCTCAAAAAGGGATTGATGCCGCTTTGGGCCTTTGGGGGAAGAGTAAAGAATTTGTTGAATTTGCCAGTCAGGAATCAAGCGAAATAGCTGATTTAGTAAGAAAGGGTCTTTTAAGCGGTCCTCGAGCTGAGGCTAAGTTTGAGGATTTAATCGCGGACATAGATATTGCGGAAACATTAGTTACAAAGGGCGATTCTTTGGTAAATAAAAGCCCAACATCAAGCCAAAAGGAACAAGCTTTACCTTTAGACGAGGAGCCTATTAACGAGTCCTTGAAAGAGGAGGTAGATGAATTGAACAAGAAACAAGAGGGGGGCACGGAAAACCAAGAGAGCGAAGAAGGTGAGGGCGAGCAACAAGATGAGCAAGAGAGCGAAGAACAGTTCCCCGAACAAGACGAAGAATTAGAAGAACCTCCTTTACTTCAATATTCTCCGAGTGAAGTA
>JAIPGN010000003.1 GCA_021735685.1 Patescibacteria group bacterium
AGCTTTGGTGGCTAAATCTAAAAGATTCTCATCTTCTTCAGGAGTGAGTTCTATGGGTTTAGGGATGTTAACTTTGGTCGGCTTAATCTTACTGAGTTCTTCTTTACTGTTATTAACTTTTTCAAATTGTTCGGGCATATGTATATGATGATTTAAATCAATTCTATACTGAGATATTAGCAAAAAATATGTGTTTTGTCAATTTGAATGAGAAAGAAAAAAATAGGGGTTACCCTATTTTTTTGTTGGCTCGGGGGCAGGGATTCGAACCCCAATTCCCAGGACCAGAACCTGGTGTCCTGCCATTAGACGACCCCCGAATAATAATTTTTGTATTTTGAATTC
This sequence comes from Patescibacteria group bacterium, assembly GCA_021735685.1. Taxonomy (GTDB): domain Bacteria; phylum Patescibacteriota; class Patescibacteriia; order UBA2591; family UBA6264; genus JAIPGN01. The sequence goes on from JAIPGN010000003.1 coordinate 346, forward strand.
TTGCTCTTCCTCTTCTCGAAAAAAAAGCTTTTCTGGATTTAATCTTGAGAGACACTCCCCTTTTGGCAGAGTTTAAGAATAGCCAACTCAACTGATAATTGCGGAATCGGACTATAATTAAATTGAATTTTAGTTTGAATAAAAGTTTCAATAATGCTAATCAATTTTTCCAAAGATAAGCCCTTGATTAAAGTCTCTGCTTTTTTAAGATCAATATCCCCTTTTTGCCAATAAAGATTATCCGTAACCGCACCGATTTTAATTAAAATTAATTTTCTTAAAAAAGAAATTAAATCGCTGACAAATTGTTCCAAATCTAGGCCATCTTCAATAAATTGATTAATCAAATTAATGGCCGAGGCTTCCTTTTGGTCAATAATTACTTTCAGAAAATCAATCATTAAGCCCACCTGCGCTGGAGGAATAACTAAAGAAGCTTCTTCCATGGTAATTTCCTTTCCTCCTAAAGCAAAAATTTGATTAAAAAGACTTTCCGCATCTCGAACACAACCTTCGGAACGGACTGCAATAGAATTAAGAACATCTTTTTTAATTTTAATTTTTTCAGCTTTAGCTATTTTTTCTAAACGTTCTACGATCTTTCCCAAGGCTACTTTTCTAAAACTAAATCTTTGGCAACGAGAAATAATAGTATCTGGCAATTTATGCACCTCTGTGGTAGCCAAAATAAAAATCACATAAGAAGGTGGTTCTTCTAAAGTTTTAAGCAAAGCATTAAAGGCTGACTTAGAAAGCATATGAGCTTCATCAATAACAAAAACTTTATACTCTCCAACTGCTGGCGGAATTCGGCTATAAGAAATAATATTTTCTCGAACATTATCAACTCCAGTTTGAGAGGCAGCATCTAATTCAATCAAATCACCAAAATTACCCTGACTAACCGCCCGACAAACTGCACAATGGTTACAAGGCTCACTCTGTCCTTTTTTACGGTTCAAGCAATTAACCGCCTTGGCCATTAAACGGGCGGTAGTGGTTTTACCTAAACCCCGCGGACCAGTGAATAAATAAGCATGAGCCAATTGTTCAGTTTTAATTTCATTTTCCAAGACTCGAACAATGTGTTCTTGCCCGATAACTTCTTTAAAATTTTGGGGTCGATACTTGCGGTAAATAACCATAAAAATATTTATTTAAGTGATTTATAGTCTCTTTGAGCAATTTTTGACTCAATGGTGGCTTGATCTTGTCCGTATTTTAAACGAGACAATTCCTTAATCAATTGAGCAGATTGAGGATTAGATGGAGGGATGCCCGGGATTTCGTTAAAAGGAACTGTAGCCATGTTAAAGCCTGGTGGATTAGCGTTATCAATTAAAAGTTTCACAAAGGCATTGTACTTAGGCATGTTCAAGAAATCATGCTCGTTAAATATAGGGGCAAATTCTTTCGTCAAAACCTCAGCATCATCTACTCCCACTCGATAAGCAATTTTTGTTCCAACGTTACCAAAAATAGAATCTTTAAACTTAGTGTCTCCTGATTTAATTAGTTGCCCAATATATTGATGAATCATAGTAAGGGCTAAACGATACTTTCTGGCTTCAGAAAGTATAATCTGCATACTCTCGGTTAAAAAATTTTGGAACTCGTCTATATAAAGATAAAAATCATTTCTTTCTTCTTCGGGCATATCACCTCGCGATAAAGCTGACATCAGAATTTTGCCAACAATAATCATGCCCAATAAATGAGCATTAATCTCTCCGATTTTACCTTTAGATAATTTAGCTAAAATAATTTTTTTCTCATCCATGGCCTTGCGGAAATCCAAACTGCTCTTCTGTTGAGCAATAATTGGACGCATAAATTCATTAGTTAAAAATGGCGTTAATTTACTGGTAATATAAGGAACCATATTTTGCAGAGAAGCTTCTCCACCCGCTTTTAAAGCTTGTTTTTCCCAAAATTCCTTAACCACCGGAGTAGTGCATTTAGAAAGTTTATATTTTCTAAAATCTTCATCCGCCAAGACTTTAGGAACTTCCATCAAGGTTGAACCAGAAGCTGGGTCATCCATAATTAAATGACAAGCATTTTTAAAATATTGTTCAAACATCGGGCCTCCGGTTTGTCGCAAATCATAGAGCTTATCAAAAATATTCATAACTTCATTAATAACAAAAGTTTTTTGCTCATTGGAATTATACTCCAACATATTCAAACCTAAGGGTCGACTAATATCTGAAGGATCAAAAACAATCACATCTTCTGCTCGATTCTTAGGGATCCTTTCTAAAATGTGACCAATAGCATCGCCATGTGGATCAATAAAGCAAGCGCCTTCACCATTAACTATGTCTTGCATGGCTAAACCTTCTGCAAACCAAGACTTGCCCGTACCAGTCATACCAACAATATACATATGCCGACGACGGTCTTCTCTCTTGATCCTAATATCTTTTTTCTCACCCCGATAGACATTATATCCTAAAAATAAACCTTCTTTGGGAATATTCAAAGGAGCTGGAGCTTTTTTAGCACTCAACCAACGAATATTAGGAGTTTCAGTAGTAGAAAGAGGAAAATGGTAGATCCCCGTCATTTCTTCGGAATTAAGAACAAATGATTTCTTGGGGTCCAAAAAACGATAAATAAAATTTTCTATTGTTTTTTCATCTCCTTTAATCACTTTAAATCCATTACCATATTGATAATCAGCATACTGAGCAAAAGCTCCGGTAATATTGTTTAAATAAATACGAGCTTTTTCCTGATTTTGAGCTGAAACTACAATCCTGATATTAATCTCTAAACCGGCCTTACTCGCCTTTTCCTCCAAGGACTTAATAATCTCTTGCTCTAAAGGGGAAGGTTGATGACTTGCTTTCATCTTTTCCCGACTTTCCTCGTTTTGAGATTTGGGGGTAAAAAATTGGCCAAAAAATTTAAAAAACTTAATTAAAAAACCAGAATTTGATTTTTTTAGAGCATCGCGAAAACTATTTCCTTTTTGCATCGCTGAAGCTGCTTTCATTCCTCGCGACCGCCAACCCGGCACAGCAGAACGAGTTACTACTTGAATTACAGCCGCATCTTCGTCATCAATTTTGCTCAAAGAATTAACCACTGCGTTTAAAAAATCAGTTTCATTTTTTAAGTAAGTTTTAATTGGCAACATAGAGCCTTTCTTTAAAACTAAAGAGGCACTCATGGTTTTACCTTGCGGAAGAAAAATATTGTAATCTTCTGCCAAATCTATTTGAGCATCTGGATATTGAGCCTGTAATTGTTGTTCGAAAAAACTTTGCAAATAACGAGGAACAACCGCATAAAAAGAAATAATCCCCTCCTTATCTGAAACCATTTCAAAAGAAAGAGAGTCTGACCTCCCGAAAAGCCAAGTCTTAAAACCTTTTTGCGATTTAAGACCAGCGATATTACCCCAAAAGGTTTCAGCAGATCCTAAAATTTCTTTAATCGGCCTTTTGTCATCATCATTCTTGCCTTGCTTGGGTACACTCACCAATAAAGTCACTTTCTGAAAAGCAAATTTAAATTTAAAAATTTTTGAAAGATATTGTCGAAAAAACAAAAACCCTAAAAAAGCTCCGCTGATTATTAAAATAAAAAGCAGAAAATAGGGCTGATTAAAATAATCTAAAAATTTTAAAAAATCCATAAAATTTTAAAAAATAACTTAATTCTCTTTTCCCTTCTTTATTCGCTCAGACAAATCTAAAATTTTCTGAGTCTTGATTTTAGAAGTTTGTTCTAAAAAAAACTTATTAACACCGGGTACCATTAAAAGCCAATCTTTAATTAATTTAACAATCTTAAAAACAACTACTTTGGCCTGAGTAATAATAGTTTTGATTTCTTGAGCAGTTTTTTCTCCTTTTTTCTTAAAATCAGACCGCAAGTTTTCCGGCAAATTTTTATACAACTCTTCCATGTCTTCAGCTAAAACAGCCTCAATATCTTGAGACAATTTCTGGTCTTCTGCTGATGTTTTAATTGGACCTAAAGAAGAAATAGCTTGGCTCAAGGAAGCTACTGCTTCCTCTTTCTTTTCCAAAGGCAAAGAGCCTTCTGCATCTTTTTCTTTTCCCAAATTAGATTCTCTTTCTGGAGAAACAGGAACTTCTTGAGTAGATTTCTCTGGCTTTTCTAAAGAAGAAAGCTTTTCTTTATTATTTTGAGATAATTCATCCATAATTAAACTTAAAAATTTAATTAAAACCTCCGAAAAGATATTAACATTATACTAAAAACAAAAAACAATGTAAACCAAAATAAAAAAGTAACAAATTGACCTTAAGGTCGTCTTAAATTGTATGACCACAAGAAAACTAAAAATATTTTTGTGCCCCCGATATGCAATCGCTAGGGGGCTTTTTTATTTTTAAATAAAAAAAATGCCATTTTTTCGCCATTTTCATTTTTTGCCCTTATTTCTCGCTCAGAGAGCGACTTAGCTGACCTTACTTGATGGGGACAGTCCCCAAATTTATTTGATGGGGACTGTCCCCAAATAAAAAAGGGAGACTTTGTCTCCCTCGATGAGGCTATCCCCCAAAAAAAATCACTCATGTTCCACTAAAGTCCCGAAAGACCCGTGGAGGTCCTGATTCTCATACAAAAACCCCTCTAGGGTTCTTCGAGAACTAGGAATGATGCCTTGAATCCAGCAAAAGCCGGGAGTTTTTGCTGTTTTTTTGAGCCATTGGAAGAAATCCACTGGCTCTTGGGCCGCTAAATTCCTAACATCCAAAAGGATGAAAGAAATTTTTTTTGATGTGTTTTCTCGTCCCGTCTGATCTTTTAAGACCAGATTGATCACCTTCCTCTCTTCATCGAAAGAAAGAATTTTCATTACTTGATAATTAGTTATCATTTTTCCTCCTTTTTTACCCTAAATCAAAAAAGCTCTTTGATTAGGGCTTTTTAAATTATAACAGATTTGCCTTAATAGTCAAGAGCTTCCTTTTTGTAGATTTTTGGTACCGCCACAGGGAATCGAACCCTGGTTTCATGGATGAGAACCATGTGTCCTAACCACTAGACGATGGCGGCCTGAATTTAAAATTCAGAATAACACAGATTTTCGCTTCTGGCAAGCAAAAAATTATTCCTTGATTTTATCTCTAAAATTAGATAAAATAACTTTATGAATAATCTCCAAAAAATTGACCCTAAAATCAGCCAATTAATTCAAAAAGAAGCAGAAAGGCAAAAAAGGGGTCTCAACTTGATTCCCTCGGAAAACTTTGTTTCTCCAGCAGTGAGCGAAGCTTTAGCTTCGGTTTGTACTAATAAATATGCAGAAGGATATCCGGATCAAAGGTATTACAGTGGCAATCAATATATAGATGAAATCGAAAAATTAGCCCAAAAAAGAGCTCAAAAGCTATTTCGTGCTGAACATGTTAATGTCCAACCTTATTCTGGTTCTCCAGCTAATTTAGCGGTTTATTTAGCCTTAGCTCAGCCTGGGGACACTATTCTGGGGATGAGTTTAACTCACGGTGGTCACTTAACTCATGGCCATCAAGTCAATCTTTCCGGAAAATTATTTAATTTTATTCAATATAAAGTAAATCCCCAAACCCAAAGAATTAATTATCAAGAAATAGAAGAATTGGCTCAAAAACATCGTCCTCGAATTATAGTTTCTGGGGCTACAGCTTATCCCCGAATCATTAATTTTGAAAAAATTCATCAAATCAGTCAAAAAGTTAAGGCCGTTAGCATGGCTGACATTTCTCATATTGCTGGTTTAGTGGCCACTCAAAATCATCCCAGTCCCCTGCCTTTTACTGATGTAGTCACTACCACCACTCATAAAACCTTACGAGGCCCGCGAGGAGCTTTAATTATGTGCAAAAAACAATACGCCACAAGCATTGACCGAATGATTTTCCCGGGAATGCAAGGCGGGCCGCACGAAAACAATATTGCTGCTATTGCCGTGGCCTTGCAAGAAGCCAGCACTCCTGCTTTTCAAAAGTACAGCCGACAAATTATTAAAAATTCCCAGGCTTTAGCACAAGCCCTCCAAAAACAAGGAATAAAATTAGTTACTAATGGCACTGACAATCATTTACTTTTAATTGATCTCCGCCCTCATCAAATCAAAGGAAAAGAAGCAGAAAACTTGCTGGAAAAAGCTAAAATTTATGTTAATAAAAATACTATTCCTTATGATCCTCAAAGTCCTTTAAATCCTTCTGGCGTAAGACTCGGGACTCCGGCCTTAACTACTCAGGGCTTTCGAGAAAAAGAAATGAAAAAAATTGGAGAGATTATCGCCCTACTGTTAAACCATCCCTTTGATCAAAAGGTTTTAGAAAAAACGCAAAAACAAGTAAAAAAAATAATAAAAATTCATGCTTCTTGATGGTAAAAAAATAGCAAAAAAAATACAAAGTCAATTAAAAGAAGGAGTCCATAAAAATAATTTGCGACCCGGTTTAGCTATTATTTTAATCGGCGAAAATCCTAATTCTAAAACTTATATAAGGCTCAAAGAAAAAGCAAGTCAAAGATTAAACTTTTATTTTCAAAAAATATTTTTTCCAACTAATTGTCAAAAATCAGAAATTTTATCAACCATAGAAAACCTTAATTCCGATCCAAACTTGCACGGCCTAATGATTCAAATGCCAGTCCCCTCACAATTTGACCCTGACTTTTTGATCAACAAAATTAATCCCCAAAAAGACGTGGATGGTTTTCTCCAAAAATCAAAATTTACTCCCCCTACCCACCAAGCTATTCTTACTTTAATTAAAGAAAGCAAGAGAGAATTAAAAGGGAAACAAGCAATTATTCTCAGTAAAAATCCAATTTTTGCCCTTCCCTTAAAAAAAATACTGGAACAAGAATCAATAATTGCTGTTCATGAAAGAACAATTCCAAATCGTATCTCTTCCTTTGATTTGGTAATTAGCGCTCTTGGAGAGCCTAAAATTATTCAACCCCTTATGCTCAAAAAAAACGCTATTGTCATTGATGTTGGTTATAGTAAAATAAAAGGAAAGGCTTGGGGCGATGTAGACCCTCGATGCCAAAAAAGAGGGGATCTTTTTATCTCTCCGGTTCCTGGTGGGGTCGGACCTTTAACTGTTGCCTATCTCCTAAAAAACGTTTACATTTCAGCTTTGGATCAAAAATAAAATAATAAAAATCTTAATAATAAATTTTATGTCTAAAATTCTAAGCATTGTTCAAATCATTATTTCTCTACTTTTGGTGGCTGCAGTCCTTATGCAATCACGAGAAGGTGGACTTTCCAATGTCTTTGGTGGTGGAGGCGAAGTTTATCGAACCAAAAGAGGTTTAGAAAAAAATCTTTTTGTCGCTACCATTATTCTGGCTGCTATCTTCATTGGTTTAGGGATTGCTCGTTTTCTTTTAGCTAAATAAAATGATTTTTCATAAAAAAAAGATTAAAAAATCTCATCCTTCTTCTCTAAGACTTCTTTCTTGGAGAAAAATTAAATATTTAAAACGTCTTCTCAGTCCTCAAGAAAGAAAAGTTATTATTATACTTTTAATTTTAAGCTTAATTGCTCTCTTGGGAATTGTTCTTTCCTTTTATTTCGAAAATTCAAAAATTAAACCAGCATATGGAGGTAAATATACAGAAGCCTTAGTGGGCCAACCAACCTTAATCAATCCCCTTCTAGCTAACAATGAAACCGATCTTTCTTTAGTAGAAATAATTTTTTCCAGCCTTTATCAACATCAAGAAAACAACGAGATTGCCCCAGATCTAGCTAAAGATTTGCCCACAAAAATTAATGGAAAAGAACAAAAAATTTGCCTCAAGTCTAATCTTTTTTGGCACGACCAAAAAAAAATAACCACAAATGACATTCTCTTTACTCTAGAATTAATTAAATCCCTGGGCATCCCTAAATCGTTTTTTGAAAATTTAAAAAACGCTGAAATAAAAATAATAGACGAAAATTGTTTGACTATCAAAAATGCCAAATTATCTGACTTAACTTTTAAAATTTTACCTCAGCATATCTGGAAAAATCTAGAAAAAGAAAAAATTAATGAATCTATTTACAATCTTAAACCGTTAGGAAGTGGAGCCTTTTACTTTGCCTCTTTAGAAAAAAATCAAGAAGGAATGATCAAAAAATATCAACTAAAGGCAAACAAAGATTATCACAAAAAAGCTCCTTATCTCGAAGAAATAAATTTTGAATTCTATGATAATTTTTCTCAAGCAATAGATGCTTTTAATCAAGGCGAAGTAATGGGCCTGGGTCACCCTCCCCAAAGCCTTCAAAGAGAAATTTTAGACTCAGAAAAAATAAATCTATACTCTTTGGGCCTCCCCCATTATAGTGCTCTTTTTTTTAACACGAGCGATCCAATTTTACAAAGTAAAGCAATTAGACAAGCTCTGGCTTTTTTGACTCCTAAAGAAAAAATATTAGAAAATATTGTAGGCCAAAAAGGGATCATAATGCAAAGTTCTTTCTTGCCTAACTCCCCCTTTGTCAACAATAATGTTCAAAAATATAAACATAATTTAGGGCAAGCGCAAAAAATTCTTCAAGAAGCTGGCTGGGAAAAAGGAGAAAGCAATTTTTTAGAAAAAGATAGAAAAATATTAGAACTAACTATCACCACTGTTGCCAAAGAAAACGATTTTATTGAAATTGTAAAACTCTTACAAGAATCCTGGCAAGAGCTAAACATTAAGGTCAAATTAATATCTGTTTCTCCTGAAAAAATAGAAGAAGTGATTAAAAATCGTAATTTCCAAATTTTTCTTTATGGTGTTCTCTTGCAAAGAAACTTTAATCCTTACTTCTTCTGGCACTCTTCTCAAAAAACATTCCCTGGACTTAATTTAACCAACTTTAGCCATCGCCGCGCTGATGAACTTTTAGAAAAAGCCCTTTTGACTAACGATTTTAAAAAACAAAAAGAATACTACTATGAACTGCAAGAGATTATCGCCGAAAACTTACCAGCTGTTTTCCTTTACAACACAACTTATAATTATTTTCTAGATTCCAGTATCAAGGGAATTAAAATTTCTCAAATCGAACATCCTAAAGACAGATTTACAAATATTGAAAACTGGTACCTAAAAACCAAAAGAGAAAGAATTAAATAGCCGAGATGATGGAACTGGAAGACATGCAGCGTTCAGGGCGCTGTGGGCGTAAGCCCGTGCGGGTTCGACTCCCGCTCTCGGCACCATAATTATCAAAAAATAAATTATTAAAAAAATACATAAAATATGAAATTATTTAGCGGCATTCAACCCAGTGGAACCCTCCACCTTGGAAATTATTTAGGAGCAGTTAAAAATTGGATAAAACTACAAGAAGAGCACGAAAGTATTATTTCTATTGTTAATTACCATGCTTTAAGTAGTGATTTCTCTGCTTCTCTGCTACCAAAACAAACTATAGAAATGGCTACAGATTTAATCGCTTGCGGAATTGATCCCCAAAAATCTATATTTTTCGTTCAATCTGATGTCCCCGAACATACCGAATTAACTTGGATTCTTAGTTGTTTCGTTTCTTTAGGTGAACTAAAAAGAATGACTCAGTTTAAAGAAAAATCACAAGAAAACAAAAAAAATGTTAAAGCCGGTTTATTGTACTATCCCGTTTTAATGGCAGCTGATATCCTTCTTTACCAAACCCAAATTGTGCCAGTAGGAGAAGATCAATTACAACACATTGAATTGGCTCGAATGATTGCCCGTAATTTTAACAAAAAAATAGGAAAAACTTTTATTGAGCCTCGCGGAGTTTTAACCAAAGCTCCTCGCTTGATGAGCTTAAAAAATCCTCAAGAAAAAATGAGTAAATCTAAAGGCGAAAATACTTATATTGCCCTTAATGATTCTTTAGAAACCATAGAAAAGAAATTAGGCTCTGCGATCACTGATCCAGCTCGAAAAAAAATTAGTGATCCCGGTACATCCCAAAAATGCAACATCTATCATCTTCATCAATTTTTTAGCACCCTCAAAGAAAGAGAAGAAATTGAACAAGGCTGCCGACGGGCAAAAATAGGATGCTTGAGTTGCAAAAAAGCCCTTGCTCAAAATATTTTTGCTGAACTTAAGCCCATTCAAGAAAAAAGAAAAAAAATAGCAGAAAACCCGGAGAAAATAAAAAAAATACTCCAAAAAGGAGCAAAAAAGGCGCAGCAAATTGCCCAGAAAAACATGAAAGAAATTAAGGAAAAGGTTGGACTCCTTTTTTAAACTTCCGACAATTTTACAATCTTAAAAAAATAAAAGAAGGTTCTGTTATTGAATCTTCTTTTGCTTAAATTCTAATTACTTTTTTTGACCAATAATTATTAAATTGAATCCTCTTTTTGTTTCTGGACAAGCCCTGACAACCTGAAAGCCAGCTTGAATAAACATTTTCTTTAACTCTTTGAGGCGAAAAGCATAATGATAGCGATCCGCTCTATAATCGCCAGAACGCCAAGGAATAAAAACATTAGACTGGCCCCAAAACAAAGAATAAAGTTGGTATTTGTTAATCAAGCGCCATTGACGCAAATTCCAAACGGTCATCATTAAAAATCCGCCAGGCTTTAATAAATCAAAACAGTCTTTAATAATTTTCATTCGTAAACGAAAAGAAGGAATATGGTGCAAAAAAGCAATACTGATAATAGCGTTGAATTCTTGATCTGGAAATTGGGCCTTGAGTCTTAGAGCGTCACCTTTTAAAAATAAAGGAAATTTTTTTTGACTAGATGAATCAATAAACTTTTTCCTAGCTATTTCAATTAAATTCTTACTATTATCTAGTCCAATATATTTAATTTTTTGAGGCGATAAAGCTTGATACAAGCGACCATTTCCACAACCTAAATCCAAAATCTTGTCACCCTTTTTTAAAAAAGAAAAAAAGGGCTGAATTTCTTTCCAGTTTTCCTTTCTGGTTTTAGAAAAATCTTCGGCAATTAATTCCCAAATTTTTTCATTTTGTTTTAAAATTTTTCTAACTTTTTCTTTTTTCATCTTTAGGCCTTATTTTAACAAAAATTAAAATTTAAGAAAAGAAATACTTTCTCGGAAAGATGGAAAACAAAATAAAAAAATGTTAAAATAGTCAATATGGTTTCCAAGGAAGCAAAAATTAAAATAGTGCAAATAATGGCTAAACAAAAAATTAGCTCTTTTTTACAATTTGAAAAAATTAAGCATAAGGCTATCTCTCTTTTGAAAACTGATTTCCCATCTCACAGCGAACTATTAAAAACTTATCAAGACCTCAGAAAAGCTAAAAAAATCCCTCAAAATCTTTATTTTGAAAAATTATTAAAAAAAAGACCAATTCGCAGTTTATCGGGAGTAGCGGTAGTCGCGGTTTTAACTAAACCTTGGCCCTGCCCTGGAAAATGTATTTATTGCCCTTCAGAAAAAAACGTACCTCAAAGTTACTTATCTGGTGAACCAGCCGTAGAAAGAGCAAAGGCTTTAAATTATGACCCTTATTCCCAAACTAAAAAAAGAATTGAAATGTTGAAAAAAAATGGCCACCCTACAGATAAAATTGAGTTAATAGTTATTGGCGGTACTTGGAGCTATTTGCCCAAAAAATATCAAACTTGGTTCATTAAAAGATGTTTTGACGCTGCCAATTTAGCTTCTAAGCCTGCTTCTAGTTTAATTAAAGCTCAAAAAAGAAATGAAAAATCTAAACATCGCTTAATTGGTATTACTCTGGAAACAAGACCTGATTATATTAATTTAACTGAAATCAAAAGAATGAGAAAACTAGGATGCACACGAGTAGAAATTGGTGTACAAATAACTGATAATCAAATTTTAAATTTGAACCAAAGAGGTCATTCTGTGGAGACTGTAATTGAAGCTACTAAATTATTAAAAAATGCTGGACTAAAAATATGTTACCATTTTATGCCTGGCCTTTGGGGCTCCAATCCTCAAAAAGATTTACAAAAATTTCAAGAACTTTTTGCCTCTCCTGAATTTCAACCAGACATGCTTAAAATATATCCTTGCGTAGTCACCAAAGGATCCAAGCTTCATGAACTTTGGAAAAATAATGAATACCAGCCTTATTCTGACAATACCTTAACCGAACTTCTAATCAAAATGAAATCAATTGTCCCTCCTTATGTTCGCATTAATCGCGTTATTCGCGACATCCCCTCTTGGCAGATTGAAGGTGGCAGTAAAATCTCCAATCTCCGTCAATATCTAACCACTAAAATGGAAAAACAAAATATTAGCTGCCAATGTATTCGTTGCCGAGAAATAAAATCATCTCAAATTAAAATTCAAGAATTAAAATTAAAAAAATATCATTACTCTGCCTCAGACGGCGAAGAAACATTCCTTTCTTTTGAAACCAGAAAAGATAAAAAATTAGTTGCCTTTTTACGTTTACGCTGGCCCTCAAAATTAAACCCCAAAGAACAATTACCGATTCTGAAAAATAAAGCTTTAATTAGAGAGCTTCATACTTACGGACAATTAGTTTCCTTAAAAGAAAAAAATCAAAAAGCAGCTCAACACTTTGGTCTGGGAAAAAAATTAATCAAAGAAGCAGAAAAAATTAGCTTAAAAAAAGGCTATAAAAAGATAGCTATAATTGCCGGAGTTGGCGTTAGAGAATATTATCGTCATTTAGGTTATCGCTTGCAAAAAACTTATATGATTAAATCTTTGAAAGCATAAGAATCAATTAAGATTCTAATTCTTAGGGAAAAAATAAAAATACATAGGTCAAACCTGTGTATTTTTTTGTTTGTTTTTCTTAAAAAAGCCCATTTTTTCGCCAAATCGGAAAAATGGGCTGGAAATCCGCACAGAGAACAGGTTCTGATGGATAAAAATAAGGGGACAGTCCCCTTTTATTTCCAAGAGGAAGATTGACGGACTAAAAACTGAGAAGCTTTTTGCGGCTTCGACATTATTTGTTTTACGGCTCTTTCTAAACGTATGCCCTGAGAAGCCTTCATTAAAATTAAATCTCCTTTTTTAATATTTTTCTTTAAAAACCTACCCGCCTCTAAAGAATTAGAAAAAGCAAAAGATTTTTCTATCGGGAAAGAAAGCTCACGCGCCCGATTTAAAATTTCCCGAGACAAAGAGCCAACTGTAATCAAAAAATCACAATTAGTTTTTACTACTTGCTCTCCTATTTCTTGATGCGCTCTTTTGCTTAAATCTCCTAATTCTAACATATCTCCCAAAACAACCCATTTTCTAGATTGAGAAGAAATTTCAACCTTAGACAAAGTTGCTAAGGCTACTTGGACAGCTCGCGGAGAAGAATTATAGGTATCATCCAAAATAATACTTTTTTTAATTCCTTCAATAACTTGCAAACGTCCGGGCAAAACTTGATAATCAGAAAAAGACTTAGTCAATTCAATTAAATTAAATCCCAAACTTAAACCCACAGCTATTCCAGCTAAAACAGAATAAATTTGCGCTTCATTGATTAATCGAGGTAAAAAAAGAGGTACCAGATTTCCTTTATATTTCACTTTTAATAACAAGCCTTTAAGCAAAGGAACGCCTTCTGAGTTAAGGCTTTGGTCAATTCTGACATCAATGGCTTGCAAATCAGCTGCTGGAGAAAGTCCAAAGGTTAAAACTTTTCCAGAGGTACGATCCTTTAATTGCTCTACTCGAGGATCATCAACATTAAGAATCGCCCAATCTTGATCTTTTAATTTTTTAATAATATTAAACTTTTCTTTAGCCACGGCCTTAATATTTTTAAAAAATTCGGTATGAGCTAAGTCAATAGCCGTCAAAACTCCAATTTGAGGAGGAGCAATGTTAGTTAAATAAGTAATATCGCCTGGATGATCAGCCGCCATTTCCAAAACTAAAACCTGAGGGTATTTTATTTTAAAAACTAAAAGCTTGAAAATAACAAAAAATAATTGAAGCCACTTGAAAATATTTTTTCGGGGCGAATCTACTCCTAAAATGGTTAAAGGAAGGCCAATTTCGTTATTATAGCTCTGGAAAGAGCACCTTAAATTAAATTTATCTTGCAAAGCCAAAGCAATTGCTTCCTTAGTTGAAGATTTACCAACACTGCCCGTGACTCCAATCACCAAGGGCTTATATCTCTTGACTACTCTCCGGGCAAAAAAAGATAAAAATTGTTGAAAAATTTTACGAAAAAACATAAATTTAATTAAATTTTATCTGGAGGAACATTATAATATTTTAGCACAAATTCAACTAATTCGCTAAAAACTTCGCTAACTGTATAAAAAGCAAATTTTTCTTCTCGAGGATTATTTAATTTAACCAAAGCTACTATTTGCGGATCGGTAGCTGGGGCAAAACCCACAAAAGAATGAATAACTTGATCTGCATATCCTCCTTCCGGGCCAGGAACCTGAGCTGTACCAGTTTTCCCAGCAATAGTATAACCAGGAATTTTTATTCTTTTTTTGTATTCTTTTTCCACCACCGTGCTCATCATTGAAGAAAGAGTGAAGGCGGTCTGAGGAGAAATAACCGAACGGACAACTTTTGGTTCCCTTTCGATCACTTGTTCACCTTTTCTTATCTCTTTAACTAGATAAGGCTTCATTAATTTTCCAGAATTAGCAATCGATCCTACCGCCACTATCATTTGCAAGGGCGTCACTGCAATTCCCTGTCCAAAAGAAGCCGTAGCTAGATAAATATCTTGCTTTTGATTTAAATTGTCAATATTTCCAGATGCCTCTCCCTTGAGCTCAATGTCAGTTAAACTACCAAAACCAAATTTTTTTAAATAATTTCTAAAATTTTCTTTTCCTAATAAGCCAGCTACATGAACCGCACCCGTATTAATTGATTTTTCTAAAATTTTGGTCATACTCGCCAAACCAAAATTTTCCTCATCTACATTACGAATAGTCTCGCCATCAATTTCGACAAAACCTGTATCCTGAAAGGTACTTTCCTTTTTTATTGCTTCAGCATCTAGAGCGCTAGCCATTGTAATCACCTTAAAAATAGAACCCGGCTCAAAAGATTCACTTATGGCTGAATTTTTAAATAAAGACATATTCTCAACTTGAGAGTATTGATTAGGGTCAAAGGCAGGATAATTAACCATAGCTAAAATTTTGCCCGTAGAAGGATCTAAAAGAATAATTGTGCCTGAATCGGCTCTGTATTTTTTTACAGCTTCTTCCAATAATTTAAAAGAATGAAACTGAAGAACCCGATCAACGGTGAGTACTAGATCTGCCCCGGGTTCATCTCTTTGCAGGGTTCGATAAACTGGCAAAGAAAAAGAATCACGAACCTGATAACCATTGACTCCCCTTAATTCTTCTTCAAAGAAATCTTCCAAACCATACTGTCCCTGAAGCCGACTCTCTACTTCTCGAGTAAAACCAGTTAAATGGCTAAAAAGCTTTCCTTCGGGATAGTAACGTTTAGGGAAGGCCTGAAAAAAGATACCAGGCAAAGCCAACTCTTTAATAGCTTCATATTCCGAGCTGCTCAAATCTTTTCTTAAAAGTTGATAACGACTCTGAGATCGGGAAAGACGAGACAACAATGATTTAAATTTTTCTGCAGCTTCATCTTCTTCGACAAAGAAATTCTCCGCCGGGACTTTAATCTCTAAAAAAGGGGCTAATTTTTCTGCTATCTCGTTAACCAAATCCTCTTCCTTGATAATTTCTGGGTCAGCAATTAAATGATATTGCTTGAAATTAACCGCCAAGGGCAATAAATCATCTTCTTCTTGCGCCAAAATTTTACCTCTTTCCGCAATAATGGTTTCCGGAGCGAAATTAAAATCTCTTACTTGACTTTTCACAATCTGCAACCAAAAAAGGCGCCCCCCTACTAAGGCGCCGATAATAAAAACAAAAAAAATAAGCAATTGAAAACGTTTGTCCATAAAAAATTAAAAAACTATCGAGGTCTTCGCGCCTGAGCCAAAGTATCAAGACCCAATCTTAAATAATTAACTTGACTGATTTCAACCATATTAAGATTCTGAGATATTTCTTGCAAAGAATCCATTGACTCTAATGACGCTTTTTCTTCTAAAAGTTTTTCATTTTCTGTCTTTAACTCTTGATGCTCTTTTTCTAACTGGTTGATTTCCATACTGTAAGAAATTCCAGCATTAATTTGAATCAAAGAAAGGGCAATGACCAAAAATAAAGACCCAAGCAAAAAACAATTCCAGAAAGAATAATTAGAATTACCTTTAATAAATTTTCCTTTAGAGAAAACCATAAGAACTAATAATAAAAATTTATAAAATTATCTTAAATTTTTTCTGCGGCCCTTAATTTAGCACTTCGCGATCTGGAATTTTCTTTAATCTCTTCTTTGCTCGGAACTATTGGCTTCTTGGTTAAAATTCGTAAAGCCTCTGTGCGTTTAAAAAAGATTTTAACTATTCGGTCTTCAAGAGAGTGATAACTGATTACCACTATCTTCCCTCCGGGCGATAAAACCTCCTGACTGCCAATAAGAGCTTGTTGTAAATTTTCTAATTCTTTATTAACGCTAATCCTTAAAGCTTGAAAAATGCGAGCCAAGCTTTTGATATGAAAACGAAAACCAAGAGTATCTTTAATAATTTGAGCCAATTCTTGAGTGGTGTTAATTTTCTTTTTTTTCCTTTTTTGAACAATAATGCGAGCAATTTTAGAAGAATATCTTTCTTCACCATATCTCCAAAAAATTTCTCTTAAAGTCTTTTCTGAATACTGATTAATAATTTCGCGAGCCGTAATATCATTCTCCTCAGGATTGAACCTCATATCTAAAGGCTCATCTCTCATAAAACTAAACCCGCGACCACTGGACTCTAATAAATCAGAAGAAAGTCCTAGGTCCAATAAGATGCCATGAACTGGGCTAAAACTATTTTGTTCAACAATTTCTTGTAAATGAGCAAAGTTTCCGTTAACCACAATAATTCTTTTTTGCAAATTTAATTCCCTTCTTTTGTCATCTATTTTCTGGATCGCAGTTGGAGAAAGATCTATTCCTAAAATTTTACCATTAGGGTCAAGAAAGGGTAAAATTTTAAAGCTATGACCGCCTCCGCCAATAGTGCAATCAATAACATTACAATTGGATTGAGGCTGCAAGTAGTTAATTACTTCTGCTGATAACACGGGAACATGCATAAATAAATATTTTAAAAATAAAAAATCTTAAACTCCTAATTCAGCCAAACTTTCAGCGATATCTTCGCTATTAGATTCAGACTTTCCTTTATATTCTTCCCATTTTTTTTCGTCCCAAATTTCTAAACGATTGTAAAGACCAGCTACTACTGCTTTTTTATTAATCTGAGCATATTTTTTTAAATAATCAGGCAGAACCACTCTCCCCTGTTTGTCTAAACGAACATCCATAGCTCCGGCCAACATTAAACGAGCAAAGGCACGCGTCTTCGACTTACTGATTGGCATATCGGCCAACTTAAGAGCTAATTTTTCCCATTCTTTTTTAGTATATAAAAATAAACAGCTGTCTACTCCACGAGTGACAACTGCTCCTTTAGATAAATCCAATCTAAACTTTGTTGGAAGGGCCAACCTATTTTTCTCATCTACGGAATGATGATATTCCCCAATAAACATATAATAAGCGTTGTTAAGTTAATTTTAGTTATCCACAGATTATCTAGCTTTTCCCCACTTTTATCCACATGCTTCCACAACATTTGTATTATAAACCATTTTCCCCCACTTAGCAAATAAAACTTGTGGATAACTTTTTTAATCAAAAAATGCCTAAATTATCAAAATTCAGGCATTAACTAAACAACTAAGAAATCCTTAACTACCTTGATCTTCCTTGAATTTTTTAAAAGAACGATCATAAGTCTTCTCAGCTTGAACAGAAAAAAAACAAGCCGGCATTTCTTGACGCGCTAAATGATATTTTACGCATTCGCAACAAATTCCTTTACGTGGGCAACCCACGTAAGTACAAGGACAATTTTTTAAATTTTCTCCTTTTTGGCAATCCATAAAAAATTATTTATCTTTAAATTTTAAACATTCTTGAGCAATAACTAATTCTTCGTTGGCTAAAACTTTAATCACTTTCACTCCTTTTAAAATTAATAAATCTTTTTTGATTTGATTAACTGTGTCTGGTAAACCAGTCCCAATTGCCCCGGAAAAAACCAAGGCATCTATTTTACCTAAAATAGAGTAATAAGCTCCAATGTATTTTTCCAATTGATAAACAAAAATATCAAAAGCAAGTCGAGCTTGTGAATTTTTTCCCTTTCGCACTGCTTGCACTAATTGATAAAAATCATCTTTTCCAAAAATTCCTTTAATCCCTGATTCGAAATTTAATAATTGATTAATTTCTGGAATTGACATTTTTAACTTCTGGTTTAAATATAATAAAATTCCGGGATCAATACTACCCGACCGGGACATCATCACTAAACCTTCTAAAGGAGTAAAGCCCATACTAGTATCAATTGGCTTACCTTTTTTAATTGCAGTAATACTACAACCTCCGCCCAAATGACAAGTAATTAAATTCATTTCTTTGGTCTTCTTTTTTAATTTGAATGCTGCCTGTTCAAGCATATATTGATGAGAAATTCCATGAAAGCCAAAACGACGCAAATTATATTGACGATAATATTTTAAAGGCAAGGCATAAACTTTAGCCCGATTAGGTAAATCTACAAAAAAAGAAGTATCAAAAACAGCAACTTGTTGAGCCGAAGGAATTAATTGAGAAATTTTTTCCAAAACTTTAACTTGAACAGGATTATGAAGGGGCGCTAAATCATTTAATTCTTTTAATTGTGACAGACTACCAGAATTAATAATAACTGGTTGCTTAAAAAAATCTCCTCCGTGTACTACCCGATGTCCAATAATTTGAGGCAAGCCAAAGGGTTTAATCTTTTTTAGTAAATTTTTTAAAACTTTCAAATGCTCATTTTTTTTCAAATTTTGAAAGCTTTCCGCTACTTGCACTTGAGAAAGATCAGCTAAAAAAAGCTGATACTTTAAAGAAGTACTTCCACTATTGATAACTAAAATTGGAGAAGGCATAAAAATTAGTAATAAAAAACTTGATAAATAATTCCTAAAAAGAAAACTAGATAAATTAAATAAGCGACAACTTGCGGAAGGCTAAATTTAAATTCTGGCGTACGTAAACCCTTTTTCTTGGCCCGATAATAACAGACCACCAAAGCTATCCCCTGAATACCTGATAAAATTCCACCAGAAAAACTAATTACTGCCACAAAACTTCTTACTCCTAAAAGAAAGATAAACAAGGGGGTAAAACAAGCTAAAGCCCAAGACAAAAATCTTGGGAAACGATAGTCGCGATGAAAAAATTCAATCAAAATATGACCCAGGGCTAAAAAAGAAGTAGAAATGGCTAAAAACCCAAAAAAATAACCAATCAAACCAATAATTCCCATTCCCGTCTCCTTCACTACTCCGATCATAGCCATTTCTGTAGTGAAAATGCCGGTCACTCCCACCACACTTATGCCAAAAATAATATAAATGAGGACGGGAACTGTTATTCCCAAAACAATAGCCTTTCTAAAAGAAGGAACATCGTCCTTTAATAAACGTCGCATTGTGGGCAAAGCAGTCGCTCCACCCAAGGCAAATAAAATAGCTCCATAAGGAAAAAGAATATTAGACCAAGAAAAAGCAGTCAAATTTTGTACACTAATAAAGGAATAACTGAAACCAAAAATTAGGGCCACCACTAATATTAAGGTAAAGGCCATAAAAAGCTCTAGCTTACTAATAATGCTAATACCTTTAAACAACAAAATGCTAGCTACAGCCCAAAAAGCCAAAGACCAAAGAATTTCGCTTCCGCCCAAAAAAGGAGTAAAAATAGCCGACAAAAACTGCCCTGAACCAATAATATAAGCAACTAAAGAGCTCAACAAACCAAAAGATAAAGATAAGGTGATTAAAAATTGCCATTTTTTCCCCAGATATTTACCAATATAACCAGACATTTCCATTTCTTCATCAGTCCGTAAAATAACCTCAGCGTAACAAAATTTAACTAATAAAAAAATCACTCCCAAGAAAAGAAGCAAAAATATGCCGGGAATAAGCCCCGAACTGGCAAAAACATAAGGAAGGCCAAAAATGCCAGCCCCAACTATTGTTCCAATTAAAATAGAGGTAGCTTGAATAAAATTTTTCCAATTTTTCATATCAATTATCTAGCTCCGGCTTTTCTAAAAAATCATTTTCTATCTGGGCTTGCCGGCCGGTGATTTTTAAAACATCTTTATCTATTTTTTGAAGCTCACGACCCAAATTATTAAAATTGCCCACCGTTGCACTTAAATTACGACCTAATCTTTGCAGAAAAACATCAGTGGCTTTAATATGCTTAATTAAACCAGCAACATTCTTTTTAATCTCTCGCGCTGAATCTTCTATTTGTAAAGCGTTTAAACCTTGCACCACCATTTGTAAGTAAGCCAAAAAAGTAGTCGGAGAAACAATAATCACTTTTTTGTCTCGCAAAGCATATTCTACTAAACTAGAAGCCTCACTTTTAATCGCTCCCACCTTTCCCACTAATAAGTCGTAATAAATGGCCTCAGAGGGAATAAACATAAAAGCGAACTCAAAAGTGTTTTTTTCAGGGCGAACATATTTAGAAGTTTCCTCAATGCGTTTTTTAAGATCTTGTTGAAAAATTTTCTCTAATTGTTCTCTTCGGGAAGGGTTTTTTTCTTTAATTAAACGGCTGTAATTTTCTAAAGAAAATTTAGCGTCAATAGGAATTAAACGTTCTTTGATAAAAATAACTGCATCCACAATCAAACCTTTGCCATTTTCCTTATCTTCTTTACCTAAATTATACTGCATTTGATAAACGTCTGGAGGTAAAATGTTTTTGAGAACTGCCTCTAGACAGCTCTCCCCTAAAATACCTCGATGCTTAGGATTTTGAAGAATATTTTGCAAATCCTGTAATTGAGAACCAAAGTCAACTATTTTCTGGTTAGTTTTATCTAATTTTCCCAATTTCTCTGCCACTTCTTGTACAATTTTCACATTCTGACCCGATTGAGATTGAATGCTGTTCCTGATTTCTCCAATTTGGCTTTGAAGCATTAAAATTCCTTGTTCTGGTTTAGTTGATTGTCTCAACTCTCGCAAACTTTTCTTAAAATAAAAAAAAGAAAAAACACTCCCCAGAAATAAAAAAACAATTAAAATAATCAAAAAAGTAGTCATATTATTATAATATCATTTTTGATGCCAAAAAGCAAACTCTCCAAGAAGCAAAAAAAAGCAACTAATCAGAGAAATAACAAAAATAATCCTCAAATCTAACCAAAAAGAAACAAAGCCAGGCTGAAAATCCTCCAACAAACAAAGCCCCAAGAAACAAATCAGGCTTATTATTAAAATATTGATAAGAATCTTTCTTAATATCATTATTGTTTTTTAATTTTCTCTATTAAATAATCTTGTAAATCTTGCCAAAAATCTTGCCAATTAAAAGGTGGACGCGAAAGATGAACCGTAATTTCTTTAATCTTAATTTCGTGACGCGCTGCCGTTAAGCCCGGTGCGGAAATCATAAATTCCAAAGCATGATCGGTCAAATATTCTGCTCCTCCTTGAAACTTAACTTGAGCCCTTTGCCATTCTAAACTCGGCTCTTGCTTAACTTTTTTTAATTGAAATTCCCAATCCAAAGGGTTATGTTTTTTCTTCATTAAACCTAATTGCAAAGCTGAATGTTGATAATTTTGATAAACAATCTCTAATTCTATTTCGGAAAAAGTTCGCGGAACTTTTATTTTAAAATAAACTGGCTCTACAAAAATTCTCTGCCAACAATTTTCTTCTTGCCTTTCTATTCTTCCCACTCGGTCTTCGGGGTAAAGTTTAGAAATTAATCGGGAAGGTAAACAAAAATTACGATGAACTCTTAGCTCTCCTCGGACCACCAAATTTTGATAGAATAACCAACTTAATAAAATCAAAAAAAATACCCCTAAAATTAATCTCAATAATTTTATAATATTTTTTTCTGACACCATAAAAAACTAAAAATTATTTTCTGGCCGGTAATGCCAAATCATCACTTCGCCCATTTGCTGACGAGGACCTAAAATCTGATCTAAAGAATCAATGATTTCTTGCCGACGATCGAAAAAGACCCAACGTGCTTCCGTCATAAAATAACAACTTTTGGCACCAGTAACCTCTAAAGCTTTCTCTAAATAACGCAAAGAAGGGGCTTGATTCATATGATCAAACAATTGCACTCTTTCCGGCTGACGATACTCAAAATAATAAGGAAAACCACCTGTAATAATTTGTCGACCCGAAACTCCTTCCAAAGCCAAAAGAGGCCAAGTGTTGGCCAAGACGCAATAAGAAATATTTTTTTGATTCGTGTTTTCTCTTTGATAAGCAGACCAAATATAATGAGCTGCCTCTCGCTCATCTTGTGTTACCACTTGGAATTTGGGGCCAGAGGCATAAGCGCTCACTGAGATCAAAGCCAAAGAAAAAATCAAAACACCAACAATAACTGTTCGACGAGAAGATAACCAAGAAAATAAACCCATGGCCAAAGGAAAAAAGAATAAAAAAGAAATTAACAAAACCAATCTTTTGGTAAAAAGATGATTGCCTTCCATAAAAGAAGAAGCGATCATCTGATTAACCAGAAAAATAAACAAAGAAAGTATTAGCCAGAGAGCTAAACTTTTCCGAGAAGAACGCCAAGAAACAAAGATGCCCCGCAAAACCATTAAACAGACCAAAGGGCTTAAAAAAAGCCACCAAGGAATAATCTCTAAAAGAACAGAACGCGACAACACTTGTCGAGTTTGAGAATAAAGCCAACTGTCTTGTTCAAATTGATAAATTCGCGGAAAAATAGCTTCTTGGGAAAAAAACAAAGCCGAACCGAATCTCTGAAAAGCCTCCGAAATTCTCTCTCTGTTCAAATTCGATATTTTAAAAATAGAATAATCATGATGAGTATCCAAAAGAGGCATCAAGGCGAACCCTAAAATTAAAATTAAAAAAATAATTAACAACCCCCTCTTCTTCCGAGGCGGATCAGAGAAATAAAAAAACCTTAAACCTTGAGCCAAAAAAATCATCACGAGAAAAGCGAAAAAATAAAGAATATAACTAAAATAAAGAAAAATTAAAAAAAGTGGCATTAATGTCCAAAATTTACGAGAAGAAATTTCTCCTTTTAAAAATTGACCTCCCCAAATCAATAAAAATATAAAAGGTAAAAAAGAAAAAGAAACCGGCACAGTGATGCTACCATAAATCTGAAAAGGGTAGAAAAGAAAAGGTAAAAACATAACCAAATAAATAAATTCCTTTTTGCGAGAAAAGAACAAAGCCAATCTAGCTAATAAAAAAGGCAGGAAGAAAGAAAAAAGCAAAGCGCCCAAAATTAAATCAATATAAAAAACATCAATTCCGGTTAACCAAGAAAGGCTAATAGTTAAACCCCACATCTGAGCATAAGAAGTCTTATTGCCGGCCACTAAAACTTCAGGCACTCTCCACGGGCCTATCGACAAATAAGATACTTCTGTTCCTCCTAAAGCTGGCTCATAAATGCGACCCTCCATCAACCATCTTTCCGCTCCAAGATGACGCCACTTGTCTCCCCCAAAGCCAGCTTGATAAGGAATTAATAAATAAGCATGCAAAAGCAAAGAAGCTAAGATTATAATCAACAAAAATCTTTTTAATTTAATTTTACTCAAAATTAAAAAGCCGATAATCAAAACAATGATTAACCAGCCATAGAGATAAAAAGGATGAATCACTTCCCAGGGAGAACGAATATAGTTACCCGTGCGGGCCCGGAACAACAAAAGAAAGCAAACGATTAATAAAAAGAAAAAAACAAAATAAACAATCTTAGGAACTCTAAAAGCAGAAGGATCGGGAATTAATTTTAATTCTTTTTCGCTTTCTTTTTTTTGTATTTTAATCTTGTTCAAAAAAGAAAGAGCAAGAGTTAAAAAAATTAATATTCCGCCAAAAAAAAGCGGCGTTATTTTGTAAAAAGTAATTGGCAAAGCCGTTAAAAAAGCAATTAAATAAAGAAGGGCGAAAAGACCAAAAGCGGAAGAAAAAATTTTACCCTCTCCCCATTTTTGAAAAAAATGCGAGCACCAACAAAAATTTAAAAATAGATAAATCAAGGTAACCAACCAAAACAAAAAAAGACTTTGAATGGTTTGAAAATTTAAATACCAAATTAAAACCGCACCAATGGCTAAAAAAGTAAAAAAGAAATTATGATTTTTTTTAATCTTATTAATTAAGAATTTCATAATAAAGCTTTTCTAAATTTTTTGTTATTTGAGGCCAATTATATTTTTCTTCCACCAATCTTTTGCTTTTTTCCCCTAAAGCCTTTCTTAAATTTTGATCCTTGATTAAAATTTTAATTTTTTGAGCCAACTGTTGATCATTACCCTTAGGGAATAAAAAACCATTTCCTTCTACCAAAGAATTAGGTCCCGGTAAATCAGAAACAATAATTGGCTTAGCACTAGCCATAGCCTCTAATGAAACCAAGCCGAAAGCCTCAGAACTACTAATGGAAGGCAAAATAAAAACATCGGCCAATTGGTAATATTTCGGTAATAATTCGTCACTAATTCGCCCCGCAAAAATTATCTGACTAGAAGAGAGGCCCAATTTTTGACTTAATTGCTGATAATCCTTTCTTAAGTCACCATCCCCCACCAAAACCAAACAAGGACTTATTTCCCTCAGCTCTTTTCGGGCCAAAGCCTTTAACAAAACCGGAACTCCCTTGAAATAATGAGCTCGATCCAAACCCCCCACAAAAAGTAAAACCGGCTTCCCTTTTTTAATTTGATGCTTTTTGAGTAGAGCATCATCTTTTTTCTGAGGAAAAAATCTTTGCTGATGTACACCAAAGGGACTAATAATAAATTTATCTGAATAAATTTTGGCCCATTTTTTTAAAAACGAATTTTCTAAATAAGAAGACGAAGAAACTAAAATTTTCTGCGCCACTTTAACCATTTTTTTATTAAAAAAATAATTGTAAAGCTGAAAGATAAAACCCCGCCACCCTCGGTCAATTAAATCCATGTGATACTGAACTATTAAGCGAGATTTAATTGAAGAAGAGAAGAGTATTAATTCTCCAGTGCCGATAAAAGGCCAATGCAAATGAATAATATCGAAAGTTTCTAATTTTTTCCGTAAACCAGACAAAAAGGCGGCATTACCAAAATGCCAAATTGGAACTAAACGCTCTACCCTAAAACCAAACATCTTCTCTTGGCTCTTTATTTCTTTCCGATATTGAGGAGTAAAAACAGTCACCCGATGACCTTGTCGAGCTAATTCTTTGGCTTGTTCTAGGCAAACATTCCCCATTCCTCCTTGATAAGGAGGAAAAGAGCAAATGAGATGAGCGATTTTTAGTTTAGACAGATTATTTTGAAATGACATATTTAATATTAAAAACCAAAAAATATCAATTAAGAATTAACCTCTACTCCGATGGGGCAATGATCAGAAAGCATGACTTGAGGATATATATAGGCTTGGTGCAAATTCAAAGATGAAGCCAAAAAAAGAAAAACATAATCTATTCGCCAACCGATATTTCTTTGACGAGCTTGAGCGAAATGAGACCACCAAGTATAATGACCCGGTTCTGAGTTTAATTCTCGCCAACTATCTTTAAACCCCAAATCTACTAATTGATCAATTTTCTTTCTTTCGGCCGGAGTAAACATTGTATTTTTTTTATTAGCCTTTGGTCGAGCCAAGTCAATATCCTGATGAGCAACATTAAAATCGCCAGTCAAAATAATTGGCTTACCTTGAGAAATAATTTTTTTTAAATAATTAAAAAGACAATCATAAGCTTGAAGCTTGTAGTCCATATTCTCCTGCTTTCTTCCTCCATTAGGAAGATAAAGATTAATTAAAACAAAATCTTGATATTCAGCTTCCATAATCCGCCCCTCTTGGTCAAACTTTTCCCACCCCAAACTCTTTTTAACTGAAAGCGGTTTTTCTTTGACAAATAAAGCTGTGCCCGCATAACCCTTTTTTAAAGCAGGATTAAAATAAGTATAATATTTTTTCATATTCTTGACCGCAGAAGGAATTTGGTCTTCATAAGCCCGAATTTCCTGAAAACAGAAAATGTCAGCGGATTCTTTTTTGAGCCATCCCTGAAGACCTTTCCTCTCAGCAGCCCGAATACCATTTAAATTAAAAGAAATAATTTTTGTTTTTGACATAAAAATTTATTTTTGACAATAAGGGCAATAACGAGTCCCCCGCCCGCTTACTTTAATTTTTTTAATTAAAGCTTGCCCGCATCTTAAACATTTCTCCCCTTCTCTTTGATAAACTTTCAAAAATTTAGAAAAATTACCTTGGCGCCCTTGAGAATCTCGATAATGATTAAAAGTGGTTCCTCGGTAATTAATTGCCTTTTGAAGAATTTTAAAAATAGCTTGATGTAATTTTTTAATTTCCGCAGGAACGAGAGTGTTAATTGAACGAGTCGGCTTAATTTTTGCCTGAAAAAGGCTTTCATCTACATAGATATTTCCTAAACCAGCAATGTATTCCTGATTCAAAAGAAAGGGCTTAATCTTACCTTTTCGTCCTTGAAGTAATTTTTGGAAATTGTTGATAGTAAATTCAGAGTCCAAGGGCTCTAAACCTAATCTTTCTTTAATTTTTTCCAAACTGGAGACTTTAATTATCTGCCAATAACCAAATTGACGTTGGTCGTTGTAGAATAATTGAGAATTATCTTGAAAATAAATAATAAGGTGAGTTTGAGAAGAAGGCAAACCAAAATCATTCTCAAGCTCACCATGACCTCCAGCAATAATTTTTTGATCTTGTTTATAAATTAATTGCCCCGTTAAACGTAAATGAATCAAAAGATAAGATGAGGACGGTTGAGCTAATTTTATAACAATAAATTTGCCTTGCCGAAAAATATCAACAAAACAATTATTCTTGAGCGTTTTTTTAAACAAAGGGACTGAATCCTTAACAATCTTAAATAAACGAACATCCACTTCCTTAATCCTTTGATTAAGAAGGCTTTTTTTTAAATCTTGAACAATGGTTTCTACTTCTGGCAATTCTGGCATATCTTTATTATAACAATTTTTTTCACTATCTTAAAGAACAAAAAGCCCTGGCCTTAAAAATTGACCAGGGCTAATTAAATTATAACTATAAGGCCTAAGATTTCTTTTTTGAGACTTGCACATCTATCTTCCTGGACTGAGATTCTTCCTCTTTGGGAATAACAATCTTTAATAATCCGTCTTCGTAATTGGCTTGAGCGTCTCCCTCTTTTACTTTGGCTGGCAAATTAATCGATCTTTGAAAATAACCAGAAGAAAACTCTTGGTGATAGTAGTTCTTCTTTTTTTCTTCTTTCTTGTCTTCTGACTTTCCTTCTATCTCTAAAACATTATTCTCAATGGTCACTTTAATATCTTCCGGGCTAAAACCAGGAATTTCCGCTTCTGCCACTATTTCTTTTTCCTTGTTTTCCAAATTAATTCTCGGAAATTTTTGCCAACGAGAAGGAATAACCGGAAAGAAATCATCTTCAAAAAAGTTATCTAATGACCTAAAAGGTTCAAAGGGAATAATAGCCATAGGACAAATAAGTTAAAAACTAACAAAAAAACGACCTTTATTTAAAAAATAACAAAAAATAAAAAATCGTCAAGTTTAAAAATTAATTAATAGATCATAACCCACATATAAACTTTTATCTCTACTTCTTTTAATATCTTGCTTCAAAAGCTATATTTTAAAAGTCTCGCCATGTCCAGGATAAATCACCATCCCCGGCTTTAATAAACCTGATAACCTTTTCAAAGATTTCACAAGATCTCCATAAGGACCACCCAAAAGATCTGTTCGACCATAACCATCTTTGAACAAGGTGTCACCAGTAAAAATAAAATCCTCCCCTAATAAACAAATTCCACCTTTCGTATGTCCCGGCGTATTAATAACATTCAAGGCATTATCCCCTACACTAATTTTGTCTCCCTCTTTTAAAAATCTATCTGCATCAAAATCAATAAAATCTTTTTCATTTTCGTGGATCAAAATCTGAGCTCCTGTTTCTTCTTTTATTTTCTTGTTGGCCAAAACATGATCAA
This sequence comes from Patescibacteria group bacterium, assembly GCA_021735685.1. GTDB lineage: Bacteria > Patescibacteriota > Patescibacteriia > UBA2591 > UBA6264 > JAIPGN01. The sequence continues at coordinate 28,527 of JAIPGN010000003.1, forward strand.
AGTGATAATGAGTGTTAATGATATATTTTGGTTTAACTTTTGCTTCTTTAATTTCTTTCAAAATTTTTTCAGCCTCATCTCCTGGATCAATAACAACAAGTTCGTTATTTGAAATAAATAAATAGCAATTTGTGTCTATTTCCCCGACAATTATTTGCCTAACAATGCCTGTTGATTCGTTCTTCATAAGCTTCTTTTTACCAAAAAATGAAAAAGTGAACAATTTTCCAATAAAAACCAAATATAGGGTTAACTATATATTTAATCAGAGGGTGCTCAAATCCGGCAAAATCAAAATAACTATCTAACTTGTTAATTAATTCTCGGTCTTTAAATTGGCGACTTTTCTGAATTTGACGTCTTTTTTTTAAAGTTTTAAAAAATTGCCCTCCTGAAGAAAAAATACTTTTTACTTTAGTTATAAACCAACCATCAAGTAGGCTATAAAAAAGAATTCCTAATTCCATTAAGAAAAAACAAGGTAAAATTAAAATTAAAGTCGGAATCTTAAAAAATTTGAGCAAAAAAAGAGGTCGATTTCTCTCGCTCCAAAACCAACGATTTCGAGAAATGGCCTCTGTGTATTTATGATAAACAAGAGCTTCGGGAAAAACCTTTAAAGAATATCCTAAAAACTTAGCCCGCCAACAAAGATCAGTGTCTTCGTGGTATAAAAATAAATCCTCATCCAATAATCCGGTTTTTTCTAAGACCGAACTTTTAATAAAAAGAGCAGCTCCGGAAAGATAAGCTGGCTCTTGATCTATTTTTTTAATTACTTCTGACTCGGCTTTATTCTTGTAATCACCAGAATAACCAAAGCCCAAAAAATGAAGACGATTGCCTGAAGTTTGAATCAACTGATCCTCAGGTGGCCAACAATTGATCAAGGGTTGAGCTGCAAAAAGATTATCTTCGCCCTGAGACTTTTTGGCTAAAATTTCTAAACAACGCGGATCACAAACCGTATCTTGATTCAACATAAAAATATAACCCGGCTTGTTCTCTAAAGCTTTTTTAATGCCTAGATTATTCCCACCAGCAAAACCTAGATTCTTTTCACTAATAATCAAAGTAGCTTCTGGAAAATTCTCCTGAATATAAGGCACTGAATCATCTTGAGAGTTGTTGTCTACAATTACTATTTCTTGAGCAGGTAAAGTTTGAGCCTTTAGGCTGGCAAAAAGCTCAGGAAAATATTTTTGACCATTATAAGAAAGGATTATTACAGCGATTTTAACTGAAGGATCTTTCATAAAAACTAAAAAGTTATCAATCCTTTTTCTATTTCTTCTATCCCCGCAGCATTTCCTTCGTCTACGTTTAGATGGCAAGCCAAAGAATATTCTGGAGAAACGCGGGCTAAAACTTCATAAATTACTCCCAATTTGTGTTCGGCGTTAATTTCTATAGTTATTAATTGTTGATCTTTGATTTGATGCTTTTGAGCTGTCTCTGGGTCAAAATGAATATGTCTTTTCGGGATAATAACCCCCTCTTTTAATTCCAAAGAACCTTGCGGCCCAATTAAACGGCACTTTTCTGAATCAATCAATTCTCCAGAACAACGAACTGGTGGATTAATCTTTAAATGATAAGCATCAGTTTTAGAAATTTCAACTTGCGTATATTCACGCAAAGGCCCAATTATTCTAACTTTTTCTAAACGATTCCCAGAAGCAAATTCACAAACAACAGTTTCTTTGGCGGCAAAAGAATTAGGCTGACGTAAATCCTTTAAAATATTTAATTGATAATTTTTTCCAAAAAGAATATCTAGGTGTTCTGGGGTGAGATGAAGGTGTCGGGCAGATATTTCAACATCAACTTTAAATTGCATAAATTAAAAAATAATTAATTGATTAAGAAACGATTTGTTTTTTACTCAAAAGACCTTTTTGGGCTCCAATAAAATTAATAACTGAAGCACTGTTCTTAGACCCCCAAAGCAAAGCGCGAGGCAAATTGTCAGGCTGATAAAATAAACTAGAAACAAAGCCAGCTGCAAAAGAATCGCCCGCTCCCGTAATATTAACAACTTTTGAGGGCCAGGGCTTTTGGAAGTAAACTTTATTTCCATCAGCAGCGTAAGCTCCTTTTTTGCCCACAGTCACCACCATCACTTTTGGACCTAATTTTTGAGCTACCTTTGCTAAATCCCTCACCTTTAAACCTTTAATTTTTTGCCCTGCTGAAAAAACCAGCTCCTTGGTCTCGTCTTCATTAAGAATCAAGACATCTGTTTGTTGTAACCAACGAGAAAGTTTTTTAGCGCCCGCTTTTAATTGAACATTGGAAGGATTCCAGGCGAATTTAACCCCTTGTTTTTTTAAGTCAAAAAGACGATCTAAAAGATTTGACCAATTAGGACAACTAAGAGAAGAAATATAAACCCATTTCGTCTTAAAATTTATTTTAGGAATTTTCAAAATATCACTAGTCCCTCGATAGGCAAAAATAGTTTGAGCTCTTTTCACCCCTTGTAAACCTAAAATAAAAGTAAATCCCGTGCTGACCTTTTGGTCTATTTCAACAAAACTAGTGTCTACTTTATGCCTTTGGGCATCTTTAATCAAACCATCTCCTTCCCGATCGCTCCCTACTCTAGTGAGAAGAGCTGTCTTTAAACCCAAAGAGGAAAAGCCAGCCGCTGTATTATTGGCCCCTCCACCAGACTCAAAATTAACCTCATCTACATAAACTTTGGCGCCTAACTCAAAAGCAATCATTTGATGACAAAGTGGATCTTTTTCGTCTCGAACAACTTTTCCTTCTTTAGTAGAAAAAAAAATATCTCTCATTGCTCCTCCTACGGTCACTATATCAAAATTATTCATAAATTTAAAAATTAAAAATTCCTTAACTCTGCCTTAAATTTTTGTTTTAATTTATTAATAATTATTTTTTGAACTTTTTCAACCTCTTTTGATTCTAGGGTTTTCTCCTTTGACTGATAAATTAGATGAAAAGCCAAACTCCTTTTTTCTTTCTGTCCTTCAATTTTCTTTTGATGATCAGACAAATCAAAAACATCGAAAAGCTCAACTGCTTTAATTAGAGGGCTGATAGTTTTAATTTCCCTAAAAATTTCTGCCCAAGAATATTTTTGATCAATCAAAAAAGCTAAATCTCTTTTTACTGGAGGATAGGGAGAAATCAAAGAATATTTTTTAACTAAGTTTTGTTCCTTGATTAAAAAAGCAAAATCTATTTCAAAAACAGCAAACTGATCTGAGACTAAACGCAACTCCCCTCTTTTCTTCCCTCCTAAATATATACCTTTCTCCTGATAATCAAATTTTTGTTTATCAATGCCCAATTCTTCCCAAAGCAACTCTAAAACTCCTTTAGCTTCTTGAAAAATATCTTTTTCTGGAGCGCAAATTAATCCCCCGATTTTTATCTTTTCTTGAGGATCAAAAATTTTTCCAATCTCAAATATTTTAAATTGCTGAAAATTAGCTAAATTTTGCTCAGCGTTTTTAATTAAATCTGCTTGCAAAGACTTCTTTAAATAACCTTGATTAGAGTTCAAGGGATTAATAACCTTAACTTTTCCCGGCTGATCAGTAAAAGCATAGTTATAAACCTCGTCAAAACCGCAAGCTCTTAAAACTTGACTAACTTTTTTTCTTAATTTTAATTCCGGAGAAAGTAAAGTGGGTTCTAAAAATGCCTTAATGGGCTGAGGTTTAATTTTTTCCAGACCATAAAGCCGAATTACCTCTTCAGCTAAATCTTCAAAAGCTAATAAATCAGGACGATGCAAGGGTAATTGAACCTGTAGCAACTTACCTTTTTTTCTTTCCGTAACCTGGCAATCTAATTTTTCAAGAATTCTTGTTATCTGTGAAGAAGGAATTTTCTGACCAACAAATTTTTCTAATTTTTCAATATCAAAAAGAAGTGAAGGTAAAACCTTTTTGTTTGCACTTTTTTCAGAAAAATTATAAACCGAACTAGCCACTCTAGCTCCAAGCATTTTTTGTAAAAGATAAAGAGAGCGACCGAGTCCTGATTCCGTAAAAATTAAAGGTAGCCCTTTTTCAAAACGTAAAACCGCTTCGGTTCTTAAGCCTAAACGCCAAGAAGTTCGACGAAGGTTAATCGGATTAAAATTAGCTGATTCAATTACAATTCTCTGAGTATTAGAGTCAATGCCCGAATCTTTCCCACCAATTAAGCCAGCCAAAGCCAAAGGGGTTTTTGAATTAGCAATAACTAAATCCTCTTTTTCTAAAACATGTTCCTCTTGATGCAAGGCAACCATTTTTTCTTGCGATTGAGCCCGACGAATTACAATTTGAGCTTGTTTTTTGTCTTCACTAATTTTATCAAAATCAAAAGCGTGCAAGGGTTGACCACTTTCCAACATCACGTAATTCATAATATCAACCACATTATTAATCGGTTGAATTCCCAAATTTCTTAACCGATTTTGCATAACCAAAGGAGAGGGCTCAATTCTAATATTATCTAAAATTACAGCCAAATAACGAGAACAAAGATCAGGAGCTTTATTTTTTAAATCTAATTTTAAAGGACCAGCGCAAGTGTCCAAAGGAACTGTTTTTAAATTTTGAAAACGTAAATTTTTTCCAGCTCCCGCTCTAATCTCACGAGCTAAGCCGCGATGATTAAATAAGTCTGACCGATGAGTAATAGATTTGTTCTCTATCTCCAAAAGATAATCGTTAAAGCCCAAAGCCTTAACCAGAATTTGACCCAAAGGAGCATCTGAAGGCAAAATAAAAATTCCTTGATGATCAGAACCAAGTCCCAATTCTCGAGCCGAGCAAAGCATTCCCCTGGATTCTATCCCCCTAATTTTAACTTTTTTAATAATATCTCCTGAGGGCAACTCCGTTCCCTCTTGAGCCAAAGGAACCCTTTGCCCTTCTTTAATATTAGAGGCCCCGCAAACTACTGTTGTTGTCTTATTTCCTAAATCAACCTTCACTAGATTAAGTTTATCTGCCTGCGGATGCTTTTTAATCTCTAAAATTTGCCCCACAATTACTCGAGAGTCAATTTCTTCTTTTAAATTTCTTATTTTTTCTACATTAGCCACGCATTGATTCAAAAATTGAGCCACCTCTTGAGGGGTCTTTTTCAAATCTGGTAAAAATTCTTTAAGCCAATTATAGGAAAAAAGCATAATTACAATTAAAATTGTCTAATAAATCTTAAATCGCCAGAATGGAACCAGCGGATATCGTCAATTTGTCGGAGCATCATTAGTAAACGATCCAAACCAATACCAAAAGCAAAGCCCTGATATTTACCCGCGGGATAACCAATTGCTTCGTAGACTCGCGGATGAATCATTCCGCAACCCAACATTTCTACCCAACCACTTTGACCACAAACCGAACATCCCCTCCCCCCGCAATTCAAACAAGAAAAATCTACTTCAAAGCTAGGCTCAGTAAAAGGAAAATAACTAGGACGCAAACGAATTTTCACTTCTTGCCCAAAAAGTAAACTCAAAAAACTACGCAAGGTATGAATTAAATTAGAAACATTAATGTCTTCGTCTACGCAAAAACCCTCCACTTGATACAAAGTATGCTCGTGAGAAACGTCTGTGGCTTCATTACGAAAACAACGACCAATAACGCAAGCCCGCAAAGGAGGTTGACGCTTCTCCATAAATCTAATCTGCATAGGAGAGGTGTGAGTCCGTAATAATAATTTGCCCTCTGACTCGGTGGTCTTTATTTTTTTTTGAGAAAAACCCTTCAAGAAAAAGGTGTCCCACATATCTCTTGCCGGATGACCATCTGGAATATTAAGAGCTTCAAAATTATAATACTCTGTTTCCATTTCCGGGCCATCTAAGATTTCAAAACCAAGAGAGCTAAAAATTTCCGCTACTTTCCATCGCATTTGGGTTAAAGGATGTTCGTGCCCTAAATCTATTTTTCGGCCAGGCAAGGTAAAATCTCTTTTCACTGAACTCTTATTCTTCCCTTGGCTAATCTTCTCTTTTGCTTGATTAATCTTCTCTTCTAATTTCTGAGAAACTTGATTAGCTAAAGCTCCAATTTGAGGACGCTGATCAAGAGGTAAATCTTTGATACCTCTTAAAATATCGTTCATTTTCCCCTCTTTCCGACCTAGATACTTTTTCCATAAATTATCTAAAGATAAAACATCTTGAGCTTTCTCAATCTCTCTTTCCGCTTCTTTTTTAATCTCTTTAATTTGTGATGGCGTAATTATCATAATAATTTGAGCTTAAGCTCTGTATCTTCGATTTGAAAATAAGAAAAAAAGTTCTAAAAAAATTAAAAATAAAAATAAAAAGGTTAAATTCCACCAACGAAGCAAATCCATTCCCTTTAAAAGGAAGACTGAAATTATTAAAAAACTTAACCAAAGTCCTTGGCGAAAGGCTATTTCCACTTGCTTAAAAACTGGCTTTTTTTTAAGCCAAATTCTAACCAAAAAGCCAATCACCGAACTAGTTCCTAAAATCGACAAAAATAAACTAAAATAAAAAAGAACAAAACCAATCAGATCAGATTGAGCTGGATTAATTAAGCTCAAAACCAAAAACCAAGAAGCCCAGCAAATCAGAGTCAAGAAAGTCATTAAATTAAGATACTTTTTTAAAGTCATAATAAATATCTAAAAAATAATTAATAAAAGCCCCTAGTTGCGTTTTCTTTATTATATCAATCTCCAAGCAAAATGCAAGAAAAAAGTTTGGGAGTTGAACTCCCAAACTTTTTCTTGCAAGAATTACTTTTTCGATTAAATAAGAATTAGTAACCCATGCCCATTCCTCCACCAGGCATCATTCCCGCACCACCAGCTGAACGATGATCATGACCTCCCTCTTCTTCTTTTTTGGGGATGTCGGTGACTATAGCTTCACTAGTTAAAAGCAAAGAAGCAATAGAAGCAGCATTCTGCAAAGCAGTACGAGTGACCTTAGCTGGATCTACAATTCCAGCTACTACTAAATCCTTAAAAGAATTGGTAGCAGCATCATAACCATAATTCATTTCACTTTCTTTTGTCTTTTCCACTACCACTGAGCCATCTTGTCCAGAATTAGCAGCAATTTGTCGCAAAGGTTCAGTTAAGGCCCTTTTTAATATTTGTAAGCCCAAAACTTGATCTCCCTCTAGCTTTAGGGAATCTAAAGACTTTAAACAACGCAAAAGAGCTACTCCTCCGCCAACAACTACTCCCTCTTCTACTGCGGCTTTAGTGGCATGCACAGCGTCTTCTACCTTGAATTTCTTTTCCTTCATCACGGTTTCTGTGGCTGCGCCTACTTTAATTACAGCTACTCCACCGGTTAATTTAGCTAATCTTTCTTGCAATTTTTCCTTGTCGAAATCCGAAGTGCTCATTTCCAATTCTCTTTTAATCGCAATAACCCTATCTTCAATAGCTGATTTTGTTCCCTTGCCACCAACAATGGTAGTATCATCTTTAGTGGCAATTATTCTACGAGCTTGGCCCAAATCCTTAAGGGTGACATTCTCTAATTTAAGGCCGACTTCTTCAGTAATAACTTTAGATCCAGTCAAGGCGGCAATATCTTTTAATAATTCTTTTTTACGATCGCCAAAACCAGGAGCTTTTACCGCCAAAACATTGAAGGCTCCTCTAATTTTATTAACCACAAAAGTCGCCAAAGCCTCTCCTTCGATCTCATCAGCCAAAATTACTAAATCTTTTTTTCCGGCTTGAGCCATTTTTTCTAATAAAGGCAAAATATCAGACAAAGCAGAAATTTTCTTATCCGTGATTAAAAGCGGAACATTTTCATATTCAGCCGCCATCTTTTCGGATTGATTAATCATATAAGGAGAAACATAACCATTATCAAATTGCATTCCTTCGGTCACTTCTAATTCCAAACCAAAAGATTGGGACTCCTCTACAGTAATAACTCCATCTTTGCCCACCTTTTCCATAGCCTCGGCAATAATCTTACCAATTTCTAAATCATTGGCAGAAATAGAGGCTACTTGCTGAATCTCACTACGGGTAGAAACCGGTTTAGATATTTTCTCTTTTAATTCTTTAACTACAGCCGAAACTCCTTTCTCAATACCAGAACGAATAGCTAAAGGATTGGCTCCGGCTGCCACATTTTTAAGGCCAGCGCCAAAAATAGCTTGAGTTAAAATAACTGCTGTAGAAGTTCCGTCGCCAGCAATATCATTAGTTTTAGAGGCCACTTCCTGCAAAAGCTGAGCTCCTACATTTTCATACTTGTCCTCTAATTCTATTTCTTTGGCTACGGTCACTCCATCGTTAGTGATAGTCGGCGATCCAAAACCTTTATCCAAAACAACATTACGTCCAATGGGACCCAAGGTTACTTTCACTGCTGCCGCCAATTTATCGATTCCTCTTTTCATTGCGGCCCGTGCTTTTTCGTCAAATAAAATCTGTTTAGACATAATAAAATTTATTAATTAATAAAATCTACTATTATTAAATAATATGGTTCTATTGAATAACCGCAACTACGCGATCATAGTCAACAACTAAAAATTCCTTACCCTCTACTTTATATTCATCAGAACCGTACTTTTCAAACAAAATATTGTCTCCGACCTTTAAGTCAATATTTTCTCTTTGTCCATTATCTAAAGACTTTCCCGGACCCAAAGCAATAACTTTACCTCGCACCGGCTTTTCTTTATCAGTGGTTTCCGGTAAAATAATACCAGCCTTACTTACTTCATTTTCGATAATCGGTTCCACAATCAGCCGACTACCCATTGGTTTAAGTTTTAACATAAAATTAAAAATTTAATTAATTTCTTAAATTAGCAGTCTTGACCTTTATCTGCTAATTATAAAAAATACTAAAAAAAAGTCAATAGTTTTTTATGAATATCTTTCGTTCCTCTTTTTTAATCATAACCCTATCAATTGTTTTTTTTCTTGGTAAAAATTGTTGGGCTCAAAGTCAAAAAACAGATTTATATTTTTTTCACAGCCCCCTTTGTTCGGCTTGCCGACAAACTGAAATATCATTAGGGCAACTAAAGGCCAAGTATCCTCATCTTGAAATCAAAAGATTTAACGTCCTGTCCTCAATCCATAATCAAGAAATATATAAACTTTTGAGCCAAGCTTATCAAGTAAAATTTGATTCTGTGCCTGGTATTTTTATTGAAGAAAAGGCCTTTAATAAGTTTTCTCTAGGCGTAATCTCGCAAATAGAACAAATCTTAATTCGATGCGCCCACCAAAAGTGTCCATCTCCTAATGAAAAACTTTTAAACCAATCAAACAAAAAAGAAGAAAAAGAATCTTCTTCTTTAAATATTAAAATTACTTACTGGTTAATTCCTTTTATTTTATTTTTTTTCATTTTGAAAAGAAAAAAAAACATATCTTCTCAATCTTCTTCTTGAAAAACCTCGGCCTGAAAAATATAAATATCAGAATCTCCTTGTCGCCAAGCTTCTCTTTCTAGGCCAGCTTTTTCTTGACAGAGACGCCCCATAAATTCATCTAAATCCCAATTATTTTCAAAAGCTACTTGAGGTAAAAAAACTCCAGTTTGTTCTCCTTTTCTAATTAAGACCCCATCTCTTCCTAGTTGAATTTCTTGGAAGGGATCTTTTATTTTTTGCAAAGGAGACAAAACTGATATTTCAATAACTATATCTTCTATTTCAGCTAACCGTAAAGGCTGAAAACGAGGGTCTTCTAAGGCCGCACTTACTGCCATTTTTGAGATTAAATTATAAAGAGGCTCTTTCTTTTCTTCAACTTTTCCCAAACAACCTCTCAGGCTTTCTCCTTTTTTTAAAGTAACAAAAGCTCCTTGTTTAAATTTCAATCTTGGACTTATTTTCTCGGAATCAATTTTTAAAAACTTTCCTTCTTGAAGATAGAATTCTATGCTTTGATGCGCTAAATTAAGAAGTATTTTTCGGTCTTCCGCACTTAAAGAATTTTCTGAAAAAGATATATCTTCTTCCAAAGGCCTTTCTTTTCCTAGAGCAAAATTAGCATATCCGACAACCTGAGAACGGTCACCGGTAATATCCCCCGAGTTCAAATAACCCCCATTTTCAATTCTTTGAATGCCAATCATTTTAGCCAAAAGTAAAGCAATATAAATAGAATCTCTCCCGCAAGCACAAGTATTTAGGTCGCCCTGATATTGAGTCAACAATTCTTGACTAGTCTCTAAAAATTCATCTGGATCTCCCCTTAAAACAGATTCTATAATTTTTTGATCAACCGATTGAGCTATTTCTGAAGAAGGGTAATGAGATAAATCCGAACTAACTATTACTATAGTTTGAGGGTCGATATATTCGCTTAAGGTTTGCGCTAAACTTTGAGCCTGCTCTCGATTGATCTGCGAAGTGACAATAGGAACAATCTTAAAATCATTTTCTAATGTCTTTTGCAAAAAAGGTAAACAAACTTCCAAGCTATGTTCCTTTTTGTGGGCCAAAGGGCGATCCAAAATTCCTTTTTTCGGATCTATTATTTGATGAGCTAAGGCAAGATCAACCTTAACTAAGCCAAGAGGAGTTTGCCAAAAATCATGCGTATCAACCGAAATTCCCTGAAACCAATCCTGATGAGCCGGTCCTAATAAAATAACTTTTTTAAAATTTTCTCCTACCAACAATTGAAAGGCTTGAGCTGCAATTGAACCAGAAAATTGATAACCAGCGTGAGGAACAATTAAAATGCGAGGCCAAAATTTATTATTTAAAAAATTTTCAGATTCTTTTAAATATTGATCGATTTGAGAAGATAAAATTTTAGCATCAGCTGAATAAAAAGAACCAGCTCCCACTGGCTCTCGTTTTCTTTGATTTTCGTCTTTTCCCCATTGGTTATTCATAATCATTAAAATTAAGATTAAAAAAATGGCTAAGAAAAAAACAAAAATTACTTTTAAGACTTTTTTACTTTTTTTAAAACCTATAAACATAATCTAGACAAAAAAACAATATCTGTCTCTTTTTTAAAGAAACGTTAATTTAGCTCTTTTTTAACAAAATTTAATCAGAAAAAATTAGGCTACCTTATAAACTCGGTCTCCTGGTTTCACTAACTCATCGAATTTTAAGCCAACAGCATTCCCCTTCTTGGCCTTTTCAATATTTTCGTGCTCAACCTGCATAGACTTAACCTCTTGAATAAAATCTCTCTCTCCTCCTTGAATATGAATCTCATCCCCTACCTTTAAATTAGCAGATAACTCAATCACCCCCACCCCAATCTGACCAAAGTAATGAGTAATTTTGCCAATTTGTTTTTCTTTTGCCATAAAATTGAACAATTAAAATATAATTATTTTTATTAAATAACATATCGACCAGCCGGTTGATCTCCAATCATCAAGCCTTTATCTAAAGTAAAAACTCTTTTTCTCACAAAATTAACAATTTCGCGATTATGAGTAACTAAAAGAACCGTGGTCCCAAATTCATTAATTTTTTTTAAAAGCCGCACAATATCACGAGTAATAATTGGGTCCAAATTTCCAGTAGGCTCATCAGCAATTAATATTTTAGGGCGATGAACTAAAGCCCGAGCAATAACTGCTCTTTGTAATTCTCCGGCTGAAAGCTGACGAGGAAAATACTTTCCCTTATGTTTTAAACCTACTATCCTTAAAACTTGTTCTCCAATTTCTTTAACTCGTTTACGAGAAACTCGGGCCACGTCTAAAGCAAAAGTAATATTCTCTTGAATGGTCTTTTTTTCTAATAATTTAAAATCTTGAAAAACAACTCCAATCTGACGCCGCAAAATTGGTACTTCCCTTAATTTTATTTTAGTGATGTCCCAATCTCCTAATAATATTTTTCCCGAGCTTACCTCTTCCTCAGCTAATAAAAGTTTAATAATGGTGGTCTTCCCTGCTCCAGATTGACCAACAATAGAAACAAACTCCCCCGGACGAATATGAAAAGAAATGTTCCGTAAAGCGTAAACATCAGGGGGGTAAAATTTAGTAACATTAACAAATTTAATCATAAATATTTTATAAAGCCAGAATGGAGCCGAAGGTGGGAGTCGAACCCACGACCTCTGCTTTACGAAAGCATTGCTCTCCCAACTGAGCTACTTCGGCTTAGAGAACCTAATACCCTCGCCACCAATAGAGGCAGACTTACTTACCAACAGGTACCAATTTGAGCCACATAGGCAAATGGAGCGAGTGAGCGGAGTCGAACCGCCGTCATCTCCTTGGGAAGGAGATATAATAACCGTTATACGACACTCGCTGAAATCATCAATTAACTCTTTTAATTAACTTTTTAATTTCTCGAGAACGTCGCCAAAAAGGTAAATAATCAATAATCAAAACTCCTTTCAAATGATCAATCTCGTGTTGCAGGACGCGAGCTAAAAAATCACGAGCCTTAATAGTTATTTTTTCGTTATTAGCTAAAGACCAACCTTTTACTTCAACCTCCACCGCTCTTTTAACTTTAACTGAAGTTCCGGGCAAACTTAAACAACCCTCAGCTCCTTTTTTCTTTTGAGCAGATTTTTTAATAATGCGGGGATTAACCAAACAAAGAAATCCTCGCGGAGAAAGACCTTGATCTTCTCCAATCAAAGAAAGATTGATTACTATCACCTGCTGATTAAAACCAACCTGCGGAGCAGCCAAACCTACTCCGTCCTTGGATTTTGACAAAAAATCAATCATAGACCGACAAAAAAATCTAGTTTTTGAATCAAAATCTTTTATTTTTTGGCTCTCCCTTCTTAAAACCGGATCGCCGTAGGTATGAATCCTTAATTGTTCCATAAAACAAATTTTAACATTTTTAACAATTAAAACAACCCTCTAAAACAAGAGGGTTTTTGATATATCTAAAAATTTTATCTACTTTTAATTATTGATTTGCAATCTTTTCATACGTTCGGCGCGAAGTTTATTCTTAGGAAGCATATTATAAATAGCTTTTTCTAAAAGCTCAGCTGGATTTTTCTCAAAAATTTCTTTCATTTTCTTGGTCTTTAGCCCTCCTGGATACCCACTATGGCGGTAATATATTTTTTGAGTCATTTTATTGCCGCTAACTTTGATTTTAGCGGCGTTATTAATAATCACAGAATCTCCCTGATCTTTGTTGGGGAAATAATTAGCTTTATTCTTGCCAGTCAACAATAAAGAAACTCGACTAGCTAGCCGACCTAAAATTTTATCAGTGGCGTCAATATTATGAGTTTTTCTTGATCCAATATCCTTTTTTTGCATAACTATAATTTTCTTTAAACTAATTCCAAAATAACTATGGGTGCACCATCTCCTCGTCGATCTCCAATTTTTACTATTCTCAAATATCCACCATTTCTTTCTTGGTAACGAGGACCCAATTCTTGCAAAATTTTATCAGTTGCTTTTTTATTCTGTAAATAAGAATTAATCTTTCGCAAATTATCTAAATTATTAACCTTACCCCGAGAAATTAAACGCTCTATAATTGGCTTAACTGCCTTTGCTTTGGCTTCCGTAGTCTTAATTTTATCATTCAAAACAAGAGCGCAAGCTAAATCCTTAAAAAGAGCTTTGCGAGGTCCAATTTTTCTAGAAAGAATTTTTCCTTTTTTTCTGTGTCGCATAAAAATTTATTTTTTGGCCTTGGCCTTACTTTTGGCTTTTTTCTTTTTTTTAGGAGTCGCCTTTTTCTTCTGATTATCTTTTGATTTTTTAGCCTTAGTTGCTGTTTTTTTCTTGGCCTTAGCCTTAGTTTTAGTTGCTGTTTTTTTCTTCTTACTTCCCTCTTTCCCTTTTTTGATCACTTCTTTTTTTGCCTTACTTTTCTTTTCACTCCCCACAGAAGAAGGCAAAACCCCTTCTGTTAAAGCGCTCAAAGAAGCAAATTGTTCATCTAAAAGACGCATTGCTTTTAGTCCTGCCTCTAAAGGAGTAAGAGTTCCATCGGTTTCAATGCCTAGAATTAAACGATCATAATCAGTTCTTCCTCCAACTCTCATATTTTCTACCTTGACCGAAACCTGTAAAACTGGAGTAAAAACAGAATCCACCACAATTGTTCCCACGTCTAAACCTTCTCTCTTTTTTTCTTCAGAAGGAATCCAACCATAACCTTGATCTACCCAAATATCCATATCCAATTCTGCTTTTTTGTCAGTTAATTCAGCAATTAACAGGTCGGGATTAACAATTTCAACGTCAGCCGATTTCTCAATATCAGCCGCATAAACCTTTTTCTCTCCCTTGGCTTTTAATTTTAATTTCAAAGGTTCTTCGCTTTCCTTTAGAATTTTTAGACGTAATTCTTTTAAATTAAGAATAATCCCTAAAGCGTCCTGATAAACATGAGGAATGGTTGAAAATTCATATTTAACTCCCTTGATCTTTACCGAAACCACGGCTGCTCCGCCTAAAGAAGTTAGCAAAACTCGTCGCAAGGCATTCCCCCAAGTTAAACCATAACCAGGATAACATGGCTCTACAAAAATAAATCCTTTATTTTTGCTTTCTTGATCTTCCTGGAATTTAACTTCTTGAGGCAAAAAAATATTTTTCATATTATTGGTCATCAAAATTTCTAAATTATTTTCTAACGACTATAAAAAGCAATAATCAATTTATTATCAAATTCTTGGGGCAAATCTTTTTCTTCCGGTTCTTTCAAAATCTTAATCTCTAAATTTTTTAAATCTACATCAAGCCAAGCGGGAAGGGTTTCTTTGCCCTTGTCTTTTAAAAAAGCCAAATTATCTTTAACCATTTTTTGTATTTTCTTCTTAGATTTAACTTTAATCGTATCACCTACTTTTACCTGATAAGAAGGAATGTTCAAAGGCTTGTTATTTAAAAGAATATTATTGTGACTAATTAATTGACGAGTAGCTCGACGTGAGGGAGCAAGTCCTGCTCGAAAGACCACATTATCGATCCTTAATTCTAATAATTTCAAAAAGGTAATCTCCGTGTTACCTGATTTATTTTTAGCTTCTTGAAAATAATTGTGACATTGTTTTTCAGAAATACCGTAAGTTCTCTTTAAGCTTTGCTTGGCCCTTAGCTGTAAAGCATACTCAGAAAGACGAGGGTACCCTTTCGGTCCATTAGCTCCAGGCGGATATTTCCTTTTGACTAAAGCACAACGAGAAGAATTGCAACGATCTCCTTTAAGAAAAAGTTTTTTGCCTTCTCGGCGGCACATTTTACATCTTGGAAGTGCTTTCATTGTTAAAAAAAATTAATAAAATAATAAATTAAACTCTCCGTACACCCCGCGGGCGACAACCATTGTGAGGCAAAGGGGTAACATCTTTAATCGATAAAATATTTAAACCATTGGTGTACAAGGATCGTACTGCTGATTCTCGTCCCATGCCCACTCCTTTAACAAAAACCTGAACATCTTTAAGGCCGTAATCTTGAACATCTTCCACCACTTTTTTGACAATGACACTAGCTGCATAAGGAGTGGCCTTTTTTGGCCCCTTAAAACCAAAACGACCAGCACTAGCCCAAGCCAAAACATTACCGGTTAAATCAGTCAAGCTAACGATGGTATTGTTGTAAGTAGCCTTAATGTAAGCTCTACCGCGAGGCACTGGTTTAATATTTTTTTTCTTTTTTTGTTTTTTAATTGCCATAAAATAATTTAAGTTTTCTTGGCGGCTGGACGACGACCGCTACCCATTGTTTTTCGAGCATTACCGCGAACAGTGCGACTATTGGTTCTAGTTCTTTGTCCTCGTACCGGTAATTTTTTCTCGTGACGAGTACCTTTATAGCACTTAATCTCTTTTAATCTTTTAATATTAGCGGTAATAAATCTTTTTAAATCTCCGCCCGTCTTATATTTATCTTCAATAATTTTCTTCAAAAGATCAACTTCTTGGGCAGTTAAATCATCAATTAGTTTATCTTTGTCAATTTTTGCTTCAGCTAAAATTTTATTTGACAAACTTCTTCCAATTCCAAAAATATAGGTCAAGCCTATCTCTGCTCTTTTCTTACCCGGCAAATTAACTCCTACAATTCTAGCGGCCATAAAAAATAAATATTAATTAATTATAAATAGAAAAGTCTCCATAAATAAAATTACCCTTGCCTCTGTTTATGTTTGGGATTTTTGCAAATTACATAAATTCTTTTTCCGCGTCGAACTATTTTACAATCTCGACACATTTTTTTTACAGAAGACCTTACTTTCATTTTTAAATTTATAAAAAATAATAAAAAATAAAAAAATATGCAAAAAGTCTACATTAAAAAAATCCTTATAAAAGGATTGTTACCTATTTTAAACGGTAGACTATTCTTCCTTTGGTTAAATCATAAGGACTAACTTCCAGTTTAACCCTGTCTCCCTGAGAAATTCTAATACGATGTATTCTCATTTTTCCAGAAAGATGAGCTAAAACACTTTTCCCATTATCAAGAGTAACTCGAAAAGTTGCTGAGGGAAGAAGCTCTTCCACTGTTCCCTCTACGGTTAAAAAGTCCTTGGATATTTTTTGTCTATCAGGCATATAAAAAATTGTAGATATAAATTATTTTACAAGCTCCTATTTTATTGTCAACCCCTAAATAAATAAAATTTAAAATGAACCTTTACTTCTTTCAAATCATTGCTCTTCATCACGGTTTAACTCCTTTGATCTTAATCTTTCGTAATCCTCAATTTTTATTTTTATTCGTGAATAAAATAAAGGTAAACGAGAATAAAAACTAGGCCAATTTTCAATCTTTGCTTTATTAATTCCTTTCACTTCTTCTAGCAAAAGACGAGCTTCTCTTAAAGACTGACCAACTATTTTTTTTCTAAGAAGTGACCAATCATAATTAGTTACCACCTCCCCTTTTAGAGTCACTCTTAATTTAGCCCTTTCAATATTTAAATCTTGAGTCAATATATCAAAATTTTCCTCAGTTAATACTGGCCAAAAAACTTCTTTAGTAATTTCATCCGCTTGACCCTCTTCTTGAGAGATAAACTCATCTAAAATTAATTTAGCCTTAAAGTCAACCACTTTCTTCACATCTTCTCTGCGAAAAGCAAGCACTTTCCCTTCTTCTAAATTCCTTAAATCGTCAATCAAGAAATAAGAAGAGGTTTTATCTGACAAATCTTGCGAATCAAGATAATAAGACGGAATTATGCTTAGTTCTGGCAAAACTTTGCCAAAATCAGACCGAATATTGAGATCAAAATCTAAAGACAATGGTTCTTGTTCAACTGCCAAACTTATCTCTGCCCAAGGTAACCAGGCCAAAAAAAACATTAATACTAAAAATGATAAAAATGATAAAAAAATTTTAAAAGTTGGAAAACTATAAGACATATTCAATTTCTAGATCTAAATTAAGACCAAATTTTTTTAATACTTTTTCTTGAGCTAACTTAATCAAAAAATAAATATCTTTAGCTGTAGCTTGACGAAAATTAATAATAAAATTAGCATGTTTTTTGCTAATCTTGGCCCCACCCCTTTCATAACCCTTTAACCCACATTGATCAATTAGCCAACCAGCCGGAATAACTCCTTTCTCTCGAAAGCTCAACGGAACCAAAGGATGAAAAGAAAAATCTTGACGACTATTTTCTCTTGTCACATTTTTAAAAACACAACCAGCTGAAAAACCACTGGGAATATTTTTTTGCCGTGTTGTCAAAATTTGCTTTTGCCTGATTAAAATCTCATTCGAAGATGTTTTATTTAACTTCAATTCAACTTCTAAAATAATATTATTTCTAGGATTATTTTTAAACCAGCTATTCCGGTAAGAAAAATCCAAATAGTCTGCCCCCCTTTCCTCTTCCAGTCCATCTTGATCACAAAACAAAACCCCAGTAACCAAATCTCCTATACTAACTCCTTGACGTGGCCAACCAGCATTACCATAAACCGCTCCCCCTACCGTGCCAGGAATACCAATAAAGTAATCTAATCCTGCCCAACCTTGCTGGGCGCAAAATGATATTAATTCCGCCAAAGGCAGGCCCGCGGAAACTTTCAAAAAAACAACATTATCGTCTTCTTTGCTAATTTTTATTTCGTGAAAGCTTAACTTAAGAATTAAACCGTCAAATCCTCGATCAGAAAAAAGAACATTACTTCCTCCCCCTAAAACAAAATAAGAAAGGTTTTGTTTTCCAGCCCAAGCTAAAACCTCTTTCAACTCTGCTTGACTTTGGACTTTACAAAAATAACGAGCCTTTCCTCGGCCAGCTCGAAAACTAAGCAATGGTGCTATTTTAATATTTTTTTGAATAACTGCTTTCATATCTTTGTCTCTTATCCTATCAATTTCCTTAATCATTTACAAGGACAAGGCCTCTTTGGTTGCTCTCCTCTTAAATCTTTGATATAATGTGGTTAAATAAAATAAATTTTTAAATAAAAAAATGAAAAATTCCAACATCAAAACCATTAAAAGTAAAAATTTAACCTGGGTAGATGTCTCTGCTTGTCGCCCTTTGGAAATGAAAAAAATAGAAAAGGAATTCAATGTTCACTCTCTGCACATTGAAGACTGCCTCTCCCCCATTCAAAGCCCCAAAGTGAGCGTTACTTCTCAATACTTATTCATGGTTCTTCTTTTCCCCGTCTACGACCGCAAAACCAGAAAAATAAAATCTTCTGAAGTTGATTTTTTTATTAATTCCAACACTTTAATTACTATCCATCGTGGTGAACTTTCTCCTTTAATGAATTTATTTAATCTCTGTCAAGGTAATAAAGAACAAAAAGATAAATATTTTGTTGGTTCTCCAGCTCTTTTGATTTATGAAATTTTAAAGCGCCTCTTTGAATCATGTTCTCCGATTCTAGGACACATTAACCTTAATATCAATAGTATTGAAGAAAATATTTTTAAGGGTTACGAGAAAAAAATGGTTCGAGAAATATTAGTCGCCAAAACCAATATTGTTAATTTCCGCCGTATCACCCAAACTCATCGTTTAGTAGTAAGTAAACTCTTGGAAAAAAGCTCTCTTTTCTTTTCTCCTGGTCAATTAAAAATTTATTTTCAAGAGGTCATTGAAACCGCAACTGACATTTGGTCCTCCCTAGAAAACCTTAAACAAACCATTGACGCCATTGAGCAAACCAACAATTCTCTTATATCCTTTCAATTAAACGATATTATTAAAATACTAACTATTATTTCCATTATTGTTTTGCCCATCACCATAGTTGCGAGTATCTTTGGCATGAATCTTAAATTTATGCCCTTGATGAACGACCCCTTCAGTTTTTGGGCTCTTTTAGGAGTGATGATTATCTTAACTATTTTCCTGATTGGATATTTTAGAAAAAAACAATGGTTTTAAAAAATTAAAAATTCTCCGTATGTTGCAGATATATAACACTCTTGGACGACAAAAAGAAAAATTCATTCCTTTACAAAAAGACAAAGTCGGTCTTTATAGTTGTGGCCCGACTGTTTATAATTATGCTCATCTAGGAAATTTGCGCGCTTATGTCTTTGCCGATATTTTGAAAAGAACTTTACAATACAATCAATATGAAGTCAAACATATTATCAATATCACTGATATTGGTCACTTAACCTCTGATGCTGACGCTGGTGAAGATAAAATGATCAAAGCCTTGCAAAGAGAAGGGAAAAAATTGACTCCAGAAGCTATGCAAGAAATAGCCAATTTTTATAGCCAATCTTTTTTTCAAAATAGAGACGATTTAAATATTCTTCCCGCAGATAAATATCCTTTAGCTAGTCAGCATCTACCGGCAATGATTAAAATGATTCAGGCTATAGAAAAAAATGGTTATAGCTATGAAACTAAATCCGCTCTTTATTTTGATACGCAAAAATTTAAAAATTACGGACAATTAGCTTCAAAAAAATCAAAAAATTCAGAAAAAAACGAAGCTAGAATAGAAATTAATCCCGAAAAAAAGAATTCCTCTGATTTCATCCTCTGGTTTAAAGCTAAAGGAGAAAAAAGAAAGCACCTTTTGCAATGGAATTCCCCTTGGGGCGAAGGTTGGCCTGGTTGGCACATTGAGTGCGCGGCTATGTCCACTCAATATTTGGGGCAACCCTTTGATTTACACACTGGAGGCATTGATCACATCCCCGTGCATCACACCAATGAAATTGCTCAAGCTGAAGCCGCCTACCAAAAACCTCTAGCTCAATATTGGCTTCACAATGAATTTCTGGTTTTAGATCAAGGGAAAATGTCTAAAAGTAAAGGAGGATTTATTACCTTAGAGACCCTAATTGAAAAAAAAATTCACCCTCTATCTTATCGCTATCTTTGCCTTAACACTCATTATCGGTCTCCTCTTTCTTTTAGTTGGGAAAGCATGGAGTCAGCTCAAAATGCCCTCTTCAAGCTTTACCAATTAACCGCTTCCCTGCCAAAACCTTCTTCAAAGAAAATAATAATAAAAATTGAAAATGATTTTCAAAAAGCAATCAATAACGACCTCAACACTCCTCAAGCCTTAGCCTTAACTTGGTCCTTACTTAAAAATAAACAATTTTCTCCTCAGCAAAAAATTGACACTTTAATTAAAATGGATCAAGTTTTAGGACTCAATATAGAAAAAAATAGAAAAAACATTTCAAAAGTCCCTTTAATTGTGGAAAATTTAAGCAAAAAAAGAGAAAATCTCCGAAAAGAAAAAAAATGGGAAGAAGCTGATCAAATTCGCCAACAAATAGAAAAAGCTGGCTTTATTGTCGAAGATTCTCCCCAGGGACCTCTTTTGAAAAAGAAAAATTAAGCAAAATAAAAAGTTTGAAGGTTAGGTCCTCAAACTTTTTTTATTTTAAAAAAATTAAATTAAGATACAATAATCTTAATAGCTGGACCCATAGTAGAAGAAACAAAAACATTCTTAATAAAATTGCCCTTAATTCCAGCAGGTCTTTTTTTCTTAATCTCGTTTAAATAAGCTTCAATATTTTCTTTAATCTTTTTTTGATCCCAAGACACTTTAGCCAAGGCTTGATGCAAATTAGCTCCAGCATCATTCTTAAAAGCAATCTTACCGGAACGTAAACTTTTAATAATATCTTCAATGTCTTCACCAATAGTTTCGGTTTTGGGCGAAGGCATCAATCCCTGCGGCCCCAAAATTTTAGCAATCTGAGCCAACTCTGACATTAAACCTGGATGAGCTACCACCAAATCAAAAGAACAACTTTTTTCTTTTTTAATCTTCTCAATAATCTTAGCTCCTCCCGCTAAATCGGCTCCAGCTTTTTTGGCCACAGCTTCTTGATCTGGGGGAACAATAGCTAAAATCTTTCTCTTTTTTGCTCCTCCGTGAGGCAAAACAACAGCTCCCCGTACCTGTTGTTCTGTTTTTCGTGGATTAGTGCCAAGCTGAACGTGCAACTCTATGGTTTCATCAAATTGAGAAGAAGTATTAGCCTTAACTATCTCAATAGCTTCATCTAAAGAATATTTTTTATCTTGATCTATTTTTGACCTGACCTCTTGGTATCTTTTGCTGCGCATAGAAAAAACTTAATAATTTTAATTAATTAATCTTTAACCTTAACTCCCATTTGACGAGCAGTGCCCTCAATAATTTTAGCTGCCTGCTCTACATCTTCAGTGTTTAAATCTGGCATTTTTAATTTAGCAATTTCTTTAATTTTGGTTTTGGATATCTCTCCTACTTTTTCTTTTAAGGGATTGCCAGATCCTTTATCTAAATTAATAGCTTTCTTAATTAAATCTACCGTCAAAGGCCTTTTTAGACGAAAGGTATAACTACGATCTTCATAAACCGTAATTTCAGTAGGCAAAACATAACCCTCCTGGCCCTTGCTTTCTTCGTTAAATTTTTGGCAAAATTCAGCAATATTTAAACCATGCTGTCCTAAAGCTGGACCTACCGGTGGAGCAGGATTTGCTTTCCCTGCTGGAATTTGTAATTTAATAACAGTAGCTACTTTTTTCATATATTTAAAAAGTTACAATTTCTTAATTTGCAAAAAATCAAGTTCGGCCGGAGTTTCTCTACCAAAGACAGAAATTAAAATCTTTACCCTTCCTCTTCCTTCATCAATTGAGGAAACTTTACCCTCAAAACCCTTAAAGGGTCCGTCAATAACTTTAACCGGCTCATCAACTTTAATATCAATTTTATACTTGGGTTCCTCCACTCCCATTCTTTTTTTAATATTTTTAATTTCATTTTCTTCTAAAGGAATTGGTGTAGTACCAGAACCAATAAAACCGGTAACATTAGGAGTGTTTCTCACAACATACCAAGAATCATCAGTGACAACCATATCAACAATTACGTAACCTGGAAAAATTTTCTCTACCACTATTTTTCTTTTTCCATTTCTAATCTTAATTCTTTTCTCTGTGGGAACCAGAACATCAAAAATCTTATCCGACATTCGCATCGATTCAATTCTTTGCCGTAAACTGTCGGCAACATTCTCTTCGTAACCAGAATAGACATGAATCGCATACCAACGGCGACCCTCGTCTTGGGTTTGTTTAGGCATATAAACGTTTCACTTAATTTCTAATATCTAATTCCTAATTTCTAACATTTAAAACTGTTTAGAATTTTGGATTTAAGTCATTTGAATTTGTTTCGTATTTAGGATTTCGTATTTAGAATTTCTATTGCAAAACAATAGTTATATTACTAATTGCAAAATTTGCGTTAAGAAAAAATCAACAATCCCTAAAAAAAGAGCCACTCCCAAACTAATGCCAATCACTAAAGCTGTATTATTAACCGTTTCCTTTTTAGTGGGCCAATTAACTCTCTTTAATTCCCTTGCTGAATTTTTAAAATAATTAGTTAATTTCTGGGCCATATATTTTTTCTTCAAAGTTTAATTAGGCTTGATCTTAACACACCTTAGAGAAATAAGCAAGCCTTAAATATTTTTTATTTTTAATCTAAATATCTAAATTTTGAACTCCCTTAGCATGAGTTTGAATAAATTTCTTGCGAGGTGCTACTTCCTTACCCATCAAAACATCAAATATTTCGTCAGTGGCAGCAATATCACTAACCTCTACTTGCTTCAAAACTCTATTTTCTGGGTCCATGGTTGTTCGAAAAAGCTCTTCTGGGTTCATTTCTCCTAAACCTTTATAACGCTGGATGCTAACCTTGGCCTTGCGTTTTATTTCGGCCAATTCTTCCTCTTTGCCCTCTGTCTCTTCTTCCGGATTTTCTTTTATTTTCTTAACCGTAAACCCTCCCTCTTTCTTCTCTTGTGGCTTTTCATCAGTATTAATTTTAGACAAAAAACGATTTCTTTCTTCATCAGAATAAACGTATTTTGTTTTTCCTTTGTATTGCATTCTATACAGTGGTGGTTGGGCCACATAAATGTGTCCTTGCTGAATTAATTCTGGAAAATAACGATAAAAAAAGGTCAACAAAAGAGTCTTGATATGCATTCCATCAGAATCAGCATCAGCCATTAAAATAACTTTATGATAACGAAGCTTTTTAATATCAAACTCTTCGCCAATATTGGTACCAAGGGCGATAATCAAAGATTTTAACTCTTTGTTAGTAAAAATTTTATTCAATCGCGCTCTTTCTACGTTTAAAATTTTTCCTCGCAAAGGTAAAATAGCCTGATAATTACGATCTCGGCCAACTTTACAAGAACCGCCAGCTGAATCTCCTTCCACAATATACAATTCGCTAATTTCAGGGTCCTTGGAAGAACAATCCGCTAACTTGCCCGGCAAAGCTAAACTATCTAAAACTCCTTTTCTTAAAACAGTTTCTCGAGCATTCTTAGCGGCTCTTCGCGCATTAGCTGCTAAAATACATTTACCAATAATAGCTTGTGCGTCTTTAGGCTCTTCTTCTAGAAAATCTTTAAAGGCATTAGAAAAAACAGAATCAACCACTGAACGCACTTCACTATTGCCCAATTTAGCTTTAGTCTGCCCTTCAAATTGAGGCTCAACTATACGAACGCTAACCACGGCAGTTAACCCTTCGCGCACATCATCTCCACTAAGATTCTTATCTTTTTCTTTTAAATAAGATTTTTCTCGAGCAAAACTATTTAAAGTTCGAGTCAAGCCAGTTCTTAATCCAACCACGTGAGTCCCTCCCTCTAAGGTGTAAATATTATTAGCAAAACCAAGAACGTTTTGGCGATAATCAGCTGTATACTGTAAAGCTACTTCCACAAAAACATCATCCATCTCTTTTTTGACATAAAAAATATTAGGATGAGTTGCTTCATTATTACGATTCAAGTGACGCACAAAAGAAGAAACTCCTCCGTCAAAATAAAAAGCATAACTTTGTAAAGAATCTTCATTTCTTTTATCTAGGGCAATGACTTTAATTCCCTTGGTCAAATAAGCTTGTTGACGAATATGAGAAAGAACTTCTTTCCAATTAAATTCTATTTTTTCAAAAATTTCAACATCCGGACGAAAAGTAATTGTAGTCCCCTTGCCCTTAGTTTCACCCACGGCCTTAACTTTACTTAAAGGGACCCCCTTTTCATACTCTTGTTGCCAGACCTTACCATCCCTTCTTACCTCTGCGCACAAATAGGAAGAAAGAGCATTAACCGCAGAAACCCCCACTCCATGCAAGCCACCTGAAACCTTATAAGCTCCGTGACCAAATTTTGCACCAGCATGTAATTTAGTCATTACTACCTCTAAAGCTGAACGACCAGTTTGCTTATGAATATCTACAGGAATACCTCGACCATTGTCAGAAACTCGCACTAATCCATCAGGCAAAAGCTCTAAAACAATTTCCTGACAATGACCAGCAATAGCCTCGTCAATAGCATTATCAACCACTTCATAAACTAAATGATGTAAACCGCGAGGACCAGTACTACCAATATACATTCCTGGTCTTTTTCTAACTGGAGCCAATCCTTCTAGAAGAGTAATTTGACCGGCATCATAACTTTCTTCTCTTGTTTTTTTGGTTTTCGGAGACATAATTTTCTTAAAAAATAACTTTTTAATTAAAAAATTGAATAAATAAAATTGTATTCAATCTTATTTTATTATAACAAAAATAAAGGAAAGAGCAAGTTAAAAATAAGCTTTATTTTAGCACTCCAATCAATAAAAAAAAGAGATTTTTCTCTTTTTTAAAAATACTTAAAGCTAAATTTAATCTTCCGAAACAGCTTCTTCTGTTTCTCTCTCACCCCTCAAGATAACATTAAATTCTGTTTCCTCGCCTTCTCTCAAAACCACTAAATTAATCTCTTCTCCTGGCAACTTTTCCTGTACCAAGTAAGTCAATTCTTGTTTTCCTGCCAAAATAATTTGATCCGCCCTGATAATCACATCTGCGTTTTTGATTCCAGCCAAATCAGCTGGACTTTCTGGCAAAGGATCGCCATAAACAATTGATCCATAATTCAAATCTTGAAAATAAGAATTCAATAACCCCGGAGCTTCCTCAATCTTAATATAATCAATTCCTAAATAAGTCTTTTGAATTTCTTCTCCTTGGGCTAAATAATGTTGTACTCGTCCCAAATGCCAAGTCGGAACCAAAGATTCATTAGAAATTAAACCAATTAAACTTCCCCTTTGGTCAAAAACTAAACCATTAGGAAAAGAAAGAATAGAAATATCTCTATTTAGACGCAAATAATCCGAAAAATAATCAGTTGAACGCACCAAATCAGCAGTTTGGTAAATCCGCCGAGCTCGAGGATTACTTACTTCAGTTAAATGCAAATTATTAAATTTATCAAAGATTAAAACCTCTGCTCCCGAAAAAATATCCTGACCTTTGTTTAATTCTAAAACTACTGGATGCGAATGATTAATTTTCAAAAAATTAACCTTATTTTCTTCATAAGTCCTGAATTCTTCTACAGGAAAAACTTCATTATTTTTATCTAACACTACATAGCTTTCCTCTTCTTTTAAATCGGCCGTGGTGATCAGCCAGCCCTCTTCGCTAATCATCGCTCCTATCCCTAAAACTTGCCAAGGTGCATAGATCTGCTCCAAAAAGCCAAGACTTAATTGATCATCAGCAACATCTTTGGCTAAAAAAATTCTCAACAAGCCAGCTGAAATATTTTCTTCCAAATCTTGAATGTAATCCTCAGCCATAATTGTGATTTGTTCGCTTTTTTCCTCTTTTTCTTCGGAAACAGGGAAAAATTCCTCAATACTTATCGTCAAACCCCCTGGTAAATCTATTTTTTTTTGGCGAAAAATAAATACAGATCCAGCCAATCCCGCCAAAAAACCAAAAATAATAATTATAATCAAAAATTTTAACCAGCTAAAAGCCTTTATCGAGGGACGATTAATAGAAGAATATTTAGGATTACTATAAAATTCATCAATATGTTCTTTGGTCTCGGCCTGTTTATTCTCTAAGAATTGAGAACGATCACTTTTCTTTACCCTTACCTCTTCATGTTCCTTATCTTCAACATTAACCACAACCTTATTTTTTTTAGAAGCCATATTTAAACTTTAGTCTTAAATAAATTAAAATAAACGTTAAGAAAAAGAGAAAAAAAAGAAATTATTAAAGCATTGAAAAAATTACCCCAAGGCAAAAGATCTAAACAAATATAAATTTCAATTAAAATTAAAGAAAGGATTAAAATCCTGTTTCTCGGCATTGGCTGCGAAGAAAAAAATAGAAAAGGATAGAGATGAAGCCAAACAAAAATTAGGACTAAAATTAAATAAGACCAGCTTTCTTCTCCCCAAAAGCCGATTATTGAACAAATCCAATAAATTAAAACAAAATTCAACCAAATACTTATCTCTTGAATTTGGAAAGGACGATAAAGACGGGGTTGATAAAAAAAACGACCGAAGGTCAAAAAAAGAACAAAAATTATGAAAACAAAAAGCAAAACAAAGGCTAAGGTCCAAGCGAAAGATTCTAAGAGTAAAAAAAATAACAATCCACTTGAACTGCAAACCAAGACTTGTAGAAAAAAGGGCCAACGTTTTTTAAAATTTCCTTTAGCCAAAATAAAAGCCCCGCCCCCTAAGAGCAAAAAAAGCAAAGGATAAATAATTTTTAACCAAAATGTATTTTCGGGCCGTAAGGCAAAAACGAGAAGAAAAAAAGAACAAATTGGTAAATAAAGATAAAATTTTGATTTCATTATTTAATACCCATAGTTTCCGGAAGCACTTCCTCCCAATCGTCCTGAGCGCTTCTTCTTTGATAAATCTTGAATTTAAGAATTTGATCTTGGTCAGAATAAACATAATCAACAGCCACCCTTCCTCCTACTCGACGACTACTTAAAACCTTTTTACTGACCACTTTTGGTTGGCTTACTTTTTCTAACTTCATTTTCCCTAAAGGGCCCCTAAACTCAATTACTTCCCTTTGCCCTTTAATTTTTTGACCATCACTGGTTTCCGTTACCTCAAATTCTTCTTGATATTTACGATCAATTCCAAAATTCTCCTCTACTTTGAAAATTAAATTTTCCCATTTTTGTAGATTCATATCAATATTTTAACTCTTTTGAGAGAAAATACAACCGCAATAATTTTGACGATAAAAATTATATTTTTTTCCCAATGCTACACTTTTCTTAAAACCATCTTTCTTTTTAAAATCATCTTCCCAAAAAGGCAAATCGTATTTTTGAGCTAAAGAACTACCTAAGGCATTAATCACTTGAGCATTTTTTTGTGGCCCAGTAGTTAAGGTTGTAGACCAATAATCAAACTTATTTTCCTTAGCTTTTTCGGCCGTTTTTTTTAAACGATCTTGAAAACAAAACCAACACCTTTTTCCTCCTTCTGGTTCCTTTTCCAAGCCTCGCATTTTTTGTCGCCAAAGCTCCTCTCTCCCTTTAACCTCTAACCAATTCTTTTTGTAAATATCAGCTAACCTAAGAGCGTCTTTTCTTCGTCTTTGCTCTTCTTCTTTAGGGTAAATGTTAGGATTGTACCAGAACAAAGAAACCTCAAAGCGATTCCCCAATTTTTCCAGAGCAGCAATTCCACAAGAAGCGCAACAAAGATGAAGAAGTAATTTCATATTTATTAAAAAATATTAATAAATAAACTAAAAACAGCGGCCATAGGAAAAGCCACTTTAAGGCCCACTATTGCCACCAAGGCTAATAAAACTAAACCCATAGCAGCTCGACCGAAATTAGAAGAAATTTCCCGCAAAACCGTATATTCATCAACATAACTGCCGTGATCAGTAAATTTTTCGTAAGAAAAAGCATCAAAAGGGGTACGAAAAGCAATATAACCCAAACTGTGAAAAGTTCCAGCCACAAAAATCTGAAGAGCGGTAGCCACAAACATTTTCGCCATCCAGCCAGTCGCATAAATTAAAGAACCCAATTTCATCATTTTCTTCTTAGGTACTTTATCCGTATATCCACCGACCATTAACTGACAAATCACCGTACCAATAACCACCAGGGCAGTAACTGCCCCCACTGCCAAATATTGACCGTCTAATAATTGATAAATAAAAATAGGCCAAATGATTATCCCCACTAATCCCTGTGCTCCGTCAGCAAAATATGCTGTACGTAAACGTTGATATTTTTTTCGAAAAAGCTCTTTAAATGTTTGCTTATAAGAAAAATCAAACTTAATTTCTTGGTGGCTTAATTTCTTGAGGGGAACAACAGAGATCATTAAAATTGCAATTGCTAAAATAAAAAGAATCTCAAAACTACCTTGGGTAAGCAAAAGTCCAGCTAACAGGGGGGCGCCTACTCCAATTAAGTAGCCCAAAATAGCCAAATAAGCCATTTGACGACCCCGATACTTACCACTAGTGAAACGAGCAAACTCTACGTGATAAGGAACCCAATAAAGGGTACGAAAAATAACTAGATTAAGGTTAGCTAAAACTGCAAAAAGCAAAGGATTATGACGCAAAAAATAAAGGCAAGCGTAAAAAAGAACATTAAAAAAACGTGCCAGAATCATTACTTTTTTTGAGCCCACTCTTTGCATCAACATTGCCCCCAAGGGCGCAGTTAAAGCATAAAGAAAATAACCAGATAAATAAAAAACAATCACCCAATAGACTGAGTTGTTAAATTCTTGTAATAAAAAAATAGGCAAGAAAAGACCAAACATGCCACTAGATAAAGCCACAATGCAATGATGAAGAGAAAGGGCTTTAAAGTCTTTAGATAATTTAATGGACTTAGTTAGATTGAAAATAGACATCTATTCTTTCTAATAAGATTAAAATGGTCGGGGTAGGCGGAATTGAACCGCCGATCTCACCGTCCCGAACGGTGCGCGATACCACTTCGCTATACCCCGATTTTTTCTAAAAAAAATGGGCTCGAATGGTTTCGAACCATCGACCTTCCGCATGTGAAGCGGACGCTCTACCCCTGAGCTACGAGCCCTTAAATTAAAAAGCAGAAGAAAGTTGATACATCGGCAACAGGATAGAAGCAGCCATACCAGCGACAACTAAACCTAAGAAAATAATAATAATTGGTTCCAATAAAGTCACTAACTTTCCTAACATGTTTTCTATCTCTCTTGCATAAAAAGCAGAAACCTTTTCTAAAACTTCATCCAATTTTCCGGTTTGTTCTCCTACAATCATTAAACGCGGAAGCATTACTGGCACAGCCGAATTATCTAAAAACGCTTCACTTACTGAATGGCCTCCCTCCACATCATTAATTGATTGTAAAATAATATTCTTGTAAACCACATTACCAACTACATCTGAAACGATTCTTAGAGCGCTGGTTAAAGGAATTCCACCAATCAAAAGCGTGGATAAACTACGAGCAAAACGTACTAAATAAAGTTTTTGGAAAAGAGCACCAAAAACCGGCAAACGAATCACAACTCTCCCCCAAAAAAGCTGCCCTTCTCTGGTCTTTAAAAGAAATCTTGCCCCTATAGCCAAAGCTATCAAAAAAAGAATAATATAAATATAAAAAGCTTTCAAGAAATTACTAACTGCAATTAAAATCTTCGTGGGCAAAGGTAATTCCACGCTAGATTGAGCTAAAATTTCTGTTAATTGTGGAATCACAAAAACCATCATTAAAACCATTACCCCAATAACCGTAGCAATTACAAAAATCGGATAAACCATCGCCCCCTTAATCTTATTCATCAAATCAAAGTTTTTCTCTTGCTCATCAGCTAAATATCTCAAAACTTCATCTAAATTACCAGCTGTCTCTCCAGCTCGCACCATATTAATAAAAAAATCATCAAAGATTTTGGGGTATTTAGCCAAAGAAGAAGAAAAGCGAAGACCACCTTGGACATCTTTGGATATATTCTCAATTATTTTTTTAAGATAAGCATTGTCGGTCTGATCTTTTAAAACATCTAAAGATTCCACTAAAGGTAAACCTGCGGTTACCATAACTGAGATTTGTCGAGATAAAAAAACTAAATCCCGAGGACCAACGCGATTTAAAAAAGGAATATTAATTTCTTTTTTCCAAAATGGTTTTTCGTCCAAATCTTCCAGAGAAAGAACAATCATTTTTTTCTCACTAAGCAATTTCAGGGCTGCATCCTGACTCATGGCCTCAATAGTACCCTCTACAGTTAAACCTTTTGAATCTTTAGCTTTGTAAGTAAATAACATTTTATTTTTTAATTATCAACAATTACTTTCTTTATCTCCTGAGAAGCGCTTGAAATAATTCTTTATCCACGCAATATTTTTTCGCATCTTCAGGTTTTACCTCTCCAGAAGAAACTAAGTCAGCTAGATATTGATCCATGGAAATTGCTGATTTACCTTCACTAGTTTGCAAAACTCCATTTAATTGATGAAAACGACCATTGGCAATAATGGTTTTGATTGCTGAAGTGGCTGACAAAACTTCCACTGCCCTAATGCGTCCACCCCCAATACGAGGAACTAAACGAGAGGAAATAATTCCCGTCAAATTTTCGCTTAAAAAATAACGAATATTTTCTTCCTGCGAAGAAGGAAAAAAATGAAGAATTCGTTTAATAGTTTTTAAAGATGAGGCCGTGTCCATGATCGCCAGAACTAAACTACCAGCTTCGGCAATAGCAAAAACCTCTTTAAAGGCTGCGGCTTCTTGCAATCGAGAAAGCATCACAATGTCAGCATTTCTTTGGCGAATGTAAGATAATCCCTCTAAAAAAGAATTAACATCCTTCCCTACTTCTCTTTGCTCAATCACGCTTTTATTAGAATCAAAAACAGACTTAATGGGTTTTTCTAAGGTAGCAATAAACTTATGCTGATTTTTGTTAATATCATCCAATAAAGATAAAAGTAAGGTGGAGCGACCCGAATCTCGCGGGCCAGTAATAAGAACTAAACCCTTTTGAGCTTGTGATAATTTTCTGATCACTGGAGGCAAACCCAAGCTATCTAACTCTTGAATCTCTTGGGACAATAGCTTAACCCGCAAAGCCAAATCTCCCTTCTGAAAATAAATTCCAATTTGAGAATTACCAACCTTCCCAACCTTTCTTACTATTTCAACTTGCTTTTCTTTTTCTAAAATTTCTTTTTCATTTTGATTTAAAAAAGAAGAAACAATCTCATTAATTAAAGAAACTGAAGAAATGCTTTCTCCGGGCAAAACTTCCATCTCTCCATCAATACGCAAAAAAGGCATTTGAGCGGGTAAAAGATAAATTTCTGAAGCTTTTTTCTCAGCAGCTTTGGCACAAATTCGATTAAAAATAATTTCTATTTTACTAGACATAAAAACACATTTTAACGGGTTCAAATCTTAAATAAAATTGTTAAAAAAATTAATAAATAAAAAACCTATTCTACTACTCGCGTGACACTCTTAAGACCTCCTCTACCGTAGTCTCTCCCTTGAGAGCCTTAATATAACCATCGCGCACCATTTTTATCATATTCTGACGCTCTAACTCTTTTTCTGCATTTTCTTCATTAGCTCCCTTTTCCACAATATTTTTCATTTGATCAGTCATATCTAATGCTTCGAAAACAGCTAAACGTCCTTTATATCCCTCTTGATTACAACGAGAACAGCCCCTTCCTCGATAAAATTTTAAGTGACCAGTATTGGAATCACGATAATCTTCTAAGTTAAAATTTTTGATTTCTTTTGCCTGTAACGATTTTTCAATTGATTTTTCCACAGCATCACTTAATTTTATTTCTTCCCGACAATGAGGACAAATTTTTCGCACCAATCTTTGAGCTACTACCGTATTTAAAGAAGAAGAAATTAAAAATGGAGCTACATTCATATCCATTAAACGCGGAACAGCTCCAAAAGAATCATTAGCGTGCAAAGTAGAAAGAACGATATGCCCGGTTAGAGCTGCATGCACAGCTAACTCAGCAGTTTCATCGTCTCTAATTTCTCCCACCATGATCACGTCTGGATCTTGACGAACAATTGATCTTAAACCAGAGGCAAAGGAATAACCAACGTCCGGGCGTACCTGAGACTGGTTAATTCCTTCCAAAACATATTCAATCGGATCTTCTAAAGAGACTATATTAACCGTTGACTGATTTAATATTTTCAATAAAGCATACAGGGTGGTGGTTTTACCCGATCCAGTTGGGCCAGTAACCAAAATCATGCCATGCGGTTTGGATAAGTTATTTTTAACTACATCTAAGCCTTGTCCCCAGAATCCCAAATCCTGCAAGGTAAAAATTCTTCGTGTAGGATCCAAAACTCGCATTACTGCCTTTTCATTATCCAAAAGCGGCATTACGGAAACCCGTAAATCAATTTGACGATCAGAGATCACTATCCTAATTCTTCCTCCCTGTGGCACTCTGGTTTCGTCTAATTTTAAATTAGACATTACTTTAATTCGAGAAATAATAGCAGAATGCAAATATCCCGGCAGCATGGCCGTTTCTCTCAAAACTCCATCTACTCGATAACGAACTCGACTCTTGTTAGTAAAAGGCTCAATGTGAATATCAGAAACTTGATTATCTACCGCATATTTCAAAATAGACCCCACTAACTTAGCAATAGGGGCAGTTTTACTAATATCTCCTACTCCTAAATCATTGATTCCTTTACTCTTATCTAAAGTGGGTGCAAATCGGGACTCAGCTGAACCAACCGCCTCTTTTACTTCTACGTCTAATCCACTATATTGAGCCAAGGCTTTTTCAAAAGCCGCTCTCGGAGCAACAAAATACTCAACCTGTAAACCCTTTTGGCGAGCTACAAAATTAACTGCCTCTCGAGCCCGAAAGTCACTAGGATCTAAAATAACCACTTTCAAAACTTTCTTCTCTTTGTCAAAAGGCAAAACGAAATAATTCTCAGCCACATCTTCAGGAATTATATTTAAAACCTTTTGATCAATTTCTAAACCATAAATATCAGCTATAGGCAAAGAATACAACTCCCCCTTGGCCTTAGCAATTTCTTCATCAGAAACAATTTCCTTTTTTTCCAAAAATTCATCAGGAGATAAATCATTTTTAGATTTTTCAACCTCCTTTAAAATCTTTTCATGCTGACTAGAAGATAATTTGCCTTTTTTTAATAAAAAATTGACAATTTTGCTACTATCTTGAGACATATAATTTTTTAAAATTAAAACTAATCCTCGTCTTGATCTACAAAGGGCATAAAAGGATTAACTCTTCCAGTTTGATCTATGGTTATTTTCTGAAAAAAGGCCGAAGAATATTCCATTTCTTGAAAACGAGGATTATTAAGAATAATTTCTAATTTTTCTAAACTAGGAATAGAGGCAGAAAGATAAGTTGGCCGAGCATCTTCATTTAAATTAACAGGAGTAGTGGGAACCCTTCCCAATAAAACATAAATAGTGACCCCTAAGGCCAGAAAAAAAAGAAAAAACAAAATGTACCTTTTCTTACTTTTCATAATTATTTTCCAGATAATAAGTTTTTATTTTTAGATTAAGAGCATTGCCAACATTTTGAAAACTTAATTCCACAATATCCATTACTCTAATATTTTTTTCTATTTTCTGAATAAAGTTTTTTACTTTTTGATAGGTTCCTTGCTTAAAGCCAAAATCCATCATCACTACTCCTGGTTCCGTAAAATTAAAACCAAAATTGGTTAACTCCATATTAGATTGTTTGCTTAAGGCACTAATGTGGTTAAGGATGGAAGGAACGTCAATCTTGTCTGCCAAAACATAATCTAGTTTACTCAATTCTTCTAAATCAATTTTATCAATTTTATCTTGCAAGCTTTGTAATTTTCCTAAATAAATTTTTTGTTCCTCAATAATGCTTCGGTAATAAGCAACGTCTAGGGGACCCTGATTTTTAGTTTTTTCTATTTGCGGCTGAAAAAATGTAAAATAATTAATGCTGGCCAAAACCAAGAAAAAAATAATTACTATTGGCCAAGAAAACTTAACTAAAATTAAACGATACCACTTAGTTTGTGCTCTTTTTTCTTTTATTTTTGCCATATATCTTCAAATAAAGTTATTTCCAAAAGGGCTTGGACTCCATCTCCTTCGCCATTTTTCTGAACACCAGATACTTCAATTTTTTCTACAAAATCATCAGCTTCTCGAAAGGCAACGATTTGACGAGCCAAGGAAATCAAATCTTTGGCTTGGGCATTTAAACGCACTGGCTCTTGAGCCTGAGCAGTAAAATCACCAAAATAAACATCAGGCAATGTATATTTTTCTAAAAAATCAAAAAAGTTTCTCCAATAAATATGCTGATCCAGAGCTCTTTGTACTTCCTCTGCTTTATTATTTAACTTAATCACCGCATTTCTCTGTTCTAAGAAATCTCTACTTTGAACCTCCAAAAGAGAAATTTCTCGTTTAATGTTCTCCACCTCTGCCGCCCTTTTATCAAAATATAAACCACCATAAAGACGAGTTAAAATAAATAAAACGGAAATAATTACAATTGATAAAATTAAAAATATTAAACGAGAGCGAACTACGCGAGAAATAATCATAGTTTCTTCTGGCATCAAACTCACTCCCAACCCTTGAGAAGCTCCTTTTCCTTTTTCCTTTCTTTCCTTTTCCCCTTTTCCCTTTCTCTTTTTTCTCTCCTTGCTTTTCCCCTCTTCTTTTTTCTGAAAAGTAAATTGGGGAACTTCTTGTTTTTCTTCCTGTTTTTCTTCCTTAAAAGCAACCTGAGCAAATTCCTCTTTTTTACTTCCCTCTTCTTCTTTCTTCTCATCTTTCTTTTCTTCCGGAGTAGTTTGAATAACTTCCCCTTTTTTGTCTTTCTCTTCTGCTTTGCTTTGCTCCTTAAAGCTTTGTTTTGTTGATAAAATTGACTCTGGACCTTCAGCTTTCTTCTCTTCTTTCTTTTTTTTCTTAAAAATAAAATCCCGAAGCTTTTGTAAAAAAGCTGGGGACTTTTTCTTAGAAGGAGCTTCGGAGACCGGCTTAGTCATAAGAAAATCTTTTTTGCCGATTTTTTTCTCTCTTTCTTTTTTTTCTTTATTAAAATCTTGCCCTTCTTCCTCTTTTTTCATTTCATCTGGCAATAAATTGACCATAGATCAAGATTAAATAATAAAAACTTATTTTATTCCCCTTAAACCCAAACCAACAGCTACGGCAAAACGAGGAGCCACTTCATCCAAGGCTGGCTTTAGTTCTTGGGGATAAGAAATGCGAGCCCAGGGATCTCCAATCAAAACTTTGATATTTAAAGATTTAGAAAAATAT
Organism: Patescibacteria group bacterium; assembly: GCA_021735685.1. GTDB lineage: Bacteria > Patescibacteriota > Patescibacteriia > UBA2591 > UBA6264 > JAIPGN01. The sequence continues at coordinate 64,115 of JAIPGN010000003.1, forward strand.
TCAGCTAACTGAGGTAGATAAGCCGATCCTCCAGATAAAATAACTTGTTCAATGGTTCGTCCCGATTGCTCTTGATATAACCGACGAGAATAATTCATCTCATCCACTACTGGCTTTAAAATGCCCTTAATTAACTCGGGAATCTTAGAAGAACCAGACATTCCAATATCTCTTTTGAACTGCTCGGCTCGATTAAAATTAATATTTAAACCATTAGCAATGGCTCGAGTAATAGTGATTCCTCCCACGTCAATACTTCTGTTTAAAGAAGGAACTCCTTTCTCAATAACAATAATATCTGTCGTAACCGCACTGGTATCAATAATCATGGTCGTGGCCTGACTTTTTCCCAACAATGATCGCGTTAAGGCAAAAGCTTCAGTCTCCAGAGACAAAAGCTGTAAATCTGCTTTTTTAAAAATCTCGACATAGCGATGTACTAAATTTTTAGCTGCAGCAGTTAAAAGAATACGATAATTTTTCTTCTTCTTGTCAATTTCTATCTCATCAATAATCCGCCAATCTAAAATCACGTCTTCAATGGGCAAAGGAACGAATTTTTTCGCCTCCCAACGAATGGCCGAGCCTAACTCCTTTTTATTCATTACCGGCAAAGTAATAACTGAATTAAAAACTGAAAAATTGGGCAAAGCTGTAACTGCTTTATAAGTGCTGATTTCACATTTAGCATAAAGTTTTTTCAAAAGACCAGCAACTTTGTCTAAAATAATTTTAGAATCATCTTTAGCAATACTAGCCACATCTCTTTCTGCATAACCATAAGTAACTAAGCGCGGTACTCCTTTTTCAACCGCAATCTCCACTAACTTTAAGCTAGTAGTGCCCAAATCAATTCCTAAAAAATTGTCTTTCTTGCCTAGTCCCAAGATCGCCATATTCTCAAAAATATTAAAATATCTGGGCCCCTTTCTCTCTACGAAAACAGATGACGCCCTTTTCTTTTTAGGTTATAATTATTAACATTATACAATAAAAGACGATTTTCAACAACAACCAATGTGGATAAATAAATTAAAATCTGATTTTTTAAACATAATCTCCCCACAGAAATGCTTGGGTTGCCAAAAACCCGGAAAATTAATATGTGAATCTTGCTCTAAAAAAATTTTCAAACTAAGTCGATCCCCTCTTCTTAAACAGAAACCTCCTCTTCAAAAAATAATTATTGCCCTTAATTATCAAAACCCCTTGGTGCGTAAAATTATTAAATCTTATAAATATGCTCCCTATTTTCAATCTCTAAAAAAAATCTTAAGCCAAGCTTTAATTTCTGGTCTCCGACAATTTCCTCTTGAATTAAAATATCTGCAAAAAAGAAAATTCGTTTTAACCCCTCTTCCCCTTTCTTCTCTAAAGTTAGCCCAACGAGGCTTTAATCAATCAGAATTAATCGCTCAAGAAATTTCTTCACCTTTGTCTTTAAAAATTAATTCTCGAATTTTACAAAAAATTAAAAATACCACCTCGCAAACCAACCTTAATGCCCAGCAAAGAAAAGAAAACGTTCGTCATTCTTTCCATTGCTCGACTTCAATTTGCCCACCTCGCTTAATCCTAGTTGACGACATTCTTACTAGTGGAGCTACCCTTGCCGAAGCTGCTCGTGTCCTCCAAAAAGCTGGTGCCCAAGAAATATGGGCTTTTGTTTTAGCCCATGGCTAAATTCATTTTCTGAAAACTTTAAACAAAGGGCGTCTGTTCTTGAAAAGAATAAATACTCCGGTTACAATAGCTAAAACCGCGAAAAGCTGACCAAACCTTAAACTAAAAATAACCGGCTCATGATCTAACCTTAAAAACTCCAAGAAAAAACGAAGTAAAGCGTATAAAATTAAATAACAAGCAAAAACAATTCCTGGAAAAAATTTATTCTTGCTCAAACGTTTGCGCAACAAAAAAAACAAAAAACCAAAAATCAAAAGATTGCCAATAAACTCATAAAAAAAACAAGGATGAAAATATTGATAATTCAAAAATTGAGAAGGACGATTGGCGATTTCAATCGGAATTCCCCAAGGTAAATTTGTAGGATAACCAAAAATTTCTTGATTAAAATAATTACCCCAACGACCTAAAGCTTGACCTAAAATTAAAACTGGCGCTAATAAATCAGCTAAATACCAAAAAGAAATTTTTCTTTTTCTGGCATAAAAAAATAAAGTCAAAATTCCACCAATCACAGCCCCATAGATCCCTAAGCCCCCTTCCCAAATTTTAAAGACGCTTAAAGGATGAGACCAATAATAAGGTAATTCGTTAAAAACATAATAAATTCTTGCTCCCAAAAATCCAAAAATTAAAAGATAAAAAAACAGGTCTTGTAATTCCTGTTTTTTTGAAGGGGCCATTTTTAGAACCAAAAAAAGCCCCAAAAGAATGGCCAAAGTAATTAAAAGGCCATACCAATGAATATTCCAAATCCCCAACCTTAAAAGTATTGGTTGGGGATTATAATTGTGGAGAAATTCAAATAAAAACACAGCAGTTTTTATTTATAATATAACACAAAACTTAACAAGACCCATCACTGCTACCAGAAGTAGTTCCGGCGCCAAAGCTAGGTACAGGAACTTCATTAGATAAAGTGGTTGCACATTCTTCAGGTTGCTCCGTGAAGGCCTGACAAATATAAGCCTTGTAATTTTCTGGCGAGCGCGGATTAATATTTACGACCTGACCATTAATAACTATCGTAGGAGAACCACCAACATCATACATTTCATTAAAATCTTTTTCTACGTCAAAAAGAGGATAAGTTCCTTGCAACCAAGTTTCTTTATTCTCGTAATCAGTCATAATGCTATACTCTGTGTCTAATTGATCCCGACAAGATTTTATTTCACTAAGATTTGTCCCTACTGAAGCCAAACAGCCGGTTTGATCACCTTCCTTCACAAAACAGTCCAAATAACTCATATATTGATCCACATCCATTGATTGCAGACAATATTGATTTAAATTTTCTTCAATCTCATCCAAGCCATGCATAATGTAATCAACAAAACGAATCTTAATATCTGCTTCATCTTTCAAAAGTTCATAAACCGGCAATAAGGCTTTTTGAGCCTGAAGGCCATAGGGACAATAGCTCATTACAAAGGCCTCTACTTCCGGTTTTTCGGATTTAGGAATCTCCGGAATTTCAGCTGATGGCATTTCTGCATTTTCTAAAGAAGCTAAAGCTTCGGCCATTTTAATTACATCTGGAAATAAATACTCTCCGTTTTGCGAGACAAAAGAATCGTAAGTTTTTCCTTCAATGTCAATAGTGAAACGAGTAACATTAATTTTATTTTTTTGATCAATTTCTTTCAAAGCTGCAGTTGAGCCTGGAGTCAGAAGTTGATCATTAATAAACGATACTGCTTGATCCACGACCAAAGGATCAGCATGGCCAGATGAAATCAGGCCAAAACCATTGGTTATTACAGAAATTACCAACAAGACAAACAAAATGCCGGAAATCAAAAAAGATTTACCATTACATTGGCACTTCTTTGTTTTACTCAAACTTTCCTTTATGCTTTCCATAAAAAATAAATTAATTAATAAAATTAGTTAAAAAAAATATAACACGAAAAAATAAAATCGTCAATAATACGAAAAAACTCTAAATTGAAAATATTTTCAATCTTCCATTAATTGAGCCAAATCTAAAATTTGATCATCTTTCAAATAATTACCAATTATTTGCCAACCTATCGGCAGCCCTTTCTCTTTCGTCATCATCGGCAAAGAAATGGCTGGTAAACCAGCTAAATTAGCTGGAACAGTTAAAATGTCAGATAAGTACATGGCCAGAGGGTCATCTTTTTTTTCACCCAAAGCAAAAGCTGAAGTAGGAGTGGTCGGAGAAATTAAACAATCTATTTTCTGCCTAAAAATATCATCAAAACTTTTCTTAAGCAAAGTTCTTATTTTTTGAGCCCGAAGATAATAGTCTTCTTTGTGACCAGACGTCAAACTATAAGTGCCAAGAATGATCCGTCTTTTTACTTCTTCTCCAAAACTTTGAGAACGAGATTTTAAATAAAAATCAAGCAAATTTTTTGATTTTACGAATTCAGAAAAACCATATCTAATGCCGTCATAACGAGCTAAATTAGAAGAAACTTCAGCTGGCATAATTAAATAATAAATAGCTAAAGCATGCCTTAAAAGAGGCAGATTAACTTTTTTGATTTGAGCACCTTTCTTTTCTAAATCATCTATCTTTTTTTCAAAAGCTGATTTTACTGAGGGCGATAAACCTTCGCCCAAGCATTCTTGGGGTACTCCAATTTTCAAATCCTTAATTTCTTTATTTTTTTTGTTAATCCGAGCATTTTCTTTAATTTGAGTGGTACTATCTCTAGAATCTGAACCACGCAAAATATCAAAAATAAAACGAACATCTTCTACACTCTTTCCCAAAGGACCAATTTGATCCAGAGAAGAGGCCGCTGCCATTAATCCATAACGAGAAACCATTCCATAACTCGGCTTAAAACCTACTAAGCCACAAAAACTAGCTGGCTGTCGTACCGAACCACCCGTATCACTACCCAAAGCCCCTAAACACATCTTGTCAGCCACAGCTGCTGCTGAACCACCCGAAGAACCACCGGGCACGCGACTCAAGTCATGAGGATTTTTAACCGGCCCAAAATAAGAAGTTTCGCTAGAGGAGCCCAAAGCAAATTCATCTAAATTAGTTTTACCAATTAAAATTGCCCCTGCTTTTTTTAAATTTTTAATTACAGTAGCATCATAAGGAGCTTGATAATTTTCCAACATCTTGGAACCCGCTGTACAAAGAACCCCATCTAATAAAATATTATCCTTGATTCCTAGAGGAATTCCCGCTAAAGAACTTTTTAAAAAAAGTTTCTCTTGATCTACTCGTCGCGCTTCTTTTAAACTTTCTTCTTTAAGAATGGTAATAAAAGCATTAATCTGCTGATTATCTTTTTCAATAGCATTTAAACAATCTTGCACTAATTCTTGACTACTAAATTTTCCTTGACACAAACCCTGATGAGCTTCTTTGATTTGTAAATTATTTAATCCCATATTTTTTATTGTTCTAAAGGGCTTCTAGTTTTAATTAATTCTTCCTTTTTTTGAGGAACCCCTTTTAAAAATTTTTTTCTCAATTCTGCCTGAACTTTCAAAGGAATATCCTCTCGAAAACGATTATCAATTTTATTAGTCAAAATTTTATTATCCCCTTCCTTCTCCTCTAAAGAAATTTTTTGTAATTGACTGACGTAATCTAAAATTTGGGCCAATTCTTTTTGGTACTTCTTAGCCTCTTTTTCATTTAATTTTAATTTTGCCAAATCAGCAATATGCTGAATTTCTTCTTTTTTAATCATTTTGCTTAAGAAACTTTAAAAATTCTTTTTCCGAGAGAGTTTTAATTCCCTCCTTTTGGGCCTTTTTATATTTTGCGCCTGGACTATCTCCGTAAACTAAAAAATCTGTATGTTGACTAATGTTTCCAGACACCCTCCCCCCCAAATTACGCACTCTATTTGCGGCTAAAGGCCGACTCATGGTTGACAAAGTGCCGGTAAAAACAAATTTTCGACCAAACCAAGGCAGATCTTGTTTCAGAAAAGGATACTTTATCTTCAGGCCCGCTTTTTTCAAATCTTCAATTAATTTTATGTTTTTTTCTTTCTGGAACCATGCCGAAACACTATTGGCCATCTCTGGACCCATTCCCGGCAAAGAGTTTAAGTAGTCAATCGAAGCTTGAGACAATTTTTCCAAACTAACAAAAGAAGAAGCTAAATCAACGCTGGTTTGTTGCCCAATATGCCTAATGCCCAAAGCGTAAATAAAATTAGAAAAATTAACTTCTTTACTTTTTTGAATAGCCTCAATTAAATTCTTAGCTGACTTTTCCGCAAAGCGTTCTAAGAGCTTTAAATCTCCTTTCTGTAAGTTAAAAAGGTCAGCAGCATTTTTAATCAATCCTTCGGCCATTAAGCGTTCCACTATCTTCGGACCTAAACCGTCTACATTAAAACCCTTCTGAGAAACAAAATGATTGATTTCGCGAAGACGAATAGCAAAACAGTTAGGATTAGAACAATAATGAGCCACCTCTCCTTTTCGACGAACAATCGGGCCTTGGCAAACTGGACACTGAAAAGGCATTTGAAAAGCTTTTTCTTGCCCTGTTCTTAGATTTTTTAAAACCCCTACTACTGCGGGAATAATATCTCCAGCTTTCTCAATGATAACCGTATCTTTAATTTTGACACCCAAACGTCTAATCTCGTTTTCATTGTGCAAAGTCGCTCGGGAAACTGTAGAACCCCCCAGTGAAGTCGGTTCCAAAATTGCCACTGGGGTTAAAGCTCCAGTTCTTCCCACTTGCACCACAATATCCTTTACTAAACTAGTGGCTTGTTCTCCCGGAAACTTATAAGCCCGCGCCCAACGAGGTGAACGCCCCACTCTACCTAATTCTCTTTGTTGAGCGATATCATTAACTAGAACCACCACTCCGTCATAAGCAAAAGAAGATCGTTCTCTTCTTTCTAATTGCTTTTTATAATATTCTTTAACTTCTTTTAAATTTTGACAATATTTACTCCTCTCGTCAATTTTAAAACCCAATTCTTTTAAAATTTGATGTACTTCTTGATGAGTTTTTTGCCCGCAATCACTAACTATTTCAAAAATATAAGAATCCAAAGAACGTTGAGCTGCAATACGAGAGTCTAATTGCCGAATAGAACCAGCTACTAAATTACGTGGATTGGCATAAAGAGGTAAACCCTTTTTTTCTCTTTTTTGGTTCAAAACTTCAAAATCTTTTTGGCGCATGAAAATTTCTCCCCGCACCACAATATCTAAAGGCTTTTTTATTTTTAGAGGAATAGAGCCAATGGTTTTAATATTATTAGTCACGTCCTCTCCAATTAAACCATTACCTCGGGTTACCGCTTGTTTTAAAATACCCTTTTCGTAGGTCAAATTAATATCTACTCCATCTATTTTGCGCTCACAATAATAAGTAAAATTATTTTTTTCTTTATTTCTCTTTTTTAAAAAATCTTGTAAATATTTTTTCCAACTCTCTAATTCGGAAAAATCAAAAACATCTTCAATAGAAAGCACTGGAGCTAAATGCTTAACTTTTTTAAATTTTTTCAAAGGCTCCCCTCCTACCCTTTGAGTAGGAGAATCTGGGGTAATTAATTCTGGATATTGCTTTTCTAAACTTTCTAATTCTTTTTTTAAAGAATCCCAGGCCGCGTCTGAAATTTTCGGTTGATCCAAAACATAATAAAGATGATTATGGTGATTAATCTCTTTCCTTAGATTTATGATTCTTTTTTGAGCTTCTTTTTTACTTAACTTTTTTAGCATAATATATCCCAATTTTAATTTCATTTTTTATATTTTAGCACATTTTTAACCTTAAGGCTATTTCAGAAAATAAAAAATGCGAAGAAATATTCTCCGCAAATTTATTTTTTTTAATTTAAATAAAAGGAAACTATAGACCTAAGTCGCTAGAAATTCCTTGCATTGCTTTCAGGCCTATTTCTAAAAAATCTTCTAGCTCCATTTCAAAACTTGAACAAGCGGCAATCCCCTCTCGCCGAGCGCCCATAGCAAATCTTTTCTCTTTGAATCTTCTCAACAAAGAATCTAATCTCAGATCAGCTATTTTTTTACTCGGCAAAACCAAAGTAGAGGCAACAATCAAACCAGTTAAAGGATCAGTGGCATAAAGACATTTTTCAATTAAAGTCTCTGCCCTCTTTCCACTTTGAGGATTATGAGCCCGAATGGCATTAGTAATCTCTTTTTTCACTCCCATAGCTTCTAACTCTTTCGCCGAACGATTAGCGTGCTGACAAGGATCAGCTAAAGATTCTTCATCTTCCATATCTAAATCGTGCAAAAGTCCAGCTAATCCCCAAATTTCCACATCTTCTTCAAAATATTCAGCCAGAGCTTTCATAATCGCCTCTGTCGCCAACATATGTTTAATTGAATTTTTATTTTTAATCCTTTTTTCAATTAATTCCAAAGCTTTTTCTCTAGTCATAAATATATTTTATTTTATTATTTTCTATAAAAAAACGAAAAAGAACCCTTTAATCAACTTTTTTAAATAAAATCACAAAGAGATATTCTCCTCCAAATAAACATGTACGAGATTCGACCTCGTACATTTACCCCCAAAACGTCTTAACCAAGCGATGTAGGAGGTTCGACCTCGTACATTGTTCATAAGTCATATGCTAAATTTGGCTCCGTATTCTGAACGAAATCCGAACTTTTTTCAAAGAAAATCCAGAACAAGAATGAGGTGCGTTTCCGCTTGCCTCCGCTTCACTACGGCAAAGCAAAACAGAAAAATTTTCTCTACATTTTTTAATTTTTTCGCGCGCAATTTTTTCTTTTAAAAGGAAAAGAAAATTTTTCTGTTTTGTATTTCTCTTAATCAGAGAAAAGCGGAAACGCTCTATTCTTAATCGCAAAAGGGCAAAAATTCCTTCCCCCCAACCCCCTTCCTTTTTGCCCTTTTGCTTTTCGGGCTTCGCCCGATTTTTTTGCGGGGCTTTTAGTTTTCTTTAATTAAATTTCTGGTTTAATATCTAGATCATTTAACTTGTCCCATAAAGAATCTAATGCTTTCTCCCTGTGTCTGTAAAAAGCACTTCCAGTAATTCTCCAGAATGTCCATCCTGATCTTTCTAAAACATCTTGCCGCTCATTATCTTCTTGCCATTTATCTATTCTGTTATGATACTTGTCACCATCGCACTCAATAGCAAGTTTTGCTTTTTCACCTTGCACAACAAGATCAATTCTATATCCAGCGACTTCATATTCTGGGATAACTTTATACCCATTATTTATGATAATTTCAGCAACTTGATACGCAAATTCTGATGCTCTTCCTCTATTAACCTCCTCTCTAATTGCTTGTAAACCAGCTTTTCTTTCTTCTGTTTTATGGTTATAAAACCAATCTAAAATTCGTTTTCTTAAATCATCAGGATTTGCTAATTTGTCTTTTGGAATGGAGTGAAAAAGAATCATTTTATTTTTTGCTCTTGACATTGCAACATTGATTCTTTGTTTATATGCTTTTTGAGATATTGTGTAAGGAGTAATTGTCTTTTGGGGATTATGCAAATCAGGAGCCTTAACCATTGATATAAACATTACATCTCTTTCATCTCCTTGAAATACATAAGGATCACCACAAGTAATTTTTCTCTTTTCAATTTCTTTAGATGGAATATTTTCACCAATCAATTTCATTATATATTTCGACTGGTCTTTACCTAAGAGAGATACTATACCTAAAGTGAGCGGTCGCGTTTCTCCGTCTTCGTCCGTTTCTTTATATTTTTCATCCTGCAGAATTTCTTTCAGCTTCACCAAAATTGCCTCTGCCTCCGGTTTATTTATTTGTGCATTAGTTTCTTCAAAACCATTTTCCACAAAGACTGATTCCAGTATTGGATCTAATTTATACTTTGGTAATTGATCTCGTAAAATTTTTAAATTTCCATTGTATGATAACGAATTACTAAATCCAATAATTTCTTCAACTGAGCGAAAATGCTCTGTTAAAGTAATAATGTCTGTCATTTTTATTTTAGCGATATCAAATAAACTTGATGTATTAGAAAAATGATGGCTATTTGGAACATCAGATATATATCGTGTAATTAAATCGGTAACTTTACTTTGCGTGGTAAATGTCGTCGGGCTAACCTGCTCATCGTCTCCCACAACAAGTAATTTTTCTCCGATGTAAGCGATATTTAAACCACGAGTATCAACTTGGCTTGCTTCATCAAAAATAACGATATCAAACATTCCAGCTGTTGGATTTGGAAATAACTCATGTATTGTGTTTATCGGCATAATCCAAACAGGAACAGCATTTTTACCAACCTCTAATGATTTTTTTGCGTCGGCAAGATGTTTGGGCGCATATTTACCAAGCCCCTTACCTCGTTTTTTCATGCTTAATGCAAATGAAGCAAGTGCTTCTTTTTGTTTTTTAGTAACTCGTTTTTTAAGATGCATCCATGCAGAAATTTCAACAAAATCTCTAACCAAATCTCTCTCTTTATTTTTTAGGATCCATAGCTCTTTACTTATTTTAGAAATTGGATCACCTGAATGTAATTCATCTAACCAACTAATTAACCTTTTCCATTTCCAATTTTCCTCTATGTTAATCTGAATATTGCCATCTTTTTTGATTGCGAGTTTAATTTCATCAACCGTTTTAGGTAGTGTTTCTTTTAACACATCTTCGATTAGCTTAATTTCTTCAGATTTATTCTGTTTATCAATGAGATCTGGTATTTGTTCGTAGAAAAATTTTATTTCTTCTAAATTTCCTGTTTTTAAATTTTGTAGATACGCAATAACATTTTTATGATTATGTTTATTTAATTTTAGGTTTTGTATTGCTTTATTAAAAATTTCATCCTTTAATTTAGAATACTCTATGGACAATTTTTTCCGCTCATTTAATTCTTCTATTTCTTTTTTTATACCAATTATTTTATCAATATTTTTTTCTTTGATGTGTGTAGCCAATAAAAGTGTTTTTTTGTGTGCGTTTTCCTTTTCAAAAGATGTAGCTATTCCATTTATCAAATTTTCATATTCATTGCTTTTAAAATATGAAAGAAAATTATCAAAAACAGTCAAAGCATTTTCTATAAAAGATAAATCGAGAATATTTACCTCCTTAAATAATTTGTAATTTTTAATATTGGTATTCAATTCCAAATTATCTTTTTCAAAGTAAATAATACGAGATATGCTAGATATAATTCCTTCAAATTCCACTATATTAAATGGATTTGATAGCTCTTTTTTGTTAACCATTGACTGGAAAGCCTGTTCCCAAATATTTTTCAAATCATTTTCAAGTTTCATTTTTAAGAAATATGCATTAATGACTTCGATATCATCGTTATTACAAATTTCTTTTTCATCAATTGTTATCTTTTTTATAAATTTTCTTATATCTAAATTGAATAAAAGTCCAAGACCTTTTTTGACTTTATCGCCATTGTTTTTTGCCTGTTCTTTGACTTTAGAAATTATTTCCAAGGCGGAAACATAATCTATGTCATATTTATCACTTACTATTATTTTTCTGCCAAGCAGAATACTTTCAGATTCGTTGTATTTTTTTAGTATTTTTTCTATTTTTGTTAATATATTTTCCCATCTTTGTTTTTGATTATCATTTTTCAGTATTTCAAACAATTCTTTTTCATACGGCTCATTAAAAGAAAGCAGGGATTCTTTTAATCTTTTGAGGGCATCATAAATGTCAGAAATATTATTTTCTTTTGTCTTATCAAAAAAACTTGATTCAGAAATATTATTTTTTTTAAAAAATTCAACTTCCTTTAAGCGTTTTTTAAATTTAGAAGCCTTTTCTTTGTGTGTATTATAATCATTTATATTTTCTTCTATGTTGTTTATATTTTTTAGCTCTTCATTATCTGGAATGTATAATTTAAATAATTGTAATTCTTCTTTGTTTAATTCCTTATTCAATTCAAAAAAGTGTTCCAGAATATCCAGTGCGGGCAATGTGTCAATGGTCGGAATCTTATCTAATTTTACAAAATCCCATATCTCGCTGTCCGCACTTCTTAATGCTGATATATAGCTATTTATTTTAGACTGCGAAATAGCCAGTTCGTCGTTATAGTGAATATCGTCTGAAATTTTAAATTCATTATTGTCTTGAAATTCTGTAATAAATTTAGCACCTTTAATAGGTGTAAATTTTTCTATACCTATTGTTATTTTCTCTCTTGAGTCTAATAGAGAAATTTTTTCAAAATCATTATTTTTTTTCGCAATTTTTTCTCTAATATTTTGCAATTCTTTCTTTGTTCTTTCCTTTTTTTCATTTGTAAATTCTGTTGTATCTGACAATATTGTATTAATTTCAGATACAGAGGACTGCAAATCATTATTTCTAGAATTTGCTTCTACTTGCGAAACAACCATGCTCCTAATTTCTTTCGGTATATGATTTTTTAAAACAGAAAGAGCTTGTCCTGTCTGAGAAGTAACCAAAACTGTTTTCCCGAGTGCGAGAAATCGGGAAATTAGATTTGCAATAGTATGAGTTTTTCCTGTTCCAGGGGGACCCTGAACAACAGCCCCGTAATTTGACTCAACTTGTTTAGCGATTTTTCTCTGTTCATCATTGTATGGAAGTGGAAAATATAACTCGCCATTTATTTCTTTATCGCTTTGAATATTATCACTATCTGTTTCTTCTAAATCTTCTGTCTCATCTTTGTTTCCATCGTCACAAACTAAGTCTGTTAGAAATGGTGTTAGTTTGTTGTTATTTTTTATATCTTCCTGAATTTTTTTTGCATAATCAGCCCAGCTCTTTCCGCTCTTTTTCAATAAAAATAAATGGTGAAAATTAAATGCTGTAGGTTGTGTTTTTATAACAATTTCCTCTCCTCTACTATTATATTTTGATTCGCCATCAGGAGAGATATAATGTACTAATTGTTGTAAATATTTATGAATTAAGCTGTAGTCCCAAATATCAAAATCACCATCATTTATTTTTTTGTTAATTCTTTCAGCTAGCGAATCAATATCTACAAGATTTGTATTTTTTTCATCTAACACTTCTCTTACAAAAGAAACGTCAAAAAAAGTTTTCAGATTTGAATCTGGCTTAATAGAAATAATATTTCTGTCTGGGTCAAATTCTATGATAAGAGGAGTAAAAAATGTTGGATGATATATTTCTTTTCCGTTTTGTTTCCATACCAAAACATCATGCCCCCAAAGTAAATCGTAACTATCCGATTCTGTTTTTAAAAATGATCGAAGAGAATAAAACTTGTCGTATGCCTGATTTGAAATAAAGTATTCATGATTTTTTTCTTCCCATTTAGTCCATTTAAGTTCTATCCAATCTTCATATAATTTTATTAGTTCAGGAAAATCCTCGAAAAAAATCTTTTTGGGCTTTTCATCTATTTTTTCATAATCACCAAATTCATTTTTAGTTATCCATTCAGTTAAATTTGTAGTTTTCCCGCCTGAGCCTGATATTAATTTATCAAAATCAATAATTCGTTTTTCATCATCTTCAAATTTTTCAGTTAGCGCTATAAATGCTTTTGGCTCTGGTTTTACAAAACTGATGGATTCAAAATCAATCCATTTTTCAAGTTGTTTTGGTAATTTGGGGGGAGTTTCAATTTTGTATCTCTCAATTGAAAAAAACAAGTCATCCGGTTTCTCTGCTTCAATATCTCTATTTTTTAGAAAAATTTTATCTAGGATGGGTAAAAACTCTTTATTTTCCAAATCAAGTATTTCTTCTTCTTTGGATAAATTCTTAATATTTTTTCTAACACTAATATTAAGCAAAGAGAGCTTCTCTAAATATTCAAAAAGTTTTATGCCATTATTGATTTTTGTGTTCATGTTTTTATTTCATTAAATCATCAAGCGACACGCCCAAAGCGTCTGCAATCTTTTTAACGGTTTCTATACGAGGATCGGGCGTTGAGCCTGCTTCAATCTTGGCGATAGTATGAAAAGCCAAATTTGACCTTTTTGAGAGGACATCTTGAGAAATACCGAGATTGTTTCGGTATTTTTTTATATTATCACCAATTATGGATTTTTGTTTTGACATTATCGTATAGTTTTACTATTATAAAGATATAGCGATGTTACATTTCATTATCTATGGTTAGTATATGAATTATTTACGATTTAGTCAAACAAAAATCTTAGGGAGTTCCTTGTCGTTGCCCGCGCACGGGAGTGGTGGGGCAAGGGCAACTATAATTATAAAAGCCCCGCAAAAAAATCGGGCGAAGCCCGAAAAGCAAAAGGGCAAAAAGGAAGGGGGTCTGGGGGAAGGAATTTTTGCCCTTTTGCGACTAAGAATAGAGCGTTTCCGCTTTTCTCTGATTAAGAGAAACACAA
>JAIPGN010000004.1 GCA_021735685.1 Patescibacteria group bacterium
TGGCATTCTTTAGAGGTTATTGGCCGAGATGCAGCTGGTAACTGGCAAACTGAAAACATTGGTTATTCTTGGAGAATTATTGAGTCAAATCCACATCATCCCATAGTTGAACTTTTTAATTTGCCAGAAAATCCTACCACATCTAATTCTATTGACGTAATTGTGGGTGGCGATGATGTAGTAGCTTACAAGTATCGTTTAGACCTGGGTCCTTGGAGCGAAGAAACTCCAGTAAGTGAACATATCCAGGAAAGTGATTTAGCTTTAGGGCAACATTCTTTGGAGGTTCTAGGAAGAAATGATCAAAATGCCTGGCAGGCAGATCCTACTTCTTATCTTTGGCAAATAATTGAAGAAACTCAACCTAATGTTCCTTTAGCTGTTTTGTCTAATCTTCCCTCTAGTCCTACCACATCTAATTCTATTGACGTAATTGTGGGTGGCGATGATGTAGTAGCTTACAAGTATCGTTTAGATCTGGGTCCTTGGAGCGAAGAAACTCCAGTAAGTGAACATATCCAGGAAAGTGATTTAGCTTTCACTACTCATGTCTTGGAAGTAATTGCCAAGAATAGTCAAAGTGTATGGCAACTTGAATCTGAATCTACTAGTTTTAGTTGGCAAGTTAACTCTTCCTCTGGTGGCGGAGGTGGAGGCGGCAGTGGTGGAGGCGGTGGAGGAGCCTTGATTCGTGAGCCAATGAATCCTAGTATTGTAATTAATGATGGAGAAATTAGCACCAATCAAAGGAATATCACTCTTGCTCTTTCGGCGGTTAATATGTACGAACGCTATGCTCCTTTAGAGATGAGTATTTCTGAAAGCGCGGTTTTAAACGGACAGGAGTGGATCACCTATAGCCCTTTTTATAATTGGACTTTATCTTCAGGCAATGAATTAAAGGTAATTTATGTACGTTTTCGTAATCAATGGGGGACCAGCAACATGGTTTCTGCCCAAATTAACTTAAGCGAAGGACAAGTTTTGGGAACTTTAGAATTTCGCGACGGCTCTTTACTTAAAACTCCTAATCAAGAAGCTGTTTATTTGATTGAGGGTGGAATGAAACATGTTTTCCCACACGTTGCTGTTTATTATTCTTGGGATTATCCGCAAGATTTTTCTACAGTAATGATAGTTTCTCCAGATGTTTTAGATCGCATTCCGGAAGGGGAGCCAATCCGTTTTAGGGACGGTTCTTTGTTTAGGGGGACAGAGCAAGGCATTTGGGCTAAAGACAAAACAACTGTTTTTTACGTGGAGTGTGGAATGATTCGTCCCATTATTAAAGAAAGCGCTTATCAAAGATTTTTTAGTGATCCTAATTGGAATTTAGTGGTTTGGGTTCCAGATGATCTTCTGGATAAATTTACTTATCCTTTAGGAGATATGATTTATGACGAGGAAGCTTATTTGGGAGGCTGTCGCCATACTTTTGCTGATGGCACTTTAATTAAAAGTAAAGATTCTCAGGTCTACGAAATTGTTGATGGTCAAAGATATCACATTAAAGATTTAGATGAATTAAAACAAAATTATGCTGGTCAAGAGATTAAAAGAGTTAGCGAGGCAGTGGTCAATCATTACCCTCTTTTGTCTAGTAGCCAACTAGCAGCACGAGAAGGGAATAGAGGAATGGTTTTAGGAAGCAAAGATTATCGAGACGGAGCCTTGATTAAAGGCGATGCTCAACCTACAATTTACATGATGGAAGGGGGAGAAAAACACGCCTTTCTTCACCAAACAGTCTATGAGGCCAGAAATTTTCCGCAAGACTTTAATTCGGTCTTAACTCTTCCTCAAACTGAGGTTGATGATATCCCTGAAGGCTGGGCCGTGAATTTTCAAGAAGGAACTCTTTTAAGGGAAGACCAAGGAGGAACCATTTTTAAGGTAGAGGGCGGGCTTTTGCGTCCTTTTCATTCAGCAGCGGTTTATCAGAGAATCAATAATGACCCTAATTGGGAATTAGTTAAACAAGTTCCAAATGGTTTATTGGATCAATTTCATTATTCTTTAGGGCCTGTTATTTATTAATTAATTTCTCTTTAATTTAATTATATTTAATTAATAAATTATAATTAAATAATTATTATGAAATTTTTTAGAACTTGGTCTTTTCGTTGGTGGGAGGTTGGTTTAATGAAATTATGTCTTATTTCTTTAGGCATAATTTTGGGAGTATGTTGTCGCGATTATTTGATTAACCTCTTAGGCCTTTGGTGGTTTCTTTTTGCTGTCACTACTGTCTATTTTTTAATTAAGTGGATCAAGGAAAATTAGAAAGAAAAGGAGAATATTTTTTGATTAGTCTTTATAGCTGAGAAAAGATGAAGTTTTTAAAATTCAATCATTTGATTGCCTTGGTTGGGATAGGCGGATATTTTGTTTTATTGTTTTTTCCTGAGCCTCAAACTAACTTTTTGGCATATTTGGCTACAGTTTTATTTTTTTTAGCTTTAATTATTTTTATAATAAAATTGAAAAATAAAAAATAATGGAATTATTTGTTAGAAATGAGACTTTTTTGGATATAATGAGCTTATTGCACGTTGCTTCAGGCTTAGGCTTTGGTTTAATTTTGGTTTGTGTTCTTAAGAAGATGAGTTGGCAAAGGTATTTTTTAATCATGTTTGCTTTTTTGTTAATTTGGGAATTTTTTGAGGCTTTTCTGAGGTCAGTAGAAGAATATTATTATTATCTCAGAAATTTTTTGGATTTTTTGCCAGATGGCTGGTTTTCTTCAGAGACTTTAATTAATATTTTAGGCGATATGTTAACTGGATTACTGGGAGCCCTTTTGATTTATTTAATTTTTAGAAAATATTATTTTGTTTCTAAGAAGATAAAATAACTAAAATATTTTAAGTTATGACCAGATTAATTAAATGGTTTTTTAGAGTTTTAGTTTTAGTCATCTTTGTATGTTTTTTTTATAATCAATTTTTAGCCCCTCAAAGAGAAAATTTTTTTCAAGAGACAGTTTGTCCTTGGGGCATTAAATTATGCTTAGACGGGTCTTTTGTTTCTAGGGTTCCGCCAGAGTGTAACTTTGCTTCTTGTCCTCAGGAGAATTTAGTTAAAATTAAAGGCCTAAAGGCTTATGATTTGATCACTAGCCCCTTGGTGATTAAAGGCGAAGCACGTGGTTATTGGTTTTTTGAAGCTGATTTCCCTGTAAAACTATTAGACCAAGGGGGGAAGGTAATGGCAGAGACCATTGCTCAAGCTCAAGGAAGTTGGATGACTGAAGGTTTTGTTCCTTTTGAGGCCAGATTAGAATTTGAAGTTCAAGAGGAAGAAGAAGGAGAGATAGTTTTTGAAAAAGATAATCCCTCTGGTTTACCTGAGCAGGAAAAGGAATTAAGAGTGCCAATTCGGTTTAAATTAAAATGAAATTGAAAAAATTTGCCTTTTGTTTTCTTTTTTGTTAACTTGTATTTAGATTTAATAAAATAAATTTTTTTATTTTTATGAAAAAGATTGGTTTCATTATTATTTTAATAGCTATTATTATTGTTGGTTTTTTAATCTGGCGAACAGAAACTCAGAATGGCTCAGAAACAGAGTTAGGTCTTACTTTGGAAGAAAAACAAGAATTGGTAAAAACACATATTCAAGAGAATATTTCTAACCTTTCCCCGGAAAAAGAAGTTTTGGGCGGAACATTTTATATTACAGAATTTGAATTTATGGACTCGGAAACTTGTTTAATTAATTATGAGGATGGGCACATTGCTTTACAGGCAAAGGTAAATTTTAATGTTTCTGCTCAAGGAGATGTTGAAATTGTTTCTTTTGATTTGGTTCCTTTAGAAGAAGAAACGAGGGTGAATTTTTCAAAAGAGGGGAACATTTTGGAAGTTGATCAAGGATGGGAATTAATTTATGAAGAGCCTGGAGCTCCAGCTTTGCGAGCGCTTTTAGTGTTTGATGATAACTCGATTTGCACTAAAGAAGGAGAGGAAGATCAAGCTTGTTTTCCAGTTTATTGGCAGAATGGTGATCGAGTCATGGTTGAAGGGGCCAAGACAGGGGAAAGAGTTCGAGTGGTTGATTTTAGGCTCATTGATCCCTCTGCAGAGATTGATTTAGGGTCAGATTTGGATTTGAAAAATTCAGAAACAGAAATTTGTGTAGATGTGTGTGGTGATGGAGTTTGTCAAGAAATGGTTTGCTTGGGTTCAGGTTGTCCCTGCGCTGAAACAGTAGCTACTTGTCCGCAGGATTGTTCTTAAAGATTAAAGAAAAATTATTTATGATAAAAGAAGAGGAGCGATTGGATCGCTCCTCTTTTAATTTAATGATTTGCCAAGGGGGTGATAATTTTGTTATAATAAGATTCTAATAAAAATATTTAATTTTTTTTATGTCTCAAATAATTGAAGTTACAAAAAATAATTTTAAGGAAGAGGTTTTGGAATCGGATTTGCCGGTTTTAGTTGATTTTTGGGCTCCTTGGTGTGGCCCTTGTCAAATGTTGGCACCGATTTTGGAAGAAGTATCTCAAGAATTATCAGGTCAAATAAAAATATGCAAGGTTAATATTGAAGAAGAGCAAAATCAAGAATTGGCTGCCAGTTATCATATTCAAAGCATTCCCAACATGAAACTTTTTAAAAAGGAAGAAGTGGTTAAAGATTTTGTTGGCTTGCGTTCTCAGGATGCGTTGTTAGATGAATTAAAAAATGAGATTTAATTCTTAGTTTTAAGATGACAGAATTAAGGAAAAAATATCCTCTGATTATTGTAGGAGCTGGGCCAGCTGGCTTAACTTCTTCTATTTATGCTTCTCGTTTTCGAGTGAATAATTTAGTTATTGGTCAACTTTGGGGGGGATTAGTCTCTGAATCTCATCAGGTTTGTAATTTCCCTACTGAAAAGAAAATTAAGGGTTTGGAGTTAGCTCAGAAAATTAAAGATCACGCTCAAAGCCTTGACGCCTCTTTTTTAAGTGATGAGGTAATAGCTATAGAGAAAAATTCTCTTCAGGGTTTTAGAATAACCACTAAGTCTAAAAAAGTTTTCCAAGCAGAAACTGTTTTATTAGCCCAAGGCACCAAGCGTCGTAAACTTAACGTTCGGGATGAAGATAAATTTTTAGGGAAAGGAGTGTCTTATTGCGCTACTTGTGATGCCATGTTTTACCAGGATAGAATTGTAGCTGTGGTGGGAGGGAGTGACAGTGCTCAAACCTCCTCTCTTTATTTGGCTCAAGTAGCAAAAAAGGTCTATCAGATTTATCGAAGAGATAAATTAAGGGGAGAGGCTATTTGGATAGAACAGGTAGAAAAAAATTCTAAAATTGAAATTATTTTTAATAGTCAAATTAAAGAATTAAAAGGTAAGGGAAATTTAGAAGCAGTAGTTATAGAAAATAACCAGCAGGAAGAAAGGCGGTTAGCGGTTGACGGTTTATTTATTGAAATTGGAACAATTCCTCATCAGCATTTAACTAAATGTTTAGGCTTAGCTGTTAATTCAGAAGGGTATATTAAGGTGAGTGCTGATCAAAAAACAAGCCAAGAAGGGATTTGGGCGGCTGGAGATATTACAGATGGCTCTAATAATTTTCGTCAAATTATTACAGCTTGTGCAGAAGGAGCTATTGCTGCTGAAAATATTTTTAAATTTTTGCAAAAAAAATAGTTAGAAAAGGTCGTTTCTAATTAAATTCTTAGATTATTATTTTATATGAAAAAAACAATCAAAAATTTAGCTTTTGCTTTTATTGGCGAAAGTCAAGCTCGTAATCGTTATACTCGTTATGCTAAAGTTGCCAAAAAGGAAGGTTATGAAGCCATAGCTGCTAATTTTGATTTGACCGCAAATCAAGAAGCAGAACATGCTAAATGGTTAATGCGAATGATTAATCAATTAAAGGGCGAAGAAAATGCTGAAAATGACGAAATTATTGTTGAATCAGCAAGGGTGCCAACTGTATTGGGCAATACTAAAGAAAATTTACAATCAGCCATTGAGGGCGAGAATCATGAACACAGTGAGATGTATCCAGATTTTGCCAAGGTGGCCGAAGAAGAGGGTTATCGGGAAATAGCCCAAAGATTAAGGTCTATTGCTCGGGCTGAAAAAAATCACGAAGATCGGTATCAACAATTTTTGAAAGATTTAAAGGAAGAAAAAGTTTTTGCTCAAGAAGAGGAAGTAGTTTGGCAGTGTCGTAAATGTGGTTATATACATAAGGGGAAGATGGCAATCAAGGAATGCCCTTCTTGTGGGCACCCTCAAGCTTATTTTGAGGTTAAGAAATAATTTATTTTTTATATGTCATCAGATTGTATTTTCTGTCAAATTATTCGAAAAAAGATAAATTCTTGGACAATTTATGAGGACGAGAAAACACAGGCCTTTTTTGATGTTAATCCAGCTAGCCAAGGTCACGTTTTAGTGATTCCCAAGAAACACTTTAAGAATATTTATGATATCCCCCAAGACGAATTAGCTCATTTGATAAAAGTTGTTCAAAAGATTGCTTTGAGCTATCGCCAATCTTTGGGAGTGAATAATGTTCAGATTTTACATTCGGCCGGTAAGTATGCTCAGCAAGAGGTTCCTCATTTTCATTTTCATTTAATTCCGCGAAAGGAAAAAGATGGCTTGAATTTATCGTATCCGGCTCATTCTGAATTACAAGAAAAATTTGATCAACTTCTAGAAAAGGTAAAACAAGAATTGTAGATAAAGAAAATGTCAAAAGCGAGTCAAAAAATAACAAAAATAATCGAAAATATTTTAAGAGTTAGTTTGGTTTTTGCGATTATTTTAGCTATTTTAGAAGGGAGTTGGGAAATTGTTTTCATCTCTCTTTTAACTTTTGTTTTATCTTATTTTCCTTTTTGGCTTAAGAATAAATATCAGTTAGAGATTCCTTTAGATTTTGAATTATTAATTGTCTTATTTGTCTACGCCAGTTTATTTTTGGGAGAGATTAAACAATTTTATGATTTGTTTTGGTGGTGGGACATTATGCTTCATACTGTTTCTGGCTTTGCTTTTGGTTGTTTGGGCTTTATTGTTTTATTTTTTCTTAATAAAACTAATAAAATTAAAGCCAATCCTTTTTGGATTTGTCTTTTTGCTTTATCTTTTGCTTCCTTAATTGCCGTAACTTGGGAAATATTTGAATTTTTTATGGATCAAGTTTTGGCTACTAATATGCAAAAAAGTTTATTTAATACTATGGTTGATTTAATGGTTGGTGTTGTGGGAGCAACAGTTGCAGTTTGGTCCGGGTTTAATTTTATACAGGGCAAACAAAAATCATATTTAAGTAAATTAATTACTTTTTTGGTTGAAAAAAATTCTCACCTTAGTGATTAGATTAATGTAGATTGATAATAAATATTAACAAAAAAGAGTACAATAAATATGGCTAAATCATAGTCAACGCTAAACCCCTTCTCTAAAAAATATGTACGAGGTTCGACCTCGTACATTTACCCCTAAAACATCTTAACCAAGCGATGTACGAGGTTCGACCTCGTACATTAGGGGATAGATAAAACAAAAAAACCGCCCTAAAGACGGTCTTTTTGTTTTTATAGAAAAAGTGTTGCTAAGCTTTTTTAACTTGTGTAGCCGCAGGTCCTTTTGGGGTTTCATTAACCTCAAAAGTAACAGCGTCACCTTCTCTTAAGTCACTGAAATCGCAATCAACCAATTCGCTGGCGTGAAAGAATAAATCTTTCTCGCTACCTTCTTGGGTGATAAAACCGAAGTTTTTATCAGTCAACTTTTTGACGGTTCCTTCCATAGTTTGAAATTATAATAAATTAACTTGTAGTAATAGATAGAAATTCGACTCTATTCCTACACTTACTAGCTAGTATTAGATTTTAAAAAAAAGATCTAATATGTTTTATATTATAAACTATTTTTCTTTTTTGTCAAATTGAAAAGAGTGGACAGAAGTGTATTTTTTTGCTATGCTTGAAAAATAATAACTTCTAACGACTTTGGTTTTTATGAAAAGTGAAAAAATTGGTGCCCAAGTTGCCGATATTTTAATACCTCGCTCGGATTTAAATTTTTATAAATGGGCGGTAGTGGCCTGTGATCAATATACTTCTCAGCCTGAGTATTGGAAAGAGGTGGATGGTTTAGTAGGAGAGGATTATTCAACCTTGCGCTTGGTTCTGCCAGAAGTTTATTTACAGGAGAAGAAAGAGAAAAAAGAAAAAAGAATTGAAAGCATTAATCAAGCCATGGAAGCATATTTAAAAAAGGGCGTTCTGGTTGAAAAAAAGTCAGCCATGATTTATTTGGATCGTCAAACTTCGCAAAATGACTCTCGTCAAGGACTGGTTTTGGCTGTAGATTTGGAAAAATATGATTATACTCGCGGTTCTCAAACTTTAATTAGGGCTACAGAGGGAACAATTCTAGATCGCATTCCTCCTCGTTTACAGGTTCGGGAAAAAGCTTCAATTGAATTACCACATATTATGTTATTAATTGATGATCCTGAAGAAACGGTGATTGAGTCCTTATCTCAAAAAATCGATGAATTGGAAAAAATATATGACACAGACTTAATGATGAAGGGAGGTCATTTAACTGGTTATTTGATTCAAAGAGAGGGGGTTATCGATCAAATTATAAAGGGTTTTGAGAAATTGATTGATCCTGATGTTTTTTTAAAAAAATATGAGGTTGATCCTCGAAAGTACAAACCTTTGCTTTTTGCTACTGGTGATGGCAATCATTCTTTGGCTACGGCTAAAGCTCATTGGGATAATGTTAAGAAAAATCTAAACAAGAAAGAGAAAGAAAGTCACCCAGCTCGTTTAGCTCTAGTGGAAGTTGTCAATGTTCATGATCAAGGATTAGAGTTTGAGCCCATTCATCGAGTTCTTTTTCATGTTCAGCCCAATGAGATGATTAAAGATATGCAACTTTATTTCACAAAGCAAGGATTAGAAAACAAGATTATACTCACTGACTCCTTAGTAGAAACAAAAGAGAGGTTAAGAGAATTAAACCAAGAGAATCGTCATTTGTTGGCTTTTCAATTTCAGGATCAGCATGGAATTCTAGTAATTAATGAACCTGTCTTTAATTTGTCGGTAGCTACTTTACAAGATTATTTAGATAGATTTTTAAAACAAAATTCAGAAAGCGAAATAGATTATGTTCATGGCGAAGAAATTGTCAATAATTTAAGTTCAAAAAAGGGAAATATTGGTTTTTATCTACCAGCTATGGACAAAAATGATTTGTTTAAAACTGTTATTTTAGATGGTTCCTTGCCTCGTAAAACTTTTTCTATGGGTGAGGCTGAAGAAAAAAGATTTTATTTTGAGGCTCGTAAAATTATTAAATAATCCAAAAAATAAAATGAATTCATTTGAAAATAAACAAAAAGATTCGTCAGAGAAAAAAGAGAAAATTTCTCAAACAGAAAGCAGGGAAGGGCTGATTGATTCTGCTCGTCAAAAAACCGAAAAACTGATTAAGGAATTGGAGAATAAGGTTTTTTCAGATTTTTTAGAAAAGAAAAGTCAGATTTCTTTTGAAGACTTGACTGATCAAATTTTAGAAACTGTTAATTTTATCCAAAGAACTAAAATTGGTTTAACTGGCGAAAAGGCAGAGAAAGAAATAGAGAGAGAAGAAGAAAAGGAAAATTCTCAAAAAATTATTCTTTCTATTTTTCGGCACGACATTGGCAACAAATTAGCGGCCTTGTTCTCGGCAGTTAATCTTCTTAGGCTAGGAGACAAAGAATATGATCAAAAATTCATTTTTCAAGATATGAGAAGTCAAATTCAGCAAATAAGAAATCTTTTGAATGAAGTGGAAAAATTAGAAAAAAGCATAGCTTCCGGAGAATTTATTCTCCAAGATGTTGAAAAGGTGTCTAAAGATATTCAGGAAGCTTACGATGATTTAAAAATTGAAATTAATCAAGAGCGTTATAAGAGAAGTTTAATTAAAACGAATTTTTCTTTTTACTTAATTTTAGATAATATTGTGGCTAATGCAATTCGTCACGGTAAGGCCTCAGAAATAGATATTAAAATTAAAGAAGAGGAGGATTTTATTTTGGTGGAGATAGAAAATAATGGCACTAAACTAAAAGAGGGGATTGCGGAAAAAATATTTGAAAAAGGCTTTAAAGACGAAAAAACTGGTAATAGTGGTTTAGGTTTAACCTTAGTGCGAGAAAATATTGAAAAAAATCAGGGAAAGATTTGGGCAGAAAATACAGAAAAGGGAGTGAAGTTTATTATTAAATTTCCTTTATTAGAGAGAGCTTAAAAATTAGGGGACAGTCCCCGTATTTTCCTCTTTCAAACCCCGCTTTCCAAGCGACTTTCCAGCTCATTTTTTCAATTTGGCGAAAAAATGGGCTTTTTGCTTTTTTAGTTATTTTTCTTTGGGAGCAGGGAAACAGCAGACAGAGAAGAAGCAATCTTCCAAAGAGCCAAGACTTTGTTTCGCCCCTTTCAGGCAAGGGCTCCCTGCCTGTCGGCAGGCAGGGCAATGACAGCAAAAAATTTGCCGGGCTACTGAAATTAGTAGGGGAGGGCTGAACGTTTAAAAATAAGCTGATTTTTCGCCATTTTGGATTTTTGCTCTTGTTTTCTGCTTGGAGAGCTGGTTTTGAGAGCTTGCTTGAGGGGGACTGTCCCCTTAATTAAAAGAGTAGACTAGAATAAGGAAAATTAAACAAATACAATAGATGCATAAAAACATAGTTTGAATCTGTGTTTTTTTGCTTTTTACATCTTATTTAGGTTTGCCCTCGACATTTTTTTAGGTTGACAAAGGAGCTAGAATTTGCTATTCTAGAGCTATAAGTTCTTTAAAAAAAGAAAAAAAGAAAGGAGGATAAAATGAAAAATATATTTTTCATTTTACTCGTAGTATTTTTTGTCTTTGCTTCCGCTGTGGAAGTAGAGGCAGAAAATGTTTTTTCTTCTGAGGTCGTTTACGGCCCAGAAGAAATCCAGGGATCCCTCTCTTGGGATTACTTGGGGGCGGGGTGGCTTGCCCACTTAGGAGCCAAAACCGAGGGAGAACTATCCCTTGGTTTGGGGATTAATCTCCCAGAACTTGAATTTTTTGATTACAATAGCTTTGAGGCTATTATGGTCAATTTTCAAGCCGCCGGAGGCCTCGTCTTTGTAAAAGACGGGGTAGCAGAAGATTACTTTTTTATCTACCCAGTCGTTCAGATAAGCGACTGGGAGGAAAGAATTTTTTTCCGAAGCGAGCAAGTGGCTCGCTTTACTAAAGAAAGTTTTGGTTGATGGGATACCACTAACCAAGTTTTCTTTAATCATGAGGATCATTCTTTTGGATTGTTTTGTCAGACTCATCATAACGGCAAGTTTTCATTTTCTTTTTTTGGGCCCCTTTATAAGAACAGGGTGTCTAAAAAAATTACGATCGAGGTCTTTCTCGGTATTAATCCCGAGAAAGAAAAAATGGGGGGAGCGAGATTTAATCTCGTTGTTCCTTAGAACTTAGAAAATCATTTTTTAGCTCAGGAAAAATTTCCTGAGCTAATTTTTTTGCTTTTGTGTTTTTATTCTGTCAATAATTTATGACAATAAAGAATATGTAAAAC
Organism: Patescibacteria group bacterium; assembly: GCA_021735685.1. Classification (GTDB taxonomy): domain Bacteria; phylum Patescibacteriota; class Patescibacteriia; order UBA2591; family UBA6264; genus JAIPGN01. The sequence goes on from JAIPGN010000004.1 coordinate 11,597, forward strand.
CCCTTAAAATAAAGATAAAACTATATTAAATAATAATACTTACAATAGCCCTTGACAAAAACTAATAATTCTGCTATATTTTTAATATCAATGTTCTTTGAAAAAAAATGTCAAGGAGGACAAAAAAATGAAAGAACGAACATTAAGAGATTTAGCCAAATCTCCCAAAATCGGAGATTTCTTGGCCAGAGAAAAAGAAATCAAGTCTTGGCCAGATTGCTGGTTTGATCCTAACGACCAATCAAAGATGAAAATCTTTACAAAAAAGGTAGAAACTGATTTACCGGCTTTTGTTCAAAAGATCAAAGAAAAAGGCAGTTTGTCTTTGGATGATATCAGGACAAACCGTGGTGAAGTTCAAGAAGAAATCAGGGAAGTAACTCAAGATTTAACCCTACTGAAGAAATATGTAGGAATGTCTTATTTCTTTCTGAAAAACAAAATTCCTTTCCCAACAATGTTACACAAAGACAAAAAGGAGTCGGGATTGGTGTTTAGCTTTTCTTTAGAGGGCCAGTTTTATAACTGGGACGAAGAAATTGCTTTACTTCACCCTTTTATCCTTTCTACATGGAAAGGTCCAATAGATTGGCCTTGGGCGGCAAAATGTCGTTGGTTGCAAGGCGTTGGAGATTGGTTATTGATCATTGATCGTTATCTAGAAAAAGAAAAACAAGGAAATTCTTTCAAGAAAAAACTCCTTTCTTTATTGGGAGTTGATCAAAAAGTTAGAGAAATTATGGACAGAGCTAAGATGAATTTGGCGGAATTGAAAGCAGTCTTAGGCATCAATGATTTCTTCAAAAATGCTTCTCTGATCGAAAGAATTTGGGCTTCGGTAAGTGGTTCTGATTCTTCTAAAGTCAGCTTTAACGACAAAGCTCTGTGCGTAATTAAATATTACGGCGGAGCCAGTGATGAAAGAGGATGGGATGTACGCGTGGATCGTTCCACTCTCCATCTTTTCTATAATTTAAGGGGTTGCCAATAATTTTTTATTAATTAAACAATTAAATCCAAGGGGACAGTCCCCGTATTTTTCCCTTTCAAGATTCGCTTTCCAAGCGACTTTCCAATCCATTTTTTCAATTTGGCGAAAAAATGGGTTTTTTGTTTTTTTGAGTTATTTTTTTTGATAGCAAGGAAACAGCAGAAAGGAAAGAAGTAATCTTGCAAAGAGCCGAGATTGCTTTGCCCTTATCAGGCAAGGGCAAAGATAGTAATAAATTTACTAAGCCACGGGAATTATTTAAAGGAATGAATATTCGAAAACAAGCTGTTTTTTCGCCATTTTGGATTTTTGCTCTTGTTTTCTGCTTGGAGAGCGGGTTTTGAGAGCTTGCTTGAGGGGGACTGTCCCCTTGGATAAGAAAGTTTTACTTTTGTTGATAATTTAGTATATTAAAGGAGATATGTTTAGTTTTAAAAATTTGCAAAAAAGTTTCCAGTCGGCCTTTAAAGGATTATCAATTGCTTTTAAGGAGGAACAAACCTTTAGGATCCAGGCCAGTATTGGTTTGGTGGTTTTATTTTTAACCTTTTTTTTGGCTTTAAGAAGTTGGGAAAAGGTAGTTTTGATTTTATTGATTATTTCAGTTCTAGGTCTAGAATTAATTAATTCTCAGATTGAGAGGATTTTGGACTTTACTCATTTAGGCTTTCACCCTAAAATTAAAAGAATTAAGGACCTTTCTGCAGCTGCAGTTTTGGTGGTTTCTTTGGGGGCAGCCTTAGGCGGAGTTTTTATTTTATTGCCTCCTTTGTTGGCTCTTTTTTAAAAAATTACTCTTTCCTTTTTTTCTCTGCTAATAAGCAGAGATTTTTGTTTACAATTTATTTTTTTTTGGTAAAATAAAGAAAAGTAAGTTTATGAAAAAACCAAAGATTATTACAATTTGTAATCGTAAAGGAGGTACTGGCAAGACTAGTGTGGCCATTAACTTGGCCGCTTATTTATCTCGTCTAGGGCACAAGGTTTTATTAATTGATTTAGATCCTCAGTCTAATGCTACTTCGGGCTTAGGCGTTGACAATCGACGTTCTGGTATTTACGAAGTTTTGAGTGGAGATGCCTCTTTTCAAGAGATAATAATGGCTGCTCGAGGTAATCTTTGGCTAGCCCCAGCCAGCGAAAATTTAGCTGGAGCAGAAGTAGAGATTGTGGGACGGGAGAATCGGGAATCAATTTTAAGAAAATCTATTAATTCTTTTATTGAAAAACAAGAAATAGATATTGATTTTATTTTAATTGACACCGCTCCTTCTTTAAGTTTGATTACTATCAACAGCTTGGTGGCCGCTGATCAGATTTTGATTCCCGTGCAAACTGAGTATTTTGCTTTAGAGGGTTTAACTCAGCTTTGCAAAACTATTGATTTGGTTAAAGAGGGCCTTCAGCCAAATTTAAGTATTTTAGGGGCAGTTTTAACTATGTATGATGGTCGCAATAAACTTTCTTCAGAAATTTGGCAAGAGCTGTATCGTCATTTTCCTTATTACATCTTTCGTACTGTAATTCCTCGTAATGTTCGTTTGGCTGAAGCTCCTAGTTATGGGCAAAGCGTTTTAGAATACGCTCCTCGTTCCCGAGGAGCTAAAGCCTTTCATCGTTTAGCTAAAGAATTTTTAGCCCTTAGTCTTAATAATAAGATTAATCATGCCTAAGTATTTAATTTCCTTTTTTGTTTTAGTTTTGATTCTTGTTGTTTTTTGGTTTGGCGTGGTCAAAAAAGAAAAAGAAATAGTTCGTTTTCAGAATTATTATTTTGAAGTAGAGTTGGCTCAAAATTATTGGCAAAGGGCGAAGGGACTGATGTTTAAAAAAGATATGGAAGAAAATCAAGGAATGCTTTTTGTTTTTCCCAAATCCGGATTATATAATTTTTGGATGAAAAATGTAAAATTTCCCTTGGATCTTATTTGGATTGATCAAGAGAAAAAAATTGTGGATTTAAAATTACAACAACAACCTTGTTTAAGTAATCCTTGCTCAGCTATTAAACCGAAGGCTAAGGCACGATATGTTTTAGAGCTCAAAGGAGGAATGGCTAGTAAGACGGGGATGACCGTTGGTTCTCAGCTAGAATTTTAAAATTAGCTTTTAGGTAAAAAAATGTTATAATAAAAGATAGAAAAAAATAAATTAAAATAAATTTATGTCTTTAGGTAGGGGATTAGAGTCTTTAATTCCAGTTTCAAGTATTAAGAAAGTTAGCGATCAGGGTTTAAGTCAAACCAAAGAAGAGGTTTGTGATGTTTTGGTTAATCAAATTGAGGCCAATCCTGATCAACCCCGTAAAAGCTTTCAAAGAACTAATATGGAAGAGTTGATTAATTCCATTCAAGCGCATGGCATTATCCAGCCTTTAATTCTAAGTAAAAAAGAAGGAGGTAAGTATGAAATTATTGCCGGAGAAAGACGTTGGCGCTCTGCTAAAATTTTAAATTTAAAAACAGTTCCAGCTTTAATTCGTCCCATTGATTATAATAAAAAATTGGAAATATCTTTGATTGAAAACATTCAAAGAAAAGACCTTAATGCTATGGAAAAGGCAAAGGCTTATCAAAGATTAATGGATGAGTTTAATTTAACTCAAGAAAAAATATCGGAAAGGTTGGGCTTGGCTCGAGCTACAGTAGCCAATGCCTTGCGTTTATTAAGATTGCCTCAAATAATTCAAGAAGCCATTGAACAGGAAAAGATTAGTGAGGGTCATGCTAAAATTCTTTGTTCTTTTGATAGCGCAGAGAAGCAAAAAGCTTTTCTTAAGAGAATATTGGGATTAGGTTTAACGGTGCGCGAAACTGATCAGATGGCTAAAGCAAAGAAATTTAAAAAAAAGAAGATAATGCTCAATCCAGAATTAGAGGAGAGAGAAAAGAAGTTGTCGCAATTTTTAGGCACTAAAGTTAAAATAAAAAAGAGTCAATCTAAAATTAAAGTATTAATAGAGGTTTACAAATTAGAGGATTTAGATATAATAATTAAAAAGATAAAAGCAGATAATTAAGTTAAATTTGAGATTTATAGTTTATGGCTATTGAAGTTAAAAGAAAACAAAAAGAAGCGTTAAATGTTTTTTTGCGTCGTTTTTCAGAAAGAGTAAAGCGTAGCGGAATTATTAATGATTTTAAAAAGTCAAAATTTTATCTTAAGCCTAAAAGCAAAAATTTAAAAAGAAAAAGCGCTTTAGAAAGAAAAAAGAAATCTGAAAAAATGAAATTTTTGAAAAAGGTGGGTAAAGCGAAATAAAAAATTTATCAAAAAATATGTTTTTTTCAAAAAATAAAATCAGTTTAATTGTTTTTCTGATTATTTTGCCTATATTTTTTTTATTTATCCTTGCTCCGCTTTCAGCGCAAGATTTGGGTTCAGGAATAGTAGAAGAAGCGGGAAGTAGTGCCGGTTTAGGAGAAGGTAGTTTGCCAATTGTTTTAGGAAAAATTTTTAAAATAGTTTTAAGTGTTTTGGGTTTAGTTGCTTTAATTCTTGCTATTGTTGCTGGAGTTCAATGGATGACCTCTGGTGGTAATTCTGAAAAAATAAAAAAAGCGAAAGCCCTTTTGTCAGCAGCCTTAATTGGTCTGCTGATTATTATTTTAGCTTATGCTTTGGTTAGTTTTATAGTTAATAAATTAACTGGAGTTAGCGGGGGGGGAGGAGGATGTACGCCAGGCTCGTGTTGTGCAGATGGATTGCGATGCGATGAGAATGGTCAATGCACAATTGCTGATCTTGCCTGTAGCACCACTTTCCCTTCTGAGAATTTTCTTTTGTCTCGTGGTGAAGCTAATTTTGACGCAAACAATCAAGTTTATTTATGTAGTAATATTAGGGCTGTTTTTAATCATAATATAAAATCTAATACAGTTAGTGCTGCCCTTAATGCCGATGCTTTGAAGGTGGTGGACACAGATGATAATGACACAGTAGAAGGAGAATGGCAGGTGGCGGGTAAATTTATTACTTTTACACCTGATGAATTTTGGGAAGAAAACACGAGTTATGAAATGGTGATTCCTTTAACGATTAGTGACAGCAATAATAAATATTTAAGTGGTTGTTCGGCCGGTTTTTTGCCTAATGGCAATTGCGCGAGTTTAGCTTCGCAAGTAAAATGGTCTTTCTTGACTAATGATCAGCCTGATGATATTTCTCCCTTTATTAAGAATTCTTATCCAGTTAAAGATTTAACTACTCCTGATCGTAATGTTTCGCGAGCGCCAGTTTTAGAAATTATTTTTAATGAAAATATAGATTACACGACTATTATTGACACAAATCATGTAGATTATGACGCAGATGATCAAAGCACTTGGCATCCAATAGCAGGTAATTTTCAATTATGCAAAATAGCGAATCAGAGTACTGAATGTGTTGTTGGGAATGAATACAATAACGATAATCTCAAAGTTTCTTTAACTTCACAGGGTTTTCGCATTTCTTTACTGAATGCTCAATGGCTAGAGGCTTTTGGGTGGTACGAAATTAAAGTGGATGGGATTGAAGATATGTGTGGCAATGTTATGGAACAATCCGAGGCTTGGACTTTCCAGGCCAATGATAGTGTGCCCGGAGTGCAAGAGTGGTGGCCGCAAGGCAATAATGTTTGTCCAGACGCGCCCATTGGTTTACGTTTCGGAACCAGTATGTATGAACAGGAGGTGTCGGTGGAAGTAATTAATACTGTAACCAATGCTATTGAATTTGCGGGATCCATAAAACCTTCTAATTTTCCCGCTGGTGGTGATTACAGGTCAAATTTAACCACTGGTAATGGTTCTTTGCTAGTAATGGATGATAATGATGATGAAATTTCTAATCAATTTAAAATATTTCAATTAGAGTTAAATTCGAATCTAACTAATGATAGCGAATACACAATTGAGATTAATACCGACTTAATAATTGATGTTGATAACAATACCTTAGGTAAAGATTGGAGTTTTGAGGTTACTAATCTGCAAGATTGTGCTTGCGCTCCCATTATTTATCAAACTCTCCCAGCTCAGGGACCGCGAGGCTCTTGCGTCACTGTCACTGGCTATTGTTTTAATGGGACGCTAGAGAGACCAGCAACAATTAATGGTTTTTGGTTTGACGATGGTGATAATCCAGATGGAGAAATATCTGCTGAAATCATGAGCTCAACTTCCAATTCTTTAACCACTGTAATTCCGGCGGATTTTGGAGAGCCAATTGATGATGTTCCTGATGAATTAAGCGAAAGAATTAAAATAGTTTATGAAGATAATGGCGAGGAAGTAAATATTCCTTCGGCTAATCAATTTACTGTTATTAGCAATCAGTTGGCTCAAGGTCCTTGTATCTGGCGCTTGGCTCCAAACCAAGGTAAGGTAAGTACTAATTTTGAAATAAAAGGCATTCGTTTAGGTTCAGAAGAAGGAAATAATTATGTAGGGATGAATTCTTGGGCTGATCATTTAAATATTGAGGGGGCTTGGACCAATGAAGAAATTGATCAAGTAGTGGTTCCAGCTTTCAGCACGGCTGGAGAAAGGGATGTGAAGGTAGCTGTTTTTAATGAGGCAGAGGGTAATTATTTATTCAGCAATCCCGCTCCTTTTGATGTTATCTTTGATCAACCCGAGGTTAGAGAATTTGGTTGCAACCCGCCCCCTAATTATTCCTCTCCCAGTCCTTACAAAAATACGCAAGACGCTTGCACGGGTATTGATTTAATGGTGGAATTTACTAAAAACATGAAAGCATATGGAGCTAATGGTGTTTTGAATGTCGCTAATTACACCATTCGAAATTGTGGAAGCGAAGAGAATTATAACCCGGCAGATTGTAGCAGTATTTATTATTCTCCCACTAATGCTAATTTTTATGACAGTTCTCAAAATATAGTTCAACTTTCTTTAGCTTCTTCTTTATCCACTAATACTTGGTATCAGGTCAGCATTCAAGGCAATGTTCGCTCTCAAGAAGAAGTGGCTATGGGAGAAGATTATATTTGGCATTTCAAAACTCGAGACAATGATCTTTGTCCGGTAGCTCAAATAGATTTAACTCCTCAAAATAGTATGATTACTGGTTGTTCGGGGAGCCAACAATATACAGCTCAGCCCGTGGCCAGTAATTGTAATTTTTTAACGGCGAGTAATTATACTTATTCTTGGCTTTCTTCTCAAACAGAAGTAGCTACTGTTGGATCTGGCCAAAATTATCAAAATACAGCTCAAGCCATTGGTGGTGGTTATGCTTGGATTAAAGTCACAGAAGATGATTCTCAAAAATGGACTCGAGAAAAGTTAACAGTTAATTGTTGTTCAAGCGATCAGGATTGTTATGATCCAGATGACGATAGCACTAATCGATGCGCAGGAAGTATTTGTGATGACACTTATGGAATTTGTACGCCAATAATTAATGATTTTAGCCCTTCAGCTGGAGATCTTGAAGATTGGGTAACTATTAATGGTTGTTGGTTTAATAATTATAACCAAAGTTATAGTCAGGTTAGCTTTAACGAAGAAGTTGCTTCTATTCCTTTTGACCGCTGCACTAATTCAGCCTGGCAAAATGAGCAAATTATTGCTGAAGTTCCGGCTGAGCAAGGGAACCCTTTTGGAAAGATTCAGGTTGTTTCCGCTCCCTATGGTATTAATTTTGAAGTTTTGTCAGATAGTAATTTTTTAGAAGGTGATTCTTATGTGGGAATTTGTAATTTAAGGCCAGACCACGGCCCGACTGGTTTAATTACCGCTTTAACCACTAATGATAATTTAGCTCCTAGAGTGGGCCAAGATGCTGTTCATTATGGCAATCAAAGAGCGATGGCTTATCCAGAGCCTGGTTGGAGTGTGGCCTTTAAAGAAATTCGTTCTCAATCTCCAACAACTTTGCCTTTAGGGGAAATTTTAGTGAAAGTTAAGCAAGGCGGCCTTGATAGTAATTATTTGTCTTTTAATGTTGATCCAACTGGAGGTCAACCGGGAGATTTATGCATTGAAGGCTGTGGTCCTCTTTGTGATCTTGGCGCTCAGTTTTGTGAAAATCCTTATTTTTGTTTGCAACGTACCAGTGGCACTTGCCAAGATTGTCGTTGCTGTTGCCAAATTAGTGATCCAGAATCTTGTGGCACTGAATTAGAGTGTTTGGCTGGACAGGGTAATTGTACTGGAACGGAAAGGGGACTTTGTTGTGGTTGTGAAAATGATGTTCAATGCGGAAGTGCTGGTTGTGGATTTTTAGATTCTAATCGTTGTTGCTATGCGCATCCCAGCGCAGTTTTTAATGCTTGTTCAGCTACTGATTTTCCTCAATTGGTTGGTCTTAACGCTTCTTTTGCTTTAAGCTTTGATCAACCAATGGATCGAAACCGAATGAATAACGATTATATTAAAATTTCTAAAGCTGGACTTTGCGGAAATGACTCAGGGGAATATGACCAAGACCAGGGGAGATGTTATTTAGAAGGAGACATAGTTAGCGTTAATTCTGAAAATAATAATTCTACTGTTTTTTATCCTGATTCCTGCCGTTTAAGCACGAATCAAGAATATAAATTGGAATTCATAAAAGGCGAGAATGGTGCGGGGATTAGGTCTTTTCAGGGGGTTTCGGCTACAGCCATTGGAACCGAAGCTTGTTCTTGGGATAATTCTTTGTCTTGCGCTAATTTTGTGATTGATACGGCCACTCAAGAGCAAGGTGGTTTTTGTGCAATAGAAACTATTAATGTTGAGCCCCGCGATTTTATAATTAAAGGATTAAATAATACGCATAATTTTTTAGCTTTAGCTTTGGACGAAGATGATAGTCCGGTTTGCGTGTCTGGCTTTGATTGGGAAAGTGAGAATCAAAGTATAGCAGCTGTTCAGCCAACTTTAGGATTAGGGACAACGGCTCGCTCCATTAATTATGGAGAAACTTTTATCAAGGCTAGTGCTGAAGGAATAAGCTGTAGTTTAAGTGGAGATCCTTATACTTGTACCAAACTAAAAGTTACGCCTACGGATTTACCTCAGGTGGTTGAGCAACAGAGCTGTGAAATTTGTGATTTGGGAGGTCAGTCTCCTTCGCCTTGGAAAGATTCAGAGGAAAATTGCCCGAATGCTCAAATAGTTGTTCGTTTTAATCGTTTCTTAGAGCTAACCACTATTAACGTTAGTAATATTTTGGTTAAAGAATTTAATCCTAATACTCAGACTTATGAAGATTTTGATTATCAATCTTTAGATAAAATTAACGAAAATTCAGAAACCATTATTTACATTGATGGACCATTAAGCGCTGACAAAAATTATCAAGTTATTTTAAAAAGTGGATTATCTAATGAGGTTGGCGGTTTAAAAGATTTAAGCGGTTTACCCTTAGATGGTAATAAAAATAATATTCAAGATGCCTCTCCTTTAGATGATTATGTCTGGGAATTTAGCACTGGTGCAACCAATTGTGTTTTGAATCAAGTTTGCGTTAATCCTCGCCAAACCACTCAAATTAATCATCCCGGAAATCAAGTTTATTATACTGACACTTATGCTTCTAATTGTAATTATTTAGAGGCTAGTAATTTTAACGGGAATTACGTCTGGGCCTTGATCAATCAGCAACCAGCTAATCCCTCACAAGAAGTAGCAGAATTTATTTCCAGCATTGATGATTGGCAATCAGAGTTGAGCTCAAAGCATTTAGGAGAGGCTGATGTTGAAGTTAGTATTAATTCTCATCCTCAAATCAATGATAATGGCCATTTAATTGTAACTACGGTTCCGAACATAGAGTCTAGTTTGCCACAAGGAAATGAAGTTTGTCGTAATAGCATTATTCAAATTGGTTTTGATCAAGTCATGGAAGACGATTCTTTAAATGCTGATAATTTAGAAGTTTGGAGAAAATATAATAGCGCCCAGACTGGTCTGAATTGCGAAGGTAACTGTGATGAGGTTCCTCCTGTTGGTAGCAATTATCCACAAAACTTTTTGGCTAGTTTATATTATAAAATTAAAAATATTTTTTATCCTCAGGCAGAAGCAGCTCAATTTCCTTCTGAAGATTGTTGGTGTCAATGGCCGCTTTCGGGCATTTCTTCGAGCATAGATGAGAATAATAAAAGTTTAGCTCGTCTTGATGCTGGTTTATTAAACGGAGAAGCTCAATATAAAGTGGTAATTAAAAGTGGAGTAGAGAGTCAATATGGAATTGATTTAGGATTAAATGATGAATGGCAATTTACTACTGGAGAATTATGTGAATTAACAAGAGTGGAAATTAGCCCTAGGGATGTTTATTTTAATAGTGCTGGTCTTTTAGAGAATTTAGAGGCGCAAGCCTTTGACGATCAGGGTAATGAAATTTTTGGAGTAAATGGTTATGATTGGGATTGGGGTTGGCAATCATCTCAACAAACTGTTGTAAATGTTAACTCGGTTGCCGGAGAACCAGAAAAAGCGGAAATTATTTCAGGTAGACAAGAGGGTATCTCTGAAATTGTGGCTACAGCTCAGTTGAATGTAGGAGGAGAGCCTACTAACACTTTAGTTGATGATCAAATTTCAGCACGAGTCTCTATTTGTGAATATCCATGGGTTTATTTTGATGGAGGGGGGGGCGAAGGAACCAATTTTAATTTATTTTATTGTCGCGATCAAGAGCCTCTCTTGCCAAAATTACTTTATAAGGGAGGAGAAGTGAGTCCTAGTGGCTGTGGAAATGGTATTTTGCAACCCCCTGAGGCTTGTGATCTTTATGTTGGGGTTCCGTCTCATGCTACTTGTTCTTTTAATTGTTTGAGCTGGGAATGTAACGCGGGTTATTACAAAGAAAACAATATATGTCTTCCTAATATTCCCTTAGCTCCCTCTAATCTAGAAGTTGAAGTTGATAGTGATTTTCCCGGAAGTCGACTTAATTTAACTTGGAATGATAATTCTGTTAACGAAGAATTTTTTAAGATTGAAAGAAAGTCTAGGGCTTCTAATTGGCAGTTAGTGGATGAAGTAGGAGCCAATATTACTTCTTATGTCGATTCTGATTTAGATCCAGCCACTAAATATTATTATCGAGTTCGAGCCGGAAATACTTCAGGTAATTCCTCCTATACTACGGAAAGTTGGGCAATTACCCTTTGTTTAAATAATCAATGTTATTTTAACCAAGCTTGCTATAACTCTGAGCAATGTCAACCTAATTCTACCCAAATGTGCTTAAATGGCGAATGGATAAATTCTTGCGGAGATGGAATTTTAAATTGTAATGAAATTTGCGATGGGGTTATTGGAAGTATTCCCGGAAATAATACTCATTGTCAAAATGATTGTTTAAACTGGATTTGTGATGTTGGCTATGGTGATTGTGACGGAAATTCTTCTAACGGATGTGAAATTAATTTATTAAATAACAATAGTCATTGCGGAGAATGTAATCAACCTTGTGGCGCTAATCAAAGTTGTGAAAACGGCATTTGTGTTTGTGAAAACAATTATGGTGATTGTGACGGAAATTCTTCTAACGGATGTGAAATTAATTTATTAAATAACAATAGTCATTGCGGAGAATGTAATCATCAATGTTCTGATACTGATGAATGTGAATTTGGGCATTGTGTCGAAATAGCCCCCGCCCCCCCAACTGATTAAACAAAATTTAAGCCTAAGAGATTTTAAAATTAATAAATGTATATTAAGGTACAAAAAAATATGATTAGCCGAAAAAATATTAAAAATTTGATTTTCCTCGGCTTGCTAACTTTTTTAGCTGGAATTTTTTGGTTTAATTTGCAAACAGATTTAGTTCATGCTGATCAAGCGGGCTTGGTTAAAGAATTTTTGTTTACTGTTCAGGGATCATCCGGAGATGCTATTGGAGTTAAAATAATGGAAAATCCACAACGATTGACTCCTTCAGCTTGGTATCAACAGAATGTTCAAAATCCGGGAAATCCCAGTATTTTTATGGTCGATGGTTATTATGCTTTACGAGAGGGAAGAACTGTTTATGTGGGAGCAACTAATGTCAGCGGAGTTTCAAATGAAAACATTTCTTCTTATATTTATATTATTTCTTATAACGAAGGAGCTTCTGCGGAAACTGTTAATATTTTTAATCAATTACTAGAGAAATTTACTTTTAACACTAATCTTACTAACGCTGATCAAAGAGGAGAGATTCAAAGAGATTTGTTTAGAATTTATGATTTAGATCAAATTTCTAGTGAACTAGAATCTTACTATGGTCAGCATGGGTCTTACCCTCCTATATCTTCTGGTTCTTATTTGAAGGGGGAGACCTATAGTGCTTGGCCTTCTTGGCAATATACTTTTGGCCAAGCTTTGGGGAAATCTTTGCCGGTTGATCCTTTAAATCGTTTTTATGGATCTTGTGCTGGTTGTCCCGATAACCCTCAACAATCCAATTATCAGTGTGATGGGACTTGTTATAATCCTTTAAATAAAGAATTTGCCCATCCCAACAATTCACATGTTTATGGTTATTATACGCCAACTGAAAATGATTGTAGTGGGCAAGGATATGAGTTGTCAGCTAATTTTGAATATTATCCTTTTTCGGCCACTCCTCCTTTGCCAGCAGTAAGATGGTTAGGGGATAATGAAATTCAAATTTCTTTGCCAGATATCCTTGGTAAAAATAATTATATTGTTTCTCAAGGATTGGGGGAATGTGGTGATCAGGTTTTAAATGCTTGTGAGGAGTGTGAAATTATTGACAGCAATATGGTTCCTTCTGGCAAAACTTGTGCCAGTTTAGGATTGGGCTCTGGGTCCTTGAGTTGTGTTGATTGTCATTGGGATGGTTGTGGTAAACTAAGTAATGGAGAAAATTGTTCTTTGGATGTTGAGTGTTCTTCTGGCTATTGCAGCCCAGATGGAGTTTGTTGTAATACAGCTTGTCAAGGTCTTTGTCAGTCTTGTAATCAGTCTGGTCAAGAAGGCACCTGTCTTTTGGTGCCATCTGGAGAGGACCCAGGAGACGTTTGTTCGGACACAGCTCCTTGTTTAACTGGTAACTGCGATGGCCTTGGAGCTTGTGAGCTAGAATCAAGTGGTACTTCTTGTGGTGATTGTCAGTATTGTTCAGTAAATGGACAATGCTTGCCAGTTCCTTTTGGAGAAGATTACAATAATCAGTGTTCAGAAGATTCTAGTAATTGTGAGGCTGGCTATTGCGATGGTTACGGCTCTTGTACTTACTATCCCGCTGGTTTTATTTGTGGTGATTGTAGATATTGTAGTAGCGCTTACCCACCTGATTGTAATGTTGTCCCCGGAGGCACTAATTGGGGTTTTAATTATTATTGTGATAATAATGGTAATTTTGCTTGTTATGTCAATTGGGGAAATTGTGACGGGGATTGGAATACAGGTTGCGGAACTAATCTTTTGCTTGATCCGGAAAATTGCGGAGAATGTGATAATTCTTGTAGCGATAATCAAACTTGTCAATCAGGAGAATGCGTTTGTTTGCCTGGATATGCGGATTGCAATGGTGATCCCAGTGATGGCTGTGAAGCTTCTCTAAATAGCACTGATCATTGTGGTTACTGTGGCAACGATTGTCCTTCGGGTTATGACTGCTTAAATGGATCTTGCTCTCGTCCTGGTTCTTGCGGAGACGGAATTGTTCAGCCTGATTTTGAAGATTGCGATCCTAACGAAGATCCTATTCTTTCTTGGAGTCCAGGATTAGGACAACACTGCAACGATGTTTGTGAGATTGTGATTGATTTGAATATTTTACAAAACTATCCAGGAACAACTAATGATATTGATTTACCGTCCATTGTTAATGAGTATAAAAATGACTCTGAGTTTCAATTAGCAATGAGAGACGTTGTTGTTACGTCTCAATCTTTAAGTTATTTTAACGATGATCCCGATTTTTTTATTCCTTCGGGAAACAGATTGGAATATTATAATGTCCTGGTTTTTGGTTGGAAAGATTGCAATGGTTCCGAAGATTTAAGCCCAGAGGCAGCAGCAGCAGTTGACGATTTTATTGACCAAGGTGGTTCTGTTATTTTTGGACATGATACTATTTGGCAAGAAGCTAATTCTGTTTGCGGAGGAACACATACTAATTTTAATACTCTAAAGCATCATGCCGGCATTGGAGAGCTTAATAATTTTTCTGGCGTTGATCTTTTTAATAATGTGGGAGCTAATTTTAATTTAGCTGGGGGAAAACTTTTTACCATTCCTTATGTTTTAGAAGAAGAATTCGATGTTCTTTCTACTCATTTAAGTGGTCAAGTTTTAGATCCAGACACTTGTGAAGCTCCTGAAGGACTCAAAGTTTGGTATTATGCTAAAATTGATGGTTCTTTGGATTATAATAAACCTTGGGCTAACACTTGCGGAAAAGTGGAGATGATTCAATTGGGGCACATTACCGGAGAACCAGAGGATATGGAGAAAAAAGCTTTAATTAATATGCTTTATTATGTCGCTACAGCTGGAACTGATGTAGCTAATAATCCTTCTGGCGGAGGAGGCGCACTAGGCACTGGCATATTTGGTGATTCTTGTGAGAGTGATGATGATTGCAGTGGCGACTTAAATTTAATTTGTGGCTTAGATGATACTTGTGCTTGTGGTGATGATTGGGGGAATTGTAATGGTAATCCTGATGATGGTTGCGAGACAAATTTATTAACTACTTGGTTACATTGTGGGGCTTGCACAAATCAATGTGACCCTGACGAAGATTGTGTAGATGGAACATGTGAGGGAGGAGGCGGTGGTAACCAATGGTAAAATAATATCATCCAGAAACAGAACAGGTTGTTCAATTGTTTGTGGTTGTTAATCAAAAAATATGACTAAATTCAAAATTTATCAAAAGAATTAAAAATAATAATTAAAAAAATATGTTTGATGAAATTAAAACCGAGGGAAATCAAGATAAAAAAAATTCTGATCAAGGATTGAATCAGAAATCAGCTCCCTCTTTTAAAGCTCCTTCTTCGTCTCCACAACCAGAAGTTAATTCAGGCAATTCCTCGTCTCAAAAATCAAAAGAATTTGAAGTTCCAGAATTAATCAAAAAAGATATTTTGAAGAAAGTTGAAGATAGTCAAGAAAAAAAAGAATCAGTGTCTCCTCAAGAAGAAAAAATTTACGTAATGCCTGATAAATTTAAACAAAATTCTGGATCAGGTTCAGGAAGAAAGGGCAAGAAAGGAGTAAAAATTTTTTTAATTATTCTTTTTGTGCTTTTGATTGGCGGAGGCGCTTATTATTATTTTTGGTCGCAACAATACATTGAACCCGAAATAATTGCTCCAGAAGAAGAGGTAATTCCTGAAGAAGGTGAAGGAGAAGAAGTGTTGCCAGAAGAAGAGGTAATTCCTGAAGAAGGCGAAGGAGAAGAAGTGTTGCCAGAAGAAGAGTTAATTCCTGAAGAAGAAACTGAGGAAGAATTTTTTGAAGAAACTAATATAGAAATTGAAGTCAGAGATCAAGAAGAGATGTTAATTTCCAAATTTAATTTTCTTTTACCGGAAGGTTCTTTAGACGCAGGATCAATAGTAGAGGCTAGCGGGACCTGGGACCAAGAGGAGGTTGCCCTCGGAGATGACCTGTATACAGTTTTGGGAGCGATTTATGAAATTGATTCTGAAGCAGATTTAGTTTTTTTGAAAACCGCTAGTTTAGAAATATTATATAATCAAGAATTAGTGGAAGATTTTTGGGAAGATGAAATTACTTTAGGCTATCTTAAGAATGAAACTTGGACCCCCTTACTTAGCACTGTTGATTCAGAAGAAAATGTAGTAAAAACAGAATTAGACTTCTTGCCAGCTAATACTATTGCTTTGATTGTAGAGAAAGATAAATTGATTCCGGAGATTGAGAAATTACAGATTGCGCCCCATATTTCTTCCAGCCTAGATGATGATAATGATGGTCTGACCAACATTGAAGAATCTATTTTTGGTTCAGAGCCTAATAACCCAGATACAGATGCCGATGAAGTCCCAGACGGGCAAGAAGTTCTTAATTTAACCGATCCTCTCCAGTCTGATAATCAGCTATCTACTTCTGGACTAATAAAGGTTTATATTAACCCTACTTTTTCTTATAGTCTTTTTTATCCTTCTTCTTGGTTAACGCGGCCCATTCCAGAAACGGACAATCAAGAAGTTTTAATCGTTACTAATACTGGTGAATTTTTTAGCATTAATGTTGAAAATAATCCTGAAGAATTAAGCCCAACTGATTGGTATTTGCGTCAATCTCCTAATCTTGATTCAGAAACTCTTTTAGAGGTAATGGTCCATGAACAGCCAGCAGTTTGGAGTGCAGATCGCTTAACGATTTATGTGTCTCGACAAGATAAAATTTATCTTTTGTCTTATTTGTTGGGAACCAGCTCAGAAGCTAACTTCAAAACTACTTTTCAGATGATGATTAATAGTTTTCAGTTTGTTACTCAACCTCAGGGCAGGGCTAATGGAACTTTAGTTAGTTATCCTGATCAACCAGAAGTTTACTTAATTGAAAATAACAAGAAGCGAGCTTTCATCTCTGGAGAAATTTTTGAAAAATTGGGATTTAACTGGGAAGATGTTATTGAGATTCCTTTAGAAGAAGAATATGAAGATGGCCAAGATATTGTTGGATACTTAGACGGAACTTTAATTAAGTATCCCGATCAATCAGAGGTTTACTTGATTGAAAATAACAAAAAACGTGTTTTTGTTTCGGGAGAAGTTTTTGAGGGTTTAGGATTTAACTGGGAAGATGTCATTGAGATTCCTCTAGAAGAAGAGTATGAAGATGGTCCTCCTATTGAAAGTGCAGGTGGGGGCGTTAATTAGTCAAAAAATAAATTTTTCTATTGAATTGATTAAATAAAATATGAAGAAATTTCTTCCTATCTTTTTTGTAATTTTATTATTTTATGTTTTGTCTTTTCTTCTTCACGGAGAAAATCTTTTTTTTCTTGTTTTTCGTCCCACCCAAAGGTATCTTTATGATCATCAGCAAAGCTCGGTAGATGAAAAGAAAATTTGTGAAGATTTGAAAACAGAAAATTTAAAATTAAAGTTTCTTCGTTCGGAAAATGAAATTTTAAGAGAACATCTCGATTTTTTGACTTCCTCTCAAGATAAATTTATTTTAGCTAATGTTTTAGGTCGCCAACAAGAATCAGAGCTTAATTGGATTATTATCAACCAAGGCAGGAAAAAGGGATTAACTCCGGGCTTGGCTGTAGTTGACCAAAAGGGGTCTTTAATTGGAACCATAATTGAAGTTAAAGATTATGTTTCTTATGTTCGGCCTTTAATTAATTTACACTCTCTAGTGGCTGCTGATGTGATTAGCTTTAATTCTCAGAAAGAAAAAAGTCGTATTACATCTGGGATTATTCAAGGAGAGTACAATTTAATCTTAAAGATGAAAAATGTCCCACTGAGCAAAGAAGTAAAAATAGGGGATTCGGTGATAACTTCTGGACTAGAAAAAAAGATTAGAAGAGGACTTCTTATTGGTGAAATTTTAGAAATAAAAAAGACTCCCAATGATATTTTTCAAGAATTAATAATTGATCCCTTAGGAGATCAGAACCCTCGAATTGTTTCAGTTTTGCTATTAGCTGATTAAAAAATTATTCTGCTATGAGTAACAACAAAAATATTTTTTCTTTATTTAAAATTGTCGCTTTTGTTTTTTTAATTATTTTCGTTGTAATTATTTCTGTTTCTTGGCCCCATTTTCCCTTGTCCCTTTCCTTGGTTTTTGTTCTTTTGTTGCTTTGTTTTCTTAAAAATTGGAAAACAGGAGTTTGGTTGACAATTGTTTTTGGTGGATTTTTTCTAGATCTATATTCTATCTTTCCCCCTGGGTTTTTTCTTTTAAGCTTAGGTTTTTTTTATTTGGTTATTAAAAAAATTTCTCGACGTTTTAATGTTAGTTCAGGCAGCGGTTTTTTCTTTTTAATTTTGGGTAGCGCCCTGATTTACAAAATTATAATTTTAGCCCTATCTTCAATTTTTTATTTTTTGAAACTTTCTAATCAATTAATCGCTATTAACTATTTTTATTTTTTAGATGTATTTTGGTTTATGATTGTTAATAGTTTTTTTGTTTTTTTAATTTTAGCGACTTTTAAAGTTTGGTCTCAAAAATAATTATTTAAAAATGGATGAAATTATTTTTAACAATGATGGTTTTTCGGACGGTCAAGAGTCTATGTTATCTCCGATCAAGATAAAAAAGATTAATGTTTTTTATTTTTTAATCTTCGTTATTTTTTTTGCTTTGGCAGGGCGTTTAATTTGGCTACAATTGGTTCGTGGAGAAAAATATCGGATGGCTTCAGAAGGTAATCGAGCTAAAATTGAAATCATTAAAGCTAAAAGAGGACTAGCTTATGATTCTCAAGGCCTTCCTCTAGTTAAGAATATAGCTTCTTTTTCATTATTAATATCTCCACAAAATTTACCCTTTTTAGAAAATGACCGTCAAGATGTTTTCAATTTATTCTTGGAACAAACTGAAGGAATCAAGGGTATTGATCAAGAAGTTAAAGAAAGAATAGAAATTGTTCAGAGAGAGATAAACGAAAATGTTCTTGAGTCTCAACCTTCTATTGTGGCCAAACGATTAGATTATCAATCTGCCATTGAATTGAAATTAATTACTAACAATTTACCTGGCTTTTCGGTTGAAGTTAGCGCTCAAAGAGATTATCTTTATGGACCAACTTTGTCGCATATTTTAGGTTATGTGGCGCCGGTAACCAAAGAAGATTTGGCTGAACACAAAGAGTATCAAGTCGTTGATTTTATTGGTCGCACCGGTTTAGAATTGTATTACGAAAAAGAGTTAAGGGGACATGATGGCAAAAGGGTTATTGAAGTTAATGCTTTGGGACAAGCAAGAAAAATTATTAACCAAGAAGCTCCTCAGGACGGAGATGATATTATTCTAACTGTTAATTTAGACTTACAACAATATGTAAAGAAAATTTTAGAAGAATACATTGAAGAGGCCGATAGTTCAGCTGGCACTATTATTGTTATGGATCCTTCTCAAGGAGAAGTTAAGGCTATGGCTAGTTATCCTTATTATGATAATAATATTTTTATTCAATCAGATCAGGAAAGATATCAAGAATTAAGTCAAGATCCAACGAATCCTTTTCTTTTTCGAGCTATTGCCGGAGAATATCCTCCGGGGTCCACTATTAAGCCCTTAATTTCTTTGGCCGGCCTTAAGGAGGGAGTAATTGATGCTCAAACTAGTATTTTTTCCCAAGGAGGAATTAGGATTGGTCAGTGGTTTTACCCAGATTGGAAGGTTGGTGGGCATGGTTCTACTGATTTAATTAAAGCTTTAGCGGAATCAGTTAACACTTTTTATTATTATTTAGGGGGAGGTTTTGAGAATTTCACGGGTCTTGGACCAGAAAAAATTAAAGAAAATCTATCTTTTTTGGGAATAAATCAAAAAACCGGCATTGATTTGCCTGGAGAAAAAGAGGGCTTTATAGGTTCACCATCCTGGAAGAAAGAAGAAAGAGGGAAGCCTTGGTATATTGGCGACACTTATCATTTATCTATTGGCCAAGGTTATATTTCAGTTACTCCCTTACAGGTGGCAACTTATACTATGGCTTTAGCTAACGCAGGATCTTATTATCAGCCTCATTTTTTAAAAGGATTCCGCGACTCAAATCAAAATTTTACGGAAAATAAAGATTTTTATTTTAGGGACTTAACTAATGTCTTTTCTGTTGAAGATTTTAATTTGGTGCGAGAGGGAATGAGAGCGGCGGTTTTAAAAGGAAGTGCTCGTCGGCTTAATAATTTAGAAGTAACTATAGCTGGCAAGACCGGAACCGCTCAAGTTGATAATCATAATTTGCCTCACGCTTGGTTTACCGGTTTTGCGCCTTACGAAAATCCAGAAATTGTTGTGGTTGTTTTAATTGAAAACGGGGGAGAGGGTAGCGATTTGGCGGTTTCGGCAGCTCAGAAAATTTTCTCTTTTTGGTTTGCAGAAAATAAATAAAGTGTTAAAATAATAAGCAAGAGGTCGATTTATAAATTAGTCAATTAATTTACATGAATATGAAAAATAAATCTTCTAAATTAATTTTAGGAATAGTTCTTTTGGTTATAGCGATTGTGGTTTGGTTAACCGACCTTACTTCTTATTGGGTTTCTATTGCTTTGGCGGCCATTGGTTTAATTTTAATTATTTCTGACTCTTCTTCCCCTTCTTTTGAAGAAAAAAAAGAAGCTCCTTTGGAAACTAAAGAGGAGGAGCTAATAGAAAAAGAAAACGTGATGGAATCTTCTCCTGACGAAGAGGGCTCAGAAGAGGTTGAAGAAGGCGAAGAAGGCGAAGAAGAAAAGAAAAATTTTTAATTTTAATAAAGATTATTTTATAATCTGACTTAAGAATTGAGAATAACCGTTAACAAATTCTTTCCCGTTGATAGTATTTTTTCCGGCTATTTGCAATTCTTTGAGGATTAAAGCATCTTTCCCGCAGGCAACTGCGGGAATTTTGTTTTGTAAAAATATAGTGCCCGGTTTTTTTCTATGTTTCATTTTAAGTAATTCAACTTTAATAATTGTTATTTTTTTTGTATTCAAAAAACCATAACTTCCCGGCCAGGGACGATAAGCCCGAATTGCTCTTTCTATTTTTTCAGCGGTTTGATTCCAATCAATTTTTCCGTCTTCTTTTTTTATTTTTTTGGTAAAAGAGGCTAAATTATGATCTTGCTCTTGAGGTTTAATTAAGCCATTTAAGAATTGCGGGAGAGTTAATAAAAGAATTTCGGTGCTTAATTCAGCTAAAGCCATGTTGAGGCTTGGATAATCCATGCTCTCTACTTTTTGGTCTAATTTTTTTTGACTAATAATGGGGCCATGATCCACTTTTTCGTCCATTAAAATTAAAGTAGTGCCAGTTTCGGCGTCATTATCTAAAATAGTTTGTTGCAGGGGAGAAGCGCCGCGATGGCGAGGAAGAAGCGAAGGATGAACATTAAGACACCCTTGGTAAGGAATAGATAAAATTTTAGAAGGTAAAATTAAACCATAAGCTGCCACTATAAATAAGTCAGCTTTTGTTTCTTTCAGTTTTTTCTCAATTTCTTTGTTGTTTTTGAAAGAAACTGGTTGCCAAACAGGTATTTTTGCTTCTTTGGCCATTTTTTTAACTGGAGAAGGCTGAAGAATCCTTTTTCTTCCTTGGGGTTTATCTGGAGCAGTAATTACAATTTGAGGACAAAAAAGAGAACTCTTAATTAGTTTTTCTAAAATAAGAGCACTAAACTCGGGCGTACCCATGAAAACGATTTTATGTTTTGTTTTTTTCATATATTGACAAAAAGACTTAAAATTGTTTTAATTTAGATAAATGAAAAAGGAGGACAAAAATGAAGATCCTTAAAAATGCAGGGGGTTTTGAAGTTTTAACCCCTTTTAAAAACCTCAAAAGGCAATTATTGGACATAGAGAAAGCCGGTAGAACTTGTTATCAGTCAGAAAAAAAAGAGATAACAGAGGGGTCCGCTAAAAAATTCGTCCAAATGTTGATGAAAAGAGGCCATTATAGCGTTTTAGAGCATAGCAACATGACGGTGAAATTCAAAAATATTTCTCGTGGCTTTACTCA
Organism: Patescibacteria group bacterium; assembly: GCA_021735685.1. Taxonomy (GTDB): domain Bacteria; phylum Patescibacteriota; class Patescibacteriia; order UBA2591; family UBA6264; genus JAIPGN01. The sequence continues at coordinate 33,224 of JAIPGN010000004.1, forward strand.
TGAACAAGTGCGACATAGGCTGACGGCTATTTCTCAAGAATCTACTAGATATGTAGATTATGCCAAAAAAGGAAAAGGGCCGGATTTAATGAAATTTCAGCTTAAATGTGTAGTCCCTCCACATAGGAACGAGGGGGAAAACGTAGAGTTGGAAAATGGACGCAAACTATCCCTTAAAGAAATGTTTACAGAAATTGAAGATTTTTACAGAGCCTTGCGTAAAGCTGGCTGGGCACCAGAAGACGCGCGTCAGATTTTACCAATCGGCATTAAAGCAGAAATTGTTATATCCGCGAATTTCAGAGAATGGAGACATATCTTTAAAATGCGTACTTCAAAATTTGCTCATTGGGAAATTAGAAAGGTTATGGGTGATCTTTTGGTAAAAACACAAAGGCTAATACCCGGAGTGTTTGACGACTTTGTTCAAACTGGAGTGGACCAGAATGGCCTGCGCTACTTTGCCCCTCTCCCTCATAATCCATAAAAAACTTCAGAGAGCTCTAGTTGTTTAATCGCTAGAGCTTTTATTTTATTATTTTCCACTTAATGTCTTTTTCTTCGCCCACAAATTCATGCCATTCTCCATCTTCATCTATCACAAACCATTTTTTCTTGGTTTGGCTCCAAATCATGGGACTACCAGCGTAAAAAGGTTTCTTGACAACTTCTTTGGGCTTTAAGCGGTCTATTTCTAACCATTTTTTAAAAACGGTTTCAATAGCATAATCCAAATTGCGAGATTGGGCCCATTTAGCTACACGATCAATAGCTTTTTGAGCTTTTTGAACCGAACCGGCTAAATCTAATAATTGTTTAGCTGGACGGGTAAAGCGAGAATAAATTATTTTTCGCTTTTTAGCGTTATTTTTTATTTCTTCCAAAGATAAACCTTTAGTATAAAAATAATAATTGACAATTTGTTGAATTTCAGTTTCTTTCTTTTTTTTAGTAATTTTTCTTTTTCCTTTTTGGGAAGAAATGACCATAAGATTTGATGATAAATTTTTTGTATCTACTTAGATTTATCTATATGTCTATTATATTTTACCAAATTCTCTATTTTTTATCCAATCTTTTTGCTTAGGAGTTACTTAGGAGCCGAGCTCCTAAGTAATTAAAAAAGTTTGGAAGCTCAACCTCCAAGCTTTTAGTGATTTACACAATTGAGGAAAGGTGATAAAATATAAATATATAGTTTTATTTTAAAATAGAATTTTATTTAATTTAGTAAATATGGATAATTTAATCCAAAAAACTTTTAAAGATATCAAATCTTTGAAAGTCCAAGGAGCAACTGATGTTGCTATAGCCATTATGCAAGCAATTTCAGATTATAGCTCCAGAATCAAAACTAATGATTTATCTGTTTTTAAGGAAAAAATTAAACAAGCAGCTGATTTATTGTTGTCAGCTCGACCCACAGAACCCATGGCTCAAAATGGCATTAAGGCTGTTTTGTCTCAACTAAAAAAAGAAAATAAGAATTTTATTTTAGCTCAAGATATTGTTCAAAGAACAGCAGAAGATTTTTTGATAATGATGGCTGATGCTGGAGATTTAGTTGTTAAACACGGAGAAGAATTAATTAAAAATAAAGAAAATATTTTTACTCATTGTCATTCCTGGTTGGTTGAACAAATTTTAATTAAAGCTTGGCAAAATCAGAAAAAAATTAAAGTTTATAATACTGAAACTCGACCCCTTTTTCAAGGCAGAGTGACGGCCCGAGAATTATTAGCTGTGGGGATTCCCACTACTATGGTAGTTGATTCTTCGGCCGGTTTTTTAATTTCTCATCACTCAGGAAAAGAATTAATGATGGATAAAATTATTTTAGGAGCAGACGCAATTTTATCTGATGGTTCAGTGATTAATAAAATTGGTAGCTTTACTATCGCCCTGGTAGCTAAACAGGAAGGAGTTCCTCTTTATGTAGCTGCTAATTTATTAAAGTTTCACGATCAAATTGAAATAAAGATTGAAGAGCGTTCTCTTCAGGAATTATGGAAGGAGGCCCCTGATGATCTTAAGATTATTAATTTTGCTTTTGATCGAATCCCTGCCGAATATATTACGGGTGGTATTATTTGTGAAGAGGGAATTATTAAACCCAAACAAGCAAAAACATTGACTCAAAAAAATTATCAGCTTTAATTTAAAAAAATTTTATGAAAGAAAAAAACAAATATCTTCAATTGGAATATAAGCCAAATTATCAAGAAGAAATCATCGCCACTTTTTATGGAGAATCAAATGGCAGTTTAGAAGAATTGAGTGAGCAAGTGGCTGGAGAGTCCTCAATTGGCACCTGGACTAAATTAACTACCCTTTCTGACGAGGTTTTTCAAAGATTGGGGGCCCGAATTTTTAGTTTAGACAAAAAGAATAATATTTTTAAAATTGCTTATCCTTTGTCTTTATTTGAAAAGGGGAGTATTCCTCAGCTTTTGTCTAGTGTGGGAGGAAATATTTTTAGCATGAAAGCAGTAAAGAATTTGCGTTTAGAAAATATAGAATTTCCAGAAAAATATATTAAAAGTTATCCTGGTCCTTATTGGGGGATAGAAGGAATTAGAAAAATGTTAAATGTCTATGATCGCCCAATTATTGGTTGCATTATGAAGCCTAAAATAGGATTAACTTCAAAGCAAAATGCTCAAATGGCTAGTCAAATTTTTGCTAATGGAGTGGATTTAATCAAAGATGACGAAAATTTAACTAGTTTAAGTTTTAATAAATTTGAAGATCGAGTTAAAAAAGTTTTAGAATTAAAGAAAAAAGTAGAAAAAAAGACCAATCAAAAGAAAATTTATGTTTTTAATGTTACGGCCCCAGTTAGTTTGATGTTAGAAAGGGCTCGACTAGTAAAAAAATTGGGTGGTCGTTGCGTGATGGTAGATGTTATTTCTGTTGGTTGGGGAGCGGTTCAAGAATTAAGGCGACAAAATTTAAAACTTATTATCCATGGTCATCGAGCTGGACACTCTGCTTTTACTCGTAATAAAAAGCATGGAATTTCCATGCTGGTTCTCGCTAATTTAGCTCGCTTAGCCGGCATAGATCAATTTCACACTGGTACGGTTGTAGGAAAAATGGAAGGAGGAGAAGAGGAGGTTTGTTCTATTAATGATTTATTAAGAGAAGATTGGAGAGAATTTGATCAATTGAGGGAAAATTGGGCTTCTTTAAAGCCAATTTTACCAATTGCTTCTGGCGGCTTGCATCCAGGATTAGTTCCGCAATTGGTTGAAATTTTGGGGCAAAATTTAGTAATTAATTTTGGAGGTGGCCTGCATGGTCATCCCCAAGGAAGCGAAGCTGGAGCTCGAGCCGCAATTCAGTCTATAGAGGCTGTTCAAAAGGGTATTAAAATAAAAGAATACGCTAAAACTCATCCTGAATTAAAAGTAGCTCTCAATTATTGGAAATTTTAAAATTAGCTTAAGTCTTTTTAAGCAGTTTTTGAATAAAACAAAACACTGAAGAAATTGATTCTTCAGTGTTTTTTAGAAATTGTATAAATTTTTGGAAAAGTTAAATTTTAATCATTTCGCCAGCAGAATGAATGTTTAAAATTTCTGGAGATACTTCAATTATTGATTCCCATTGATACCCCAAGGCTTCAAAGGTTTTTTCTGAAAGAATAGGGCGATATTGGCCCTGACTAATAACATAAACTGCTGGAGACTCTGATGTTTTTAACAAAGAGCCGTCTCTAAACTTAAGGTGTTCTCCGGTTTGATATCTTTCTAGCTCTTCAGAATCTACTTTAATGATATTATTATAAGGAAAGTTATTTTCTAAAATACTTAAATCAACAATTGGTCTTTTAATGATATCTTTAACGTAATAAACTCCTTTGTTTTCTTTATCTTGCAAAAGGGCTCCGTTAGGGTAGGGGGAACTAATTCTGGCTCCTTCTTGATAACTCAATAAATCTTTTTCTTCAACTTGAATAATCTCTTCTGGATTGAATCCAATTGCCCTAAACATTTTTTCAGAAATAGGTCTTTTTTGGCCATCAATTAATAAGAATATCTCTTCTTTATTTTGAACTAAAGAATAATTAGGGAAATTAACTGGGCTCCCAATTTCATATTTTTCTAATATTTTTGGGTCTACTATTTTTACTTCTTCAAATTTGTGATTTAGTAAAAAGATTGTAGCGGAATGAAAGGGACGTTTTTTGTTATTTTGAATCAACCAGACCCCATTTTCATTATTGGTCCTGACTAAAGATCCTTCTTCTATTTGTCCTTGTTCGGGAGGGAACCAATTGTGCCAGAGGATCCAGAAAAGTCGATTGCCGGCGATATGTGGGGTGTAATTATAAAGAGCGGCTGTGGCTGAATTTTGTGGCACCACTCGTTGCCAACTAATTCTATAAACTTGACCGGATCGATAAGTAAATTCCCAGGGATGTTCTAAAAAATATTTTAAACGCCAAGCGGCTCGATCTACCTGAATCGCAAACCCTCGAAAACTTTTTACCGGGCCTCGATGATCATAGCAAGCAAATCCCGTTGCCCAATTATAATCATCTAAACTAGGGTTAGTTTTGGTAATTAACCCTTTTTCTTTTTGAAGAAGAGTTAAAATTACTTGTGGATTGATTTGATATTCTTGGGTGACGCGATAAATAATTTCTGAAGCTGTTTTCTCTCGACCATCAATATCTTGAGTTTGATAATTTTTAATTCCTCCACCAGAACTTTCTAGAAAATTCTGAATTTCTTCTTGACTCATTGATTGAAAATTGGTTAATTCATAATCAGAAATAATATAATCAGGTCTAAAAGAAGAGGCTTTTCCTGGCCAAGGAATGAAAACCAAAGAAGCAATTAAAAGAATTAATATCTTTTCCTTGGTAAGGTTAGTGAACTTGAAAAAATTTTTCATTTATTTTTTTGCTTGTTGAATAACTATTTTTTCGTTTTTAGCATCGACCTTAAAACTGGAAAAAGATTGTTCGTCTTTATTTACGATTTGCAAAGCAAGGGGATCGAGAATTTGTTTTTGAATAACCCTTTTTAAAGGACGTGCTCCGTAAACTGAGTCAAAGCCCAAAGAGACCAAAAGAGTTTTTACCTTTCCTGAAACCTGTAATTTAATATTTTTACTTTTTAATCTTTCGATAATTAATTTTAATTGTAAATTCACTATTTGACGAATAGCTTTTTTATCAAGTACATGGAAAATTATGATTTCATCAATTCGATTTAGGAATTCAGGTTTAAATTTTTCTCGCAAAGCTTCTTGAATTTTATTTTTAATATTTGCTTCAGACCCATTTTTTTCATTTTGAGAAAGGAAACCAAAATTTATTTTTTGAGCATAATCTCGAATTAATTCACTGCCCAAATTTGAGGTCATAATAATTACTGTATTCTTAAAATTTACTTCTCTTCCTTTAGCATCAGTCAAATGACCTTCATCCAAAATTTGTAATAAGATATTAAAGACCTGAGGATGAGCTTTTTCAATTTCGTCCAAGAGGATCACGCTATAAGGTCTTCTCCTGACCATTTCTGTTAGCTGTCCTCCTTCTTCATGCCCAACATACCCAGGGGGAGAGCCAATTATCTTAGAAGCTGTGTGCCGTTCCATATATTCAGACATATCTAATCTAATCAAAGAATTTTCTGTATTAAAAAGAAATTCCGCCAAACGTTTAGCTAATTCTGTTTTTCCCACTCCACTGGGTCCTAAAAAAATGAAAGAACCAATGGGTTTATCTTCTTCGGCAATTCCAGCTCGAGAGCGACGAATGGCATTAGCCACTGCACTTACTGCCTCTTCTTGGTCAATAAATTTCTTGTGAATTTCTTTTTCCATTTTTACCAATTTTTTGCTTTCTTTTTCTAGCATCTTAGTAACTGGGATACCGGTCCAAGTAGAAACTACTTTCGCGATCTCTTCAGCCGATATTTCTTCTTTTAAAATACGAGAATCCTTTTGGATTTTGGCTAATTTTTTTTCCGCATTCTTAATTTTTTTCTCCAAGCTTGGAATTTCGCCATATTTAATTTCAGCTACTTTTTGCAAACTGCCTTCTCTTTCTGCTATTTCTGCCTTTTGCTTAAGGTGATCAATTTCTTCTTTAGCCTTATGAATATTCGTAATAATGTCTTTTTCTGTTTTCCAGCGAATTTCAAATTCATTAATCTTTTCTTTAAGGTTGGCAGCTTGTTTCTTAAGGTTCCTTAATTTATCTTTAGAGTCTTTATCTTTTTTAAGAATAGTGATTTCAATTTCAATCTGACGCAATTTTCTTTTGATTCTATCTAATTCTTCGGGTTGACTTTCTATTTCTAATCTAAGGGCAGAGGCAGCTTCATCCATTAAATCAATGGCCTTGTCTGGCAAAAAACGATCAGTAATGTATCGATGAGATAATTGAGCGGCAGCAATTAAAGCATCATCAGCAATACGAATGCCGTGATGAACTTCGTACTTCTCTTTAATTCCTCGTAAAATAGCAATAGTGTCTTCGGGGCTAGGTTCTTTTATTTGTACGGGCTGAAAACGTCTTTCTAGGGCGGCATCTTTTTCAATATATTTTTGATATTCTTTGAGAGTAGTTGCTCCAACACAATGTAATTCACCGCGAGCCAAAGCTGGTTTAAGCATGTTGGAGGCGTCAATAGATCCTTCCGCTCCACCAGCTCCCACTAAAGTGTGCAATTCATCGATAAAAAGGATGTATTGGGCGCTTTTTTTAATCTCCTTTAAGACTGATTTTAAACGATTTTCAAATTCGCCTCTAAATTTAGCACCAGCAATTAATCCTCCTAAATCTAAAGAAATTAATTCGCGACCCCTTAGAGATTCGGGAATGTCGTTAGAAATAATTCTTTGGGCTAAGCCTTCAGCAATAGCTGTTTTTCCTACTCCTGCTTCTCCAATTAGAACTGGATTATTCTTGGTGCGACGGCTAAGAACTTGAATCACTCTCCTGATTTCGTCATCACGGCCAATAATGGGGTCTAATTTTTCTTGCCGTGCCATTTCGGTTAAATTAATCGTATATTTTTTTAAAGCGCTGTATTGACCTCTTTCATTCCCTTCTTGACCTTCTTCTTGATGAACACTTTCTAAAACTTTAACAACATTTTCATAATTAATTTTTTCTTCTAAAAACATATCTTTCAAAGGAGAGGGGGTAGACAAGAGGGCCAAAAAAAGGTGTTCAGTGCCCACATATTCATTTTTAAGATGACGCGCTTCTTTATTGGCTTTAATTATTGCCTTTTGGAATAATTGAGTAACATATAAATCAGCTAAACCGCTTTCTATGTCTTCAGACTTAATCTTCGGTAAAGTTTCAATATTTTTAACAATCTTTTTTTCTATTCTTTCTAGATTAGCTTCCATTTTTTTAAGTACAGCCAAAACTACGCCTTCCTCTTGTTTGAGCAGGGCCAAAGCTAAATGAAGAATATCTACCTGTTGTTGGTTGTAACGCATAGCAATATTATGCGCTGCTTGAATAGCTTCTTGAGCTTTGAAAGTAAATTTATTCATAAGTGCTTTAATTAATATTTTTTCTATCTTAATACTTATTTTAATAAAAAAAGAGACGCTTGTCAAAAGATTGACAAAAGACTTAGAAGAGAGTAAAGAGGTGTTACTTAGAAGTGCAAAACTTTCTGAAGAGTTAAAGAAAAAATTACCCCTATTTTTTTTCTCAAGGAAAAATGTTATAATTAATCAATATGATATCTATTGTAATTACCACTTTTAAAGAACCGGAAACCCTGAAACAGGCTTTAATTAAAATTTTGAAGGAAGAGATAAGAGAGAAGTATGAGATTTTGGTAGTCGGTCCAGATAAAGAGACAGAAGATGTAGCTTGGGAATTTTCTCAACATTACACAGGGGTAAAATATCTCAAAGATTCAGGAGAGGGAAAGCCTGCGGCTCTTAACTTGGCTTTTGAAAAAGCTCAAGGGGATGTTATAATCTCTACAGACGGAGATGTCATAATTGGAAGCAACGCTATTAATCAACTTGTGTCTGTTTTTAAAGATCCTCGAGTGGGAGTTGCTAGTGGCCAGCCCTTAAGTGTTAATTTACGCAACACTTTTTTGGGTTATTGGTCTCATTTTTTAACGGCAGCCGCTCATCAAACAAGAAGCAAGAAGAAAATCTGGCCCTGTTCGGGTTATTTATATGCCTTTCGCAATATAATTAAAGAAATTCCAAAAGAGTCATTCTCGGAAGACGGATTAATCACCGAAATAATTAGACAAAAAAAATACAAGATAAAATACGTTTCAAAGGCCAAGGTATATGTGAAGTATCCCACTAATTTAAAAGATTGGTTTAGGCAGAAAATTCGTTCTGCCGGAGGTTATTCCCAGATATTTACGATGAATAATGGCACTAGAATTAAAACAAAAAAAATGAGAAATATTATTCAAGAAATTAAAGACGGGGCTCTTCTTTTTATCACTTATCCGCGCAACCTCAAAGAATACCTCTGGACCATTTTATTGTTTTTGAACAGAATAATATTGTGGCTGGTAATTTTTTGGAAAATTAAAATAAAGAAATCAAAATTTTCTTCCATTTGGAAAAGAGTGGAAAGCACCAAATAACCTAATTTAAAATAAAATTTTAATAAGCGTATAATTAAATATTTTTTATGATTCGTGTTCGTTTTGCTCCTTCTCCCACTGGATTTTTGCATATTGGTGGCCTTCGTACTTGTTTTTATAATTGGCTTTATGCTCGTCAAAATAAAGGTCAATTTGTGCTTCGCATCGAAGATACAGATCAAAAAAGAATGGTACCTCAAGCCATTGAAGGCTTAACTCAAACTTTAAAAAAGATGGGCTTAGAGTGGGATGAATTTTATCAGCAATCAAATAGGTTAGACATTTATCAAAAATACGTTAAAGAGCTTGTTGCAAACGGTCACGCTTATCATTGTTTTTGCTCTTCGGAACGTCTAGAAAAGGTCAGGGAAAGACAAATTGCAGAAAAAAAGGCTCCCCAATATGATCGTCATTGTCGCTTTTTAAGCCAAAAAGAAATTGAAGAGAAGGTCAAAGCAGGAGAGTCTTATGTTATTCGTTTAAAAGTGCCAGAGAAGGGGATGGGTCATTTTTTTGATTCCATTCGAGGAAAAATTGAAATAGACTTAGCTAATATTGACGATCAAGTTCTTTTAAAGTCAGATCATTGGCCCACTTATCATTTGGCCAACGTGATTGATGATCATTTAATGGGGATAACTCATGTCATTCGCGGGGAAGAATGGCTACCATCAACCATTAAACATATCCTTCTTTATCAGTATTTGGGCTGGAAAGAACCAAAATTTGTTCATCTTCCTTTATTGTTAAATTCTGATAAATCTAAGCTCTCTAAAAGGCAAGGAGATGTAGCTGTAGAAGATTATTTAAAACAAGGCTATTTACCGGAGGCTTTGTTGAATTTTATAGCCCTTCTTGGTTGGAATCCGGGAAATGATCGAGAAATTTTTAAAGTTTCAGATTTGATTAAACATTTTTCTCTAAAAAAAGTTCAAAAAGCAGGAGCAGTTTTCAATCTCGAGAAACTGAATTGGCTCAATGGTCTTTATGTTAGAGAAATGAATTCTGATCAATTACTAGAAAAAATTTTGCCTTTTTTGAAAAAATCAAAAATAATTAAAAAAATTGATGAAAAATATTTTGAAGTTATTCCTAGCGGAAAAAAGGTTAATCAAAATTGGCTAAAAAAAGTAATCATTTTAGAGCAAGGCAGAATGAAAAGATTAAAAGATGTTGAAAAACTAGGTTATTGTTTTTGGAATGATAATTTAGAATACAAGCGAGAATCTTTACTTTGGAAAAATTTTTCAGTCAATGAAATTAAAAATAATTTATTAAAGATAAAAACAATCCTTGCTAATATTAAAGAAAAAGATTTTCAAAGTGAAACAATAAATCAAGAGGTCTTGGAACAAATTCCAGTCAAAGAAAGAGGGGCTTTTTTTTGGCCTTGGCGAGTCGCCTTATCTGGTCAAGAATCTTCTCCTCCTCCTAATGAAATCGCAGAAATTCTTGGACCTGAAGAAACATTAAAAAGAGTTGAAAAGGCTATTAATAAATTATGAAATTTAGAAAAACAAAGAAAATAATTTTATTTATAAGTTTATTTGCAATTATTCTTTTAGCGAGTAATTCATGGACCTTTTCTGCACAAGGCCTAGAAATTAATAACGAAGAAATTGAAAAAATACAAAAAGAAATTGAAATCCGAGAAGACAACATTAAACAGCTAGAAGCTCAAAGAAAAATTTATCAAGAAAAAATTAGCATTAAAAGATCAGAAGTTGGTACTTTAAAAGAAGAATTAAATTTTATTAACAACAAAATTAATAAGAGTCAATTAGAGATTGAAAGCCAAGAAGAAGAAATTAGTAAAACTGATTTATCTATCCAAAAAATTCAATTAGAAATTATTGCCAAAAAAAAAGAAGCCGAAAAGACCAAAGATCAACTTCAGGAACTATTACTAACGATTCACGAGTATGACCAGAAAAATCCTTTAGAAATTATTCTTTTAAATCCTTCTCTTTCTAGCGTTTTTAATCATTGGCAGTATTTAAATTCTTGTCAGCAAAAGATGGCTAGAAATTTACAAAGAATATCTACCCTTAAGGAAGGTTTAGAAATTCAAGAGGAAAAATTACGACAAGAAAGACAAAATTTAGTCAATCTTAAAAATGAACTTGATGGTCAAAAAATACAATTAATAGCTGATAAAGAAATTAATGAGTATCTTTTAGAACAAACCAGGGGAGCAGAGTGGAAATTCCAAAGTTTATTGGCTGAGGTGATCACCGAACAACAAAAAATTGATCAAGAAATTAACTCTTTGGAGGAAACCGCTCGAGCTAAAATTGCCCAGGAAAAAGAAAGACAAGCAGAATTAATGGAGAAAGAGGGGATTTTGATCTTCTCTTGGCCAGTTCCTTTAGAGAAAATAACTTCTCCTTTTCATGACCCAGAATACCCCTTTCGTCATTTAATTGGTGAGCACTCTGGGATTGATCTTCGAGCGCACCAAGGTATTCCAGTAAGAGCTTCGGCTTCCGGCTATATAGCTCGAGCTAAGGAGGGAGGAGTAGGGGAATACAGCTATGTTATGATTATTCACAATAATAGTTTTTCTACAGTTTATGGCCATCTCAGCGACGTTCAGGTAAAAGAAAATCAGTATATTAAGAGAGGAGAGGTGATTGGCTTAAGTGGAGGAATGCCGGGCACTCCTGGAGCAGGAATGTTTTGTACAGGGCCACATTTACATTTTGAGATAAGAATGAACGGAATTCCGGTAAATCCACAGGATTATTTATTGTGAAAAAAAATAATAGTGTTATAATAAATAAGGTTATTATTTAAATAATTAAAATAAGTTTATGAGAAACTTTAAACTTTATTCTGGTGTTAAAAGTCCTAAACAGCAAACTATTTGGATTGGTTGTCTTTTGTTGGTAATTGCTATTGCCATTGCAGTCGTAGGATTTTTTAATTATGCCAATTTGCCGGCTCGAGATATTCAAGATGCCGATAATTCTTTAGAAAAACTGGTTTTTCAACAATTATATATTGCAGGAGGAATGGGAGTAATTGGCATTATTCTTTTAGTAGGAGGAGCTTTTGCTGCTTTTGACATTAGTAATGAAAACGAAAAAATTAAAAAAACACAAATTGATTCAGAGAATAATTAAGAATGTTAGTTGATAAAAACATTATTAGAAAAAATACGGAACACCTTACTTCTTTTCTAAAAAGAAGTGGAGGAGGTGGATTTAATGGTAGTTGGGGACAAAAAGAGCTTAGCCCCGCCTTATCTTTTATGATTTTAGGAATGGTTTTGCTGACGGTCTTTGTAATGGGAGCGTATTTTATGAAAGAATACATTAAAGCTTGGGACATTGTTACAGAGAAAATAGATTACGATTTAGAATCTTTAATAAATGATTCCCAGAACAATGTTAATCAAGAATTAGACGACCTGCCTTCTATATAATTATTATTCAAAGGAATAATGGGGAAGGGGTATGTTAAGGGACGCACAAGGTAGCTTTTACGACCCAATGTAATAAAGTAATACAAATTATAACAAAAAACGGCCAAATTAGCCGTTTTTTTATAATCTAAGAAATAATTTAGTTTTTGTTACTTTTCTTCAGTGAATTTATAAAAAATTTTATCACCAAAGCGCAAATCAATATATTCTAAACCCTTTCTTTCTTTAATTTCTTTTTCTATAATGCCAGACAATTTATCTAATTGTTTTTTAAGTTCTACTTCGGAATTAATTAAAATTTCCCATCCCTCAGATGATAATATTTGAACATCAATAACGTCTCCAATGTTATTGATTTCGCATTCAAGGAAATAAATATCATGACTACGCAAAATATCGCTTTGAACGAAAAATAAGAGATCTTTTAAGAAATTCTGATAATCTTCTTCAGTTAAAATTAAGTCGCTTTGATCATAAAAAACTAAATCGTCATTAAACGCCTCTTGGTCGTTTTTTGCTTTTAATAAGCCTTCAGGAGCCTTGATTAATTGTCCCTCCTGATTTAAATAATAACTTTGAGTATCTCCCAGAACCTCAAATCTGACTAAAGGTTGATACTCTTTTAAGGTAATCTGTAATTTAGCCGGCCATTTCTTTTTGATTCGTATTGATTTTAAACGAGAATCCTGCCCTATTTCTTTTTCAGCTAAAGAAGTATCAAAGAAAATTAAATTGCGTCCACTCCAAATCCCAGGTGAGATTAAATCGTTCAAAGAATCCATTATTTCTTGATGAGAAATCAGTTGATAGTCCTCTTTTTTACTAATTTCAACGTCATTGATTTGAAAAAAAGAAGAAAAAAGCAAAAAATAAGTTAAAAGTCCCAATAAAATTAATAAAATAAAGCCTAAAGCTAAACGTTTTAGGATTTTTAAACGCTTTTGGCGAATATATTTTCGGCTAATCTTTTCTCGAGAAAAGCCCTTTCTTCTTTTCTTCTTTTGAAAGTCTTTTTTGTTCAAATTTAAAGACTGCACATATTTATCTGACATATTTTTGAAATCTAGTCCTAAAAAAACAGAGATAAAAAAAGTCACTCTCTAAGTAAATTTTATAGGATCATTTTCTTAAAAATGATTTTATTAAATTAAAGAACTTTAATATTTTTCTTCGAAAAGTTTTATTAAATTGCTTTTTTCAAATTCAAAATTTCCCATTTCTTCCGGAGCAATTGGGCTAACCGGCTCAAAATCTTGAGCTAAAGGATTAATCCATTGACTATATTTGCTCATGGCATAATCTAGATGACATCCAGTTGAGGTCCCAGTAGTGCCCACAAAGCCAATTATTTGACCTTGAGATACTTTACTTCCGTACTTGATCCCCCTTGCAAAAGCCGAGAGATGGCCATAAAAAGTTTTATAAACCCCGTTGTGGTTAATTTCTGCTCGATAACCATAAACGTTATTACGCCAACCAGCAAAAACTATCACGCCATTACCAGCTGCAGAGACCGGTGTTCCGCAAGGAGCGGCAAAATCAATAGCTTGATGACTGGTATAGGTGTTCCAAACCGGATGCCAGCGCTTTAGACTATAATAAGATGAAATATATTTGTAATGTAAAGGAGATTTCAAGAATTGTTTGCGTAAATTATTGCCTTCTAAATCGTAATAATCAAAATTACCTTCTTGGTCCTCATAGAAAACTGCCCAATGTTTTTCCTCTTTTTTCTGAAAATAGGCCATTAAAATTTTTCCTGGCCGAATAAATTCTCCATCTAAATAATAATTTTCGTACAAAACTTTAAACTTATCCCCTGCTCTCACCTCTAAAGCAAAATTAATATCCCAAGCAAAAATGTCAGCCATTTCAATAATAGTTTTGTCAGCTAATCCTGCTCTTTTTCCGCTTTGAAATAAAGAATCTTCAATGGTTCCTTCGGCAATTTTTAGCTCTGTTTGGTATTCAATTTCTTTGATTTGAGCCTTCAACTGACCGCTGTCTTCCTTATTTACTTCTAGAGTCCTTTGATCGTCAATTTGATACTCTAGCTTCAAAAAATTATGAGAATCTTGAGGATCGAAAAAAGATCGTAAAGAGTGTCCCGCTTTAATTTGGGACAAATCATAAATATCTTGAGTTGCTTCTAAAATTTCTTGTAATTTTTTATCAGTTAAACTTAAAGCAGTGTTCATTTTTGAAAAAACTTCTCCGTTTTCAATGAAATGTTCCTTAATAGTTGGCAAAAGTTCTCGTTGCTCTTCTTCGGTTTTAGTAAAAAAATTTGATTCAGCTTGAGGTTTTTTTTCTTGATTGTTTATTTTTTGCCAAATCAAAAAAAAGATAACAAAAAGAATGATCCCTCCAAGAAGATAAAGGTTTTTTTTCCTTTTCTCTTTTCTTTGCTGGGACTTTCTTATTTTAATTCTGGATGGAGGCATTCTGAGTATCATCTTTTATTATTATAACAAAATTAAAATATTTTAAGAAGTAAAAAATCTTTTCTTTTTTAGCTTAGATTGCTAAAATTAAAACATGTTAATTTTAAATAAAAAACGAATTATAATTTTTTTATTATTAATTATTTTAGGAGGGGTTATTTGTTATTCTAATATATTTTCTCATCAATTTCTTTGGGATGATGAATTTCTAATTGAAAAAAATCAATTTATTCGCTCCTTTGACCATCTTCCTCAAGTCTTTTCTTCCCCAAGCGGAGCTGGGGCAGGACGCTCAGACAACTTTTATCGCCCTTTACAAATTTTAAACTATACCGGACTTTATGCTTTGGCCGGGGCAACTCCTTGGATTTTTCTTCTAAATAATTTATTTCTGCACATTTTTAGCGGAATTTTAATTTTCTTTTTAATTAGAAAAATCTTTAAAAAAGATTTTTTGGCTTTTCTGGTATCTTTTTTTTGGATTATTCATCCCGTGCACACTGAGGTCGTTACTTACATGAGCGGAACCGCCGATCCCCTCTCAACTTTATTGGGCCTTGGGTCCTTTTATTTTTATTTGATTTTTCGTGAAAAAAAACAGTTTTGTTTTTTAATCTTTGCTTTAGTCTCTTTCCTTCTAGCTCTTTTGGCAAAAGAAACTATCATTATCTTACCAGGCCTAATTTTGTTTTACGAAATTATTTTTAATCAAAATCCCAAAAAAATATCTAACTACGCTCCCCTTATTTGGTTTTTTAACATTGCCTTAGCTTATTTTTGCTTAAGGCTTAGCTTTTTAAATTTTGGCGGAACCCTTAATCTTTACGCGACAAGCAACATTTATACAGAGAATATATTGGTTCGTTTTTTCACTTTTTTGGCGTCTTTGTTAATGTACTATTCTTTTTTCTTTTATCCTGTCAACCTGCACATGGAGAGAAAATTTTCCGTTTTTTCAAACTGGCAATCGCCCTGGGTCCTGTCTTCTTTCTTAATCTTGGTTGGTTTTATTATTCTTGGTTTTTGGGCTCAAAGAAAAAACAAGAAATATATTAGTTTTGGACTAGGTTGGTTTTTTCTTGCCTTTATTCCTCTTAGCGGTATTATTATCCCAATTAACTCTTTTTTGCTAGAGCATTGGCTTTATTTCACTTCTATTGGTCTTTTTCTTTGTTTAGCGGGGTTAATTAATGCTCTTTGGGAAAAAATAGCTAAAATAAGAAAAGGTTTATTAATTGTTTTGCTTTTAATAGGCATTCTATTAATGAATGGCACCAGACAAAGAAATAAAGTCTGGGAAAACCCCCTCACTTTTTATCATGACATTTTACAATATCATGAAGGAACAGCTAGGATTCATAATAATTTAGGAATGGCCTATGCCGACCAAAATGATTTAAATAAAGCGGAAGAACATTATCTAAAAGCTGTTGCCCTTGGTGATCAATACCCTCAAACTCATTATAATTTAGCTCAATTATATTTAGAAAAAGAAGAAGAAGAAAAAGCCATAATTCATTTGGAAAAAAGTTTAGTAATTAATCCTCGCTTTTTTTTCTCTTATTATCTTTTGAGCCAGATTTACCAAGAAGAAGGAGAAATAAAAAAAGCGCAAGAATATTTACAAAAAGCGGAAGCTATTGAGTATTATTAATTTATTTTTTAAACCGATACTTAAATAAAGTCCAAAGAGCTTTGATGCCGTCTTGATAATTTATTTTTTTGCCTTCTTGGCGAGGAAAGTATTGAATGGGCACTTCTTTAATTGGAAGGCCCTTTTTTAGTATTTTAGCAGTAATCTCTGGTTCCCACTCAAAACCATTTCCCTCAATGACTAAAGATTTAATTAATTCAGCTTGAAAGCATTTATAACAAGTAGGTTCATCAGTTAAATGGGAGCCATATAATAAATTACAAAACCAAGTTATCGTTTTCCCCCCCAGAAAAAAAATCCATTTGCTCCTTTTGTTTTTTTTATTTAACTCTCTGCTCCCATAAACCACTTGAGTCTCCCCTTGTAGAATTGGTTGCAGGCATTTTTTAATATCTTGAGGGTCATATTCTAAATCTGCGTCTTGAACGATTATTATGTCTCCTTGTGTCTTTTTTAACCCCACTTTAAAAGCAGCTCCTTTGCCTTGATTTTTTTTCTGTTCTAATAATATAATCCCTTCTTGCTTTCTTAAAATCTCTTTAGTTTTATCTTGACTAGCGTCATCAACCACGATGATTTCTTTTTTTATGCCAGGGATTTCTAGGGCTTTAACTTTTTCCAAAAGAGGAAGAATGGTTTTTTCTTCGTTGTAAGCGGGTATAACGATGGATAATAATTTTTTTTTCATTCTAAATAGATTGAATTATCTTTGTTAAACTCCCCTACCCTGGTTCTTTCTAAATCAAATAGATATCCTCCACAATTTAGCTTTTGCCCTAGGTCTCGTGCTAAACTTCTAACGTATGCTCCTGGACCAGTTAAAACTTTAATTTCTAAATAAGGCCATTGATATTCTAGTAATTCTATGTTCTTGATTTCAACTAAACGAGATTTAATGATTGGCCTTTGGCCTTGGCGAGCTAATTGATAGGCCCTTTTTCCCTTGATTTTAATTGCACTAAAAAAAGGAGGAACTTGTTCGATTTTTCCTTGAAATTGAGGAAGAATTTCTAAAATTTCTTTCTTTGATGGTCGATTAATGTTTTCTTTTATTGTTTTTTTTCCTTCTTGGTCATCAGTAGTACTCTCTTCTCCTAATTTAATAACAGCCAAATATTCTTTTTCTTTTTTAACTTCTTTCTCTAAGGATCGACAGGCTGATCTACCTATACCTACCACCAAAATGCCTCGAGCCAGAGGGTCTAAAGTGCCAGCATGACCTATTTTCTTAACTCCGGTTAAAATTCGTAAGCGCCTAATCATATCAAAAGATGAGGGACCAACTGGCTTATAAACTCCTATAATTCCTTCTTTTATTTCTTGAGAATTAATCATATAAATATATTTTAACAAAAAAATTAGCAAAAAACAAAGAACCTCAAACAGAATTAAGGTTCTTTATTTCTTCGCCTTTGATTGCAAATCAAATTTTATTTTTCCTGATCACTTTTAATCAAAAGCTTATTATTTTTACTGATTCCCTCAAAAGCTCTTAAAACTTCTAAAGGGACAGCAAAAACTATGGTATTAGATTGATCTGAGCTAATGTCATTAATAGATTGCAGGGTACGTAAATGCAAAGCTCCAGTAGAAGCTGATAAAGCTTGAGCAGCTTCCGCCATATTTTTGGCAGCAATTTTTTCCCCCTCGGCCTTGATAATTAATGATCTTTTTTCTCTTTCTGCTTCAGCTTGACGACCAATTACCCTTTTCATCTCTTCTGGCAAGGTAATATCTTTTAATTCTACATTATCCACTTTAATCCCCCAAGGATCACTAGCCACGTCAATGACTTTTCTAATATTTTCAGAAACGCTTTCTCTTTCCGAGAGCAATTCATCTAAGCTCACCCCTCCCACTGCGTTGCGCATGGTGGTTTGAGCTAATTGAGAAATGGCATAATAAAACCTTTCTACTCCTAAAATTGCTTTTTCAGCATGAATTACTTTATAATAAATAACCGCATTTACGCTAACTGAGATATTATCTTTAGTAATGGCTTCTTGATTGGGCACGTCAACTGCCTTAACCCTTAAATCCACTTTCCTATATGATTGAAAAATAGGAATGACTAATCGCCAACCGGGTTGCATAATTCCAGTATATTTTCCTAAAGTAAATTTAACTCCTTTTTCGTATTCATTGATTTGTTTAATAGAAATCAATAAAATAATGAAAATAATTATTCCTAAAGGCATATTTTTCTATGTTATTTTTTTAGTTAAACGACCTTTGTGGTTTTAAATAATTTTTGAATTCTCTTGCGACTTTCAGTAATAATTTTTTCTTCATCTTTAATTCGATAATCACGCATAATAGCTTGACCATTACAGAAAACATCCGAAATTAAACCCGCCGAACTTTGAGCGTAAATTAAATTAGACAAAAGATCGTGATTGGGAATAAAATTTAAATGGTTTAAGTCAATTAAGATAAAGTCCGCTAGTTTTCCTATTTTTAATTCTCCAGCATTGAGATTAAAAGCTTGAGCGGCATTTTTAGTAGCAAGGTTGAAAACTTCCTGAACCGGTAAAAGGCTAGAATTTTCATTTTGTGCCCTTTGCAATAAAGAAGCAAATTTCATTTCCGACCAAAGATTTAAACTGTTATTTGAGGCAGATCCGTCTGTGCCCAAGCAAATATTGATTCCCGCTTCCTTTAATTGAGAATAAGGGAAAATTCCAGAGCCTAATTTCATGTTAGAGCAAGGACTATAAACAATTTGGCATTTTTTTTCTTTTAATATTTCAATTTCTTTTTTAGAGAGCCAGATTGCATGCACCAAAAGGGTTTGAGGGGCCAATAGACCAATTTCGTTTAAATATTCAACTGGTCTCATTTGATTTGTTTTAAGACAATCTTCAACCTCTTTTTTGGTTTCTGAGCAATGAATATGAATTGGCAATTTGTTTCTCTGACTAAAATTTTTAGCCCAGGTTAAATTTTCTAAAGAAAGGGTGTAAATAGAATGAGGGGCTAAAGTTAGGGAAAGCAAACTGGTTTCTTTTTTACTTAAAATTTCCCATTTTTTTTGCACTTCTTCTTTACTCCCCCCGTTTGATTGAGAATCTATTAAAAAAAGACCTAAATGGGCCCTTAAACCCATTTCTTGGACAGCTAACCAAGAAGCGTCAACTTGCCAATACATATCATTAAAACAAGTGGTGCCAGCTTTAATCATCTTCAAGGCTGCTAATTTAGTAGCCCAATAAATATCTTCTGAACCTAATTGAGCTTCTTTGGGCCATATTTTTTTCTCTAGCCAATCTTTTAATGGTAAATCATCAGCATAACCCTGCAAAAAAGACATTGCTGCGTGAGTGTGACTATTAATTAAGCCCGGTAAAATAGCCTTTTTTGCTTGACAATCAATAACTAAATCAGCTTTTGTCTTAATTTCTTTGGTTATTTCCACTATGCTTTCGTTTTCTATATAAAAATCCTTTAAAGAGTGGTCTAAGTCAACAGCATTTTTAATTAAAATAGTTCTTTTTTTCATTTCTTTCCCTTGGTTAAATCCATAATTGTACGAAAGGTGTCTTTATTCTCTAAATAATCTTCAATAGTTTCAAAGGGAACTCTTTTCATAAAATTATAATTAAAATTGCTCTTTTCTACTATATTATACTTTAATTTTGAGAAAATAAAAAGTGGTGCTTGCCTGGCGTCAAAAAAGGAAATCCTTTCTATCCACCGCCAGAACCGAAATTCTGGGCAAGCACCATTAATAAAATAACATAATTATAAAAATAAAGCAAGTTAAAAGGGAGGCGCAAGCGCCTCCCAAAGTCTTAATACATCAGGAGTTTGCCGTAACAACGGCATTCTCCTTTCTTTGATGGGATGTTTGGCGGCTCCGAAGTGAAGCCGTCAACATACTCGGGAACTTGCCCATTACTAGGGCAAGTTTGTCCCCTGAAGTAAACATCCCCGTTAGACCCCAGAGGCTTAACCTCCTGAAGTCTAACTCCCAAGTAAAAAATTTTTTCCTTCCCGTTTTGGGACAAAGGAAAAACAATTTCTTGATTTTTTTGATAGGCCCGCAGGGCCGATCTGGTTCGAGAAATGATATTAAAAACCATTTTTGTCTCCTTTTTTCTTTATTTTTTAAAACAAAAAGAAAAAACGATGGGTAGTTTCAATTTCATCTCTGCCTCCTTTCACGTTATTATTTTTAGTATATTACTTATTTTCTTTTTTGTCAAGCTTAACACTATTCCCCACTACCCAGCCGGTAGCCCAGCAAACCTGCAAATTATACCCTCCGGTAGGTCCGTTTAGGTCTAAAATTTCTCCAGCTAAATAAAGATTATCAATTATTTTAGATTGCATAGTTAAAGGATTAACCTCTTTCAAGTCTACGCCTCCAGCGGTAATAATCGCTTTTTGATAACCATCTAATTTTTTAATTTTCAATTTAAACTCTTTGCATAAATGCAAAATTATCTTTCTTTCTTCTTTGGTTAAAGAGTGAACCTTTTTGCTTAAAGGAATTTGAGAAAGTTGAAGAATGACGGGAATTAATTTTTGAGGCAACAAATCATCTAAACTATTTTTAAAAAATCGGTTGCTTTTTTTAGCAAAGTCTTTTTGAATTCTTTGATCTAATTGCGAAAAGCTTAAAGCTGGTTTAAGGTCAATAGACAAACAAAGGTCTGCCTTTTTTTCTAATTCTTGGCCTATTCTTGAGCTTAAATCTAAAATAATGGGTCCACTCATTCCTTTATGAGTAAAAAGAGCTTCTCCAAAACGAGAATCTATTTTTTTGTTTTTTTGGTATAAACTAATCTCTACATTTTTTAAACTTAAACCCTCTAATTGGGAGAGAAAATTTTCCGCACAAATTAAAGGAGTTAAGGCTGGCCTTAGTTTATTAATTCGATGCCCCATTTTTTTTAACCAAAAATAACCGTCTCCAGTGGATCCGGTTTGAGGATAAGATTTACCGCCAGTTGCTATTAAAAAATTATTAGCTTTAATTTCCTGGCCATCTTCTAAGATTATTTTCTCAATTCTTCTTTTCTTAATTACTATTTTTTTAACTGGGCTATTTGTTTTAACTTCTACACCCGACTTCTTTAAGTTTTTGATCAAAACCCGACAAACGTTTTGCGCCGAATTACTTTGGGGAAAAATGCGTCCTCCTCTTTCTGTTTTTAATCGCAAACCCTTTTTTTCAAAAAAATCAATAATTTCTATTAAGCCAAATTGATGTAAAGCCGAAAAAAGAAAATTGCCTTGAGGGCCAAATTCTTTGACAAAATCTCTGGGCTGGTTATCTTGATGAGCTAAATTACAACGCCCCTTGCCGGTTAACAAAAGTTTAATTCCTAATTTTCTATTTTTTTCAAGCAAAATTACTTTAGAACCCTTGGCTGCAGCCCGCCCAGCAGCCATCATTCCAGCTGGTCCCCCACCAATTACCACTAAATTATATTTCATATTATTTCTCTACTATAATAAATCTTCTTAAATTGACTGCATACGGGATCCAAGCCTCGGGCATACAATTTTGATCTTTGAAAAATTTATCATTATAAGTCTCAGTGGATTCAAAATATTTTTTGTGTTGGTAATAAACCTCTTCTTGAGGGGCTTTACTTGCGCATAATTTAAAAGATTTTTCATATGCTTTATGTTTACGAAGAATAACTCCAACCTTGGGGACGGTAAAAATTAAACCACTTTCTAAAGTTTTACTCACAAAAAGTTTAATCCAGGAATAAGTATTAAGCCATTGAGATAAAGATTGCAGAGGAATTGCTACCACACATTTTGGATTACCAAATTTTTGATTAAAAGAAGCTAAATCAAACCCTTGATCGCGTAATATTTGATGATCATAATTACGAAGAAAAATTAAATTAGGAATGGTTCTTGTTCTTAAAATTTCTTGATGTGCAACTTTAGGCAGAAAGCGAATCATCACTTCTTCAGATTGATCAACATTAAAAGATAAATTTTTAGAAAGATTTTCGTAAAAAAAAGCTAATTCTCGGGAAAGTTTCATCATTTCCTTGTCTTCTAACCACTTTCTGTCAAATCCTTTTTTATATTTTCTGAACCCTGTTTGATTATTCATGTTTTAGATTTCTTTATTCATTTCTTTCTTTACTTCTTCAAATTCATTTTCCAAACCCTGTAATTGGTGCTTGCTTTCCTTGATTAATTTGCCTCCCTCCTTAATTTTACTTAGGCCTACTTCTAAATCAATCTCTTTTTGTTGGTCAAACCATTTAACAATTTCTTCTAATTTTTTAAAATTTTGTTTTAATTTGTTGTTTTCCATATTAATTTATTTTTAATATTTTTTTTATTTGACTAAGGGCTTCTTGGGTCGACCTCTCCCCTTCTTGAACCACATCTTCAATTTCTCCTTTAATTAATTTTTGCCAACCAATTGAACCCAAATATCCAACTTGAGGCTCAATAATGATATCAGCGTTCCTTAAGCTTTTTTGAGCTAAATGATATTGCAAACAATGAAAATAACGAGTTAATAGAAGATTGTCCCAAAAATTAGTTGTTTTTTCTTTATTTTTAAAATAACTACTATTGTCTAAATTAACAGCAATTACTATTTCCGCTCCCATCTTCTTTACGGCTTCCACTGGAACTGGCTCTGATAAACCGCCATCACAAAGAAGGTGCTCTTTCCACGATACTGGTTTAAAAAACAAAGGAACCGAAGCACTTCCTCGGATCGCTAAAGCTATATTCCCTTCGTTTATCCTTACGGACTCGGCATTATTAAAATCTGTAGCCATCACAGATAAAGGAATTTTTGTGTCTTTAAAACTAGAATTCTTTGTTACTTCTTCTAAAAAATTTTTAAATTTTTCTCCTTTCATTAAGCCTTGTTTCCAAGATAAATCTAAAAGAGAGATAGATTTACTCCAGCCCCTAGAATTAATTATCTTTTTTATTTCCTCAATTTTGGGATTCAAAGCATAAAGAGAGCCAATGATTGCACCCGCACTACTACCAACAATAAAATCAATGGGTATTTTGTTTTCTTCTAAAACTTTAATTACTCCTAGATGAGCATAACCCTTGGCCCCTCCGCTTCCTAAGGCTAACCCTACTTTAGGTTTTCTTTTTTTTAAAAAATTAAAAGTTCTCATATTTTTTTTATTTGATCAATCTTTGTTTTTAACTGACCGTCGCTTAAACGAACATCAACCTGATCACCCTTTTTTAATTTTTGAATACTTTTAATAATCTTGTTCTTGCGGCTAATGATACTATAGCCCAATTTTAATTGACGTAAGGGATTAACATCTTTTAGCTTGTTTTCAATACTTTTTAAATATTCTTTTCGAATATTAAAGTTATTTTGCCAAAGTTTAAACCAAGACCCTGGCCAACGATCAAGAGAATTTTTCTTTTCTTTTAAGGTGTATTCCCAGCGCCAAAAACTTTCTTTAATTTTAGTTTTGAGTAAATTGAATTTTTCAAAAACAAAATTAAATCGAGAAATTAATTGATGAGCCTTGTTTTCTAAATAATGATAATTAACCATTAAATTATGTTGATACTGATTAATTATTTTTTCTTGCCAAGCTAGTAGTTGATGTTTGGCTTCGTCCCAAGATTGATTTAGAGTAATCGCTGTAGCTGTGGGCGTAGAAACTATTAAATCAGAGGCCAAAGAAGCTAAGGGGACATCTTGATCATGACCAATACCACAAATAACTGGAACTCTGAAGTTAGCTATTTTACGAGTTAAAATTTCGTTATTAAAAGCCTGTAAGCTCTCTAAACTGCCTCCACCCCTAATTATTACCAGAACCTCAATATCTGCCTGTTGAAAATAATTTAGGGCCGCAACTAAATCCGTAACTGCTGCTTGCCCCTCTACTCGAGAGCCTTTAAATTTAATTTGATAACCATAATTGCCAAGATTATTCAAAAAATCATGAATTACTGCTCCTGTAGAAGAAGTAATTAAACCTATTTTTTGAGGAAATTCTGGGAGAATTCTTTTTTTGGCAGGATCAAACAATCCTTCTTTTTCTAATTTTTTCTTTAATTTTTCATAAGCTTTTTTCAATGCTCCCTCCCCCACTAATTCTACAGTTTGGGAGCGAAAAGTGAGACTTCCACTTGGCTTATAAACCTCTGGCAAACCATTAACAATTATTTCCGTGCCTTCCTCTAATTTAATCCCGCAAATTTCGTAATCCCTTCTCCACATAAAACATCTTAAAATGCTCTTGCTTTGCAAATCTTTGAGAGAAAAAAATAAATAATTAGACCGAATATTAATTTCTGCTATTTCTCCCTGCACCCTTCCTTTAATCTCGCTTAAACTATCGTTCAATAAATTTAAATACTTTTCTACTGTATAAATAGTCTCCTCTCGTTCTTGCTGTTCTTCTGCCCCTACCTCTTCCTCTGATTCAACGGGAGAACGAAGAAAATTAACTATGCTTAAAATTTCTTCTCCGTATTTTTGGTATTTCTTTTCTTTAATCCCCTTAATGCTGATTAATTCATTTTTATCTTGAGGTTTAAGCCGAGCAACATCTTCTAAAGACTTATTGTTCAAAACTCGAAACAATTCAACTCCTTCTTTTCGGGCTGTTTTTTTTCTCCACTCTCTTAATTTTTCTAATAAAAAATTGGGGGGCATTTTTCAACTAACTCTTATTTAAGACGGTTCTTTATTTTTCTTTTTTGGTTCTTAGAAAGTTTTTTTACTCCCTTCTCTTTAAGAACTTTGGCAATTTTACGTGCTTTTTTTCTGTGCATAAAAATTCTTAATTAAATTAATAATATTTTGATTAGTTTTTTAATTATAACAAATTTGAATAGATAAAAAAAGTTGAAATTTTGAAAAATTTCTGCTATGATCATCTTAATGATTAATTATATTATTTTAGGGACAATTCAAGGCATTTTTGAGTGGCTTCCTGTTTCCAGCGAAGGAATCACTGCTTTATTTACTAGCCTTTTAAATAAAAATTTTGAGCCAATTGATTTGGCTCTTTTCTTACACTTAGGCACCCTTTTGGCGGCCTTAATTTATTTCTGGAAAGATTGGGTTAAACTTTTCAAGGGTCAAAATAAAAAATTACTTCAATTTTTAATAATTTCTACATTTACTTCTTTGCTTATTAGTTACCCCCTCTATAAAATAATTAAAAATTTTGCCTTTGGCAGCGGCCTCCTTTTTTTAATGGGATTTGGTCTTTTGGGGACTGCTTACGCTTCTGAACATAAATTTAAATTTAAAATCAAAAACACATCTTTGGCTCTTTTGTCTGGCCTTTTGCAAGGTTTGGCTGTTATTCCCGGATTATCTCGTTCTGGCTCTACTATTTTTGGCCTTTCTTTAGGAGAGTTGCCGCCTCAAAAAATATTAAAAATTTCTTATTTGATGTCTGTGCCCATTATCGCTGCTTCCAGTTTTTATCTTTTTTTAAAAGAGCCAAATTTAATTTGGCAAACTTGGCCCGCTTTAATAGCCAGTTTTCTTGTTGGTATTCTATCTTTGCATTTTTTGCTTCGTTGGGCTCAAAAAATCAATTTTACTAAATTTGCCCTTATTTTCAGTAGTTTTTGTTTTTTGGGAGCGATTTTAGGACTTTTACTTTAAATTAAACCGTTAAGAAAACTAAAAATACTTAGGAGCTCGGCTCCTAAGTATTTTTTTTGTTTAGACTTCGTATAAAAAATCAGGAATCCTTAATCCCAAAAATTAGAATATTATTAAAACTTTCTCTAACAGTAACAAGAAGGGGCCAAAAGGCCCCGAAAATTTTAAGTTTTCCTCCTTTGAAAGAAAAAGAAAAACTTTCTCTTACCTTTGGCTTTAAGCCAAAGGTTGAGATTGACCTTTGGTTTGTAAGAAAGCCAAGGTCTCTTCAAGATTTTCATACAACCTCCTTTCTGTATTTATCATCATATCAATTTTAAGCTCTTTTGTCAATCTCCTGTTTTTATAAAAAACAAATCAAGAAAATTTATTTTTTTAAATAATTAAAACAAATTTAATTTTCGGTATATATGATTTGCATATTGTAAATAAAAAAGGGATGAATTTAATCCTTCACCCCTATCACCTTAACAATAATAATATAATTATTGTTAAGAATTCAACAAACATCAAAAAATAAAAAACTTTTTGATGTTTATTGAAAGATGATGCTTCCGTGGCGCTAATTCCCAAAAGCGCCAAAAAACCAGCAACAACAAACCCCATTGGAGGAGCGTCATTGCTTAACGCTAATACTATCATTATAGCCGTTAAGGCTGTACAAATGATAGCAAAAAGACGTAAAAAAAAGACCCTTTTCTTCATGTTCGCCTCCCTTGATTGCTTGTAGTATAGTAAAAAATAGACATTTTGTCAATAAAAAATTCTCAACAATCTAAGAAAATTGCTGAGAAAATTTTTAATTAAAAAATTATTTTCTTGAGCTTGATCATCTTCTTTTGGATTTCCAAACCCACTTAAATTAGTTTAAATGCCAAATAGAATAATTGAGAATACTGGCAAAAGTAACCCAAAAGAAATAAGGAATTAATAAACAACTAGCCCATTTATTAATGCGCCAAAATTTAATAATTAAAATTATAATTGAAATCCAAAGAATAATGATATTAACTAAGGCTCCAACTGGACTCTTTAGGCCGAAAAAAATAAGAGACCAAAGGCTATTAACAATTAAATGAATCCAAAATAAAGTAAAAGCTTTTTTACTTTCCGCTTTTCTTTCAAAAAAAGATGAAGATGTCCAGATTAAATAAATGCTAATCCCCATTAAAAAATAAAGAGTGATCCAAGCTGGCCCAAAAAGCCAATTAGGAGGATTAAACGACGGTTTGATTAAAAAAGCATACCAACTGGATATTGTTGAACGGGTAAAAAAAGAACCGATAAAACCAGCCAATTGAGGCAAAAGAAGAGAAATTAAAAATTTTTTAAGGCTTTTTATTTTCAGCATAAATTTAATATTATTTTTTATTCAATTTCAATTTGATTCAATTCATCATAAATTTCATCTATGATCGCTTGTGTAATTTTTCCATTTTCAATGGTTACTACTAAAGAATGAGGGGTAATAACTTGCGCTAAAATTTGCCCTTCTCGATCTCCATAACCGGAATAACGAGAATTAAATTGATAAACAAATTGATAACAATCCTCACAATCTACTAAATCAAGTAGCAAAACCTCTTCTAAATTAAGATCCATCCCGTCAAAAACATAAGTGGGCGCTTGATTAATAATCCAATTTTTTGCAATTTGTTGTGATTGTTCTTCTGTGTAGTTTATTTCTTCTAAGGGGCAATCAATGCGATCTATCTTCCATTCTTCTTCAATTTTTTTTAAAGTAACAATAGTGGATCTCATGTTGCCATAAAAATTCTGCTCAACTACCACTGAGGCTGAATTCTCGGTTTGATCAGCTTCTATAAAATTCATGGTTAAAGGTAAATCTTGAGCGCACAAAATTGGATCATAACCCCCTCCTTCAAAAGATTTAATAATTGCATCTAATTGATCCACTAAAGAATTTGTTAATTTGGGGTATTCTTGATATGCTCGCACTAAAATTGGATTATCTCCGACCTCTTCAGGATAAGACAACCAAAAATTATAAAAATTGGCCACCACTTCTTTAGGCCCTTTTGGAGTTTGTGCAGAAGGTTTTAGCCAAAAGAAAACTAAAATTACAGCCAAAATAAATAAAATAATAATGTTTTTCTTTTTCATTATGTTTTAATTAAATTTAATTATATTAATTAATATTATCTTTAGCTATTTTAACCAAACATCAACCAACCTGGCTTAAGAATAAGTAATAAACCAATAATTAACATCAAGATTCCTCCAATTAAGCGTGAATAACGAGTGTACTTGGTAGTAATCCCAGTTATTCGTAAAGTAGTCATTGCTATAAAGAAAACCAAAAGATCGTCCAGCATAAAAATAAAAACATAAAGAAGAATATAGAGATAATATTGCCATTTAGCTAAATTACTCAAAGCTAAAACTTGAGTATAAACTGCTGGCAAACCAGCTGAACAAATTAATTCTACTAAATTAACCGCAAAAGCCAAAAGAATAATTCCCCCTAAAGCTAAATAGAAACTTTTTTGATGGGTAATATTTTTTAGTTTTTCAAAAATTTTCTTTCTTTTTTCGCTACCAGTTACCTTGCAACCTGCCTGAGGATTCTTGAAATAATCTTTAATACTGTAACCCCCCCCTCCCAGGGCCACTAAACCAATTAAAATTCTAATCCAAACCACAATGCCAATAAAAAGAATAAAATTAAGCCAAGCCGCCATAAAAAGAAAATAGACTGAAGCCGAGGCTATGATAAAAGCTGTTCCCAGAATCCACATTCTTTTACGATCTTTCATCCCTAAGAGCAAGCTAATCAAGAACAAAAGCACCCACATTGCACAAGGATTAAAACCATCTAAGGCTCCTATAATAATAGTCAAAATAGGTAAAGAAAAATTTTTAGTTTCTATTTCTCCTAACAAGGGGATTTTTAATTTTTCGGGAATAGAAGATTTTTCTTCTTCACAGCCACAATCTTCTTCTTGGTGTTCGTGCCCAATTTGATTTTCTAAACTTAAGACTTCTTGTCCTAAATCTCGACAACTATTTCTTAAAAGGCATTGTAACGCCTCTTCAATGGCTTTGCCCGTACTTTGCTCATCGTACCAACCAACAAAATGTTTTTCGCCAACTAAAGTAAAGGGCACGCCTCTAATATCAATATTTAGTTTTTTACCTAAATCTGATAAAAGTTGACGGTTTTCAGAGTTTTTATAAATTTCAAAATCGTAAATTTTAATTTCGGAATATTTTTTTTCTAATTTTTCTAAAAAAAGCTCTTCTTGAGCGCAATGTGGGCAACCTTCACCCCAGAAAAAATAAATATTGGCGCTATCATTACTTTGCGCTTTTACATTTTGGTTAACAGAGAATAAAGAAAAAATTAAAAAAAGAAAAACTACTATTTTCTTGAACATAATTTTATTAATTTTTATTTTTTTACTGATCTTTATATTTTTCAATTAGCCTCAAAAGCTCTTCCTTAGAGGGCTCTCCGCTTAAACGAGTAATTTCTTGATCTTCTTGGTCTAAAAATACAAAAGTGGGCAAAGTCTGATCAATTTTGTATTTTTCCACCATTTCCTGTTCTTGGTCGTAATCATAATATTCGGTCTTTAAATCAGGTAACTCTTCTTCAATTTCCTTCCAACGTGGTTTCATAATTATACAACCAGAGCACCATTCTGCTCCAAATTTTAATACCTTCATAATTTTATTGATTAATTTTCTTCTTTTGACGAATTTTCTCTATATAAATTTTTTGCCACCAGAAACAACCCGCTGCAAAACCTCCGCAAACCCCCATTACCAAAATAGCTATTTGGAGAAATGGACTTAAGGCGCAACCATGATAAAAAGAAACTACTCTTCTCTGTTTTTCCGCCCAATTAAGATAAATCAATTCAACTGAAACATGAACCAAAAAACTTAAAATTATTCCCAAAATTGTCCAAAAAAACAAATAAACTATTTTTTTAATTTTCTTTAATTTTTCAGTCTTAAGATTTGTTTTCATCTAAATTTATTATAACAATTTTTGTAAAAATCTCAAAACTAAAGAAATAAAAAAGCCCGAGAATAAATCCTCGGGCTATCGGAATGTTTTGCTACAAAAATACTTTCACCAGTTAATGTAAATATTATCCTTTAATTATTTTTGTTAACAATGTTTATAAAATTTCCTAATTATTAAGTAAATCACGATTTTAATCCCCTAACAAACAATTACAATTCTTGTCTTTTAAGATTTTCTCTTGTTCTTCTTGGGAACAAAGAAATTGATTTTGTTTAATTTGCCCTGTAGCCTTTTTTTGATCCAAAGGAGAATGATGTTGGTACTCCCTTCTCTTCATTTCCTTAACTAATTTTTCGTGTCTTAAGTACAAGGCTTTTAATTTTCCCTCCCAACGCTTAGTTTCCGGATGATTCCGATATCCTTTTTTGTTGTTCACTAAAATGCTCCAAAGAGCATGTAATTCTCGATGCTCTCCTAATAAATGCTGTCGGCATAATTTTTTTGGATTAATGTCCCAAATCCGCATATTTTATATAATTAACAATTAAAATATTATTAAACATCTTACAAGAAAAATAAAAAACAAAAAAGACCCAAAGGCAAATTATCATCCTTCGGGTCGATTAAATTCAGGGTTTTGTTGTCAAGGATTCTTTATATCTCTTGGCAACTTTTCTAATAATCTGTAAAATTTTTTTCACAGACCACATTGGTGATTCATATAAGCATTGCCCATCTATAAGTCCAAAAACCTCACATTGATGGACGGTGTGCGGCACCCCTAATTTTAACATCTCTATACGAAGCATTTCTGCTTTTTTGCTTCCGTCATGATGTAAGCAAAGAATGGGGTTCCATTTTTCCCAAATAAGAGGAGCCTCGCTTTCTCCTTTAAGCCCAAGATCCTTAGCCAGTTTTGTTACACTTTCATAAGAAATTCTTCTAATTTCAAATAAAACCTGGCCACCCGACCCATGATTAACGTTTAGCTTAAGCCTTTCTGTGTCTGGGTCATAAGTTAAAAAGTAATGAGACTTAACGAGAAACTCCCTAATAATTTTAGGGAACAAAATGATATCACCAACAATAACCCTATTTTTAAATTCTCTCATCATTTACCTCCATTTGTTTTTGGTTGCCTAATAATAAAATAAATAAGTCAGGGCGTCAAGCTATATAAAAAAATGTTTAAAAAATAAAAGCGGAGTAATTTCTCCGTCATTTTGCTATTCTAATGATACTTCTTAATCTTCTTTTCCCCTTGTATTTTGGCTATCAAATATTTTAATTAAAAGTTATCTCTGCCTCTTGCCGTTATATTTCGTCTTCGGTGAATACCTTAATATTATTCTTTTTAAGAATTTTAGCGAACACACCATCGCCCTTAATTAATTTCCCGGAAAAAGTACCGTCATAGATCTTCCCAGAACCACAGGATGGTGATTTTGATTTTATAATCGCTTCCTCACAATTAACAAGCAAGGCAATTTCCAAAGCTTCTTTCGCTCCTTTCTCAAATTGAACAGTGACATTTTTTCCGTTTTTGGTGAAAATTTTATCTTTTTTTTGCTCAGCTGGAACCCTGGGTGTAGTTAAACCACCCAACTGTTCCGGACAGACAGGTATTGCTTTACCTTGCCTAACCAATTCAACCACTTTTTGACAAGGCCTAGATTCACCATCCCATCTACATTTTATTCCCGCCAAACAAGCGCTTACTATTTTCATAACATTTTATTTTATCTAAAAATTTTATAAACTATTGTTCTTTTAATTGTCATTAAGATCAAGCCTCGGCAGTGCTTAGCAGGATTTGAGAAAACATGTGGAGATTAAACTTCCAAATACTTTCAAATATGTACGAGGTTCGACCTCGTACATATTTAAAAAATTTCAGAGTTATAATAGACGTCGACCTCTTCCCACCAAAAGTGAGTGGGTAAACCGCGTCCTAGCTTAGCTCGGGGGCAGGGACGATGTGGGAACCTTTTTAAGAGATATAAAACGAGGATTTTTTACTTCTTCCAAATAAAATAGATTAAGATTTAATCTTCTCCTATCTTCTCACCCCAAATTTTGATGGTTCTGTCACCTGAGGCAGAGATAAGGTTTTGGTGGTCATGGGATTCAATGACTGACCGAACAGACCTATCATGTCCCTTTAATGTTTTTAAACACTCTCCGGTCTCTTTGTCCCAGATTTTGACGGTATTGTCAGAAGAGGCAGAGATAAGGTGATGGTCATGGGATTCAATGACTGACAGAACCCAATCATCATGTCCTTTTAA
>JAIPGN010000005.1 GCA_021735685.1 Patescibacteria group bacterium
CATCTCGAGCACGAGCTCGCGCATTATTCAAGGCAACAACAGCTAAAGCAGCTAACATGCCCATAATGGCAACCACGACCAAAAGCTCAATCAAGGTAAAACCTTTTTTGGAATTCTTTTGTTGATTCATAAAAATCTTATTAAAAAACTTTGTTAAATATCTATATCAATAATATAAAATGATTTTTCCTCTGTCAAGAGTATACCATATTTTTTAAAAAAGTTATACACATCCACTGTAAAGACATGAGACTTAGTTATTTAAAAATTGAATAACAGTTAATCATCAATCATCAACTATCACAATCATCACAAAAAATAAAGGCTTGACTAAGGAAGAAAAATGTGCTATTCTTTAAAAGATAAAACTAGTTTAGTTTTTCTTTAGTTTTCTGCCTATCAGTGGCAAAACCAGTCATCCCTCCTAACTGGGAAGTAGCCATTAGTCAAGGTTGATCTTGCTTGTCAAGCGTAGGCCTTGCGCTGATAGGCGGAAAAGTGAAGAAAAATATCTAAGAATTGTATTGACTTTGCACCTTAGTAATTCCCTCTTGTTGAGCAAGGTTAAGGGCTTGGCTAGTTAAATCTAAAGACTGCTGAACAGTCTTTTTTTCTTTTCTTTTAAATTTTTTCAAAACAAAATTTTTAGCATCAATCAAATTTTTTTTCGAATCTCTAATGCCTAATCGAAAGCGAATAAAATTTTTACTATTCAATTGATCAATAATTGACTGAACCCCTTTATGTCCTCCAGCTGTACTATTAAGAGAAATTTTAATTCTTCCCAAGTCTAAATCTAAATCATCGTGAACGACCCATAGATTAGGTAATTGGGTGCTTGGACAATTAGGTATTTGGGATTTATTTTTAATTAATTTATTTACACTAATCCCGGATTCGTTCATAAAGACATTCGGCTTTACTAAAAGAAAATCTCCTTTTTGAGAAAGATAAGCTAAAGACAATTTATCTAACTTGAATTTAGGAAAATAAAAATCAGCGGCAAATTTTTCTAAAGCCATTTGTCCTATATTATGTCTGGTTTTTTCATATTCTTTGCCTGGGTTCCCCAGACCAACGACGAAAATCATAAGACATAAAAAGATTAGAAAGTAAGACTTGAACAATTAGGATTTTATCTTAATCAGCAATCCTTAATCCTTCCATTTATTCTATGTTCTTTTAATAATCTTAACTTTAAGAGGAGCGCCACTAAAATCCCATCTATTTCTTAATGCTTTTTTAATAATATTGATTTGAGCATCATTAATAGATTTTCTTTTGAAAATGATATTAGGAACAAAAAGAGTGAATTGAGGAGGGTTGACTCCAGTCTGATAAATACGAACCCGGTCCCAAACTTTAACAGAAAAACCCTTTCTCTTGACTAATAGCCGTAAAAAGTTATTTAACTTCTCTTCTTCAATTCGGCGAGAACAATTTTGCCAAACCCGAACGATCAATTTAAAAATATCTTGAACATTTTTGTTATTTTTAGCGGAAATAAAAGCAGCTGGAGCCCAAGATCCCAATTCTAAGACAAAATCATTTCTTTTGAATTTTTGTTGAGAAATTAAATCACATTTATTTAAAACAAAAATTAACCCCTTTTCTTTGCTGATAATTAAATCGGTCAGAGCTTTATCTTGATGGCTCAAAGATGAGGCAACGTCCAAAACCATCAAAACTACGTCCGCTTGAGCAACAGAAACTAAAGAGCGGTGTACCCCTTCTTTTTCAATGCTTAATTTAATGCGAGCTCGTCGACGAATGCCAGCCGTATCAATTAAAAGAAACTGATGATTATCTTTAAGGACCAGACTGTCTTGGGGCCCTCGCGTAGTGTGGGCCAAGGGAGAAACAATGGCCTTTTCCTCACCAAGCAAAGCATTGAGTAAAGTAGATTTACCAACATTAGGTTTGCCTAAAATTGCCACTTTAATTAAAGGAACCTCTCTTTCTTCTAAAGAGTCTTCTTCTAATTTCTTTACTTTCTTCATTTCGTTAACCACCTCATCTAAAAGATCTCCTACTCCGCTACCATTTAAAGCTGAGACGGAAAAAGATTGATCAAAGCCCATTTTTAACCAATGTTGGCTCTCCCCCCACTTTCTTTTTCGCGGATTGTCAGCTTTATTTAAAACTACAAAACACTTTTTTCGTGATTGCTTAATTAAACGAGAAATCTCTTGCTCTAAGTGAGAAATAGGTACTTCAGGAGGACGAATTTCTAAAATAAAAAAAAGAAAATCCGCCTCTTTGATGGCGATTTTGATGTGCCTCAGAACCTCTTCCTTAAAGTCCTCTGTCTTTTCATCAATGCCTCCCGTGTCAATAAAAGTAATATCCTCACCTCGCCAAGAGCAAAGCCCATAATTACGATCTCGAGTGGTCCCCGGCAAAACAGAGGTAATGGCCTTAGATTCAGAAATCAAACGATTAAATAAAGTTGATTTTCCGACATTAGTCTGACCAATTAAAGCAATTTTAAACATAAATAATGATTATACTCAAAAACTCAAATCTTGAGCTCCGGCTGAATCTAGAAAAGGAATAATTTGTTCGGAAACCGGTTCTGAGTTAATAAAAATATCACGAGCTAGGTCTTTTAAATCTTTAAAATCGCCACTCTTGGGGGTCAAAACATAAGCTCCATTAGTAAGAATTTTTTCTTGCAAGAGGCCCTCTTCTCCGTTTTCAA
Source organism: Patescibacteria group bacterium (assembly GCA_021735685.1). Classification (GTDB taxonomy): domain Bacteria; phylum Patescibacteriota; class Patescibacteriia; order UBA2591; family UBA6264; genus JAIPGN01. Next base: position 2,702 of record JAIPGN010000005.1, read on the forward strand.
TAGTTTGAGTGATTATATTTTCTAAAGGGATATAACTGGCCAAACGAGCCAATCTAATCACTTGAGCAATGTCTAAGTTACTACTAATATTTTTATCTAAAACGCTATAAAAACGTAATATTTTCTGAGGTTTTGCTAAAATATTTTGGTCTAAAACCTTATTAGCAACAGCTTGCAAAAGTTTTTGCTGTCTTTTGCTTCGCGCAAAATCAGATCCTTCTCCGCTGTCACCGTGTCGAGATCGAACAAATCGCAAAGCTGTCTCGCCGTCCATAATTTGCGGTCCAGCTTCAAAACTCACCACCCGATATTGATAATTGACGCCAGGAAACTGATAGTCTGTAAAAGATTTTTCCACATCTATTTTTACCCCGCCCAATTCATCTACCATTTCTTTAAAAATCTTAAAATCTGAACGAACCCAATAATGAACCGGAACGCTAAAAACATTACTAACGGTTTGGCTAGCTAATTCTCCGCCATCGCCAGAGCGGGCCATGCCTAAGGCATTAGCGAAATTAATCTTTTGCCAACCATATTCAGGAATAGGGACATAAAGATCTCGAGGAATAGACAAAAGAGAAATTTGTTGACGAGAAGGTTTAATGCTTACTAGAATAATAGAATCAGTTAAATAGGGTCCCTCGTGCTCAACCCCTCCCATGCCTAAAAATAAAATATTAATCCGATCCGAAAGCTCCCCCTTTAAAACTCCGTTTTGTCCGGTGGCGACCTTAATTACTCCCCGCCAAAAAGAAAGTCTGCCCAAATGACGCAAAAAACTATTTTGAGAAACAACAGCCTGAGAGAAGAAAATAACAAAAATCAAAAAAACAAAAAATGATATCTTCAAAGAACGAGATATTTTTTTTCTTTTTTCTTCTCGCTGATGACGATAACGATCAGGACAAGGTGGGGTATAAACTTGATCAATTAAATTAATTCTTCGATCAGACATAAAATATTTGAACTTTGAAACAAAATTAAAAAAAATAAACGACACAATTATTAACAATAATTCTAACAAACTTTTGTTTGCTTTGAAATGGCAACCAAGATTCCAAAAGAGGCCAAAAAAATAACTAAACTAGAACTACCATAACTCATAAAAGGAAGAGGGACGCCAGTCACGGGAACCAAATTAAGCATGCCTCCCATATTAATAAAGGCTTGGAGAATAAACCAAAAACCAATTCCCGCAGCTAAAAGCTGACCAAATTTATCAGAAGAAAGCGAAGCTATTTTGAAAATCCGATAAAAAACAAAAAGATAAAGAAGTAATAAAAGAAAAGTCATTAAGAAGCCCAATTCCTCAGCGGTTACCGCAAAAATAGAATCACCAATTACTTCAGGAAGACGATAAAATTTCTGCACTGATCGACCCAATCCCGCTCCAAAAAAACCGCCAGCACTAACCGCTCGCAAAGCTTGGTCCAAATGATACCTGCTCCCCTCACTGACCTCGCTCGAACCAAAAAAAACTAAAATTCTCTCGGTGCGATAATTAACATAGCGCGTAGAAACTAAGAATAAAGTCCCTAAAAGCAGAAATAAAATTAATAAATGTTTCCAAGGAGTCCCTGCTAAAAAATAAACCACCAAAGAAGACAAAATAATAATTAACAAAGTGCTTAAATCTCTTTGAGGTAAAATTAAAGCAGAAATCAGAGCCAAAAAAAACAAAAAAGGCAAAAAAGTCTGTCCCCAGCTTCGTAAATTAATTTGTTTTTTGGAAAGCCAAGCTGAAAGAAAAAACAAAAAGGCTAGTTTAACTATCTCTGAAGGCTGAAAATTAAAACCAAAAATATTTAACCAACGCTGCGACCCTCCAATTTTAAAACCAAATTGAGGCAAAAGCACTAAAACTAAAAGTAAAATAGCGCCTCCCAAAAAAAATAAAGTCCATTTCCTTAAACGACGATAATCAATACGAGTAAGAAGAAAAAAAAGAAACAAACCCGGCAACAAACCATAGAGCAATTGATGTTTTAAATAAAAATAACAATCATTTAATTTTTGGCATCCAATAAAATAACTGGCCGAAGTGAGCATAAAAAGGCCAACTATTAACAAAAAAAATAAACCAAAAATTAAAAAATAATCCGGAGAATGACGAGAAGATTCTTTTTTAGTAATCATAATTGATAAAAAACAATTAGAAGGAGGTGTAAAATTAAAATTAACTGAACTAAAAAGCTCGCTCCTAATAAAACAAAAGACAAACGGAATTCTTTGTTTTCGTAGAAACGAGAAGATAAAAAAGAATTAACTAAAAAAATTAATAACCCCAAAAGAGCTAAAGCTAAAAATCTAACCCAGGGGCCAAAGACAGAAACTCCAGAAAAAAGATCGTAACGTAAAAGAATAAGTCCTTCTTCTTTGGAAAAAACAAAAAATATATAAAAAAATAAAAAAAGATTTAGAGCAAGAGAACCTAAAAAAAGAAAACGGTGGCGAGAGTCTTTCCAGAAATTTACTAAAGGCCGAGAATGAGAAAATTCTTTAATCATGAGATAAAAATTCTTAAAAAATTTGACAGAAATTAAAAAAAGTTTTAAAATAAAATTGAATTTAATACGCTGAGCAACAACAAAAATCTGTTTTGCTATTTAACTTACTAAATATGTCACACAAAAAAGCGGGCGGATCAACTTCTTTGGGACGCGATTCTCAAGGACAAAGACTAGGGATCAAAGCTTACGGAGGAGAAAAAGTAAAAGCCGGGGCCATTCTCGTTAGACAAAGAGGAACTAAGTTTCACCCAGGAGAAGGAGTGCGGCGCGGCAAAGATGACACCCTTTATGCCTTAAAAGAAGGAAAGGTTACTTTTACTAAAAAGAAAACCATCCGCTTTGACGGTCATCTTCGTTTAAGAAAATTTATTAATATCAACGAACCGTCAACAAGTAAAAAGAAGAAATAAAAAAAGAAGAAATAATTTCTACAAAAACCACGCTTTCTTTTGGCGCGGTTTTTTTAATTGCTTAATATTTCAACAGCCTTTTTCAGCTGCGGATCTCTTTCTTCTAGATAATCCTCTTTGGTCATTTCTACTTCTACTTCAGGAACAATTCCTTCTTCATTAAAAGATCTACCTAAAGGAGTATACCAATTAGCAATTGTTAGTTTTAAGGCAGACCCATCTGACAAATTTCTTAATTCTTGTACCGAGCCCTTGCCAAAGGTTTGTTGCCCTAAAATAGTTGCTATCTCATAATCTTGCAACGCTCCAGCTAAAATCTCAGAAGCCGATGCTGACCCTTGATTAACCAAAACTATTGTAGGCAAATTCTCAAAATAACCCGGCCCCGAAGATTTATATTCTCGTTCCCTACTTTCGGCATCTCGAGCCACCACCACCACGTCCTTGGCAAGCCAATAACCGGCAATATCTACAGCCGTATCTAAATAACCTCCGGGATTGTTACGTAAATCCAAAATTAATCCTTGGGGATTAGCTCCTAAAACCACTTGTGCGATGTTTTGAAAATCACCCCAAGTATCATCCGAAAAATGACTAATTTTAATATAAGCAATTTTATCTTCTGGTCCCATTAATTCCCAAGAAACAGATTCAACATCAATAGTATCCCGTGTAATCGCTATGTCTAGAATTTCTTCTTCTGGTTCTCGAAAAATAGTTAAAATCACCTCCGTTCCTCTTTCTCCCCGAATTAACTCTGCGGCCTCATCCAAGCTAATTCCTAAAGTATTTTCTCCGTCAATAGCGTAAATTTTATCACCAGAACGAAGTCCAGCTCTAAAAGCCGGCGTATTATCTAAAGGAGCAATGACAGTAAGTCTTTCATCTTTAATGCCAATCTCAATACCCACGCCCTCGAAACTGCCAGAAACATCCTCTAAAAATCTTTTAGCCAAATCAGGTTTCAAAAAAGAAGAATAATCATCTCCCAATCCTTCAACTAAACCTTCCAAAGATCCATAAAAAAGATCTTCTTTAACAATGGGCTGCTGGACATAATCTTTTTCAACAATTTGCCAGACCTGATCAAATAAAGAAAAATCAAATTCCTCGCTAAAATCTTTTTGATCAAATCCCTCCTTAATCATTAACTCTGAAGAAACAACATTATTCTTCAGAGAAAACCCAAGGGCAAAAGAAAAAAAGGAAAAAGCGATAATTAAAATTATGTTTTTTCGAGAAGCGTTATTTTTCATTTAAATCTTTTTTATTATTTTCTAAATGCTGATAAGCTAAAGAGGTTGCTACTCTTCCTCGAGAAGTTCTGTTCAAAAAACCAAGACGAATTAAATATGGTTCGTAAATTTCCTCTAAACTAGCCACATCCTCGCCAATGCTAGCTGCCAAAGTTTTAAGACCCACTGGACCACCAGAAAACTTTTGAATCAAAGAAGAGATAATTTCCCGATCAACAAAACTAAGACCCAATTCATCAACCCCTAAAAGCTCTAAAAGTTGACCAAGTAAAGAAGTTTTAATAATTTTTTCTTTTTTAATTTGAGCAAAATCGCGAACTCTTTTTAATAAACGGTTAGCGATCCTTGGGGTGAAACGAGAACGTTTCGCCAATTCAGTTATTGTATCTGCCTTCAATTCTATTTCTAAAATTTTAGCTGAACGCTTAATAATATTTTCTATTTCCGGAATTTCATAAAAGTTAAGTCGATAAGTCATTCCAAAACGATCTCGCAAAGGAGGAGAAATCAAACTGGGCTTGGTAGTTGCCCCCACTAAAGTAAAGTGAGGGATATCCAAACGCAAAGTCTTAGCGCTAGGACCCTTGCCTACCACAATATCTAAAGCACATTCTTCCATAGCTGGATATAAAATTTCCTCAATGTTGCGAGGCAAACGATGTAATTCGTCAATAAACAAAACACCTCCTTCGGGCAAGCTGGTTAGAATGGCAGCTAAATCTCCTGCTCTTTCCAAAGCCGGCCCAGAAGTAATTTGAAGATTAACTCCCATTTCCCGAGCGATGATATGAGAAAGAGTGGTCTTGCCTAAACCATGTGAACCCTGAAATAAAACATGTTCTAAGGCCTCTCCTCTTTGACGAGCGGCTTCAATAAAAATTTTTAGACCAGCTTTTAATTTTTCCTGGCCAACAAATTCGTCTAAAGTCTGTGGTCTCAAGGTAAAATCAACAACCTGGTCTTCGGGTAATTCTTCTCGACTAATAATATTTTCTTTAGGCTCAAACGCCATAATTAAAATAAATTTAAAAATAAATCAAATTACTTTCATTATAACAAAAAAACCCATTCTCACAAGTAAAAGAATTTGTCCATCTATTTTGACATCAAGGCAAAAAAGATCTATGATAATTAGGAAAGCATTTCCAAATAACAAGAGTGCATAACTCAAAGGCAATCTCTGCTGGCAGGCCTATCTGCCGATAGTCAGAAAATACCACCCTTATGACAATAATCTTTTTTTTATTACAATTTCAAGTGAGTGTAAATGTGGGCGCATAGCTCAGGAGTACCTGCCTGCCGGTAGGCAGGCCTGCCTGCCGGTAGGCAGGGAGCGCCATCTTAAAAAGGGCATGTAGCTCAGAGGTAGAGCACTTGACTTATAATCAAGCGGTCCTGGGTTCGATCCCCAGCATGCCCACTCCCTTTCAACAAAAATCACAATGTGGAGGTCAAACCCCCACAACATCCAAGTAAAGAAGAAAAAAATAACACAATAATATGACCAGAGTTTTGGTAGGAATTTTAATTACAGCTATTGGTTTTTGGGTAGTCTGGAAATCAGAAAAAGTTTTTCGTTTCTTTGGAAGAAGCGCTTGGGCTGAAAAATATCTTCGCTACGAAGGTGGCAGTCATCTATTTTACAAATTAATAGGCATAGCAATTATTTTTCTCGGACTTTTTGTAATTAGCAATATCTGGGCAGATATTATGACAGGAATTGCCGGGATTTTTGTACAATAAGGGCCCGTAGTTCAGTGGCAGAACGCCTCATTTGCAATGAGGAAGTCGGCGGTTCAAATCCGCCCGGGTCCACCATTTTAAATTAGTCACCCTAAGGTTGAAAGCAAAAAAATTATCCTTTTTAAGGATATTATTTCTACAATTATGTTAATAACCAATCAACAAATCATTGAGGGGATTAATCGTAAAAATAAAAAAAATCCCCTTTGGTATATTACTCGGGAACGAGAGCGGGGCCAAGGACTAGAAAGAGTCCTTGAAAATTACAAAATAATTACATCCTCTCAGCCGCAAAGTACTTTTCAAATTATTAAATCTCTGAAAGTAAAACCAAATCAGAAAATTATAGTTTTCAAAAATACTCCCCAAATTCAAAGAATAGCGCACGAAAAAAATATTAAACTGCTGAACCCTCCGGTGAATTTAGTGGAAAAATACGAAAATAAAATTAGTCAATATCATTGGTTAAAAAAAATTATTCCCGATTATCTCCCCTCTACTATTATTACTATTCCTCAAGAAAAAAAATATCTAGAATTAAAAAAAGAAATTGGCGAAAAATTTATCTGCCAATTTAATCATGGTCACAGTGGAAAAGGAACTCAAATTATTTCCAATCAGAAAAATTGGGGAAAATTACAAAAAAAATTTCCCAAAAGGCCGGTGCGCCTCTCTCAATTAATTGAAGGAGAAAGCTTCACTATCAACGTCTGTCTTTGGGGAGATTGCATCTTGTTGGGTAACCCCAGCTATCAAATTACTGGTTTACCAGAATGCACCGACTTTCCTTTTGCTACTATTGGCAACGACTGGCATTATGCCAACCAAAATCTTTCTGCTTCAGATTACAAAAAAATAAAAGCAATTTGCCAAAAAATAGGAAAATTCATGAACTCAGATGGATGGCAAGGTTTATTTGGACTAGATTTTGTCAGAAACAAAAAAAAAGATTGGAAGGTAATTGAAGTTAATGCTCGTCAAGCGGCCTCTGTTAATCTAGAAACAATTTTTCAACAAAAAAGCGGACCAGGCTTAAGTATCTTGACCGCCCATTTCGCTGCTTTACTTAAAATACCTTTAAGGCTCAACCAGAAACAAATTGAAAGATCAGTGCAAGAAATAAAAGAAGGGGCTCGCATTTTAATTAGAAAAAAGAAAAAACAAAATACCAAAAAAATAAAAAAGCTTTGGCCAGAAAGTGAGATCAAGAAAATTAAAATTAACGAAATTATTGGCTCTTGGCCAACCGCCCGTGGCGGATTCATTAAAGTCCACAACCAATGGAATTCAAAAGCAAAGGAACTGTTAAGGGAGATGTAGATAAAGAGAAAAGAAGACTTTCTCTTTCACCTTCAGCCCAAGCAGTAATTAATTCTTATCTAAAAATGAAAATTGGCAACAAAATTATTGCTTGCCCTTATTTCATTAATCGGCAAGGCGCAAAAGCTGCCTTGCGTGTTTTTTTAGGAAAAGCCTCATCTCAAGAAATTAAAGAAGAGATAGAAATGATCGCTCAACAAAAAGAAATTGATTTAAACCAAATGAGCGAAGAAGAAATCTATCAACTCTTGAAGTCCAAAAGACTGGGCATTGATTGTTCTGGCCTAGTGGTTCATATCTTAAAAGCGGAATATCAAGAGCGCAAAAATATCAACATTCTCCGCCGAATTTACATTACCGCCCCTTGGAAGAATCCTTGGCGTTACTTTATTTCTCGTTTCCGTCCCATTGAAAACATTAGCGTCCGCGTCTTAGCTCATCCTTATAACAGTCGGATAGTTAAAAATCCAGAAAAAATTCAAGCTGGAGACTTAATTATCTACCAAAGCCTTAAACATGTTCTTTTAATAGAAGAAATAAAATTAAATCAAGAAAAAACTATTAAAGAAATCAAAATTATTCACGCTCAAAGAATGAGCCCCGAAGAAGAAGGAGCTCGAGTTAAAAGAATAACTTACTCTTTTTCTGAATTAAAGAAAAAAATAGAACAAGGCGAAATAATTCTTCGTCGTTTAAAATTCTAAATATGGACTTCTTGTATCAAAATTTATTAACTACCATCCTTTTCTTTATTATCTTTTCTTCGTTGATTGCTTTTGTTTTAGCGCCCCTGATCATTCATCTACTTTACAAATTGAAGATTCAAAGGAAAATGGAACTAGACCCCTCTTTGCAGGCAAATCAAAAGAGGGTAAAAAAGGCAGGCACTCCTATCATGGGAGGATTGTTGATTATCATCACTATTTTAATCGTCACCCTGCTTTTTAATTTTGAACAAAAATTTACCTATGTTCCGATTGGCGTTATGGGTCTCTCCGCGCTCTTGGGAGGAATAGATGACTTACTTAATGTTTTTGGGCAAAAAAGGAAAATTCGTTCCCTAAAATTAACTCTAAAATTAATTCGCTGCCATCGCAATAAATTTTATCGCCTCTGGCTAATTGTTACTATTCCTTGGATTATTTTTCGCAATACTTTTTTAATACTCAGCTCGCATCCTACTCGCGGCGTTTTACCTCATGAGAAAATAATTCTTCAACTGATTACTGGCTTAATCACTGCCTGGTGGATAGTCTTTAAACTCGGCAATCAATGGCTTTATATCTGGGTCCCTTTTAATGGAGAAATTTATCTTGGCTATTGGATGATCCCAGTAGTGGTTTTTACAGTCATGTTTTTCGCCAATGCTGTTAACATCTCTGATGGCCTAGACGGCTTATCGGGCGGAGTACTTCTTTCTGCCTTTGGCGGTCTAGCAATTATTAGTTTTTTGCAAAATAATGCTCATTTTGCCATTTTAAACGCCACAGCTATTGGCGCTTTAATCGCTTATATTTATTTTAATATCAAGCCAGCTCGTTTTCAAATGGGAGACATTGGCTCCCTTAGTATGGGCGCTTTGTTTGCGGTAACTGCTTTAGCCCAAAACAGACTTTTAATTATTCCCTTTTTCGGCTTTATTTTTATCGTAGAAATTTTTTCCGTTATTCTTCAAATCATTTGGCGGCACTTGCTCGGCAAAAGACTCTTCAAGATGGCCCCCTTGCATCATCATTTAGAATGCTTGGGATGGAGTGAAGAGAAAATAGTAATGCGTTTTTGGATTATTAATTTATTCATGATGTTCTTTGGATTATGGATGGCCATGCCTTAGACAATCAATCCTTTAATTTAAAAAACAAAAAAGTCCTCATTTACACCGGGGACACTTTTGGTTTAGAAGCTCGAAAAAAATTACCCAGCCGACCCAAAACGGCCGATGGAATTTTGCGTTACGCCCAATACAATATTGTCGGCCTAGTTGACTCTCATTGCTCAAAAAAATTCACCAACCAAATTCTCCCCGACCTCAAAAATAAAATTCCTATTTTTAAAACCATTAACGAAGCACAGAAAAAAACATCTGCCCAAGTTTTAATCATTGGGGTAGCCCCTCAAAAGGGAGAAGTTCCTATGAGTTTTACTCGGGAAATAGTTAAAGCCTTAGAGAATAATCTCGATTTAGTGAGTGGCTTACATCAGCCGCTTTCTTCTTTTTCCTCTATACTAAAAGCCGCTCAAAAAAACTCTCGAAAAATATGGGAAGTACGCTACCCTCCACAAAAATTACCCCTAGCTAGCTGCCAAACTTATAAAATCAAAAAACCAATTATACTTACCATTGGCACTGATGCTGCCTTGGGTAAATTAACCACCACCTACGAAATGTTCCAAAAGGCACGCGCAAAATATCAAGCAGCCTTAATCCCTACAGGACAAACTAGCGTTATTATTGAAGGCTGGGGAATCTGCGTTGATAAATGTGCTGGTGATTTTATGGCCGGAGCAGTAGAAAAAATGATTCTCCAAAAAGAAAAACAAGAAAATCCAGACTTATATTTTGTAGAAGGACAAGGTTCCCTTGCTCATCCAGCTTTCTCTACCACGGCTATTGCTTTAATGCATGGTGCCTGCCCCACTCACTTAGTCTTGGTTCACCGGCCGGCCCGGAAAAGAATGACTCATTGCTCACTCTTGCCAACACCTAGTATCAAAAAATCTATAGAAATAGCAGAAAAAATAATTCTTCCTTCTTATTTGAAAAGTAAAGTAGTAGCTATTAGTTTAAATACTCAAGGGATGAACGATAACGAAGCCAAAGAAGAAATTAAAAAAATAAAAAAAGAAACTAATTTGCCCACTACTGACCAAATTCGTTTTCCTCAAAATTGGACCGAACTATTCTTGAAAAATTAAACTATTAAGAATTGAGTACACTAAATCATGTTAATCACTACTCAAGAACACTAAGCATTAATATTTTTAAAACTTTATGAAACATATTCATTTTATCGGCATTTGCGGAGTAGGTATGGGATCTTTAGCAATTATGTTCAAAAAAATGGGATGGAAAGTTACAGGTTCAGATAAAGGATTTTTTTCTCCAATGAGCAATCATTTGCGCCAAGCAAAAATAGATTTTTATCCCGGTTGGCATCCAGAAAAAATGAAAAAACCAGATCTAATAGTAATGGGAAACTTTGCTTCTTTACATAATCCAGAATATCTTTACGCTCAAGAAAAAAAAATTACTATTAAATCTTTCCCCGAATTGGTGCAAGAATATATCATTAAAGAAAACTCCATTGTGGTAACCGGAACCTATGCCAAAACCACCATCACCTCTTTTTTGGCCCACCTTTTAAAAATAGCCGAGAAAGACCCCAGTTGGTTTGTGGGTGGTTTAGCTCTTAATCTTGCTAACGGAGCTCACTGTGGTAAAGGTGAATGGAGTATAGTAGAAGGAGATGAGTACAGCACGGCTCGTTGGGATCTTCGCTCCAAATTTTTCTGGTATCAACCCACTCACCTTTTAATTACTTCTGTAATTTGGGATCATTTTGACATTTTTCCTCAGAAAGAAAAATATTTAGACGCTTTTCGAAAATTAACCAAAGCCCTTCCTTCTCATGGTCAAATTTTAGCTAATCAAAAAACCAGACCCGATAACCATATTGAAGAAATAATTAAAAAAACTTCATCGCCAGTCAAACGTTATGGAAAATTAAACCCTAAAAACAATAATGATTATTCTTATCAAATAAATTCTTTTTCTCCCCAAAAAACTATTTTTACCGTCTATAAAAAAAATCAAGAATGGAGCTCATTTTCCACTAATTTATTTGGGGAACACATGATCGAAAATTTAACTGCTGGAATTGCTCTCGGAGACTTAATTGGTATCGAGAAAGAAAAAATAAAAAAAGCAGTATCCTCTTTTCAGGGAGTAAAACGTCGCCTTGAGCTCCGAGGAAATAAAAAAAATATTTTAATTTTTGACGATTTGGCTCATTCTCCCAGTAAGGCTCAAGGCTCTTTAAAAGCCTTACGGCTATATTTCCCTCAGGCCAGAATTATCGCCATCTACGAACCCAATGTCGGTAACCGGACTTTAAGTAGTAAAAAATTTTATCGAGACTCTTTCAATCAAGCTGATTGGGTTATCATTCCCCGATTATCAAAAACCAAAACTAACGCTCAGCAAGAAAAACGTTTGGACGGCGAAGAACTGGCCAAAACTATTAAAGAAAAAAATAAAAAAACTCTAAGAGTTTCTTATTTCAATAAAGACGATCAATTGGTTGAATCTGTTAAGAAAAAAGTAAAGCCTCAAGATGTAGTCATCTTCTTGGGCTCACACAGTTTCAGAGGAATGATTGAAGAGCTGATAACTGAAATTTAAGTTATTTTCCTTCGTCAATTACCTCTAAGTCAACACGTTCACCATTAATGCTGGTCACTTCTAGGGTAACACCACAAGTGTTACACTCGATAATGCTCCCCTCTTCTATTTCTGAAGGATCGTCAACATTAATATTGTTTTTACATTCTGGGCAAAATAATTTCATATTAATATTTTAGAAAAAAAGAATTTAATGTCAAGCTTTCATGAAGTCGACTCCGCAAAAAAAATATCCCAATCTGGCTCAAATCCTAAAAGTTCCTGAAGTTTGGATCAAAGAAGAATACCTTAATAAGTCCGGTTCTCATAAAATCAGATTAATTAATTTTCTTTTTCAAAAATATGTTCGTCAAGGAAAAAAAGATTTTACCATCTCTTCTTCCGGGAATGCCGCAATTGCCGCAGCCTATTATCTCCAGAAAATCAAAAACCCTCAACTGAATTTAAGTATTTTTATTTCGCCTCAAATTGAAAAATCTAAATGGCAACGTTTACTTAAGGTTTGCAATTCTTCTCCGCAAATAAAAATTAAAAAAGCTCGAAGACCAAAACAAGAAGCCTTTATTTTTGCCCAAAAAAATAAAGCTATTTTTTTACGAGGATCAACCGAGCCACAAGCTGAAAAAGCTTATAAGGGCCTAGGTCAAGAAATGCAAAAAATTCCCAACCTACAAGCCATTTTTGTTCCTACTTCTTCGGGTCTAACCGCTTTAGGGGTTTCTTCTGCTCTTTCTCAAACAAAGAACAAAACAGAAATTCATATTGTGCAAACTGCCAAAATTCATCCTTTTTCTGCAAACTTTGACTCTGAATTTAATCCTCAAGAGACCTCTTTGGCTTCGGCTATTGTGGATCAAGTCGGAAAAAGAAAAAAAGAAATTATAGAAATGGTCAAAAGAACAAAAGGTTGGGGCTGGACAATTAACGACCAAGAATTAAAAAATGCCCGAAAAATTGTTGAATTAAATACAAACCTTGGTAAAATAAACTATGACAGTCTTTTATCAATCGCTGGACTAATCAAAGCGCAAAAAAATGGATGGAATTTTGAAAGACCAGTTTGTTGCCTTTTTACCGGAATTTAGGATATTAAAATAAATTTAATTTATGAATCTAGAAATTAAGGGAGACAAAAAATTAAAAGGAACGGTAGTCACCAATACCTCTAAAAATGCCGCTATGGGCTTAATGGCTGCTAGCCTTTTAAACAAGGGAACAACTCTTTTGCGACAAGTACCAAAAATTGAAGAGGTTAACAGAATGATTGAAGTTTTGAGTAGTTTGGGAGTAAAGATACAATGGGTTCAAGACAATAATTTAAAAATTATCCCTCCTTCAAAAATATCTTTAGAAAAACTTAATAAAAAATCAGCTATTAAAACTAGAAGTATTATCATGCTTTTGGGTCCGCTGATCCATGAATTCAAAAAATTCAAATTACCCCAACCGGGCGGTTGCAAGCTTGGTCGCCGCACTGTACGTCCTCACTTGTTTGCCTTGGAAAATCTAGGAGTTAAAATCGAAACCCGCTCCAAATATTATGAAGTTGCTCGCCAAAAACTAAAAGCTGCGGAAATAGTTCTTTACGAATCTGGAGACACCACCACGGAAAACGTTATTATGGCCGCCGCCAAAATTCCAGGCAAAACTACAATTAAATTAGCTTCAGCCAACTATCAGGTTCAAGATCTTTGTCATTTTCTTTCTCTTTTGGGAGTTAAAATTAAGGGCATTGGCACCACCACTCTTACTATCAATGGTCAGCCAGAAATTCACAAAAATATAGAATATCATTTAAGCGAAGATCCAATAGAAAGTATGTTTTTTTTAGCAGTGAGCGCCACCACCAACTCTCCTTTATTGATCAAAAGATGTCCGATTGATTTCCTTGAGCTAGAGCTTCTAAAACTAGAGAAAATGAATTTTAAATTCAAAATAATTAAGAGATATAAGGCTAAAAATAAATTTACTAACCTAGTAGATATTAAAACTTATCCTTCTCAATTACAAGCCTTAGAGGAAAAAATATACGCCCGACCCTTTCCTGGTCTAAATATTGATAATTTGCCCTTTTTTGTACCCATCGCCACTCAAGCTAAAGGACAAACTCTTATTCACGACTGGGTTTACGAACATCGAGCCATTTATTATACTGAATTATCAAAACTAGGAGCAAAAATAATTTTAGCCGACCCTTACCGAGTTTACATTGATGGCCCCAGCAAACTTAAAGCTGCGGAAATTATTTGCCCTTCTGCTCTCCGGCCAGCAACAATTATACTTATCGCCATGCTCAATGCTAAGGGAACCTCAATTTTACGCAACATCTATTCTATTAATCGTGGTTACGAAAATCTGAGCGAACGCTTGAATAATTTAGGGGCAGAAATTAAAATAATATAAAAACCGTTAAAAAATTGACGCTTTTAAAAAATCACCCCAAAAAACCTTTCTCTGAGTAGTTTTTAAAGAAGCAGTTTTTGGGGTCTGGTCCCAATTAAATTAACTAATTTTATTTATATGTCTGGAGAAAAAAAACAAATTGTCAAAGACAATGTAGTTGACGCTCGTAGCCTTTTAGAAGAAGCGGGCTTAGAGGAAAAAATGACTGTAGCTGATTTGGGCTGTGGTAGCCGCGGTTATTTTGCCATTCAAGCCGCCAAACTTATTGGAGAAGACGGATTAGTTTATGCCGTAGACATTGTAAAGCCAGCCCTCAAAAACGTTCAAAACACGGCTCATCTTTTCGGAATCACAAATTTAAGAACAGTTTGGGGAGACTTAGAACGGCCCCAAGCCATTAAAATTCCCGCAGAAAGCTTAGATTTAGCCATGCTTAACAATATGCTTTTTCAAAACCAAAAAATAGAAGAAATTATTAAAGAAGCGACTCGTCTCTTGAAAAAACAGGGTAAACTTTTGATTACTGACTGGAAAAAAATAAAAACTCCCTTAGGACCGCCCTTAGAAAACCGCATCTCCCCAGAAGAAGTTAAAAAAAATGCCGAAAAAGCGAACCTTCAATATCAAAAAGAGTTAATAGCTGGTCCCTATCATTATGCCTTAATGTTTGTTAAAAAATAGAGAAAAAGAATGAAGAAGGGGTTGCCCTTTTCTAAAAAAGAATATATAATAAAAAAGAATTAACTAACCCGCCCAGGTTAGTTATATTTATCTAAAAAAATAAAATAATTAGTATGGAAACAACTATTCTTTCCGCTATTCAACAAATTTGCGAAGAAAAAAACCTTTCAGCCGAACAGGTTTTAGGGGCTATTGAGCAAGCACTGGCAGCTGCTTTTCGCAAAGATTTTGGCGAAAAAAATCAAAATATTAAAGTAGAATTTAACCCCGAAAGCAAAAAAATGAAAGTCTTTGATGTCAAAACCGTAGTAGAAGATTTGCCAGAAGAAGACGAAGAAGAGAAGGGCGAAGAAAAGGAAGAGAAAGAAGAGCGAAGACGCTTTAATCCTCGCTCCGAAATACAAATTTCCGAAGCTAAACTTTTATCTCCCCAAGAACACGAAATGCCTTCTCGATCAAAATTGAAAGTTGGAGATATTATTCGCACTCCCCTTGAAGCCCCCAGTGAATTTGGGAGAATTGCAGCTCAAACCGCCAAACAAGTAATTACCCAAAGACTGAGAGAGGCCGAAAGAGAAATAATTTTTGAAAAATATCAAGAAAAAGAAGGAACAATTATTAACGGCACCATTCAAAGAAAAGAAAAATATGCCATCTTTGTAGATCTAGGTGACACCACCGCCATTCTTCCAACCCAACAACAAATTAGAGAAGAAAGGTACTCTTTGGAACAAAAAATTAAAGTTTTTGTTCTATCAGTTGACCAAGGGCCTAAAGGTCCTGAGATAATAGTTTCCCGTCGTCATCCCAATATTCTCCGAAATCTTTTCGAAACTGAAATTCCAGAAATTGCCAACGGAACTGTAGAAATTAAAGCCATTGCTCGCGAACCAGGATCACGTACCAAAATTGCCGTTTGGAGTGACGAGAAGAACCTTGACCCTATTGGTAGTTGCGTTGGACAGAGAGGAATTAGAATTCAAACCATTATTAATGAATGTGGCGGAGAAAAAATAGATATCATTAAATATTCTGAAGATCCCAAAGAATTCATAACCAATGCCCTTTCTCCGGCTAAAATCTACTCAATTGATTTAGACGAAAAAGAGGGAAACGCTTTGGTTAAAGTAAAAAAGGACCAACTTTCCTTAGCAATTGGTAAAGCTGGTCAAAATGTTCGCTTAGCCGCTCGTCTCAGTGGATGGAAAATCAATATCCAAGAACATATTGAAGAAGACGAAGAAGAGAAGGGCGAAGAAA
Organism: Patescibacteria group bacterium; assembly: GCA_021735685.1. Taxonomy (GTDB): domain Bacteria; phylum Patescibacteriota; class Patescibacteriia; order UBA2591; family UBA6264; genus JAIPGN01. Next base: position 18,690 of record JAIPGN010000005.1, read on the forward strand.
AAGAAAAAGGGAAGAACGAAGAAGAGAAAGTTGAAGAAAAAAAGACTTTGGAAAAGAAAATCAAAAAAGATGATCAAGAAGAGAAAGAGAAAAAGAAAAGCACAAAGAAAGCAAAGAAAAGCACAAAATCTAAAAAATAAAGGATAATAAATAAAAAAAGAGGTGAAAAATGCAAATTGAATCTAAAAAATTACCTAAAAATTTAATAGAAGTAAAAGTAGAGTTAACAAATAAAGAATTATTAACCTTTGAAGAGAAAGCACTAAAGAATCTAGCTAAAGAAACTAAGATAGAAGGCTTCCGCCCAGGAAAAGCTCCTTTAGAAATTTTAAAACAAAGAATACCAACTGCTAAAGTTATGGAAGAAACAGCTCACTTAGCTATTAACGAAAAATATCCAGAAATACTTGAAAAAGAAAACCTACAACCCGTCGCCCCTCCTCAGGTAGAAATCATTAAAATGGCCCCAGAAAATCCTTTGATTTTTAAATTAAAAATCCCTTTAATGCCCAAAATTAAATTAGGCAAATACCAAAACATTAAAGTTGAAAAAAAAGAAACTAAAATTGAAGAAACACAAGTTGAAAAAGTTATTACTGAATTACAGGCTATGCGCGGACAAGAAAAAACAGTTCTCCGTGAAGCAAAAGAAGGAGATAAAGTAAAAGTTGACCTAGAATTATTCCACGACAAAGTTCTTTTAGAGAATGGCCAAATTAAAGACATGGAATTAATCTTGGGAGACTCTAAAGAATATTTCCCTGGGTTAAGTAAACAAATACTGGGAATGAAAAAAGGAGAAAACGCTGAATTTTCCAACCCTTACCCCTCTTCTCATCCTGATAAAAAAGTAGCTGGCAAGAAAATTGACTTTAAAGTGAAAGTAAAAGAAATTTATCAAATTGATTTACCAGAAATTAACGATCAATTTGCTCAAAATGTTGGGCCATTTAAGAACTTGGAAGAATTAAAAAAACAAATTAAAAAGAACTTAGAGGAAAACGCAGCTACTAAAGAAAACCAAAGACAAGAAGTTGAGATTATTCAAAAATTGATAGCCCAAACTGAATTTGAAGAAATACCAGAGAGTCTAGTTAAGCACGAGGCAGAAAAAATGGTAGCCGAGCTTAAGGCCTCAATAGAACAATCTTCTGGAAATTTTGAAGACTACTTACAAAGTATTAAAAGCGATGCAAAAACTTTACGAGAAAAGTTTATTCCCAAGGCCGAAGAAAGGGTGAAAAGCGCTCTTTGTATCAGAGAAATTGCTAAAAAAGAAAATATAAAGATTAGCCCAGAAGAGATGGCAACAGAAATGAAAAAAATATCTGATCTCTATAAAAATCAAGAAGAATTACTGAAAAACTTAGGAACTGAATCCGGCCAAAACTATCTTCGTAATTTATTGACTAACCGCAAAGTACTTGATATATTAAGAAAGTAATAAAAAGAAGAGCGGGAGTAGTTCAGCGGTAGAACGTTTCGTTGCCAACGAAAAGATCGCGGGTTCGATCCCCGTCTCCCGCTCCATAACTTTTTATTATTAAGCAAAGAAGAGACAGCGCAAAAACTAAATTTTCAATAAATTTTATCAGAAAAGCACGAAGCCTTATATTCGTGCTTTTTTATTTATTTTAAACAAAAAAATGCCTAGGTCTAATCTAGGCAAATGACTTAAGGCTCAAACTCCTAAGTAAATATTACTTTAGCAAAACTGCTTTGATTCGACGAACTCCAGCACTAGAAGAAGATTCTTTGATAATTTTAAACTTTCCTAGCTCCGCTGTATGTTTAACATGTGGACCAGCACAAATTTCTTTAGAAAAACTTCCTACAGAATAAACGCTGACCTTTTCTGGATATTTCTCTTTAAAAAAGGCTAAAGCTCCTGACTGAACAGCTTCTTGGTAAGACATTTCTTCTTTTTTTACCTTCAAATCCTCTTCAATTTTTTGATTAACCATTCTCTCCACATGATCAATTTCTTCGGAATCCATTTTAGTATTATGAAAAAAATCAAAACGCAAGCGTTCCGCATTAATATCAGAACCCATTTGCTGAACTTGCTTTCCTAAAACCACTCTCAAGGCCTGATGTAAAAGATGAGTGGCCGTGTGCAGTTTAGTAGCCATATAACCAGCCTCTCGATCCACACCTCCAAACTTTGCTTTTGAGCCCTTGCGAGAAATTTCTTGATGTTTTTTTAATTCTCGCTCAAAACCTTCTTGGTCGATCCCTACCTTTCTTTCTCGGGCCAATTCTTTGATTAATTCCAAAGGAAAGCCATAACTCTGATAGAGTTTAAAGGCCTCCTTGGCCCCAATTATCTTGGGATTCGAAATCATTAACTTGTCAAATTCTTTAAGCCCCCTTTGAAGGGTTTGATTAAATTTATTTTCTTCTTTTCGAATCACTTTATTAATTTCCTCCTGCTTCTCCTCAAGCTCTGGATAAAAAGATGAATATTTTTTTATTACCTCTTTAGCTAAAAGAAGAAGGAAGTCACCAGGAGCCTTTATAATCTGACCATAACGAATAGATCTTCTGAGAATACGACGAAGAATATAACCTCTCTCCACATTGCTAGGCAAAATGCCTTCTGCGATCAAAAAAACAATTCCTCGAATATGGTCAGAAATAATTCTAAAAATCCTTTTTTGGTCTTCATACTTTTGCTGAACAACTTCCTCCATTTTTTTAATAATTCCCACAAATAAATCTGTTTCAAAAGAAGATTTTTTCTTTTGTAAAATAGCAGTCAATCTTTCTAATCCGGCACCAGTATCAACATTTTTTTGCGATAATTTATGATAGTTGCCCTTCTGGTCTTTTTCGTATTCCATAAAAACCAAATTCCAAGCTTCAACAAAACGATCACAATGGGGACAGTTAGGCCCACAATCTAAAGAATCGCAACCAAATTCTGAACCTCGGTCATAATGTATTTCCGAACAAGGCCCACAAGGTCCGGTATCTCCGGCAATCCAAAAATTATCCTTTTCTCCAAACTCTTTAATTCTTTCTAAGGGAATGCCATTCTTTTGCCAAATTTGAATTGACTCCTCATCTTCTGGAATAAACTCATTCCCCTTAAAAACAGTAACCCAAAGTTTATCCTTATTTAAGCCCAATTCTTGAATAAAAAAATCAAGAGCTAATTCAATAGCTCCTGCCTTAAAATAACCCTTTTTCGAGTCTTCACCAATAGACCAATTCCCTAACATTTCAAAAAAAGTATGATGAATGTCATCGCCAACCGAATCAATATCTAGAGTGCGAAAACACTTTTGTGAAGAAGTCAAATGACGTGATTTAAAATCTTGAAGAACGCTTTTTTCTCCGGAAAGATAGGGAACAAACTGTTGCATGCCCGCCGAAGTTAAAAGCACGGTCTGATCTAAAGGGATTAAAGAAGCAGAAGGCACTATTTGATGCCCTCTTTCCTGAAAAAACTTTAAAAATCTTTTTCTGATCTCTTCGCTAGAATACATATTTTTTGTAATGGTGGGCAGGGTAGGATTCGAACCTACGTAGGCATAAAGCCATCAGATTTACAGTCTGATGCGTTTGACCACTCCGCCACCTACCCTCAAAAATCAAATAATAATGGAGCCAACGGTCGGACTTGAACCGACGACCTACTCCTTACCATGGAGTTGCTCTACCACTGAGCTACGTTGGCCTATCTTTTCACTTGAAAAACAAAAACAAAATTCACCTTACCATGGAGTTGCTCCCTGCCTGCCGGCAGGCAGGTACCACTGAGCTCTACGTTGGCCTATTTTTTCTTCTTAATCAATTTTATCAAATTTTTAAGATAAAACAAGATTTCTTTAAAAAACTTTTGACCCAATAAATAAAAAAACCTTATCTTAATAAATAGTTTTTGCTGAAAATGAACCAAATCTCGACTAATCTTTCTTTCTAGTAATCTCCTTTTCATTATATTCTCTCTTTCTTGGGGAATTTGGGAAAGATCAAGATGCAGAAGAAGAAAAAATTTACGGCCAATAATAAAAATAATTCCCCCCCAGGCCAGAAAAAAAACAACTAAACAAATAAAATAAATCATTTTTTAGTAATTAATCGACAAAGAGCAATAAATTCATCGAGATCTAAAGAAGCCTTGCCTATTAAAAAACCATCAGTTAAACCTTTTTCAAAGAAAGGACTGGCGTTACAAGAATCAACACTTCCTCCATAAATAAACCTAATATTATTTTTAACCAGGGGACGAGGATAAAGATCAATCATTCTCTGAAAAATTATTTTATTCATGTAAATAGCCTCTTCAGGAGAAATGGCTTGTCCCGAATTTTTAACCCAAACTGGCTCATAGGCAATTATTATTTTCTGAGTAGCCCTTAAATTAATATTCTGTAAAGCGCCAGAGATTTGATCCAAAACTACATAATCCTTAGCTCCTTTTCTCCTTTCCTCAATAGTTTCACCTACACAAATAATAGGAGTTAATCCGGCTAATAAAGCAGCTCCAACTTTGGCATTAATTTTTTGATTGTTTTCTTGGAAATAAATTCTTCTTTCCGAATTACCTAAAATAACATAATCGCAACCCAAATCTTTCAAAGCCGAAGGAGAAACCTCTCCCGTGTAATCCCCTTTTAATTTCCAAAAGCAATCTTGTGCTCCTAAGAATAAATTAGATTCCTTGGAAAAATTTCCCGCCTTGCTTATGCTTTCCAAGTCTAAAAAAGAAGGACAAAGCACCACGTCTAGTCCAGACCAACCAGATAGTCTTTGCTTTAAAGACATTGCTTTTTTTTGAGCTAGAGTGCCAACTAAATTCATTTTCCAGTTGACAACAATAATTGGTTTTTTCATTGGTTTAAAAAAAAGATAAAGAAATGCCCAGAGTTAAAAAAGTAACCACAGCTCCAGAAATCAAAACTCCAATTGTAATCAAACCCAAAGCACGAGCATAAGGAATCCCAAAAAGAAAAGCCGCTAAACTGCCGGTCCAAGCTCCGGTAAATGGCAAGGGAATGGCCACTAATAGAATTAGGGCTAAATCCCCATAAAGAGAATAATTTTTGTAAAAACGCTTCCTGGTTCTTTGTAGAATCCAATCAAGAAAATTCTTGATTAATCCACTCTGTTGCGCTCCAAAACGAAAAATATGTTTCCAGAAAAAAAGCAGAAACAAAATAGGCAAAATGTTTCCTAAACAGGCCAAAAAAAAGGCTTTTAAAGGATCCAAATTATAAGCTATGATAGCCACGGGAATAGTTCCTCTCAATTCATTAATCGGAGCCATGGCTAAAAAAATTGTTTTTAATTCTGGCCACATTCTTTTCTAGTGAAAATTAAAAAGTTTTTATTCTTCTTGTTCTTGAAAATTCTTAGCTTCTTTCTCTTGTTGCGTTGCCCACCAAATCAAGGATTTAGCCTCTTGAAATCTATTCTCGTTGCTATCCGCCCCTAAAACTATTACAATCAACTTTTGGTCATCATAATTACTTACGCCGGCAAAACAATAACCACTAGCATCTAAATAACCAGTTTTGGCACCCTCAATTTTAATAAAATTTCCTAAAAGTTGATCGGTGTTATAGACCCGTTGATAAAGAGCGCGCCCGTTTCTTTTCAATTCTAAATCATAAGTAGCCTGTGACAGGGCTTCTTTAATTTCCTTATGTTGAAAAGCAGCTCGCACTAGCTTGGTTAAATCCCGAGCGCTGGAACGATTAGAAGAGCTTAAGCCAGTTGGTTCCAAAAAATAAGTATCTCGCATTCCCAACTCTTGAGCCTTTTCATTCATTAAGTCAGCAAAATTTTGACCGCAACAAACCACTGTTCTCGCTAAAATCTTACTGGCATTATTAGCCGATCGAATCAAGCCAGAATTGAAAACGTCCCGCAAGGTCAGTTCATCTCCAATTAAAACATCTAATAAGGCTGGCTGCATTTCTTCGCCACCCCCTTTATTAGTAAATTTAATCAAATCCTGTTCGGAAACTTGAATAATTTCATTCCAGTCTTTTTTATTGTTTTCCAAAAAAACCAAAGCAGTCATTAGTTTACTAATACTGGCAATGGGTAAAATTTCTTCAGAATTCTTTTCAAACAAAATCTTCCCCGAATTAAAATCCACAACCAAAGCACTGCGGGCGCTTAATTTAGGACCCAAAGAATAAGAAGAATTAATTTCAGGGCCTGAGCTTTCAATTAAATTATTCCAAGTGATGACTTCTTGATAAAGAGGAGAGGCTGACAGAAAAAAAATTGTAGCTAAAATCGAAAAAAGCATAATCAGTTTTATTTTTTAAAAATTTTGCCCACCCGATAAAGATTATACCAAAAACTAGAGAAAGGTAAATCAAAGGTGCCGGGATAAGTGACTTGGCGACAACCAAAGTTCATTTTAAATTTCGTTAAACCTGGCCATTTTTGAGAATCAATCCCCCAAAAATCATAATACTCGCATTTATTATTGTTGGCAATTCGAATGGCCTCCCAATGTAAAAGATGAGGGGCCATCACCTGTGAAAACTCACGAGAAGAACCACCGTGCACATAAAAAGCCCTTTGATTAAAAAAAATAACTAAATGAGCAGCTAAAATTTTATCCAAATAACGAGCTAGATACAATTTACTTTGGGAAAGATTTAATAATTCTCGATAATATTCAAAATCATGGATTTGAAATTCTTCCCTCTTGGCGGTTTCTTGTAAAAGTCTCCAAAAGCAATCTAAGCTTTGACTTTCTTCAATTTCCACCCCTTTTCTCTGAGCTAAACGAATGTTATAACGGGTTTTAGAGTGCATAGCTGATAAAAGATCGGCTTCCTTCTTTTGTAAATCCAAAAAAGCAGTCTGGCTAGGCTGAACATCTGAAGTTTTTTTTATTTTCAAAGAAAGACTTATCTCTTTCAAGGGCTCAAAACGAAAAAAAATCGCTTTTTCTTGATCAGCCAAAACCTTAATTTGTTTAAAGAAAAAATCAAGAGTAACTTGACCAGAAACATCTTGAAAAAAGGGACCACGCGGACAATATAAATAACCAAAACCCAAGGGAAGAGAATTTTTAATTATTAGAGCCTGAACCAAGGTTTTGTTTTTCTCCTGCACGGCTAAGCGCCAAATTTTCCTTCCCATTTTTTTTTGAAAATCTCCCCACTCCCAAGATTGTAAAAACTGATCACCAGTTTGCCAATTTTCTTTTTCCTGAATCTCTCTAATTTCCATAAATAAATCTAATTTTATTTTTGTCAAAATTGCCCCCCCCTTAAAAGGAAAAACCTAAGATAGAATTTACAAGAATCGTCCTCTAGTAAAAAGGGCCGACAATGTCGGCCCGGGAAAGTTTGTTCTAAAACATGTCTTTATGTTTTAGAACCGGCTCCAAATGAGTAGGAGCCATGCGCAGCCGACCGTTGTTGGCCAGCCTTTTGATCCCTTCTCGTATTTTTACAAGAGGATAATCCTCTTCTAATTGTACGACAAGGTGTAACCCACACCCTTTGATTTCAACTTCCCGACCGGAGTCGGAAACTTCAACTTCAATGGGATTAGTTACAACCTGAAAAGTGTGTTTCGGATCTTTCATTTTTCCTCCTTTGCTTGTCCCTAAGTTTAACAAAACAAAGTCTTTTTGTCAAGATTCTTTCTTTTTTTTATGGGGACAGTCCCCCCAAAGTAAGGCCACCAAACCCGCTTCTTAAGCAAGAAGTAGAAGCAAAAATTCAATTTGGCGAGAAAATGACCTTTTTCGCTTGAACCCAAGAAATTCAACTCAGAAAATAGAACTGAAGAAAATATAGAAGCTCAATCTCTAGAGTACAGCCCCAAAACACAGCTGAGTGCTGGAAAATAAAACAAAAAAACAACTAATCTTACTTTGGGATCTGGCCCCAACTAAAAACGTTAAAAAACTAACGGTTTTGAAAAATTGCCATGGAAACAAGCACAGAGAGCTGGTTTCCGAGAAGCAGTTTTTGGGGTCTGGCCCCAAAAAAAGTGTTAAAAAATTGACGCTTTTAGGAAAATAAAACCAATTATTTTCTAAGAATTTACTCCTGAAGATTTTTACTTTGAAATTTACTTTTAGGGGCTCACCCTCCAAGGGTTTAATTATTTTTGAAGATAAAGGGTTTGGGTGGGATAGGCCATTTCTATCTTTTCCTGAGCAAACTTATCTTTAATTGCTAAAAGAATTTTTTGATGCAAGTCTCGATAAACATTATAATCTTGAGAAAGAACATAATAAACAACTTCAAGGCTAAGAGCAGAATCATCAAAACTTACAAAATGAGCCCGATCAAAACGAGCCATTTCTTGTCTTTTAATAATTTCTTCAATAAACAAAGGAATTTTCTTCAATTGGTCCGAAGTGGTTCCGTAAACCAATCCCAAAGAAAAAGCCACTCTTCTTTCTTCCATTTTTCTGAAATTTTGAATTCGACTAGAAGTTAATTCTCGATTAGAAATCACAATTTGCTCTCCTTGTAAGGCCATTAAACGAGTGGTCTTTAACCCAATTTTCTGCACAATGCCAGATTGCTGACCAACCACAATATAATCACCCACTTGAAAGGGTTTGTCAAAATAAATAGAAAAAGAGCTAAAAAGGTCTCCTAAAATATTTTGTAAAGCTAAAGCAACGGCTACACCCCCAATTCCTAAACCAGCCACCAAAGAAGTAATATTTACTCCCAGATTAGACAGAACCAAAAGTAAGCCCACTATCCAAAGAACTGCTTTTAAGATTTGACCAATAAGCTGAATCGCCATTTTAGATTCCTCCTCTTTTTTTTGAGACAAAAAATATTTTTTCAGCAAACGGTCAATTAAAACCTGAAGAAGTAAAATAAGCTGAATCACCAACCAAAGCACAAAAACTGCATTAGCAATTCTCTGAACCAGAGGGGAAGTTTCTAAAAACTGAAAACCAAGATAAAGAGAAAAAAGGAAATAAGAAAACGGCTTAATGGCTTTAATTAATTTAATAACAAAATCATCAAACTTTACTCTACTTTTATCAGCAATCTTAGTTAAACGCTTTAAAAAATAAAAGCGGAAAATCCGAAAAAATAAAAAAGAGCCCAAGAAAACTAGCAAAAAGGTGCTAATAGATCTAAAAAAATTAGTTAAACTAACCATCAAAGAATAAAACATAATATATAACTTTTATTTAATTAATTATTTCTATAATTTTATTTTGAGAACGTCCACCTTTTTTAATTTTTACTTTAGTGCCTGGAAAATGTTGAGACAAAAGAGAAAGCATTTCTTGGTTAGCTTGATTTTGCTGAGGTTTATTTTTTAAATAAATTTCCCAAGAATCATTTTGTTTCTTTAAAATCTTCCTTTGTTTAGAGTTAGGAAAAACTTTGACTTTAACTAACATAAAAAATTTTAAAATTGACAAATTAAAATTATTTTGCTTTAATAAAAGAATCAGAAAGGAGGACAAAATGGAGAAAAAAACAAAGCTCTTTTTTTTATTGTCAGATCCAGACGCTTCCAACGTCTGGAAGCTGAACAGTAAATTAAAAGAAAAGGGAATTTTCTTCAAGCATGGCAAGTACGCAAACATGCATGCTTGGATTTTCTCATCGCAAGCCGACCTGGAGTTGGCTCGCGAAATTATTAAAGAATTTTTTCCGGCTGCCCAAGAATCTTAAGGGCAGTAACTCTATGCGATACGAGCAGGGAAATCCCTGCTCTTTTTTTTAAAGACTTTTTCTATTTTGAAGAGCAGCAGCTAAAGTTAAATCATCGGCATATTCTATTTCTGCACCTAAAGGCAAGCCTCGTGCCATCTGACTTAATTTTATTCTTTTTTTTAAAGAAAAATCTTTATTAATTAAATTAGTAAGATAAAGAGCCATACCCTCACCCTTAACATTAAGATCAAAGCCAAAAATTAACTCTTTAATTCTTTGATCTTCTTTTAAACGACCAATTAAGCCCTGACTGATATTTTCGATAAAATTATTGCTTTCTGTGCCTTGAGAAGCTTTGGTTAAAAGATAATAAAGGCCCTGATATTGACCAGATTTTTCTAAAGCCATTAAATCCTGAGGTCGAGCTACCAACAAAAGTAAAGAAGGGTCTCGTCGTGGGTCCCTACAAAGAGGGCAAGGATCTTGATCAGAAAAGTTACGGCAAAGAGAACAAGATTTTATTTTTTCTAAATCTTTAATCGCTTTAGCTAAATTAACTCGCTTCTCTTTTTCCACTCTCAAAAGATAAAAAACAAAACGCTGGGCAGCTTTAGGGCCAATCCCAGGAAAATGACTAAAAAAATCAATTAATTTCTGAATTTCAGAAGGATAGATCATATAAAAAATAAACTAAAAAGGATCTTCTTCGGCCATAGACTCTTTGTGCTCTTTGTCTAAATTTTTGAAACTAGCGGTAGTGCTGTCAAAAAATAAAGGCACCATTACTCCAGCTGGCCCATGACGATGTTTAGATATATGAACTTCGGCTATATTCTTTTCTTCTTCTGGACAATTCTTAATACCCTTGTCCATAAATTTACGATAGATAAACATTACCACATCGCTATCTTGTTCTAAGCTCCCACTTTCTCTTAGGTCAGACAAACGAGGAATAGCTGGGGTGCGAGCTTCAGGCGCACGAGAAAGCTGAGACAAAGCTAAAACTGGAATATTCAAATCCCGAGCAATGGCCTTTAGGGCCCGAGAAATTTCCGAAACTTCCTGAACTCTGCCATCACGAGACCTCTCTCCTTCCATTAATTGTAAATAATCGACTACTAATAATTCGATTTTATGCTCAAATTGCAATCGACGAGCCTTGGCTCTAATTTCAGCAACACTAAGGGTAGCCGAATCATCAATAAAAATAGAAGCCTCTGCCAAGCGACCAATGGCCTGGCCTAATTTCTTAAAATCTCCATCTCCTTTTTTCTTAGAAAGATTACCGGTACGCAATTGCCAAAGATTAACTCCTGATTCTGCGCAAATTATCCGATCACTAACCTGTTCTTTAGACATTTCTAAGCTAAAAATTCCAACAGCGGCCTTGTGTGTTAAAGCAGCATGGCGAGCAATGTCTAAAGCCAAACTACTTTTACCAATAGAAGGACGAGCTGCCAAGATAATTAATTCTGATTTTTGTAAACCAGCTAAAACATTATCTAAATCCGTGAAACCGGTAGAAATGCCTCGCACCGAACGATCGCCTCTTTGGAGCTCATCCAATCTTTCAAAAGAACTAGCTAAAGTATCTTTAAGGGAGGTAAAATTTTGTTTAGCAAAATTCTGAGAAATATTAAACAATTTTTGCTCGGCTTTATCTAAAATTTTTAAAGCATCCATTTCTTCTTCATAAGCCATTCTTACTATTTCCGTTGAAGCCTCAATAGATCGACGGAGAATAGATTTTTTTTGAACAATCTGAGCATAAGAAGCAATATGACTAGCCGTAGGCACACTATTGGCTAAAGAAGCTAAATAGCTACGACCACCAATTAAGTCTAAACTCTTTTTCTCTTGTAAGCGATTGGCTACGCTCAAAATATCAATCGGCTCCCTTTGTTCCCAAATCTCTAAGATGGCATCATAAATTTTTTGATGAATTTCTCGATAAAAATCCTTAGCTACAATAAGATCAGCCACCCGCACAATCGCTTCTTGGTCAATCAAAAGTGAGCCCAAGAGAGCTTGCTCTGCTTCTATATTCTGTGGAGGAAGTTTTTCTATAATTTTTTCGGCATTAGCCATAAATTATATTTTACAATTTATTATTTTTGTTGTATAATTTCATTATATAAATAATTTCATTTTTATTCAAGCAATTGAAATTCTTTTTTTACACACTTTATTAACATTGATTCTATAATGTTGATTCTCAGAACCTTCCGTTATTCCACTCTTCCAGAGCCTTGAACCCTGCCTACCAAAATAGGCAGACTCTATAAAACCTTGAATTAAAAATATGCTCACAAAAAATGTGCATGGCTACACAGTTCATTATAAGAGAAAAGCCCGCAAAGGGGTTGATCACTTAGCCTACGTCTTAACTTATGACGAGGCCAATTCTCTCTTTCAATCAGCTCTCAACACAATGGAAAAAGTCAAATTTGAAGATCGAGTTGGACGAAATTTTACTCTAAGAAGAATCGGAATCGCTAAATTTTCTTTGAAGAAAAGGAAAGGATGGTAAGTAATAAAAAAATAAATATCTCAATAAGCCCCCTTAGCTCAATGGCAGAGCAGCTGCCTTTTAAGCAGTTGATGTAGGTTCGATTCCTACAGGGGGTATCTTTTTATATCTATTTCAAAATTAAAAAGTAAACATGGAAAACCTTTGGCACCATTTAAGCGGAGACCAAATTGAAAAAAGGCTGCAAACTTCTAAAAATGGGATCACGGAAAAAGAAGCTCAGAAAAGATTAAAAAAATACGGCCCAAATCAATTACCAGCCAAGAAAAAACTTCCTGCTTTTAAATTATTTATTAATCAATTTAAAAGCCCTTTAGTTTATATTCTCTTAGGAGCCAGCATTATTTCCTGTTTATTAAAAGAATTAAATGACGCCCTGATCATTGCTTTAGCCCTGCTAATCAATGCTCTGGTTGGCTTTATTCAAGAATCTAAGGCGGAAAAAACCTTTCTCCGTCTTAAATCTTTAGTCCATCATTCAGCTAAAGTAATTCGACAAGGAAAAACCAAAATTATCCCCAGTAGTCAACTAGTGCCTGGGGATATTATTATTTTAGGGGCTGGTGACTTAGTGCCAGCTGATGCTCGTCTACAAAAAAATTACGATCTCCAATCTCAAGAAGCTGCCTTAACCGGTGAGTCTGAAGCCTCTCGAAAAAAAAATGAAATTTTGCCAGCCAATACTAATTTAGCTGACCGAGAAAATATGGTCTACTTTGGAACCAACATCACCCAAGGCAAAGGACAAGCTATAGTAGTTAGCACTGGCCTTGAAACTAAATTGGGGCAAATCGCTCAATTAATCAAGGAAACAAAAGAAAGAAGCACGCCTTTGCAGAAAAAAATAACATCTCTAGCTCAAACTATTACTTTTATTTTAGGGGGATTGTGTTTGCTTTTATTTTCCTTAGGTTTAATTCGTGGCTATTCCTTAACTGAAATGATCTTAACCTCTGTGGCTGTAGCTGTGGCCGGAATCCCCGAAGGTCTTGCTATTGCGGTCACCGTTTGTTTGGCTATTGGAATGCAAAGCGTTCTTCGTAAAAAAGCCTTAGTGAAAAAATTAGTTGCCGCAGAAACTTTAGGTTCGGTGGATATTATTGCTGTTGATAAAACCGGTACCATTACCAAGGGCATTATGAGCGTAGATCAAATTCATCCAGGAACGCAAAAAAACGCCAAAGATTTGATGAGAGTCGGCCTACTTTGCAATAACGCCATTATTAAAAATCTAGAAAAAAAAGAAATGCAGGGCGATACTACGGAAACAGCCCTTTTGAAAGCAGCTCTGGAATTTGGTTTAAAAAAAGAAAAAATCGAAAAAATTTATCCTCGCCTCGACGAAATACCTTTTGACTCTCAAAATATGTATATGGCCACCCTTCACGCTCAACCAGAAAACAAAGGGCAAATTATTTTAGTCAAAGGGGCGCCAGAAAAAATCTTAGAATTTTGTAACCTGGAAAAGAAAAAAGAGAAAGAAATCAGGAAAGAGTTCGAACAATTAACCAAAAAAGGTTTAAGAGTCTTAGCTTTTGCCCAACAAAAAACCAGGGCAAAGGAAATCAAAAAAGAGCTTTTAGCTGACTTAGATTTTGTGGGGTTTATTGCCCTTAAAGACCCCTTGCGTCCCGCCATCAAAGAAACAATTAAAAATTGCCAAGCAGCTGGCATTCGCCCTTTGTTAATCACGGGAGATCATAAATTAACCGCTGCTAACATTGCTCAAGAAATAGGATTATCAAAGAACTTCCACCCCAAGATATTAGACGGAGAAGAGTTGGATCAAATCTCTGATCAAAAACTGGCAAAATTATTAAAATCTGAAGCAAATAATATCTTTGCTCGAGTAGAACCTCGTCACAAAATAAGAATAGTTAAAATTCTTCAAAGCCAAGATCATGTTATTGCTATGACCGGTGATGGAATTAACGATGCTCCCGCCATTAAAGCCGCAGATATTGGCATTGCCCTGGGTTCTGGATCAGAGGTCACTAAAGAAACAGCAGATATCATTCTCTTAGATGACAATCTACAAACAATTATAGAGACGGTTAAAACTGGACGTAACATTTTCAGTAATATTCAAAGGGTTATTCTTTATCTTTTAAGTGGTGGGTTCTCTGAATTTATTTTAATTGGTGGAGCAATTTTCTTAGGCTTACCCTTGCCGGTTTTAGCCGCTCAAATTCTTTGGATTAACATCGTAGAAGACACTTTACCAGCTATGGCTCTTTCTTATGAAAAAGAAAAAAAAGGGGCTTTGGAGAAAAAAAATCTAAAAAAGAAAAGCAAAATTTTAGACAAAAAAATGAAACTCTTGATTACTTTAATTGCCTTAAGTACTGATTTCATTTTATTAGCTTTATTTATTCACCTTTATAAAATTAATTGGGGCATTGAACATTTACGAACCCTCTTTTTTGCGGCCTTGGCTTTAGATGGCCTCTTCTTTGTTTTTTCCTGCAAAGATCTAAAAAAACCAATCTGGCGCTACAAGCTTTTCGACAACCTTCTTCTTAACCTAAGCGTGGTTATAGGCATTCTCTTGGTTTTAGGAGCAATTTATACCCCCTTCCTTCAAAATATACTGTCTCTTCATCCCTTAAATTTCTGGGATTGGATTATCTTAATAGCTATTGTTCTTTTTAATGTTCTTGTGATCGAACTAGGGAAAATAATTTTACTTAACAAGGAATCTCTCCAAATCAAAAAAACGAAATGATTATCCATTTACTAACCATTGTCCTGGCCTCAATCTCCTTGGTTAAGGCCGCTCAATGGACAATTAATGCTTTGGTTTATTTAGCTCGCCGGCTAAGATTATCTAAATTTGTGATCGCCTTTGTGCTGGCCAGCTTTGCTAGCTCTTTGCCAGAATTTTTCGTGGGCATCTCAGCCGCCCTTGACCAAAAATCAATTCTTTCTCTCTCTAATGTTTTTGGTTCTAATATAGCTAACATCACTCTTGTTTTGGGACTTAGCGTTCTTTTGGTCAAAGGTCTTAAAATTAAAACCAAAACTATTCAAAGAAACATTATTTATACTCTTTTGCTTCTTTTCTACTCTGTTCTTCTGTGCTTAGATGGAGTCCTGTCACGCTTAGACGGAGTTGCTTTATTAATCAGCTTTACTTTATACAACATCATCTTAATTTACCAGAATAAAGACCGCCGCCAAATTATTGAAAAAGCTAAAAAAGGAGAAACTTTTTATCAAATTTTAAAATTCATTCTAAGTATCTCCCTTCTTCTTCTAAGCTCAAAAATTATTGTGGAAACTTCCCAAAAACTAGCAGAAACAATTAATATCCCCCTTTTTATTGTTGGTCTCTTAGTAATAGCTGTCGGAACTTCTTTGCCAGAATTAATATTTGGCCTCCAGGCAATTCGAGGAAAGCACAAAGATATGATTTTAGGATCTCTTCTCGGCTCAACTATTGTTAATTCTACGGCAGTCATAGGCTTAACCGCCATTATTTACCCTATTACCATTCAAGAAAATAACCTCTTTCTAATAAGTGTTGCTTTTATGTTAGGCACTTATATTCTCTTCGCTGTTTTCTCTCGCTCTCATGAAAAGATTTCTTGGGGAGAGGCACTAATTCTAGTTTTTTCTTATGTGACTTTTATTATTGTCCAATTTTTGATAAAATAAAAAAAATAAAAAAAGAATATCTAAAATAAATTATCTTTATGGCTTCTCTTACTTTAATCAAAAAAATTCAAAAAGAAACAGTCGGACAAACCGTAACCCTGCGAGGCTGGGCGCATAATATTAGATCCTCGGGATCAATTATTTTTATAGAAATCAGAGATGGAAGTGGTTTTATTCAGGGAATAATAGAAAAAAAACAATTAGGAAAAAAAGGATGGGCCGAAGCGGAAAAAATTACCAGAGAAACTTCTTTAGAAATAGAAGGCTTGATTCAAGAGCACCCTCGTCAAAAAGGCGTTTTTGAAGCACAAATTAAAAAAATCTCCCTGAAGCAAGTGGCTGATGAATACCCTATTGGCAAAAAAAACCATGGGCCTGATTTTTTATTAGATCATCGCCACCTTTGGCTGAGAGATCAAAAACAGTGGGCTATTCAAAGTATTCGTCAAGAAATCATTAAAAGCACCTATCAATTTCTTTGGCAAAATGATTTTACAAAAATTGACTCACCAATTTTGACTCCTACGGCTTGCGAAGGGACAACCACTCTTTTCGAATTAGAATATTTTAATTTAGGAAAAGCTTATCTTTCTCAATCCGGACAACTTTATCTAGAAGCCGCTATCGCCGCCCATAATAAAGTTTTTGACTTTGGGCCCACTTTCCGTGCTGAAAAATCCAAAACCCGCAAACATTTAATTGAATTTTGGATGATGGATGCTGAAATGGCTTTTGTGGAACACCAAGAAAGCATGAATATTCAAGAAAAATTAATCTCTTTTATCGTCCAAAGAGTTTTAAAAAATAAAGGGCCCGAACTCGACTTACTTGCCCGAAATAAAGAAAAATTAGAAAAAACAAAACCTCCTTTCTCGCGCTTAACCTATCAAGAGGCTATTCAAAAATTACAAAAAATGGGCTCAAAAATTAAATTCGGAGACGACTTTGGAGCTGAAGACGAAACCTTAATTACCGCTGATAGCGAAATTCCTGTTTTTATAGAAAAATGGCCAGAAAAAATTAAAGCTTTCTATATGAAGTCCGATCCCCAAAACAATAAACTGGTCTTAGGAGCAGATTTAATTGCTCCCGAAGGATATGGAGAAATTATCGGCGGCTCTCAACGAGAAGATGATTATCAAATTTTGAAAAAAAAGATGAAAGCAGCCAAAATTCCCTTACAATATTTCCAGTGGTACCTAGACTTAAGAAAGTATGGGTCGGCTCCTCATTCTGGCTTTGGTTACGGTCTCGAGAGAATAGTGGCTTGGATTTGCGGCTGTCAACATATTCGCGAAACCATCCCCTTTCCCCGATTAATTAATCGCTTAACTCCTTAAAAATGTTCCGAACTAAAATTAAAGAAACTTCAAAAAAGGCCAATCAAAAAGTTAAAATTTGCGGTTGGGTCCAAAGAAGACGCAATTTGGGGAAAATTGTTTTTTTAACTTTGCGAGATCAATCCGGCTTAGTTCAAGTGGTAGCCGCGCCCCAAGATCTTGATTCCGAGTCGCAAAAAACTTTAGAAAAGATTCGCCATGAATTCGTAATAAGCATAGAAGGACAAGTCAATCAAAGACCTCAAAGTCAAATTAATAAAGAAATGGAAACTGGATCTGTAGAGATTCTAGCCCAAAAGATTACTATTCTCAACGAATCTTTAACCCCTCCCTTTGAAATTGGCAATGAGGAAAAACAAGCCAAGGAAGAATTACGGCTTCAGTACAGATACCTAGACCTCCGCCAAGAAAGAATGAAAAAAAACATAATGGCCCGTTCTCAAGTAATTCATGCTATTAGGAATTTTTTAAATAAAAAAGGATTTACTGAAATTCAAACTCCTATTTTATCCAAATCTACTCCCGAAGGAGCTCGCGATTATTTAGTTCCTTCTCGAGTCCATTCCGGCAAATTTTTTGCCCTACCTCAAGCCCCCCAACAATACAAGCAAATGTTAATGATTGCTGGTATCGAAAAATATTTTCAAATTGCTCCTTGTTTTCGCGATGAAGACGCTCGCGCCGACCGTTCTCCCGGAGAATTTTATCAAATTGACATGGAAATGTCTTTTGTGGAGCAAGAAGAAATTCTTGACATAACTGAAGAAATGTTTAAAAAAATTATCAGTCAGCTTTTCCCAGAGAAAAAAATTACCTCCTCTCCTTGGCCTCGTCTTGATTACGAAGAAGTAATAAAAAAATATAAAACCGACAAACCAGACCTAAGAAAAGACAAAGAAGATCCTCAGGAATTAGCCTTTGCCTGGATTTTAAATTTCCCCCTTTTGGTTCAACAAGAACAGCAAAAGGAAAAATTTGTCGGAATAAAAAGCAAATGGGCTCCAAGTCACAATATGTTTACTCGGCCTCAAGAAAAAGATCTTTCTCTTTTAGATACTGACCCTGGTCAAGTTAAGTCTTATCAACACGACTTGGTTTTGAACGGAATAGAAGTGGGGGGAGGAGCTATGCGCATTCATCAAGCAAAGCTACAAGAAAAAATTTTCAAACTAATTGGATTAGAAGAAGAGCAGAAAAAAGAATTTTCTCACTTTCTCCGCGCTCTAAAATACGGAGCCCCTCCGCACGGAGGAATTGCTCCAGGATTAGACCGACTTTTATCTGTACTCTTGAATGAAAAAAATATACGAGAAACGATTGCCTTTCCTTTAACCTCAGACGCTCGCGACCCCTTAATGGATGCCCCTAGCAAAGTTGACCCCCAACAATTAAAAGAATTGGGTATTATAATCAAGAAAAAATAATGAAAATTCTAAAATTAGCTTTCCAAAATTTTTTTCGTAATTTTTGGTTATCTTTGACCAGCATCATTATTATTCTTTTAATGATTTTTGTTCTAACTTTTCTTTACAGCATCAATGCTTTGGGCAATCAAGCTCTGCAAAATATTTCCGATAAAATGGATTTAGGAATATATTTTAAAGAAAATATTAATCAAAACATTTTAAATGAAATGATAGCAGAATTAGAAAGTTGCCCCGAAGTTAAAGAAATTGAATATTTAAACTCAGCTGATTCTTTAATTAAATTCAAAGAAAGACATCAAGAAGATACCTTAATTCTAAAATCATTAGAAGAGCTTGGAGAAAACCCCTTAGGTTCATCCCTTTCTCTAAAATTAATAGATCCAACCAAGCATCAGACCACTCTAGCCATTGTCGGCCAAGAAAAATATCAAGAAATAATTCATAATCAAAATTTTTATGATTATCAAGAATTAATTGCTCTTTTTAATAATTTTAACAATAAAATATATCACCTGGGCTTGGTAGTTAGCGGAATCTTTCTCATTATCACCATTTTGGTCATTTTCACAGCCATTAAAATGGGAGCCATATCTCGTCAAAAGGAAATTAAAATTATGCGTTTAGTGGGAGCTTCTTCCTCTTTTATTCGCGCACCTTTTCTAATCGAAGGTTCTCTTTACGCTTTAACTGCCTGGCTCTTAAATCTGGCTTTAATTTGGCCTCTTTCTCTTTTTATTCAACCTCAAATTAATAATTTTTTGCAAATCGATTTTGATTTATTTTATTTCCTTCGTTTTCAAAGTCTACAATTCTGGATCATTCTTCTGATTTTCTCTATTTTAATATCCATGATGGCCAGCTTTTTAGCGGTTAATAAATATGCTCGCACCTAAAATACTAAAATTAGAACAATTTGACTATTATCTTCCTCCAAATTTAATAGCTCAGAAACCAAGTAAGCCTCGAGATCATTCGAGGCTAATGATTTTAAACCGAGACAAAAAAACCATTAAACATGATTATTTTTACAATCTTCCTCAATATCTTGACCCTGGTTCTTGCTTAGTGGCCAACAATTCAAAGGTGATTCCCGCCCGCTTAATAGGTGAAAAAGATTTGACTCAAGGAAAAATTGAAATTCTTCTCCTAGAAGAAACAAAAAAATCTTGCTGGAAGATAATGCTTAAAGGAAAGGGCCACTCTGGCTTAAAAATTAATTTTAAAAATATTTTTTCCGGAATACTAGAAAAACAATTGAGCGAACAAACCTGGTTAATGCAATTTTCAAAAACTAAAAATTTCTTTTCAATAATAGAAAAAATTGGGCAAACTCCCTTACCACCCTACATCAAAGAAAAGGCCAAGCCCCAAGAATATCAAACCATTTATGCTCAAAAACTCGGCTCAGCTGCGGCACCCACAGCCGGCTTTCACTTCACTTCTAATCTTATCCAAACCTTAAAACAAAAGAAAATAAAGCTTGAATTCATTACTCTCCATGTCGGCCTTGGCACTTTTCAACCCGTTAGAGTCACTAACATCAGGGAGCATCAAATGCATGCAGAATGGGGAGAAGTAGAAAAAAAAGTTACCCAAAATTTAAACCAAATTAAAAATCAAGGGCAAAAAATAATTGCTATTGGCACCACTTCTTGTCGCGTATTAGAATCTTTTAGTAATTCTTCAAAAAAAATAAAAGCGCAAAGCAAAAAAATACAAACCTTCATCTATCCCGGTTATAAATTCAAATTTATAGACGGCCTTATTACCAATTTCCATTTACCAAAATCTACTCTTTTGATGCTGGTCTCCGCTTTTGCCGGACGAAAATTCATTCTTCAAGCCTATCAAGAAGCTATTCAAAAAAAATATCGCTTCTATTCTTTTGGAGACGCCATGCTCATCCTTTAATTTTAAAATAATGGACAAAGGGTCTTTTTTGTGCTAAAGTGAAAATGTGGGGCCAGGTAGCCAAGTGGCTAAGGCGTCGGTCTGCAAAACCGATATACACGGGTTCGACTCCCGTCCTGGCCTTTTTTTAATCTCCAAGAAGAGGTATATTTTTATGAAAAAATTTTACATTATTGACGCTTCAGCCATTTTACATCGATCTTGGCACGCCCTACCTCACTTGAAAAATAATCGCGGAGAAACCATTAATGCTGTTTATGGATTCACCTCGGTCTTACTAAAAATATTAAACCAGGAAAAACCTCCTTTTCTCGCTATTGCTTTTGATACTAAAAGTCCCACTTTTCGCCACCAGGCCTACAAAGAATATAAAGCTAATCGCGTTACTCAACCTCCCGAATTCTATCAACAAATTCCTTGGGTTAAAAGAATACTAGACAGCCTAGAATTGAAATCCTTTGCCTGCCCTGGACTGGAAGCTGATGATTTAATTGGGGCCCTAGATGAAGCCAAAAAACAATCTCCGCAAAACCTTAAATCCCACATTATTACTGGCGATCTAGACTTATTACAATTAGTGGAAGCCGAAACAGAGGTTTGTTTTCTACAACAAGGCTTAAAAGCTAATAAAATATACGATCCCTTTGAAGTTAAAAAAAGGTTTGGGGTAACACCTCAACAAATAACTGATTTCAAGTCTTTGGTAGGAGATACAGCTGATAATATTAAAGGAGTAAAAAGTGTCGGCCCGAAAACGGCGGCTTTTTTAATTCAAAAATTCGAAAACATTGAGAACATCTATCAATGCTTATCAAAAAATAAACAAAAGGAAGATAAAAATTTCCTCAAAGAATCTTTAAGAAAAAAACTTCTCGAAAATAAAGATCAAGTATTTCTCAATAAAAGACTAGTAACTATTCAAAAAAAAGCGCCAAACATCAATCCGCAAACCATCTTAGGATGTAAAGTAGAAAAACTAAATTTAGAAAAAGCTTTTCCTGTTTTAAAAGAGATAGGATTAAAAAAATTTAGCGAAAAAGTCAAGGAAATGAGTCAGGGACTAAAACAAAATAAACTATTTTAAAAAATGATTATTTTTTTGTACGGCGGAGACGCTTATCGCATTCAACAAAAATTAACCTTATTAAAAGAAAAATTTATCTCTGTTCGCTCCCAGAGTAAGCTTAATTTGTCCACTTTTGATCTCCCGAAATTAAATATTAACGAATTGCGAGTCGCTCTTTTGAGTAAAGGACTGTTTTCAGAAAAAAGAATGACTATTCTGCACAACGCCCTCACTAAAAAAAGTAACGAATTATTTCGAAAAACTATCGCCCATTTAGTAGAGAACTATTCGCTACTCCAAAAAGATCAAAAAAACATCATTATTTTTCAAGAAGGAGAGATAAAATTAAAAGATTTGGGAACAGAACAAAAAAAACTTTTCTCTCTATTAAAAAGAGAAAAGTTTTATCCAGAATTTCGGCCCTTAACCAAAGCTCAAGCCAAAAAATGGGCTCAGGACTATGCTGAAAAAAAGAAAATAAAAATAGAAAAAAGAGCCCTTGATTATATTGTTGATTCTCTAGGTAATGATCTTTGGGCGGTCAAAAACGAATTAGATAAAATTAAATGCTCCTTCAAGCCAACAACTAAAATCTCCTTAGAAAAAATAAAAACAACTATTAACACTCAACCAGAAGAAAATATTTGGAATTTAATTGAAGCTTTTGGACAAAGAGACAAAAAACAAGCAAGCAAATTACTAATAGACCAAATTGAAGCGGGAATGGGCACTGATTATATGATTTCTATGCTCGCTTATCAATATCGCACTATCTTAAGGGTAAAATCTTATTTAGAAAGAAAAAAAAGGGAAAATTTTTCTTCTTCCCAAGCAATGGCCAAAGAATTAGGTCTCCATCCTTATGTTTTTCAAAAAGCCCTTAATCAACAAAAAAAATACGACCTTTCTGAGTTAAAGGACGTTTATCGAAACTTGTTAGAAATAGACATTTTAAAAAAAACTCGGCAAATTAATGCCGAAATTCTTCTTAATCTTTTGATTTTAAAAAATTAATTAAGCTTATTTACTTTTTTGAACAAACGAGACTTACTGCGACTAGCGGTATTTTTTTTAATAGCTCCCTTTTGAACAGCTTTATCTAAAGCTTTTTGCAATTTCAAATATAAGGACTGTGCTCCTTTTTTATCTTTAGCGTTAATTGCTTTTAAGAATTGTCGCCTCAGCCAATTAAGACCAGCTTTAACTTTGTTGTGACGAATTCTCTTTTTTTCGGATTGACGCAGCGCTTTCAACGCTGATTTTTTAATCGGCATAAGAAACTAAAATTACATTATTCTTAAAAAAGATCTTTTGAGTCTGTGTCTTCTTCTTCGTTAAAAATCTTCTCTTCTCGGGCAATCAAATCATCCCATTTATTGCCTCCTCCCACCAAGACATCCAAGCGAGACTTGAAATTATCATTAAATTCTTTAACCTTTTTTAAATCTTTACTAAAAATATTAAAAAGCTCTTCTAGGACACTTTCTGGTAAAATCGGCAAAAAAACCAACAAATCATTTTGATCGGTAGCGGAAATTGAAGAAGAAATAATGACTTCTCTTAATTTTTGCAACACTTTTGACATAAATTTATCTTAAAACCTTTCGGGATTCTCAACAATCATCCGACCCAATTTTTGACTGGCCCTAATGATTCTAACCCGAGGATCTTGATCAGCAAACTTTTGCAACAATTCCTCTTCTTTTTGCTCTCCTTGAGAAACAGATTCCAAAGATAAAACCCCCTCTTGTTTTTTTTGTTGAATTTCTTTAACCAATAATTGCCCCTCTGAACTTAAAACATTTTCTTGGTTTTCGAATGGCGTTCCTCCTGATTCAAAGTTGTTGTAAATCATAACAATTATTATATTAAACCCATTTCTTGATTAGATAAAAATTATAATAACAAATTTTCTCTCTCTTGTCAAATCTAAAAAAACCTTTAAAATAAAACTATGATTTCATCCATTGAAGGAACAGTTAGCCAAAAAAACAAAGAGTCAATTGAGATTAATGTCCAGGGACTAGGATATAAAGTTTTTGTTACCCAACCTTTGTTGAACAAGGTTAAAGTTGGCCAAAAAATGAAACTTTTAACAGAATTACGAATCAAGGATGAGGTCCCTAGCCTTTATGGATTTCTTTCTGACGCGGAAATGGAATATTTTCATTACTTAACATCTATTTCCGGCATTGGAGCTAAATCCGGCTTAAACATTCTTTCTCTAATTAGTCTTAAAAAATTACAATCAGCTATTGCCAGCGAAAGGGCCGAAGTTTTAACTAAAGTTTCCGGCATTGGTAAAAAAACAGCAGAAAGAATTATTTTAGAATTAAAAGGTAAAATTAAAAAAAGTTGCTTTTCAGAAAAAGATATTCGCAACGACAATTTAGCCATTGATGCCTTGATCGGCATGGGTTATCCTGCCGAAGAAGCTCGTCGTGCTCTCCGAGAAATAAACATTGATCAAGCTTCCGACGAACTAACAGCTGAAGAAAAAATAAAAAAAGCTCTTCAATATTTATCTTCTTAATTGTCCAATTATTAAATAATTATTTTTGAACTGACGGTTTCTTCTTTTTAGAAGCCGTAGTTTTTTTTGGAGTTGTTTTATTAGCAGACGATGACTTAATGCCAATAATTTTAATTTCGGTCTGTAACTGACGGTGCCCTTGTTTTTTGTGATAACGGGTCTTGGGCTTGTATTTTACAACCTCTATTTTTTTGCCTTTTTTTTGAGCTAAAATTTCCGCCTCTACCGATATTTTTAAAAAAGGAGAGCCGATTTCTACCTTTTCTTTGTCCAAATCAGCCCAAAGCAAAACCTCGGAAAAGGTAATTTTATCTTGAGGTTGACCTTCTAATTTTTCTATCAACAAAACATCTCCCTCTTTAACTAAATATTGTTTTCCGCCTGTCTTAATTACTGCTATTTTTTCCATATTCTACGAATCTTAATTTAAATAAATATTCCTTTATTATAAAGAAAATTAAGAATTAAGCAAGTTTTCTAAAAACGTGAAGCTTTTTCCACTCTTAAGTTTCCTCCTTTCTCCAAAACTAGAGTATCTCGGCGCCCCACCTTTCCCTTAAGAAGGAAATCAGCGATAAGATTCTCTACTCGATCCTGAATAGCTCGTCGCAAAGGACGGGCCCCAAAAAGAGGATCAAAGCCAGCCTCAGCCAATTCCTGAATTGCCGCCTCGCTAGCACGGAAACCAATCCCCTTTTTTTCCAAGGTTTTCTCTAATTTTTTCAACATTAAGCTAGCAATTTGCTTAATCTCTTCCCTTTTTAAAGGTTTAAAAACAATCAAACCGTCAAAACGATTCAAAAATTCGGGACGAAAGGAAGTTCTTAATTTTTCTTTTAGTAAAATCTCACCAATCTCTTCAATGGAAAGACCCTTTTTTAAACTATCTTGAATGAAATTAGACCCCGCATTAGAAGTAGCAATCAAAATTATATTAGTGAAATCAATAGTTCTTCCCAGGGCATCTGTTAAGCGCCCATCCTCCATTACCTGCAAGAAAAGATTCAAAATATCTGGACTAGCTTTTTCAATTTCATCTAAAAGAAGGAGAGAGTAAGGATTATGGCGTACAGCCTCAGTTAAATATCCTCCCTTATTTTGACTAGCTGAGCCAAGAAGACGTTCCACGCTGGCCGCACTCTGGTATTCACTCATGTCAATTCTAATCATTCTTTCCTCATCACCAAAATAAACTTCAGCCACTGTCTTCGCTAATTCGGTTTTACCGACACCCGTGGGCCCCAAAAACAATAAATTAGTAATTGGTCGTTTTTCGTTTCTTAGTTCTGTTCGGGCGCGTCGAAGAGCAGTAGCAACCGCTTTTACTGCTTCGGTTTGATCAATTAAACGTTGATGAATCCTTTCCTCTAGATCTAAAAGGTTAACTGTCTCCTCTTGCGTGAGCTTAGTAAGAGGAATCTTTACCTTTTGAGCAATTAATTTTGCTACATGCTCGGAACGGACAATGCTCTTTTTGCCTTCTGTCCTTTTAACCATAATCGCTACTTCTTTTAAAATATTAACCGCTTTTTCTGGGAAAAAACGGTCATGGACATAGCGTTCACTTAAATCAATAATCTTCTCTAGGGCTCGGTAAGAAAAATAAACCTTTTCTTCTGACTCCACAAAGGCAGCATGAGCTTCTAAAATTTGAATATTAATATTTCTTTCTGGTTCTTCAATTTCAACTTTTTGCAAAGAATCTCCTAAAGATTGTCCTTCAATTAAACGATGATACTCCTTGGGAATAGAGGTGGCAATTAGAAGAAAAACTCTTGACTTTAGGGCGTTGGCTAAAATCTCTGAAGCGTCCATTTCTCCTTGAGTAGTTTTAACGCCAATCATGTTATGAATATCTTTAATAAAAAGAACAATATTGCCAGAGAGGGTGACTTCTTGAATAATGGCCTGTAAGCGAGCTTCTATTTCCCCCGATTGAGAAGCTCCGGCGATTAAACGAGCCAAGCTAAGACTAACTAACCTTTTGTCCTTTAAAATGGGCGGCACTTCTTCTGTGACCATTAAACGAGCCAAACCTCCCACCAAAGTTGACTTACCCACTCCGGGCTGACCCACTAAGATAAGACTTTGTCGCTCTGTGCTAAAAATTCTAAAAATATCTTCTTTCTCTTCTTCGCGATCAACGCAAAATTGTAAATAATTGTTCCGCGCCAGTTGAGTTAAATCTTGGCTATAAGCATCAAGATTAGGAGTAGCAATTGCTGTATAAGCCTTGTTAATCGCCCCCTTGGGTTTAAAACGAGAACGTTGTGCAAAGAAACTTTGCCGAGACTGAAAATCTTTATAGAAATTCATCCATAAACAAACGTTCTTGATTTGATGAAAATCAATTTCAAAATCATAAAAAATTTCTCGGACCAAATCATCGTCCACAGAAAGAGCTTCCAGAATCTCCAAAGAAGAAATATTTTTTTTTCTTTTCTCGCCAGCCAAAATATAAGCAGACAGTAAAACTTTTTTAAGTCCCTTACTAGAAAAAATCGAAGAGCTTGATTTTTTTTCTTTAGAAATTTTTATTTTCTTTAAAGCTCGATCCACTACCTCCATTACCCTGCGATGATCTATTGCTAAACGAGCTAAAACTGACTTTACGTCAGAATCTTTTAATGCGGCTCGGAAAAGGTGAATCGGATAAATAAAAGAATGGCCTTGTTGATGAGCTAAAGCCCAAGACTCTCGAACTAAAATTCTTGCCGGTCGGGACAAAGAAGAATAAACATTGATTTTGTATTTTTTTCCCATTTCTTGAGCCTCTTCAAAACTAGATATATCCTTGGTTCTAATAATTTTAGACTTAGGCCAAATTTTAATTTTTCTTTCTCGTCGAAAAGATCGCCAAAAATAGCCATAACAAAGCAAAAGCACCGCTCCCCAACAAACTAAATCCAGGTTATTAATTGGTAAAAAATCAAGTACAGCGACAGGAAAAACAGAAAAATTAAAAAAATCAGAAACAATCTTCAAGAAACAAGCTCCTCCCCAAATAAGAAAAACGAAAAAAACAATTTTAAAAATTATTCTTAAAAAAAACCTTCCCCGAGACTCTATTTTCTCGTGCGAGCTAAAAACTTTTCGAAAAAACAAAACATAACCACCAAAAAGAGAATAAATTCCCCTGCCTCGGCAAAATGAACACTTCTTATTATTTTGTCGGCTTTGGCCCTGACATTGAGGGCAAAAATAAAAACGCATATTTTATATTAATCTGATTACAATTTGCCAAGTGGCAATAATGGGCAAAAGGGTTAAACCCAAGAAAAGAAGCAAGAGGCTCAAAAAACCAATCAAAAACAAAAAAATTCTCCAAAGAAGAAGAACCGTTCTCATAAAAAAACTAATCATTCTGCCTTGTCGAGAATAATCACCAAACATAGGCTTAAAATAATTAGTAAACATAATTTTAAGAGCTAATGCATTAGATAAAGCCTTAATTCGTTCCTTAAAAAAAAGAAACCTCTTCTTCAATCCTTTGGTGTACCACCAAATCGGAAAATAAAAAATACTCAATAAAGTTTCAAAAAAAAATGATTTAACAATATTGAGTAACGCAAACATATTACAAAAATAATTTATTTTCTTTTAAAAACAATTTTTTGCTCAAGAAGAGTAAAAATTATTCCAACTAACCAATAAAGCATCAAACCACTAGGTAAAGTAGATCCAATAATCACGGTCATTAAGGGCATCATGAACCTCATCTGTTTGTTCATGGTAGTCATCATACTTTCGTCTTTTACTCCTTCTTTGTGAGCAACAGCGCGAGGGGGTGTAGAACCAGAAAGCATTTTGGTTTGAAAATATTGCATTAATCCGGTAAAAGCAGCTAAGAAAATATTAGATTTCTCTAAGGCTAAAAATCCAAAACCTAAAGTATTTAAAGGGCCAGGATTAGAAAGAAAAGAATAAACCGGTAAGTCAACGCTAGTCAAACCAGTCCGAAAAACCTGAAAAACAGCAATTAAAATTGGCAACTGAATCAAAAGAGGAAGACAAGAAGAAAAAGGATTAACTTTGTTCTCTTTATATAAAGCCATGATAGCCTTAGTTTGCTTTTGCTTATCATCAGCGTATTTTTTCTTAATTAAATTCAATTTCGGCTGTAACTCCTTCAACTCTTTTTGTCCTTTGACGGCCTTTAGGGAAAGAGGAAGCAACAATAATTTGATGCTTAAAGTTAAAAAAATAATCGCTACTCCCAAATCATGACCGGGAATTATATTATAGAAAAAAACCAATAAGTTTAGAAATGGTTCATATAAAACAACTTTAAAAAGTTCAATCATAAATCAAATAATTCTTTAATAAATTAAGGCTCATCCCAACCCCCAGAAGACCAAGGGTGACAACGCATAATTCTCCAACCGGCTTTGCCAATTCCTTTAATCAAGCCATATTTTTCGATAGCTTGAATAGCGTATTCAGAGCAAGTAGGACGAAATTTGCAAACACCAAAGCCATTGGGAGAAAGAAAACGCAAAAAACCATGATCTCTGGAAATAGTTTTCTGATAAAAACGAATAATTTGCACAATCCAGAATTTCGGAGAAAAAATTAAAATTAATCGCATTTTAATTAAGAAGATAATAATTTATTTTTGCGTAAAATTTGCTCTAACCTTTTCTTCAATTCCGAAAAAGACAATTCTTTGATCTGAGGTCGAGCAATCAAAACAATGTCCTTTTGAAGAGGCCAAGAATTTATATTTTCCCGCAAAATAGCCCGAAGGCGCCTTTTAATTTTATTTCTAATTACCGCTTTTTTATCAACTTTCCGCGAAACAATTATCCCCCAACGAGAACATTCTTTTCTATTATCTTTTACCCATCTTAAAATTAATTCCGGAGAAAAAAATTTGTAGCCATAACGATAAATTCGATTAAAATCTCGAGTTTTTTTCAAACGATTTTTAGGGGGAAGCATAACTAAAAAATTACACCGATAATTTTTGGCGTCCCTTAGCTCTTCTTCTTTTCAAAATTTTCTTTCCAGCTAAAGTTCTCATTCTTTTAAGAAAACCATGTTTACGAGCTCTTTTTCTTTTTTTCGGTTGATAAGTTCTTTTAGGCATAACATTAGTATATAATAATTCCTTTAATTAAACAACATACGTTCTTGAATCCTCTCTCTATCGCGCGTATTCACTAATTCTATTTTCTCGAATGACCGTCACTTTAATTTCTCCAGGATATTTCAATTCTTCTTCAACTCGATCCGCTATTTTACGAGCTAACTTACTAGCTCCCAAGTCATCGGTCTTAACGGGAGAGACAAAAACCCTTAACTCTCGTCCTGCCTGAATAGCGTAAACCCTCTCCACTTCATTAAACTTGCGAGCTATATTTTCTAATTCTTCTAATCTTTGAATATATTCTTGATAAGATCCTTTTCTGGCTCCGGGCCGTGCACTAGAAATAGCATCAGCCACCTTAACAATTATTGCCTCTAAAGTGGGTGGATGATCGTCGTGGTGAGTAGCAATCGGTGTAATAACCTCAGGAGCAAGATTATATTTTTCTCCAATATCCTTGCCAATCTCGGGATGAGTTCCTTGAATTTCAAAATCCATAGCCTTGCCAATATCATGCAATAATCCTGCCTTACGGCAAATGGCCACCTTGGCCCCTAATTCTTCGGCTAACATTGCCGATAAATTGGCGACCTCTAGAGAATGTTGCAAAACATTTTGACCATAACTGGTTCGATATTTTAACCTTCCCAATAATTGTACCAATTTGGGATCTAAGCCCGTAACCCCAACTTGATAAATAGCGTCTTCGCCTGCCTTACGAATATCTCGAGCCAACTCTTTCTTAGTATCTTGAACCACTCTTTCAATCCGTGCTGGCTGAATTCTCCCGTCTAAAATCAGCTTATCTAAAACCAATTTAGCTAATTGGCGACGAATTGGATTAAAGGCAGAAACAAAAACCACTTCTGGCGTGTCGTCCACCACAATCTCCACTCCTGTCAATTGCTCTACCACTCTGATGTTACGTCCTTCTCGACCAATGATTCTTCCTTTAATCTCATCTGAAGGCAAAGAAACAGAGCTGGTGGTCACTTCTGCCGTATGAGCAGCAGCGCAACGTTCAATTACACTAGTAATTAAACTTTTGGCCCGTTCCTCTATTTCCTCTGATCCATATTTCTCTAACTTTTTAATTCTTTCCAGAATATCATCCTTAATTTTTTCTTCTGTACTCTCCAATAAAAGCTCTTTAGCTTCTTCAACGCTTAAGCTAGAAATTCTCTCCAACTCTGCACGTGCTTTCTCATAAATCTGACGAATCTTATCTTTGGCTTGTTCAATGCTGTCTTTTTCTTGATTCAGTTTTTTTCTATTCTCCTCTAATTCTAAAATTTTTTCCTCGAAAACTGTTTGCCGTCTCTCCATCCTTTGTTCGGTTTTTTTGATCTCTCTTCTTCGTTCATCTTCTTCTTTTTTGGCTTGGTCCAAAATTTTTAAAGAATCTTCTTTGGCTTTTAATAAGATTTCTTGTTGCTTAGCTTTAGCTTTATTTAGAATTTCCTTAGCTTTTGCCTCCGCAGATTGAGTCAAATGACTAGCAATCTTTTGTCTAATCACCCAGCCCAGCAAAATTCCACCTAAGAGGGAGATAACTATTTGTATGTAAATCATAAGCTTGAATTAATAAGATCTTAATTAATAAAACCGAGTATCAAAAACTCGGCTTTCAAAAAAAGCATTAAGCTCAACAATTTACAAGACAAAATTTTCTACTTTTTGATAATCTTGTCGATTAAACCGTATTTTTTTGCGTCTTGCGGGCTCATAAAAAAATCTCGATCCGTATCTTTCTCGATCTTTCCCAAGGGCTGTTTAGATTTTGCGGCTAAAATTTTATTTATCCGATTTCTTACCTTAAGAATATGCTCAGCTCCGATTTTTACATCCGCAGCTGGGCCTTCAGTTCCACCAATAACTTGATGAAGCATAATTTCTGAATTAGGCAAAGCTAACCTTTTGCCTCTTGAGCCAGCAGCCAAAAGAACGGCGCCCATAGAAGCCGCAATACCAACGCAAATTGTACTTACTGAAGGATTAACATATTGCATGGTATCATAAATAGCTAATCCAGCTGTTACTGAGCCTCCGCGTGTATTGATATAAAGCTTAATGTCTTTATTTTTGTCTTCGCTTTCAAGAAATAAAAGTTGGGCAATAATAGTATTAGCGACACTATCAGTGACAGTGTCTCCCAAAAAAATAATTCTCTCTCTTAAAAGCCGAGAATATATGTCATAAGCCCTTTCTCCGTGAGCAGACTTTTCAACAACTGTAGGGACAAAATGCATATATTTTATTAAAAAAATTTATAAATTATATTTAATATTTTACCATGAACAAAAATAATGTCAAACTATTCAAAAATTATTTTTTCCTCTTAATTTTAGCCCTCACTACAGCCAAAGAAGGGAAACTAAATGAACTAGGTATTTTCACATAGTAACTATTATGAGCGGATTCAGCTTGTTTTTCTTTCTTCAAGTCAAAGATTTCTCGCACTTTAAATTTAACTATCTTTTTGTTTTGATAATTTAAAATTTCTATAACTTGACCCCTTTTAATTTCATTGCGAACCCGCAAATAAAGTTCTTTTTGTCGGGGATCATGCTTTTCCACCAAGCCAACTAAATTATATTTTTGAATATAGCCAGAAGAAACCTGATTTAAGGTGTTATCATTAAATCCTTCCCAGAAATTTATAGTATAATCGCGATGAGAAACATTAATCAATTCTTTTTGATAATAATTCAAATTTTGCTGAAATAAGGCCGAAGAAGAGAAATAGTCATCAATAGCTTGACGATAGATCATCGTAACCAAAGCCACATAATAAGGACTCTTCATCCGCCCCTCTACCTTCAGGGCAGTGGGCCGAAGCTTGATAATTTCCGGCAATTTCTTTAATAAACACAAATCTTTAGAATTCAAAATATAATTAAGGCCATTTTCTTGCTCAAATCTTAATTTTCTCTCAGGATTAATGGTTTCTTGGCCTTGCCACTCCCAACGACAAGGCTGAACGCAATTACCTTGATTGGCGTCTTGATCAATCAAATATTTACTTAAATAACAACGACCCGAATATGAAATACAAAGCGCCCCGTGAACAAAAATCTCAATCTCAATGTTCTTGATCGCTTTTCTAATTTTTTGTAACTGAGAAAAAGAAAGCTCGCGGGCTAAAATAATCCTTTGAACTCCATTTTTTCGCCAAAATTTAACACTTTCTGAATTAAGGGTATTAGCCTGAGTAGAAAGATGAAGAGGAATTTTATTTTCAACTTTTTGAGCCAAAGCAATAACCCCTGGGTCAGCGATAATCAAACCATGGGGCTTTAATTGATTTATTTTTTTCAACAACTTTTCTATTTCTTTAAGGTCTTGTTCATAAACAAAAGAATTAAGAGCTAAATATATTTTCTTATCATATTTTTTAGCTAAATTAATGGCTTTTTCTAATTCCGAGCACTTAATCTCTGATTTCTCCGCTCTCAAGGAAAAACCCTGCACTCCTAAATAACAAGCATCCGCGCCATATAAATAGGCGACTTCCTGTTTTTCTAAATTGCCGGCTGGAACTAATAATTCTGGTTTAAGCATTGATTCTATTTTTACAAAATAGTTGGTGGACCTAGGGAGAATCGAACTCCCGTCTCCGCAATGCGAATGCGATGTACTACCACTGTACTATAGGCCCCATAAGCTTAAGATATCAAAAAAAAACAAGTTTGGCAATTTAATAATTTAATTAAATTTTAGTTATCCACAACCTAAATTTGACAAAAAAGAATTATGAGTATATACTCATAACAGCAAGGTCGAATTATTATCAAAAAATTAAAAACAAAAAGAGGTAAAATATGCCTAGATTAGATGGAACTGGTCCTCAAGGACAAGGTCCAACAACCGGCCGAGGCTTTGGTCCCTGCGGAGCTGGATTCAGACGAGGCTGTGGCTATGGTCGTGGCTGGGGAAGACAAAGATTCATTTCCCCTAAAAATGAATTAAGCGCCTTAGAACAAGAAGAAAAGGCTTTGCAAGAAGAATTAGAGGCAATCCAAGAAGAAAAGAAGGCCTTAAAGGACCAGCAAAAATAAAAGAAGGCTTGGGAGTCCAGTCCTTCGCTCAAAGCAAAGGGCTGGTCAGCCTTCTTTCTTATTAAATTAACACAAAAAATAAAAATAATCAACTTTATATGCCTAGACCTAGACTTTGTCGAAAAATTAAATTCAACCCGCACGTTACCTATTTTAAACCCCAAGGCGTGCCCATGAGAAATTTAAAAATAATTAAATTGAGCCTAGAAGAGGCCGAGGCTTTGCGTCTCAAGAACATTGAAAGGCTGGAACAAATAAAATGCGCTCAGAAAATGAATACTTCGCAAAGTACTTTTCAAAGAATTCTAACCTCTGCCTACCAAAAAACCTCTTTAGCGCTGATCAAAGGCTACGCCATCCAAATCATCAACAAATAAAATAATCAAATTATGTACGAGGTTCGACCTCGTACATTATTTTTTGAGGGGCCAGACCCCAAAAACCGCTTCCTTGAAACCGAGACAGAGAAAGGGTTCTGGGAACGATTTTTCAAAAACGTTAATTTTTTAACGCTTTTCTGATTTGCTGAAAAATATTTTGAGGGGCCAGACCCCAAAAACCGCTTCCTTGAAACCGAGACAGAGAAAGGGTTCTGGGAACGATTTTTCAAAAACGTTAATTTTCTAACGCTTTTCTGATTTGCTGAAAAATATGGACGAAATGAAATAAAGCTAAACATACGCTGTTAGGCGAAGATTCTCTGAGCAGAACGGCGTTGGTAACATCGGGCTTAAGGGAAGTTTTTTGCGTAGCAAAAAATTTAGGAGAGCGAAGTGCAACGAGCGAACCCTTTAAGCCCTGTTAAATCCGCCGACGAATGAAGTGAGGAGAGTGCAACGTGCCCGAGCGGAATGAAATGGAGCGAAGGAGTAATTTTGAGAGGCGTCCTATCCAGAGAACAAAGTGATACATAACGGACAAGAATCAAGGGGACAATTTCTTTTTATCAAGAGCGAAGCTCCTTTTATTATTACATCAAGGGGCAATTTCGTTTAGTTAGTTATTTCTAAAACTTCTTTTAAACAGTTTGAATTTAGAACCCTCATAACCTTACATCCCCCTCTGCATTTTGAGAAGTGATCACAAGAATAGCAATTATCTTTAAATTTCATATTTCGAAATTTGTTTAAGCCTTTTTCCCAGATTTTTTTAAATGATTTTTTCCTAATATTTCCTTCAATGTAATCATTTTCTTCAAAAATTGGACAAGCCATTATATCTCCATTTGCCATAATCGCACAAGAAGTCCAACCACATCCGCAAAAAAATGAGCCATTTCTGATTTTTTTATCCCAGTCTCCTAAATATCCTGCTTCAGAACAAATATCAATTCTGTATTTTTTCTTGTTTTCTTCTATGAAGTGGAATAAATCTAATATTTTATTTTTGTCTAAATGAAGCCAATCCTTATTCTTTGCTCTACCTTCAGGAAGGATAATATTAATATACCAATGATTACATCCGATGGAAAAAATCAAATCTCTTAATTGTTCCAGTTCTTTTAAATTAGATTTATACACTGTTGTACAAACACTTATTTTAGGCGTTTTTATCTTTTTAAAATATTTTATTGCATTAATGGTATTATCAAAATTATTATTTTTGCCTCTTATTTTCTTATGACTATATTTTAACCCATCTAAACTAACCATAACCGCATTCAATTTTAAATTTTCTAATTCTTTTTTAAAATTAGAAATGAGTGAACAATTAGTTGATAATCCTATTTTCAAACCTTTATTTTTGGCATAAGATAATACTTCAAAAATGTCTTTTCTTAATAGTGGTTCTCCTCCTGTGGCAATAAAATATTTTACTCCCATGAGAGCCATATCATCAATTGCTTTTTTTATTTCTTCGTAAGCTAATTCATCCTTTAATGGTTTTCCAGCATTAACCATACAATGCTCACAAGAAAAATTACATGAATGGGTAGAAATCCACTGTACTGAAATGGGCGCTTCAAGTAAACCGATTTTATTTCTTATTCTAAAGATTGATTCTTTTATCTTGCTTTGTGAAATCATAAGAATGAAGTATAAGGGGAGTTATTTATTTGTTTCTTAAATTCTCAAGACAATTATTTATACAATCTCTTGTTGCATTAGTTATTTCTTGAGTAGTATTTCTACACATTTCATAACATTGTTCATGGAGAGGATCAATCATAGCTACTCCAGCAGTTCTTTCACCACCTGCACCTATGTACCAAAATCCTAAAACAAAGATAATACCTGCTGGGATAAAAAAAGCGATACTCGCGTATTTGAATGCTCTAAATGTATCAAATTTTTTGACTTTTTTTGTGATGAAAAATGTAATTAAACCAATAGCTAATGGAATCATCATAATTAAGCCTGTAGATGGTTCCTTGAATAAAACGAATATGCTGAAACCTAACCAAATTAGATTCAATACAGTTAGTATTCCAACAAATATTTTTTGACCATTCATAATATTATTCTTATTAATTAGCTTCTATTTAAATATTCCGGTGACTTCAAATTGAGTTGAATAGAGATTGCCCCTTTCATAGTTTAAGAAATTGTCCCCCTTCTACTTTTTAGCCTCTCAAAATTATTGGATTTAATGGGCGGCGGTATGATCCGACGTCCTGAAGAAATTGTAGCACAATTTCGAAAGGATGTTGGATATACCGCAGTTAGACGACGTCGCGTAGCGAGGAGTCTAACAAGGCGAAGCCGCCGCCCATTAGCCAACGAGCG
>JAIPGN010000007.1 GCA_021735685.1 Patescibacteria group bacterium
ATAACCTAAAGCTGTTTGAGAAGCTCCTGAGTTTGAATTACCTGCATAATAACCTAAAGCTGTTTGTCTAATAGTTGTTCCATCTGTAACACTATCTCCCGCATCTCTACCTATTATTGTAGAAGTATAATTAGTTGTATCTCCTTTTGTTGCTAATTTTAGAGCATCATAAGTAGCATATTTGTAAGCACTTGAACCATCTATGTTTATGTTTCCAGCAACGTCTAATTTATAATCAGGACTCGTCGTCCCAATGCCGACGTTGCCATCATCAGCAATTGTCATTCGGTCATCACTACCAACCCAAAAACGCAAATCCTCAGAGCTGGCTGGTTCATATATTCCAGTTTGCCCATCTTCAAAATAAAACATTGATTTTTGGTCAGCATCTGACTTTAATAACATTTCTGAAGATGCTCCAGCCTTATAAACATCTAAAGCAGTAGTCGGAACATCAGTGCCAACTCCCACCTTGTATTCCAAATCAATGGGGTAGAGATAAGAACCAGAGGCCTCCCAATTTCCTGTGTTGTCAATATATCCTTTGGTCGCCACATCGCTATCATCAATGGGTTCACCAACATTAGTTATGCGTTCACCCATTAAATCCATTTGAGCATCTACTACCACTTCTCCTTCGTTAAAGGCTCGTAAAATTAAATCATAACTATAATTAGAATCACCAGCCTCAATATATAAAGGGGCTTGAGATTTGATATAAGAAGCAGTGGGATTAGTAAATTGAAGGTCCGAAGCAAAAGAAATATCGCCGGCAGAAGTAAGGTTCAAAGGAACGTTAATGGCCACTTGCTGACCACTAACCACTAAACTGCCCGCCACATCTAAAAGTCCAGTTGGTGTGTCTACACCAATACCAACTTGACCACCATCTACTACCGTTAGAATCTTGCTATCAGTATCATAAAGATTAAAAATGTCATCAGTCCCGGTTTGACGAATTACTAATTTAGCATTAGGAGTAGCAGTTCCAATCCCCAAATTGCCGGCAAAATAATTATCATTAGTGGTGCCAGTTGCAGAAACTGAGCCCAAGGTATAAAGACCCCACTCTGTAGAGCCGGGACTAACATAATATCCTCCGGGACCATAAAAAGAAGTGCCAGTGACAATATCAGTAAAATACGATTCCCCGCTAACATTCAACTGATAACCACCGGGTTCAGTAGTGCCAATTCCCAGATTTCCTAATTTGCCCTGTGCGCTCGGACCAACATTTAAGGGCATCGGCACATTATCCGCTGGAGGGGGATCAGCTGGTGGAGTCCAAGCAAAAACATCATGTGAGTGTGGAAATAAAGGAGGATAAGAATATAAAAAAATACAAATAAACAAAAAAAGCCAAAAACTGAATTTCGGCCTAAAAGAAACTCGACGCAAGATTAAAAAAATATCTACTTTTTTTCGCGAGTTTTTCATAAAAAATATATCACTAAAATAATTTCAAACTCCAGTTTTTAAATGGGCTCAAAAAAATATAAAAATTTATTTTTTTATTATTACACAACTATATAATATAATAACAATTATATTACAATAAAACAAGAAAAACAAGAGAATATGGAAGACAGAAAAACTAGGAACCAAAAATTTGCCATTTAGGATAATTGCTTCGCGAACGTCTTTCATAATCTCCGTAAACGCCCTTGGCAGTAAGATCAATACCAATGGGCAAATCTCCTCCACTAGGGCTTAAGTTATATGTTTCTGAAGAAGAAGCGCTCAAATTATTAATCCGAATTCGATAATATCTGTCTTCTTCTGAAATCGAAAGATTAAGAGGCAAAGAAGAATAAAGAGTTTGAGTGTAACCAGTAGTACAAATTCGCGGAGTCCCGCCCGTCAAACACTGATAAACAATTAAATCTGTAGAAACTGAACCGCTTTGCGTGATAGATAAAGTCGAAGGATAGAGGTCAGTGCCATTAAGGTCCAAAGCAATCTCAAAAGATTCTCCTGGATCAAGATCTATGCTGAAATAAGAATCATACTCTATGTCTGCGCTCAAAATCTCATAAGTGGCTCCATTATCCAAAGACCCACTCAAGCTATAAGAAGAAGCATTTTCGTAATTTTTAAAAATCTCATACTTGGCTTTTTCTAAAACACTTTCTGTGGCGAAATAAGCCATTTCTGAATCTTCCACACTTTTTACGGTTTGACTATGCCGGATAAGAACATCACCTACTGTAATTGTACTCACTAAAATAGAAGAAATAATCAAAATAGTAATAATCAGAGAAATTCCTTGGCGATGATTTAATTCATTGGACATAAATTTTATTAAATTTATTTTCTCAAAGTATGCCTTTGGGAAACAGTTTGCTGAAGCACAATTTCTGCCGGACCGGTTGCTTCAATCATTGACTTGAGTTCCAAGACCACGGTCACTCGTGGATGGACATAAGTTTCCGAACCTGAGACAAAAGGGTCTTCAAAAGGACGAACGTAAAAATCTAACCTCTCTAAACTAACTTCACTCATAGTTATTTCTTCATAATCACTTTCTCCGCAAGAAGTCTCTTTACATCTCTCCAAAATACATCGATCAACCGAACAATCGCCACTAGCTGTTAAATCACTACGATACCTAATTTGATTAGCGGGAGAAGAAAGATCCAAAAGCCAAAGCTCATCTTCTGGATTATCCAAAGCCACTCCATAACCATCATAATCAATTACTCCGGCCCGAATATCTTTAACGATTAAACCCATAATATATTGGCCCTCTTCTTGAATATTAAGATCACCTAGAGATTGTTCGCGCGTGCCAATAACCCGCAAATAGACACCCATAGCTGAAAGAATAACTAAAACCAAAATACCCAAAGAAACCACTAATTCAATAAGACTAAAGGCCTTGCCCTGAGCCTTTAAGGCCTGAGGATAAAAAGGTCGAGAGGTTTGCCGACCTAATAATTTATTAAATTTTAAAATTATTTCATTTTTTAATTTCATTTTTTAATTTTAATTATCAATCTAGACGTGATACTAATTAACCATCCTTATTTCCAATCAGTAAAACGAGTCTCAAAGGAAAGGGTGTGATCGCGCCCCCTTTCCTCCCAATAGATTAAAGAAGTAACCTTTTTTTCACAATCTGAACAATTTCCACCCAAATCATCACCATCTTCAATTATTATTAGTCGCTTAAAGGGAGTGGTTTCTGTACAAAAATCATCGTGATAATAATATTCATCTGAATGCTGACAAAGAGAACAATTGGTGCAATCTTCCACGGCACTTACTTCTGAAGGAGAAGCATCGTCAGACATTAATAAACCAGCTGGAGTAAAACCGACTCGATAAGAGCCATTCTCTAAACTATAAGACCAAGATTGATCGGGGTCTAAAGCATTACTATTCCGCAAGGCAGAAACAATTTCTAAGCCTTCCCGAGCTAGATTAATAGCCATCACCCGCTCTGCAGATTGACCACCTAAACTAACGTGAGTGATGCCCACCGAAATAATGCCAATAATGGCAATAACCACGATAGAAATAGCTACCACAGACTCAATCAAGCTCTGCGCTTTTTTATCGGTAAATATCAACTTCTCCATAAGAACTAATTCTTAGATATCTATTTAAATTAACGCTGGTGTAAGTTAAAGCAACATTTAAGGGTAAAGGATCAGAAGCATAAATCTCTCCTAAGGGAGGGGTGAAAATAATATAAAAAGGAGAGCCTGGGTTAGTCATTTCAATATTTTCTAAAAAATTAAAAGATCTTATAACCGTATCACCCCCCGCATCATAAGCATAAGCAGAACCATCGTAATCATTAGAAAAAATGGAATAAGAGGTGTCATCAACATAAACCCCATAGCCATAGGCCGAACGACTGTCATTTACTTGCTGCCCAGTCAAAGACATCATTTGAGCTTGACGAACTATTCCCGCCAATTTTTGAGCCTCGGCAGTTAAATCCATATCTTCACCTCCGGAACGCATATTGGCAATTAATAAAGCTGCCAAAAAAGCAGTAATGCCTAAAACCACCACCATTTCAACAAGAGTAAAAGAGCCCCTCTGATCACTTGGACGCTTAAAAACTTGAGAATTTAAATTTCGAAAAATTTTCCAATTCATAAATTTATTTATAGGGGGCCAGACCCCAAAAATCGCTTCTCTAAAAACCACTCAAGGAAAGGTTTTTAGAGGTGATTTTTGAAAAACGTTAATTTTTTAACGGTTTTAAAAATTATCTATATTTTTGCTAAAATCAAGAATGAATTTTCAACCCAGATAAAAAGAAATTATTGCTTCCCCAAAAAAATAAGCGACAAAAGTCCCAACCACCAAAAAAGGCCCCAAGGGAATCATACTCTTCATTTTTTTCTTTTTTCGCAGAAGCAAAGGCAATGAAACAAAGGTTCCCAAGACATAAGCAAAAAAGAGAGCAACTAAAAGCATAGGCCAAGAGCCGCAAACTACCCCCATAAATACTCCAATGCGCAAGTCACCCAGTCCAATTCCTTTTCCTTTAGTGACTAGATACTGAAGACCGAAAAAAGCAACAGCAATTAAAGTGGTTAGCAAAAGGGAGAAATAATTATGTCCCAAAAAAAGACTAAAAACAAAAATTAAAACTGAGGCTGGTAAAATAATTATATCTTCTACTTCCAGATATTTAAGGTCATAAACAAAGATAAAAACAAATCCAAAAAAAATAATCCAATCCTTGCCAATCAACAATAAGGATGGATTTGGCCAACGCCAATAAAAAGAAAAAGCGAAAAATAAGCCCAAGAGTAACTCAACTAAAGGATATTGCCAAGAAATTTTTTGCTGACAAAAGCGACAACGACCCTTTAAAAAAATAAAAGATAAAACCGGAATATTATCATACCATTTAATTTTTTTCTTACAAAGAGGGCAAAAAGAGCGCCCCAAAATTGTTTTTTTGTGGCGCAAACGATAAACCAGACAATTCAAAAAACTGCCCAAAATTAAACCCACCCAAAAAGAAATAATTAAAAAAATAGTCAACATAGATATGACTATTATACAAGAATTCTTAACAAAAACCAACTTTTTTTCAAGAATTAACTACGCCATTCTCTAAAAAAAGCCTTTATTCTTCACAACCCAACTTACCTTTTAAAAAACATAAACAACCAAGAATTGTTCCTTTGGCCATGGTAAAATTACCAGTTAAAACCCACTGAATCACTTTAATGGGAATTATTAAAAATAAAAATATTAAACCACCAATAAAATTTTTAGTTCTTTGAAAAGCAAAAAAGAGACGATTGCGAGTTCCGTAATAACCATTAGAAAAAGAAAGTTCGCCGGCCCGACTAGAGCTAACTTTATGCCAAACGTGAGAATCTAAATTAACAAGAATTCTCCAACCATTTTTTTCAGCACGCCAAGAAAAATCCAAATCTTCAATGGTCAAGAAATAGGGCTCATAAAGATATCCAATATCTTCAAAAACTTCTTTTTTAATTAAAGTCACGCAACCAGTAATAAAATCGCTTTCAATAATTCCAGACAATTTAGGATTATCCTTTTTTTTGCCAAAATCTGTGTTTCCCGGACGCTCGCCATTTAATAAAGTCTCCTCCAGCAAACCAAATCTTCTTCGGCTGATCATAATAATAAATCTTCGACCCGACAATACCTACATTCTTATCTGCCTCCGCAGCTTCGACCAATTTATCCAAAAAATCAGGAGCCACAATTGTATCATTATTTAAAAGCAAAATATAATCTGCTCCCTGTTTAAGAGACCATTTAATGCCCTGATTGCAACCCCCGGCAAAGCCCAAATTCTTTTTATTTTCTAATAAAAAAAACTCGGGGAAATTCTTTTGAATAAAGTCCGGAGATCCATCCTCAGAGCCATTATCCGATACAACAATTTTATAATTTGGATATTTAATTTTTTGAAGAGAAAAAAGACAATCTTTCAAAACTTCCCTGTGATTCCAATGGGGAATAACAATAAAAACTTTTTTAGCAAGAGACATAAAAATTTAAAATTTACTAATTGACTCAAAACAAGAACAGACAACAACAAAAATACCCACATCCCTTGTTCTTTTTTAGGAAAAACACGGACTTCGCTTTCATTCTTAGAACCATTATTAGAAGAAACCATTCCCAAAATCTTTTTAAAAAAATAAAATAGATTTTTCTTTTCAATTATTTTTTGCCCAAACCATTCCAAATTAGAAAAATATTGTTGTAAAGTTTTTTCAAATTTATTTTTCGTAAATTCTTTAAAGTGATAAGGATTTAAGGGTTTGCTGATAATCGCTCCCCTGAGAGTAGCATTTTTGTTGGGCGTAGAAACAATGAGAAGGCCGTTTGGCCTTAAGACTCTTTTAATTTCTTTTAAAAAAAGTTGGGTGTTTTTAAGGTGCTCTATGGTTTCCATGCTGACAACTAAATCAAAGGAGTCGTCTTCAAAGTCCATCTTTTCGGCTAAACCTTTTTGAAAAAATAAATTTGGATGCTTGTATTCTTGAGAAGCGAACGAGATAGCCTGCTGAGATCTATCCACACCAATTACCATTTTAGCTTTTCCTTTTGTTGCCAAATTGTAAGCGCCATAACCATTACCAGTGGCTATATCAAGTACTTTTTTATTCTGACTATAATTAGAAGCAAAGTCATATCTGGCCTGATGCAATTCTTTAGACTCTTGAGAAGATTCACTCAAGGAGCACCTTTCTTCGCATTCAATTTTTTCTAACTTTAAAAATAATTTTCTCAACATATTCTTTGCACAAATCTACCTTTATTATTACCACGCCATGGGGCCAGACCCCAAAAAGCTCACCCCTAAAAACGTTTTCTATAACGTCTTTGGGGAGCATTTTTTAAAAATTGTTAAAAAATTGACACTTTTTATTTTTTATGTAAATTTTTCGCTTTTAATAAATTTTGGCCTTTTCGGATTCTTGGCCTCCTCTTTGACAAAATTCAAATAACTATCGCAAAGCTCTTCAGCATTGCCCTCTCCCCCCATTTCTAAAAACTCTAAACAATCCACTAAATCATTATTCAAATTTTTTTGATAACAAAACTGATAACTCCCCCATTTATAATCCTCTGGCCTTTCTACTAATCCTGCTCGCACGGGATTGAGATCGATATAGGCGCTCAGCGCCCAAAAATAAAACTCACTGTCCACCAAAGAAGCATAATATCTGTCCTGAAATAAGTGTCCGCTTCTTTTATGTTTATGATTAAAATAAATAGCGTAACAAAAATTGATATAATGCATAATTTGAGGGATGAGAATGCTTTTTGTTTTTATTTGAAAATGGACATGATTAGGCATCAAGCTATAAGAATATAAAGAAAAATTAAATTTTTCTTTAGCCTTTCTTAAAATTTTTAAGATTTTATTATAGTCTGGAGAACGTTTAAAAATCTTGCCTTCATTAACTCCTCGACAAACAACATGATACAGTGCACCAGGAAAACTAATTTTTTCTCTTAATTTTCTGGGCATAAAGCATATAAAAATAAATTGTTAGTTTTTTGACAATTTTTAAATTTTGCCTCGCAAACCCGCTCCAGCAGACTGTTTTACGGACTCACTTTTTGGGGTCTGGCCCCAAAAATTGGAGGGCGGTTTGATTGTCTGGATCAAGCTCAAGTGTTTTTTGAAAATATTCTTTAGCTTTAATTAAACTATCAGAAAGATTTTCATCATCTAGGTTATTAAAATCAATATTATCTAATCCAATCTCTATTTTTTCCTTCTCGTAATAAAGCAAGGCAATGGCCAAGGGCCAGGCTTCATCCTCTGGAGAAAGGACCATGCCATGGAGATTGCGATCAATAGCCGTAATAAAATCCCCTTGTTGATAATGGATATCAGCTATTTTCTTCCAAAGATTAGGACGACCAAAGGGATCTAATTTTAAGGACTGAATGTACATCTCTTCAGATTTAGGGTAGTTCTGAAGATTAAAGTAAGCTTTTCCGGCCTGTTCATAGACTTGGGCCATTTCTTTTTTTAACTCAAGCTTCCTAGTCAAAGGAGTATTTAAAGAAAGCTGCGGATAAAGATCAATGGCTTGACGACATTTTTCCAAAGCTCCTTCCCAGTTTTTTTGCTCTATTCTAACCCCCGCCCAATCACTATATATCTTAGCCATTTGCGGAGAAATTTTTGTGGCTTTTTCAAAATATTCTTCAGCCCGCAAAAAATCGTTCTGGCTTTGACTAATCTTTCCCCGAGCTTCATAAATAT
Organism: Patescibacteria group bacterium; assembly: GCA_021735685.1. Lineage (GTDB taxonomy): Bacteria > Patescibacteriota > Patescibacteriia > UBA2591 > UBA6264 > JAIPGN01. The sequence goes on from JAIPGN010000007.1 coordinate 8,237, forward strand.
GAGCTAAATTCCAAATCGTATTAAAGTGAGGATATTCAGAAATAACTTCTTTCATGCGCTCAATAGCTACATCAACAATTTGTAATTTATTTTCCGAGGATCTATAAACGCCCAAATTACTACTTAAAAGCAAAGCAAAATTAGTTTGATAAAAAGGCTCTTGAGCTTGTAAGTCAAAAATTCTCTGATAAATAGTTAAAATCTCAGGCCAATTCTCATCGCTTTCCAATTGAATAGTTTGTAAGAAATAGGCATCTGCTAATAAAACACGAAAGCAAAAAAACCAAAGACTAGCTCCTAAGAGAACCAAGAGTAAAACTATTAATAAAAATTTAGTAAGAAAACGCATAAGAGTTAGTTGATTGGCGTCTTGAGAAATAATTAAATTTTAATCTCTAAACCCTAAATAAAATCAAAATATTCATCCCCAATCATTGATTATTAATTATCAATTGTTGATTGATTTTCTGTTGAAAGATGTGAAATTTTTAAAACTAAAGCTAAGTATCCCCAAAAATAAAGAGCAAGGGGCACAACATGAAAAGAAAATTGCAAAGAAATTAAATATCCAAAAATTCCAGTCAATAAAAGCAAAAGAGATAATTCAAATTTTTTCTTAAAAAGATGCTTCAATCCTTGCCAAAAAACAAACCCGATTAAAAATAAATAACTGATTAAGCCAAAAATGCCCGAGGTCAGGAGTGTGTCCAAAAAATCATTATGAGCTCGATCAGTGAAAGTATTAATCTTTTCTAAAAGCGCTGATTCAGGTAAATAATACTGAGGAAAGAGCAAAAGCTGAGTTTCCGGCCCATAACCAAGCCAAGGTCTTTGCTTAATTAAATCTCCAGATGATCGCCAATCATCTATTCTGGTCTGCGCTGTAGCCGAATCTTTTAGGTTAATAAACCCCTGAAGACGACTCAATAAAAAGAAATCGCTATTACCTTTTCTCAATTGATAAGGAGACAAATTAACATAAGCCCCAAAAACAAGAACAATAGAAAAAAGGATCAATAAAAGCCAAGCTAATCTTTTCTGGTTTTGCAAAAAGTTATAAATAATACTAAAAAAGAAAAAGGCAAAAAATAAGCCCACCCAAGCACCCCGACTTTGAGTTAAGGTTAAAGAAAAAATAGCAGAAAAAAATAAACCAGTGATTAAACCGGTTTTAATTTGTTGTTTAAATCCTCTATCTTTTTTGAGCTTGAATAAAGAACAAATAAAAAAATAAACAATAATAGGCAAACTTAAAAGCAACCAAGAGCCCAAAAAATTAGGCTGACCAATGGTAGAAAAAATACGAAAAGTTTGACTGGGAGGTTCCCCCCACTCCACAAAATCAAATCCTGTAAATTGACAAAAGCCATAAATAATTATGATCAAAGAAGAAAAGAGAATTGCCTTGAAAATTCTCTGAATTTGTTTTCTGTTTTTAACTTTGAAAAATAAAATTAAAAAGAAAACAAAAAAATGAAGCCAAGTTAAATAGCCCATTTTGCGAGAATAACTACCCCACCAACTGTAATTAAAGCTTTGAGAAAATAAAGTGGCTATTCCCAAAATTAGAATAAACAAAAAAGCAGGAATAATTTTTTTAATTTTATTTCTCTGCTTCTCTCTTTTTTCTTGCTTACTTTCTTTTTGAGAAAAAATCTTAGGAGTAAGAATAACTTTAATCAAACAAAAAAATAAAAGCAATTCAGTTAAAAATAAAAAAGAAAAATATTGACTAATTACAAAATCACTATAACAAATAAAAGAAATCCAAAGCGGACAAAAAGCAAAAATTATTAACCAATTAATTTCAATAATTTTATCTAAGAAATGGGAATAATTAATTTTATTCATGTTTTTATTATAATACTAAATCCAAAAAAAAGAAAATAAAAAAATCCTCTCTCCTTAAAAGAAGATTGGATTTTTAAAAAAATAACAAGTTTTTTGCTAAAAAAGTTTAGTCCTCAACAATTCCACCCGGAGTAGCGGTATGAAGGCCAGCGCCAATTTGACCAATGTCTGCCCCCACACAATAACTTAAATGATAGCTATTGCTGTCATTACGAGTGTATAAATAATCAGCATAAGCAGCCGTACATTCTGCATGATCATCGTAAGGCTTAGGATTTTCCGGAACTTGAGCCATGTAAACTGTACCAGAACAAGTGGCATTAAAATCATTAGTAGCGCTTAAACACAAATCAGTAACAATAGAACTTGCCGGTGTGGCTGGATAATCATTGTTATCCAAATAATAAAGCTCTAAAGCGGTTTGAATCTGCTTAACGTCGGAAACTCGACGAGCATCTCGAGCACGAGCTCGCGCATTATTCAAGGCAACAACAGCTAAAGCAGCTAACATGCCCATAATGGCAACCACGACCAAAA